>NZ_JBHSBA010000003.1:1624994-1644840 GCF_042650365.1 Nocardia rhizosphaerae
GGGGCAGAAGACCGCGTCGTTCGAGATCTGCGATGTGCTGGGCAAGGCGCCGGATGTGCATGTGCTGCCGGTCGGCAATGCGGGCAACATCACTGCCTACTGGCGTGGTTACCGCGAATACCACGCCGATGGCATCACCTCGGTGTTGCCGCGGATGCTCGGTGTGCAGGCCGCTGGTGCGGCGCCGCTGGTCAGCGGGGCGCCGGTGAAGGACCCGGAGACTGTCGCGACCGCGATCAGGATCGGTGCGCCGGCGTCGTGGAACGGGGCGATGGAGGCCAAGGAGCAGTCCGGTGGCGCGTTCCGCGCGGCCACTGACGAGGAGATCCTGGCCGCGTACCGGCTGGTCGCGGCGACCGAGGGCGTGTTCGTCGAGCCCGCGTCGGCCGCGAGCGTGGCCGGTCTGCTGGCTGCTCGTGCTGAGGGTTGGCTGGATTCGGGCCTGACCGTGGTGTGCACCGTGACCGGTAACGGTCTCAAGGACCCGGACAACGCGTTGGCCGGGATGCCCGAGGTTACGCCGATCGCTGTCGACCCGGTGGCTGTCGCGCACGAACTCGAGCTGGCCTGAGTTGAGCGCGCGCGAGAGCAGGCTGATGACAGCGACCCTGCCCGCCGGTCTGGAAGTGACCGTGCGCGTTCCCGCCTCCACGGCCAATCTCGGCCCCGGATTCGATTGCCTCGGAATGGCATTGGGGCTGTACGACGAGATCGAGGTGCGTACCACCGAATCGGGTCTCGACATCCGGGTGGAGGGTGAGGGCGCCGACGATGTGCCCTGGGGCCCAACGCATCTGGTGGTGCGTGCGATCGAGCGCGGGCTCGAAGCGCTCGGGGTCTGGGCCGACGGGCTCGAGGTGGTGTGCCGCAACGTGATTCCGCACTCGCGCGGACTCGGCTCCAGCGCCTCGGCCGTGGTCGGCGGGCTGGCCGCCGGTGCGGGGCTCGCCGCGAAGTTCGATCCCGACCTGCGCCTCGACCCCGACCGGCTGGTCCAGCTGGCCTCGGAGTTCGAGGGCCACCCCGACAACGCCGCCGCCAGCGTGCTCGGCGGAATCGTGGTGTCGTGGACCGAAACCGATGCCGATGCCACCCGCGCCTACCGGGCGGTGCGGCTGCGGCCCGCCGCGGCGCTGCGCCCGGTGGTGCTGATTCCGCAGGAACGCTCGTCCACGGCGCACACCAGGGGGCTGCTGCCCGAGCAGGTGCCGCACGGCGACGCCGCGTTCAATGTCAGCAGGGCCGCACTGGCCGTCGTCGCGCTCACCGAGCGGCCCGATCTGCTGCTGCCCGCCACCGCGGACAAGCTGCACCAGACCCAGCGTGCCCCCGCGCTACCGCTCACCACGGCCTGGATCGAGCGGCTGCGCGCGGCGGGAATCGCGGCGACGGTATCGGGCGCAGGCCCGACCGTGCTGGCGCTCGCAACCGGAGATTTCCCTGATGACCTGCGCAAACAGGCGGAATCCGACGGGCTGCGTGTGGTCGAACCCGGCATCGCGGACGGCGTCGTCATCGACTGACGGCGTGCCTGCCTTGCCGTTGATCACAATGGGCAGCTATCCTGGGCTTGTCCGTACATCGTGCGCATCAGACGCCGGTGCTTCATCAGGGCAATCGCTCCAGCAGGCTCCAGGCTCGAGCCTCCACACCATGGGGGTGCTGCGACGCCGAGAAGCCGCGAAACTGGAATGATCTCTCCTCACCACTGTCTTCTGGTGGCGAAGCCTCCGGTCCGGCGGGGCGGGTAGTACGGCACAGGCGTCCGTCTGGACGCATAATCCGAGCTCGGCACACGTTGCCGGGTCTGCGGAACGAACCCTCGATTCAGCACACGGCATTCGAGGGAAGGAAAGGATTTCCGTGACAGATACGGACCTGCTCGCGACACCCGGGGTGGAATCCAACCCTACGAACTCGGGCGGCCGCGAAAGTGAATCCGGACAGATTTCGAAAATGAGCGAACACACCGACGTCGCACGATCGGGGCTGACTGGAATGCTGTTGCCGCAGTTGCGCGCACTGGCGGGGGAGCTCGGTATCCGAGGCACCTCCGGGATGCGCAAGGGCGATCTCATCGCCGCCATCAAGGAGAATCAGGCCGGAGCGCCCGCGAAGACGGGTAAGTCCACCGAGGCCGCCGCCGTGGCGGCCGATGCGCCGGCGAAGTCGGCTCCCGCCAAGACCGAGGCGCCCGCGAAGGCCGACAAGCAGGCCAAGGCGGAGAAGGCCGCGCCCGCGGAGAAGCCGCCGGTCGAGCAGCCCGCCGCCGAGTCCAAGCCCGCCGAGTCCAAGCCCGCCGAGTCGAAGCCCATCGAGGCCAAGACCGAGCAGGCCGAGTCCAAGCCCGCCGCCGAGCAGACCGAGGAATCCGGTCGCGAGGGCGGTCAGCGTGGTCGTGGCAGGCAGCGCCGTGGTCGTGACCAGGCCCGTTCCGGTGGTGGCGAGAACACCCAGACCGAGAACCGGACCGAGGACACCAAGCAGGCCGACAAGGCCGACGGTGGCGAGCAGAGCGAGCGCAGGCGCGAGCGTGGCGACCGCGGCGACCGCAACCAGAACCAGAACGGCAACAACGGTGGTGGCCGCGGCGCGCGCGACGACCGTGGTGGCGACGACGAGGAAGGCGGCCGCGGTCGCCGGGGTCGCCGGTTCCGTGAGCGCCGTCGTGGCCGCGACCGCGACGGTGGCGCCGGTGGTGGCGGCGAGGCCCGCGACTTCGAGATCCGCGAGGACGACGTCCTGCAGCCGGTCGCAGGCATCCTGGACGTGCTCGACAACTACGCGTTCGTGCGGACCTCCGGCTACCTGGCCGGCCCGAACGACGTGTACGTCTCGATGAACCTGGTTCGCAAGAACGGCCTGCGCCGCGGTGACGCCATCACCGGTGCCGTGCGTGCCCCGCGCGACGGCGAGCAGAGCAACCAGCGCCAGAAGTTCGACCCGCTGGTCCGGCTCGACACCGTCAACGGCGGCGACGTGGAGGCGGCCAAGCGCCGTCCCGACTTCCAGAAGCTCACCCCGCTGTACCCGAACCAGCGGCTGCGCCTGGAGACCGCCCAGAACAAGCTGACGACCCGCGTGATCGACCTGATCATGCCGATCGGCAAGGGCCAGCGCGCGCTGATCGTGTCCCCGCCCAAGGCGGGCAAGACCACGATCATGCAGGACATCGCCAACGCGATCGCGACCAACAACCCTGAGTGCTACCTGATGGTGGTGCTGGTCGACGAGCGTCCCGAAGAGGTCACCGACATGCAGCGTTCGGTGAAGGGTGAGGTCATCGCCTCCACCTTCGACCGGCCGCCTGCCGATCACACCTCGGTCGCCGAACTCGCCATCGAGCGGGCCAAGCGGCTGGTGGAGATGGGCAAGGACGTGGTGGTGTTGCTCGACTCGATCACCCGATTGGGCCGCGCGTACAACAACTCCTCGCCCGCGTCGGGCCGTATCCTCTCCGGTGGTGTCGACTCGACCGCGCTGTACCCGCCCAAGCGGTTCCTCGGCGCGGCGCGCAACATCGAGAACGGTGGCTCGCTCACCATCATCGCCACCGCGATGGTGGAGACCGGTTCCACCGGCGACACGGTGATCTTCGAGGAGTTCAAGGGCACCGGCAACGCCGAGCTCAAGCTCGATCGCAAGATCGCCGAGCGGCGCGTGTTCCCCGCCGTCGACATCAACCCGTCCAGCACCCGCCACGACGAGCTGCTGATGTCGCCCGACGAGATGGCGGTCGTGCACAAGCTGCGGCGCGTGCTGTCCGGTCTGGACTCGCACCAGGCGATCGATCTGCTGATGGATCGGCTCAGGAAGTCGAAGAACAACCTCGAGTTCCTGATGACGGTCTCCAAGACCGCCCCGGGCGCGCTCGAGGATTAATTCACCACCTGGGATCGTTGATTCCGCAAGGAGCCCTCCAACTCGGCCCACACCGGGCCGACCTCGAGGAGGTCCCGGACTGCGGAGCAGTCGGTCGCGGCCCTTCGGCGAGACACCAGGGGGCCGCGACTCGAGCGCGCCAGCGCTCCATATACACTGTTCCGCTGTGTGTCTGCGGCTCCGCAGACATCCCGCCTAGTCGGTTCCGGTTCACGCATTCCGCGCTCCAGCGGCATGCGACCCGGCGACCATTATCGAGAGGACGCCCATGAAGGCAGGAATCCACCCCACGTATGTCGACACCACCGTCGTGTGTGGTTGCGGCAACACCTTCCAGACTCGCTCCACCAAGGAGTCCGGCCAGATCACGGTCGAGGTCTGCTCGCAGTGTCACCCGTTCTACACCGGCAAGCAGAAGATCCTCGACACCGGCGGCCGTGTGGCTCGCTTCGAGGCTCGCTACGGCAAGCGCGCTGGCAAGAAGGCCGACGCCTCCTAGTTGCCCCCTCCGACGCCCGGCTCTGCTCAGCAGGCCGGGCGTCACCTTTTGGCGGCGCGGGCGCCGCGGGGTCCTTCGGCCTGGGAAAGACTTCTCGGCCTCTACTTTGTAGGAGTTCACGGCAATGGCCGAACAGACTGCACCTTCTGCTATCGACGATATTCTCGCCGAGTATCAGGGGTTGGAGACGCAGCTGGCCGATCCGTCGTTGCACAACGACGCCGGTGCCGCGCGTCGGGTCGGCAAGCGGTTCGCCGAGCTGGCGCCGGTGATGACCACCTACCGCAAGCTGGAGTCGGTGCGCGATGACCTCGAGGCCGCGCGGGAGCTGGCCGCCGACGACGCGGCCTTCGCCGCCGAGGTACCGGGGCTGGAGGCGCAGCTGGCCGAGCTGGAACAGCAGCTGGCCGATCTGCTCGCCCCGCGCGACCCGCACGACGGCGACGATGTGGTGCTCGAGGTGAAGTCCGGGGAGGGCGGCGAGGAGTCGGCGCTGTTCGCCGCCGACCTGGCCCGCATGTACATCCGCTACGCCGAACGGCACGGCTGGAAGGTGGAGACGCTCGACGTCACCTATTCCGACCTGGGCGGCTACAAGGACGCGACGCTGTCGATCAAGAGCCGCGACGCCGCCCGCGACGGAGTGTGGTCGCGCTTCAAGTTCGAGGGTGGGGTGCACCGGGTGCAGCGGGTGCCGGTGACCGAGTCGCAGGGCCGCATCCACACCTCGGCCGCGGGCGTGCTGATCTACCCGGAGCCCGACGAGGTCGAGCAGGTGCAGATCGACGAGACCGATCTGCGCATCGATGTCTACCGCTCCTCAGGCAAGGGCGGTCAGGGTGTGAACACCACCGACTCGGCGGTCCGCATCACCCACCTGCCCTCGGGCATCGTGGTGACCTGCCAGAACGAGCGTTCCCAGCTGCAGAACAAGGCGCGCGCCATGCAGGTGCTCGCGGCCAGGTTGCAGGCGCTGGCCGAGGAACAGGCCGAGCAGGAGGCCGCCGCGGGCCGGGCCAGCCAGATCCGCACGGTCGACCGCTCCGAACGCATCCGCACCTACAACTTCCCGGAGAACCGGATCGCCGATCACCGCATCGGCTTCAAGGCGCACAACCTCGATGCGGTCCTCGACGGCGACATGGACGCGCTGCTCGACGCGCTCGGCAAGGCCGACCGCGACGCGCGGATGGCGGCCGAATAACGGTGCGGTCCGGCCGTCTGCCGCTCGGTATGACGTCGGTCCTGGTCTGCCGCCGCCGACCTCCCGCGGAGGCGCGCGGTGGCCCCGCCGGACTTCGCGATGTGCGGCCGTGGCCGCGCCGGAGCGAGGTGACGGCACCGCGGTCGGGGGAGCAGCTCTCCGGCGGACCGCAGCCGGCGGTGGGGGTCGACGCCCAGCGCGTATCCGGGGTTCCGCCCGATGCGGCGTTCGGTCGGCGGCCGATGGTGTGGCGAGGAGGAGCACGATGATCGAACGGGTACGCCTGCGGCCGCTGGTGGTCGCCGCGGCGGAGCGGCTGGCGGCGGTCGGCGTCGCCTCGCCGCTGTCGGACGCCGAGCAGTTGGCGGCGCACGTGCTCGGTGTCGACCGGATGCGGCTGGCGCTGCATCCGCTGGTCGAGCCTGCCGAGGCAGCCCGCTTCGACGACCTGGTCGCGGCACGGGCCGCCCGGATTCCCTTGCAGCATTTGACCGGAACCGCCGCCATGGGCGAGATCGACCTCGCCGTCGGGCCCGGTGTGTTCATCCCTCGGCCGGAAACCGAGCTGTTGTTCGCCTGGGCACTGGCCCGGCTGGAAGCCCTGCCGCACGACCATGAGCCGGTGGTGGTCGACCTTTGCACCGGCTCCGGCGCGCTGGCGCTGGCCATCGCGCACGCCCGCCCCGACGCGCGGGTGCACGCCGTGGAACTCGATCCCGCCGCGCTGGCCTGGGCTCGCCGCAATGCCGATGCCCGGATCGCCGACGGCGACACCCCGATCACCCTGCACGCCGACGACGTCACCGATCCCACCCTGCTGGCCGAGCTGTCCGGCCGTGTCGACGTGGTGGTGTCGAACCCGCCCTACATCCCGGAGTCCGCTGTGCTCGATCCCGAGGTCGCCGACCACGACCCGCACCGCGCGCTGTTCGGCGGCTCCGACGGCCTGGACGTGATCCGGGTGATGGTGCCCACCATCGCCCGCCTGCTCCGTCCCGGCGGGGCGACCGCGATCGAACACGACGACAGCAACGGTGGGGGAGTGGCGGCCTTGCTCGCGGCCGCCGGGCTGGTCGATATCGTCGAGCACCCCGATCTCGCAGGCAAACCCCGCTTCGTCGTCGCCGCCACCCCACCCGCCGCTCGCTGACCCGGTGCCAGCGCGGTCGCCCTGTCCGGCTGTCGCGCGGCGTGGTCGGCTCGGCCACCGCCACCTGGTCGCCGCGTCGTCTTGGTGTCCGGTCGGCGGGACAGGCGTCAACGGGTCGTCGGCCGGGCGGTGTCCGGTGGACTGCCGGCCGCAGCGGCCGCTGTCCCGGCAGTCGTTGAGCGAACCTCGTCGTCGACGATCCGTCCCGGTGGCGGCGCGAGCCGATCGGTGACCGGTGGAAATGAGCGTCGATTGTCACGAGGCAGCAAATCGGGAGCATCCGGGGTCCGCGGTGGGTGATGCCAGGCCAGGGGCGCTGCCGCCAGATGCCGGAAACTGCCCTGCGTCCCCGGGAGCTAGACTCTTGCCGCACACCCAAGACCGGCAAGAATCGGGGAACCTCGACGGGTTGCCGCAACCCTGTCCCGAGTAGGCCTGGGGCGGCGGAAGAACGTCGCCCACCCGAAGACCGGCAGAAACCGCGGGAAGGCGAAGACTGAGCGTGAGTACCGTCTACGACTGTGCCGAGCAAGCGTCCAGGGCCGCCGGGCTCACCGCCGCCACCAGCGCGCTGAAGTCCGGCCGGCTGGTCGTGATGCCGACCGACACGCTGTACGGCCTCGCGGCCGACGCGTTCGATTCCGAGGCGGTGGCCGCGTTGCTGGCCGCCAAGCGACGTGGCCGGGACATGCCCGTCCCCGTGCTGGTCGGGTCGTGGCACACCATCGACGGCCTCGTGTTCTCCGTTCGCCCGCAGGCCCGCGAGCTGATCCGCGCGTTCTGGCCCGGTGCGCTGAGCCTGGTCGTGCAGGCCGCGCCGTCGCTGGCGTGGGACCTCGGCGACACCCGTGGCACGGTGATGCTGCGGATGCCGCTGCATCCGGTGGCCCTGGAATTGCTGCGTGAGGTCGGCCCGCTCGCCGTCTCCAGCGCGAACGTGTCGGGTCAGCCGCCTGCCAGCACCGTCGAACAGGCGCGCGAGCAGCTGGGTTCCCTGGCGAGTGTGTATCTCGACGGCGGGCCCGCGGCGCACGCGGTCGCGTCGACGATCGTCGATCTCACCGCGGATCAGCCGCGGATTCTGCGGGAAGGCGCGGTCTCGGCCGCGGAGATCGCCGAGGTGCTCGGCATGGCGCCCGACGCGCTGACCAGCCCCGCGCAGCGGTGATCGCACGCATCCGATGAGCACGGTAGTCCCCCTGCGCGAGCTCGTTCTCGTGCTGCTCGTCTCTGCCACCGCGACCTTCCTCGCCACCGGCGGGGTCCGGATTCTCGCCGTCTCCTTCGGCGCGGTCGCGGTCCCGCGCGAACGCGATGTACACGTGCAGCCGATTCCCCGGATGGGTGGCGGCGGCATGTATCTGGGTGTGGTCGCGGCAGTGCTGTTCGCGCACCAGTTGCCCGCGCTGCGCCGCGGATTCGACTACGCGCCCGATATACCGGCCGTGCTGGTCGCGGCGACGATCATCGTGCTGGTCGGCATCGTCGACGATCGGTGGGGCCTGGACGCGCTCACCAAGTTCGTCGGCCAGGTCACCGCGGCGGGCGTGATGGCCCTGATGGGACTGAGCTGGTACGTCATCTACGACCCGTTCAACGACACCACCGTGGTGCTGGATCAATTGCAGGGCGGCCTGGTGACCGTCGGTATCACCGTCACCCTGGTGAACGCGATGAACTTCGTCGACGGTCTCGACGGGCTCGCGGCAGGCCTCGGTTTGATCTGCGCCGGCGCGGTTTTCGTGTTCTCCGTGGGATTGCTGTTCGACCAGGGCGGCTCGGTGGACACCTATCCCCCCGCGTTGCTCGCCGCCGCGCTGGCGGGCGCCTGCCTGGGATTTCTGCCACACAATTTCCAGCCTGCCCGAATATTCATGGGTGACACCGGCTCGATGCTGATCGGTTTGATGCTGGCCGCGGTTTCCACCGGCGCCTCCGGCCGAATTCCGCTGCAGGGCTACGGGCCGCGCGACATCGTCGGCCTGCTCTCGCCGCTGTTGCTGGTCGGCGCGGTGATGTTCATTCCGGTCCTGGATCTGCTGCTGGCGATCGTGCGCCGTGTGCGCGCGGGCGTGAGTTTCTCCACACCGGACAAAATGCATCTGCACCATCGTTTGCTGCAGATCGGGCATTCGCACCGGCGCGTGGTGTTGCTGATCTATTTGTGGGTCGGGGTACTCGCGTTCGGCGCGGTGGGAACGTCGCTGATGGACCGCAGGATCGTGGTGTTGCTGGTGGCCGGTGGCCTGGTGTTCGCGCTGGTAGTGACCGCGATCCCGTCGATGCGCCGGGCGGAGTCGGCCAACAGCTGAATACGGCGAGAAGGTAAAGTGCGGCCCGTGAGCTTTACACCGGAAACCGTGCCAGGCCCCGACGCTCCGCTCCGCGCCGCACTGCGCTACGGCCTGATCGGCCTCGGCGTCCTCGTGGTCGTCGCGGTGGTGATCGCCACCGCGGTCGCCGGGATGCCCGGGCTGTGGGGGGCGCTGCTCGGTGCCGCCATCGGCGGTGGGTTCATCCTCACCACGGTGGTCTCGGTGCTGCTCGGCGCGAAGCTGCCGCCGAGTACCGCGGGCCTGGTCCTGCTGGTCAGCTGGGTCGGCAAGCTGCTGGTCGCGCTGCTGGTCATCGCGGTGCTCAACCAGTTCGACTTCTACAGCAGGCCCGCGCTGTTCTTCACCGTGGTGGGCGCTCTGCTGATCGTTCTCGGTGCCGAGACGTATGGCGTTGTGAGCCAGAAGGTTCCGTACGTCACGACACGCGCGGGTGACGACGAAACGGCGTCCGAGCAGGAATAATCCCACCCAGCTACGCACTGTCGTAGATAGCTTGGTAAAGTCTTGGTAAGCAAGCACCCAAGCTAGGGGCGCGGCCCAGACCAACACAGGGCTTTGCCTCGGGTTACCAGGGGGGATCGCCGAGATCCCGCCCGGTGCCGCTATGCTTACTGCCGATCCGGGTGGAATGTGCCCGGTTGAAGCATGTCGACGATGTCGCCGACACCCGCTCAGCAGCGGTTCCGGTTACACACCGGACAAGTGGCTGACGAATTTCGAGCCGACCTGAGTCGACCCCATTGATCGTCAATGTCCGATCGAACCGCGGGATTGACCGTACCCGCGGCCCGAACACGGGAGAGAACGCTGAGCGTCACCACTTTGGCGGCAGGCGAGTTTCACGCGCCATCGCTGTCCGACTTCTTCCCCCCAGCGGTGCTGTTCGCGGGTACGCCGTTCGAACTCGATCGCTTGATGCTGGTTCGGCTGCTGATGACCGCCGTTCTGGTGATCGTCTTCGTGCTGGCTTTCCGCTCGCCGAAGATCGTCCCGCGCGGCCTGCAGAATGTGATGGAGACCGGCGTGGTCTTCGTCAAGGAGCAGATCGCCGACGAGGTACTCGGCAAGGAATCCGGCAAGAAGTTCCTCCCGCTGATCGCGACGATCTTCTTCACGGTTCTCTTTCTGAACTTCTCCGGTGTGATTCCAGGATTGAACATCTCCTCGAATGCGCGCATCGGCATGCCGCTGGTGCTGGCCGCGATCGTCTACATCGCCTACAACTACGTCGGCATCCGGAAGTACGGCTTCTTCTCCTACATCCGGCACAGCATCGTCGTCCCCGACGTGCCGATCGCGCTGCACGTGCTGCTGATCCCGATCGAGTTCATCTCGACCTTCATCCTGCGCCCGTTCACGCTGACCGTCCGACTCATGGCCAACATGCTCGCCGGTCACATCATGCTGGTGCTGTTCTTCAGCGCGACCTGGTTCTTCCTGTTCGACGCCACCGCGTGGATGAAAGTCTTCTCGCCGTTCTCGCTGCTGGCTGGTATCGGCTTCACGCTGTTCGAGCTGCTGGTCATCTTCCTGCAGGCCTACGTTTTCGCGCTGCTGACCGCGGTCTACATCTCGCAGTCGCAGCACGCTGCCGACCACTGACCTGACTGAAACCACTACTACCGCCAAACCTGCTACACACGCCGACCGGCGGGTGAGCAACAGAAAGGGAAAGAAGACTCATGAGCCTCGCTTACCTGGCCCAGGAAGCCGCGACCACCGAGAGCACCTTCACCGGCTTCGGCGCCATCGGCTACGGCCTCGCTGCGATCGGCCCCGGCATCGGCGTCGGCATCGTCGTCGGTAAGGCCATCGAGGGCATCGCGCGTCAGCCCGAGCTGTCCGGCCAGATCCGTACCAACATGTTCCTCGGTATCGCGTTCACCGAGGCCCTCGCGCTGATCGGCCTCGTCGCCGGCTTCATCTTCTGATTCCGATGCGCGAAATCATCACACTCGCTGCTGAAGGGGGAGAGGATGTGAATCCTCTCGTCCCCGCAACGTACGACATCGTCTGGTCGATCGTCTGTGTCATCGTCATCGGCGTCCTTTTCTGGAAGTACGTGATCCCACGTGTGACCAAGGTCCTCGAAGAACGAACCGACAAGATCGAAGGCGGTATCGCCAGGGCCGAAGCAGCCCAGGCGGAGGCACAGCAGACGCTGCAGCAGTACCAGCAGCAGCTCGCCGACGCCCGGCTCGAGGCCGCACGTATCCGCGAGGATGCGCGCACCCAGGGTCAGCAGATCCTCGCGCAGATGCGCCAGGACGCCCAGGCCGAGAGCGATCGCATCATCGCTGCCGGTCACTCCCAGCTGGAAGCCCAGCGCCAGCAGATCCTGACCGAGCTGCGTTCCGAGGTCGGCGTCACCGCCGTCAGCCTGGCCGAGAAGATCATCGGCCAGTCGGTTTCGGACGAAGCCAAGCAGGCGGCGTCGATCGACAAGTTCCTCAGCGAACTCGACGACACCGACGCCATCGGGGTCGGAAGGTAACGACGCGAAAGTGAGAAGCATGTACGCAGCGAGCCGCGAGGCCAGCTCCCGGTCTCGCGAGGCGCTTCGGGCCGCTCTGACCGGAAGCGAAACTGTTGCGGCCACGACGGGGTCGGAACTGTTCGCCGTTGTCGCCGTGCTGGACGACCAGCGTTCGCTGCGTGTGGCGCTCGCGGACGTGTCGGTGCCGGGTTCGGCGCGCGCTGAACTCAGCGAGCGGATCTTCGGCGGCAAGGTCAGCGCTGCCACGCAGGCAGTGCTGACCACCGCGGTGGCCCAGGACTGGTCGCGCACCCGTGATCTGGTCGACACCCTGGTGCTGCTCGGGCAGGAAGCCCTGCTCGAGTCGGCGGCCGACGGTGGCAGGCTCGGCGCGGTGGAGGACGAGCTGTTCCGGCTCGGCCGGATCATCGCCGACAACCCGCAGCTGGAGCAGGCACTGTCCGATCAGGGCAAGCCCGCCTCGGCGCGGCGCGAGCTGATCGTGCGGCTGCTGACCGGCAAGGCCGAGCCGATCACGCTGACGCTGGCCGAGCAGGCGGTGACCCGACTGCGGACCAACAACATCGGCGTCGCCTTCGACGCCCTGTCCGATCTGGCGGCGGCCCGTCGTGACCAGATCGTCGCCCACGTGCACGCCGCGGTCGAGCTGACCGATCAGCAGAAGGAGAAGCTCTCGGCTTCCCTGCAGCGGATCTACGGCAAGGCGGTCACCGTGCACGTGCAGGTCGACCCGACGCTGCTGAGCGGCGTCGTCGTGCGCGTCGGAGACGACGTCATCGACGGCAGCGCCACCGGCCGACTGGAGAAGCTGCGCCGGGCACTGTCGTAAATCGACGCAAGCCCTGACGCCTCTTCCCAACCCCCGACATTCGAGACCACAGCGAGAGCAGGAACAACATGGCGGAGCTGACGATCTCCTCCGACGAGATCCGTAGCGCGATCGAGAGCTACACCCAGAGCTACACCCCGGAAACCTCCATCGAAGAAGTCGGCACCGTGACCGACACCGGCGACGGCATCGCGCATGTCAGCGGTCTGCCGTCGGCGATGGCCAACGAGCTGCTCGAGTTCCCGGGCGGCGTCCTGGGCGTCGCGCTGAACCTCGAGGACACCGAGATCGGCGCCGTCATCCTCGGCGAGTACGCCTCGCTCGAGGAGGGCCAGCAGGTCCGCCGCACCGGCGACGTGCTCTCCGTCCCCGTCGGTGACAAGTTCCTCGGTCGCGTGGTCAACCCGCTCGGCCAGGCGATCGACGGCCTCGGCGACATCGAAGCCGACGACCGCCGCGTGCTCGAGCTGCAGGCCGCGACGGTGCTGGAGCGCCAGCCGGTCGAGGAGCCGCTGGCCACCGGTATCACCGCGATCGACGCGCTGACCGCGATCGGCCGCGGCCAGCGTCAGCTGATCATCGGCGACCGCAAGACCGGCAAGACCGCCGTCGCCGTCGACGCGATCCTGAACCAGAAGGCGAACTGGGAGTCGGGCGACCCGACCAAGCAGGTCCGCTGCATCTACGTCGCGATCGGCCAGAAGGGCTCCACCATCGCGGGCGTCAAGACCGCGCTCGAGGAGCACGGCGCGATGGAGTACACCACCATCGTCGCGGCTCCCGCGTCGGATTCCGCCGGCTTCAAGTGGCTGGCCCCCTACACCGGTTCGGCCATCGGCCAGCACTGGATGTACCAGGGCAAGCACGTCCTGATCGTGTTCGACGACCTGACCAAGCAGGCCGAGGCCTACCGCGCCATCTCGCTGCTGCTGCGTCGTCCGCCGGGCCGCGAGGCGTACCCCGGTGACGTCTTCTACCTGCACTCCCGCCTGCTGGAGCGTTGCGCGAAGCTGTCCGATGAGATGGGCGGCGGCTCGATGACCGGTCTGCCGATCATCGAGACCAAGGCCAACGACGTCTCGGCGTTCATTCCGACCAACGTCATCTCCATCACCGACGGCCAGGTCTTCCTCGAGTCCGACCTGTTCAACAAGGGTGTCCGCCCGGCGATCAACGTCGGTACCTCGGTCTCCCGTGTCGGTGGCGCCGCCCAGACCAAGGCCATGAAGAAGGTCGCCGGTTCGCTGCGTCTGGAAATGGCCCAGTACCGCGAGCTCGAGGCGTTCTCCGCCTTCGCCTCCGACCTGGACGCCGCCTCGCTGGCCCAGCTCGAGCGCGGTGCCCGCTGGGTGGAGCTGCTCAAGCAGAACCAGTACTCCCCGGTCGCCGTCGAGGATCAGGTCGTCTCGATCTACCTGGTCGACGCCGGCTACTACGACTCGGTTCCGGTCGGCGACGTGCGTCGCTTCACCGCCGAGCTGCTCGAGCACCTGCACAGCGCGACCCAGTCGTCGTTCGACGCGCTCGAAGGCGGCCGCAAGCCGCTCGACGGCGAAGCCGCCGACGCCATCAAGGCCGAGACCGACAACTTCAAGCAGGGCTTCCTCGCCTCCGACGGCAGCCGCGTGGTGAACGAGGCCGCCGCGGGCGAGCTGGACCACGAAGAGGTCGAGTCGCTGTCGGTCACCCGCAAGCACGTCGAGAAGTAAGCCGGGTTCAACTGATGTCGGCAATTTCCGATCTGGCGAATGAAGGGAGTGTGACCCGCTAGTGGCTAGTTTGCGCGAATTGCGCTCCCGCATTCGTGGTGTGAATTCGATCAAGAAGATCACCAAGGCGCAGGAACTGATCGCGACCTCGCGAATCTCCAAGGCCCAAGCCAGGGTTGCGGCCGCCAAGCCGTACGCCGAGGAGATCACCAAGGTCCTCGGCGAGCTCGCGAGCGCGTCGAAGAACCTGGCGCACCCGCTGCTCAACGAGCGTCCGAACCCGAAGCGGGCCGCGGTGCTGGTGATCACCAGTGACAGCGGTATGTGTGGTGGCTACAACTCGAACGTGCTCAAGCGCGCCGAGGAGCTCATGACCACTCTGCGTGGCGACGGCAAGGAGCCGGTGCTGTACGTGATGGGCAACAAGGGCCTCACGTACTACAAGTTCCGCAACCGTCCGTTCGAGGCGTCCTGGACCGGCTTCTCGCAGCAGCCGAAGTACACCGATGCGTCGGCCGCGTGCGGCCACCTGGTCGAGGCGTTCATGGCCGGCTCCGGCAGCGAGGTCGCTTCGCTGGACGGCAAGGGCACCATCGAGGGCGTCGACGAACTGCACATCGTGTACACCAAGTTCGTCTCGATGCTGACGCAGACCCCGGAGGTGCGTCGCTTGGCGCCGATCCAGGTGAGCTTCGTCGACGAGAAGTTCGAGCTCGGCGAGGACATGATGACGGACTCGCCGAACGCGGTGGTCACGGCGCAGTACGAATTCGAGCCGGACGCCGATGTACTGCTTGGCGCATTGCTGCCCAAGTACATCAACACGCGTATCTACGCATCGTTGCTCGAGGCAGCGGCATCCGAGTCCGCGGCTCGGCGCACCGCAATGAAGGCGGCGACCGACAACGCCAACGAGCTGGCCAGTGTGCTCCAGCGCGAGGCGAACTCGGTGCGTCAGGCCCAGATCACGCAGGAAATCAGCGAAATCGTCGGCGGCGTGAACGCGCTGGCGTCGAGCTCGGACCGCGACTAGAAGCGCAGGAAGAGAACCAATCTAATGACCGCAGCTGTCACTCAGGACAACGCGAGTAAGGCAGGCGCAGCCGCCGGCCGCGTCGTCCGTGTCATCGGCCCCGTCGTGGACGTCGAGTTCCCGCGTGGCGCCATCCCCGAGCTGTTCAACGCTCTCAACGCCGACATCAAGCTGGCGTCGGTGGCCAAGACCCTGACCCTCGAGGTCGCCCAGCACCTCGGCGACAACATCGTGCGCACCATCTCGATGCAGCCGACCGACGGCCTGGTCCGTGGCGCGACCGTCATCGACTCGGGCAAGCCGATCTCGGTGCCCGTCGGTGACATCGTCAAGGGCCACGTGTTCAACGCCCTCGGCGACTGCCTCGACTCGCCCGGCCTCGGCCGCGACGGCGAGCAGTGGGGCATCCACCGCAAGCCCCCGAGCTTCGACCAGCTCGAGGGTAAGACCGAGATGCTCGAGACCGGCGTCAAGGTCATCGACCTGCTGACCCCGTACGTCAAGGGCGGCAAGATCGGTCTGTTCGGTGGTGCCGGTGTCGGCAAGACCGTGCTCATCCAGGAGATGATCACCCGTATCGCTCGCGAGTTCTCCGGCACCTCGGTGTTCGCCGGCGTCGGTGAGCGTACCCGTGAGGGCACCGACCTCCACCTGGAAATGGAAGAGATGGGCGTCCTCCAGGACACCGCCCTCGTCTTCGGCCAGATGGACGAGCCGCCGGGCACCCGTATGCGGGTGGCCCTGTCCGCGCTGACCATGGCGGAGTACTTCCGCGATGTCCAGCACCAGGACGTGCTGCTCTTCATCGACAACATCTTCCGTTTCACCCAGGCCGGTTCCGAGGTCTCGACCCTGCTGGGTCGTATGCCTTCGGCCGTGGGTTACCAGCCGACGCTGGCGGACGAGATGGGTGAGCTCCAGGAGCGCATCACCTCGACCCGTGGCCGCTCGATCACCTCGCTGCAGGCGATCTACGTCCCCGCCGACGACTACACCGACCCGGCGCCTGCGACCACCTTCGCCCACCTCGACGCGACGACCGAGCTCTCCCGCCCGATCTCGCAGAAGGGCATCTACCCGGCCGTCGACCCGCTGACCTCGACCTCGCGCATCCTCGAGGCCTCGATCGTCGGCGAGCGGCACTTCCGGGTGGCCAACGAGGTCAAGCGGATCCTGCAGAAGTACAAGGAACTGCAGGACATCATCGCCATCCTCGGTATGGACGAGCTCTCCGAAGAGGACAAGGTCCTCGTCGGTCGTGCCCGTCGCCTGGAGAAGTTCCTCGGCCAGAACTTCATCGTGGCCGAGAAGTTCACCGGTCAGCCGGGTTCGGTCGTGCCGCTGGAGCAGACCATCGACGACTTCGATCGCGTCTGCAAGGGCGAGTTCGACCACTTCCCGGAGCAGGCGTTCAACTCCTGCGGTGGTCTCGACGACGTCGAGGCGGCCGCCAAGAAGATCGCCGGGAAGTAGTCCACCATGGCGGAGATGACAGTTGATCTGGTCGCCGTCGAACGCAAGCTCTGGTCCGGCCAGGCTTCGTTCGTCAGCGCGCAGACCACCGAGGGGCAGATCGGCATCATGGCCGGCCACGAGCCGCTGCTCGGTCAGCTCGTCGAGGGCGGCACGGTGAGCATCGTGTCGACCGACGGCGAACGCATCGTCGCGGCGGTGCACGGCGGTTTCTTCTCGGTGACCGCCGACACCGTGCGGGTACTGGCCGAGTCCGCGGATCTCGCGGCGGAGGTCGACGTCGACGCGGCCCGCAAGGTGCTCGCCTCCGCGGAGGCCTCCGAGGTGGAGCTGCGGGTGGCGCAGGGCCAGGTGCGCGCGGTCGAGGCGATCGCGACGTCCTGAGTCGGGAAACGATTCCGACCACTGTCGGCGGCGAACTTCGGTTCGTCGCCGACAGTGGCGTTTTCGGCGGGATACCGGATCCCGCCGTTGCCGCCGTGTTCCCGCGTGATTGAATGGCGGCGAGGGTGTCTTCGGCATCCGTGGAGCGAAAGGGCGTACTGCATTGCAGACCGGGATGGTTCTCCTGATCATTCTGGTGCTGGCGCTCGTGTTCATCGCCGGAGCGTCGACCTATCGGTTGGTGATGCTGCGCCGGGGCGGCACGGCCGCGCTGCTGCGGGTATTGCCCGCGCGGGGTGGCCACGGCTGGCGGCATGGTCTCATCCGGTACGACGAGGACCGGCTCGTCTTCTTCAAACTGACCAGTCTCAAGCTCGGCCCCGATTCCACCGTGCACCGGCAGGGCCTCGAGATCGTCGAACGACGTGCGCCACAGGGCGACGAATTCGACATCATGAGTTCCGACATCGTGGTGGTAGCCGTCACCGATCCGCACAACAGCTTCGAGCTCGCGCTCGACCGCGGATCGATGGCGGCTTTTCTGTCCTGGATGGAGTCGCGGCCGTCCGACCGCGCCCGGCGTACGCGAGGAGGTCAGCCGTGAGCGTGCATTTGACCCGGATCTACACCCGCACCGGTGACGACGGAACGACCGGCCTCAGCGATTTCTCCCGTGTGCCCAAGACCGATCCGCGCCTGGTCGCCTACGCCGACTGTGACGAGGCCAATGCCGCGATCGGGGTGGCGGTTGCGCTCGGTGCGCCGGAGCCCGCGATCCTGGCCGTGCTGCGCCGGATCCAGAACGACCTGTTCGACGCGGGCGCTGATCTGTCCACCCCGATCGTCGCCGAGCCCAAGTACCCGCCGCTGCGGATCACCCAGCCCTATATCGACCGGCTGGAGGCCTGGTGCGACGAGTTCAACGACGGTCTGGCACCGCTGAATTCGTTCATCCTGCCCGGCGGCACGCCGTTGGCGGCACTGCTGCACACCGCACGCACCGTGGTCCGGCGCGCCGAACGCTCGGCCTGGGCCGCGGTCGAGGCGCATCCCGACGACACCGGCGTGCTGCCTGCCAAATACCTGAATCGCCTTTCCGACCTGCTGTTCATTCTCAGCCGGGTGACCAATCCCGAGGGGGATGTGCTGTGGCAGCCGGGTGGTCCCGGCGGGGAGTGAAAGCGATTCGCTACCGCGAGGTTCGGCCGGTTTGGCGTCGGGGGCGTGTCGCCGGGCAACGGTCGATAAGCTGGCGGGGTGAGCGAACGGTTTCTGGTCTCCGGCGGTAATCAGCTCGTCGGCGAAGTGGCGGTCGGCGGCGCGAAGAACAGCGTGCTGAAGCTGATGGCCGCCGCGTTGCTGGCCGAGGGCACGACCACCATCACCAACTGCCCGGACATCCTCGATGTCCCGCTGATGGCGGATGTACTGCGCGGTCTCGGCTGCGACGTGGCGATCTCCGACGACGAGGGCGGCGACCGGTCGGTCGTCACGATCGTGACGCCGCCCGAGCCGAAATATCACGCCGACTTCCCCGCGGTCACCCAGTTCCGCGCCTCGGTGTGCGTGCTCGGTCCACTGATGGCCCGGTGCAAGCGCGCGGTCGTCGCGCTGCCAGGCGGTGACGCGATCGGTTCGCGTCCGCTCGACATGCACCAGGCCGGGCTGCGCTTGCTCGGCGCGACCAGCGAGATCGAACACGGCTGCGTGGTCGCCCGTGCCGACGAGTTGCAGGGTGCGCGGATCCGCCTCGACTTCCCGTCGGTGGGCGCGACGGAGAACATCCTGATGGCCGCGGTCCTCGCCGAGGGCGAGACCGTCATCGACAACGCGGCCCGCGAGCCCGACATCGTCGACCTGTGCACCATGCTCACGCAGATGGGTGCGCGGATCTCCGGTGCCGGTTCCTCGGTCCTCACCGTGCAGGGCGTCAAGCGTCTGTCGCCGACCACGCACCGGGTGATCGGAGATCGCATCGTCGCCGCCACCTGGGGGATCGCGGCCGCGATGACCACCGGCGATGTGCGCGTCACGGGGATCAACCCGAAGCACCTCGCCCTGGTGTTGGACAAGCTGCGTGCCGCGGGCGCGCGGATTTCCTACGAGCCCAACGGTTTCCGGGTCGTTCAGCCGGAGCGTCCGCGCGCGGTGAACTTCGCGACTCTGCCGTTCCCCGGCTTCCCGACCGATCTGCAGCCGATGGCGATCGGCCTGGCCGCCATCGCCGACGGCACGTCGATGATCACCGAGAACGTCTTCGAAGCGAGGTTCCGTTTCGTGGAGGAGATGATCCGGCTCGGCGCCGACGCGCGCACCGACGGTCACCACGCCGTTGTCCGCGGTATTCCCAGGTTGTCCAGCGCGCCGGTCTGGTCGTCCGACATCCGTGCCGGCGCGGGCTTGGTACTCGCGGGTCTGGTCGCCGACGGCGTGACCGAGGTGCACGACGTGTACCACATCGACCGCGGGTACCCCCGGTTCGTCGAGCAGCTGCAAGCGCTCGGCGGTCGGGTCGAGCGGGTCGATACGCCGAAATAGCCGTGTTGACCAGGCGATTTGACTTCGCGTTCGGCGGTGCGTAACTTAGTTCGAGTCAGAGCGACACGGACACAGTCCGCCGAGCGCCTGATTGATCAGCTGGTCAGCCTCCTACCGAACTTGCTTCAATGGGAGTGCCTGCGCTAGCCTGGAACAGTTGCCTTGCCGAAGCCCCTCCGAAAGTTGCGGGTGGAGGTTTGTGCGTGTGTTCTTTGAGAACTCAATAGTGTGTCGATGAATGTCAGTGCCAATATTTGTATTGGTTCCGCTTCTCATACCCCCCGGTTGGGAAGTTGGACATTTTTGAACAAC
>NZ_JBHSBA010000004.1:0-61310 GCF_042650365.1 Nocardia rhizosphaerae
GAAACGCCCGGTCCCATTCCGAACCCGGAAGCTAAGGCCACCTGCGCCGATGGTACTGCACTCGACAGGGTGTGGGAGAGTAGGACACCGCCGGACAAACTGTTGCGAAAGGCCCTCCAACTACGGTTGGAGGGCCTTTTTGCGTTCCCTTCGCCGTCCCCTAGAGTGCTGGGGTGCGCCTTGTCATTGCTCGTTGCCAGGTCGACTACGTCGGCCGACTCACCGCCCACCTCCCGATGGCCCGCAGGCTGCTGATGATCAAGGCCGACGGGTCGGTGCTCGTGCACTCCGACGGTGGCTCGTACAAGCCGCTGAACTGGATGAGCCCGCCGTGCTGGCTGGAAGAACGCGATATCGCCACCCTGGTGCCCGCGGAGCTGCCGGTGGGGGTGACGGCGCTGCGCGAGGGCAATACGGCGCTGCCGGAGAACATCAAGGCGCTGTGGGTGGTGACCAACAAGGCCGGTGAGGAACTGCGGATCACCATCGAGGACATCGAGCACGACTCCTCGCACGATCTCGGTGTCGACCCAGGCCTGGTGAAGGACGGCGTGGAAGCCCATCTCCAGGAGCTGCTCGCCGAGCACGTGACGAAACTGGGCGAAGGCTACACCCTCATCCGGCGGGAGTTCATGACCGCGATCGGACCGGTCGACCTGCTGTGCCGTGACGCCGACGGTGCGACCGTGGCGGTGGAGATCAAGCGGCGCGGGGAGATCGACGGCGTCGAGCAGCTCACCCGCTACCTCGACCTGCTCAACCGCGATCCGCTGCTGGCACCGGTGACCGGGGTGTTCGCCGCCCAGCAGATCAAGCCGCAGGCGCGTACTCTCGCCGAGGTCAGGGGAATACGCTGCCTCACGCTCGATTACGACGAGCTGCGCGGCACAGAGAGCAACGTTTTCCGCCTCTTCTAGGCTTGGAACCATGCCGCGACGCAAACCACGCACAGAGCGACGTAGCGAGCCGGCGCCGCTCGGTGATGTCTACGGGCGCACCGAGCAGGGGCCGGGCGAGGAAACGTATATCGTCCGAACGGTTCCCGGTGCTCGCGCGCTCAAGACGTATCGGTGCCCCGGCTGTGATCACGAGATCGCGCCGGGTGTCGCACACATCGTCGCCTGGGCCGCCGACGGTGGGGAAGACGACCGCAGGCACTGGCATCAGGGCTGCTGGAACGGCAGAAGGACCCGCGGCATCACCCGTCGCTGGTCCTGAAACCCCGTGTCGAACACAGCGAAGGCCGCCTCGGATATCCGAGGCGGCCTTCGCTTTTCGTTGATCGTGGGGTGGAGCCGATGTCGTCGCTGGTCCGACGTCAGTTGCTGATATCGGCGCTTTCGCGGTCCTCGTCGACGACATCGGAGTCGGCATCGGCGACCTCGGGGATAGCCTTGTTCTGCCGGGAGCCGGACACCGACTTGTTGTTGCCGTTGTTGCTGATCGACTTGCGCTCGGGGGCGCCGTCGAGCAGCTCGCTCTCCCGGTTGACCGCCGCCAGCATGGCGGGCACGGAATCGAGCTGGCCACGGATGCCGAGCAGCTGGGCGAGAACCCGGCCGCGCAGCACGCGCATCTCCTCCGCCAGTTCCTTCGCATGCGCGATCTTGCGCTCGGAGGTCTGGGTGGCGGAGCTGATGAGCCGGTTGGACTCGTCGGTCGCGTCCTTGATCCGCTGGGCGGCCTCGGCGCGGCTGGTGGCCTCGAGCTCTTCCATGGCACGGGTCAGCTTGGTGCGCCGATCGTTCATGGTGGCCTCGAAGTCCTGCTGGGTGGCCTTGCGCTTGGCCTCGGCCTCCTTCGCGAGGCGTTCCACATCGGCCTGCGCGGCCTCGATGATCTTGGCGGACTCGGTGCGCGCGTTCGCGAGGGTCTGCTCGAACTCGATCTCGAGTGCCTCGCGCTTCTCCTTGGTCTCCGCGAGCAGCGACTCGTACTTGCCACGCATCTCGGTGGCCTGCTGCTCGGCGATCGACACCATCTCCGCGGCCTCGGCCTGGGCGAGCGCCCTGACCTCGGACGCTTCGTCCGAAGCCAGGCGCAGCATGCGCGAGATGCGGTCGGACATGCCTTCGGCGGTGGTCGGCGGCACGGACAGCCGGTCGACCTCCTTGCGGAGCTCGTCGATCTCGTCGCGCGCGTCTTCCAGCTGGCTGGCGAGATTACGGGCCTGCGCCGCGGCGGCATCCCGGTCGGTGGCGGTGACGCGGAGCTCCGCGTCGAAGCGGTCGAAGTAGTTGCGCACCTCGTCTTGCGCATAACCCTTGCGCACAACGGTGAAGGGCAGTGCAACGAAGCGATTGCGATCGGACTCAGGTGACGACATGGCACACAAAATACAGCCTCGAGCCTGGCTATGGAGACTCGACCACGATTGTGATCGCGCCGAGATTTATCGGGCGGATCCGCTTACTAGTGCGTAACATTGGGGTTCGGCTCGACCAGCTCCACCAGCACACCGCCAGCATCCTTCGGATGGATGAAATTGATGCGGGAATCGGCGGTGCCGTGCCGGGGCGCCTCGTACAGCAAACGCACACCGCGGTCGCGTAGGTAGGCCGAAACGGCCTCGATGTCGGTGACCCGAAAGGCCAACTGCTGCAAGCCGGGTCCGCTGCGATCGAGGAACTTCGCGATGGTCGACTCCGGGGTGAGTGGAGCCAGCAGCTGCAGCGCGGTGGCCCGATCGGCGGCGGCCGGGCACGACAGCATCGCCTCCACGACACCCTGCGCCTCGTTCACCTCGCGGTGGGTCTCGACCATGCCGAGGTTGTCGGTGTACCAGGCGACGGCGGCATCGAGATCGGGCACCGCGATGCCCACATGGTCGACGGCGATGACGTAGTCGGCGGGGATGATGTTCACGTTGGTCACCTCTCGACGCTAGCGCGAACCTGCCTGCCGGTCACGGTCGCGCAGCGGTTACCGTTGAGTGCAACCCTTGACGCGCGCGGCGTGGCGCTGTGTGCATCGCGGCGAGGTTCGACTCAATGAATGCGAGGCTTTCGTGACGACTTCTGTCATCGTGTCCGGTGCGCGTACTCCGGTCGGCAGGCTGCTCGGCGGCCTGAAGGACTTCAAGGCCTCGGATCTGGCCGGCGTGGCCATCAAGGCCGCGCTGGAGAAGGGCGGCGTCGCCCCCGAGCAGGTCGACTACGTGATCCTCGGCCAGGTGCTGCAGGCCGGTGCCGGGCAGTTGCCGGCGCGTCAGGCGGCCATGGCCGCCGGCATCCCGCTGGACGTGCCGTCGTTGCTGATCAACAAGGTGTGTCTGTCGGGCGTGAACGCGATCGCGCTTGCCGATCAGCTGATCCGCGCCGGTGAGCACGAGATCGTGGTGGCCGGCGGTATGGAGTCGATGAGCCAGACCCCGCACCTGCTGCCGAAGAGCCGCGAGGGCTTCAAGTACGGCGACACCACCCTGGTCGACCATATGGCCTACGACGGCCTGCACGACGTGATCACCGACCAGGCGATGGGCCTGCTCACCGAGGAACGCAACGACCTCGACAAGGTGAGCCGCGCGGCGCAGGACGCGTTCGCCGCGGCCTCGCACCAGCGTGCCGCCGCCGCCTGGAAGAACGGTCTGTTCGCCGACGAGGTCGTGCCGGTGGCCGTGCCGCAGCGCAAGGGCGACCCGGTCTACGTCACCGAGGACGAGGGCATCCGCGCCGACACCACCGTCGAGTCGCTGAGCAAGCTGCGCCCGGCCTTCCGCAAGGACGGCACCGTCACCGCGGGCACCGCCTCGCAGATCTCCGACGGCGCCGCCGCGGTGATCGTGATGAGCAAGGCCAAGGCCGAGGAACTCGGGCTGGAGTGGATCGCCGAGATCGGTGCCGCCGGCCAGGTGGCCGGTCCCGACTCGACGCTGCAGGACCAGCCGGCCAACGCCATCCTCGCCGCCTGTGCCAAGGAAGGCATCACCCCGGCCGAGCTGGACCTGATCGAGATCAACGAGGCCTTCGCCGCGGTCGGCATCGCCTCCACCAAGAAGCTGGGCTACGACCCGGAGAAGGTGAACGTCAACGGCGGCGCGATCTCCATCGGCCACCCGCTCGGTATGTCCGGTGCCCGGATTCTGCTGCATCTGGCGCTGGAGCTGAAGCGTCGTGGTGGCGGTGTGGGCGCGGCCGCGCTGTGTGGTGGTGGTGGCCAGGGCGATGCGCTGATCATCAAGGTCCCGGCCTGATCTGACCGACCAGCGACAGGCCCGCACGCCACCGAGCGTGCGGGCCTGTTCGTGTGAGGGGTTCAACTACACGGTGTCGTAGGTCATGCTGCACAATGACTGGTATGGGTTTCTTCGATCTGCGCACCACCGCCAGCCGCTTCCGGTTCTTCGCGGTGCTCGAGGCGCTGTCCTGGATCGGTCTGCTGACCGGGATGGCGTTCAAGTACCTGCCCGCCGAGGGCAACGAGATCGGCGTGAAGATCTTCGGGCCGGTGCACGGTGGCATCTTCGTCCTGTTCGTGATCACCGCGCTGCTGACCGCGCGCGAGCTGAACTGGAGCCCGAAGACCACCGTGCTGGCGCTGGCGTCGAGCATCCCGCCGCTGGCCACCGTGCTCTTCGAGGTCTGGGCGGTGCGCACCGGTCAGCTCGGCGAGCTGAGCACCGGCGCGAGCGAGGGCGCCGCGGCGACTTCCCCGACGGCTTCGTGACAAACTGGAAAGCGTGACTCGACCCGCTGCCCGTCGTCCTTCGCCCGCCGTCGCCGCCGCCATGTCCGGCGCGGTGGATCTGTCCGCGCTGAAGCAGCCGCCCGCCGGTGCCGGCGGCGCGCCTGCTGCCCCGGGGAACCACACGGTCACCGAGGCGGATTTCGAAGCCAAGGTGCTGCGCCGCTCGATGCAGGTGCCCGTGGTGGTCGCGCTGTTCTCCCAGCGCAGCCCGGGCAGCGTCGAGCTGATGCGCACCCTGGAACGGCTCAATGCCGATGACGGCGGCCGCTGGGACCTGGCCGTCATCGAGGCCGAGCAGAACATGAACATCGTGCAGGCGCTGCGCGTGCAGGGTATCCCCACGGTGATCGCGGTGGCGGGCGGACAGCCGCTGGCCGACTTCGAAGGCGCGCAACCCGAGGCCCAGGTGCGGCAGTGGCTCGACGCCGTCATGGACGCGACCGCGGGCAAACTCGAGGGCGACCCGAACCAGGAGCAGCCCGAGGTCGAGGACCCGCGCTTCACTGCGGCCGAAGACGCCCTCGCCGAGGGCGACATCGCCGGCGCCGAGGCGGCCTACGAGGCGATCCTGGCCGCCGAACCGGCTAACGCGGAGGCCAAGGCGGCGCTGCGCCAGCTGCGCTTCCTGACCAGGGCTCAGCAGCTCGACCCGGCGGTCGTCGCCACCGCCGACGCCGACCCCGGCGACCTGGACGCCGCTCTCGACGCCGCCGACGTCGACATGCTCGAGCAGCGCGCCGAAGCGGCATTCGACCGGATCATCGCCGTCATCAAGCGCACCGCGGGTGACGACCGCACCAGGGCACGCACCCGGCTGCTCGAGCTGTTCGAGCTGTTCGATCCGGCCGAGCCCGTCGTCGTCGCGGCTCGGCGCAAGCTGGCCACCGCGCTGTACTGATCCGCCGACTTCGGGGCCGTCCCGGCTGAACCGCCGGGGCGGCCCCGCCGTATCTCCCACAGACCCGCGGCACCGGGCCGCGAGCTGACCCGAGGAGAACAACCATGACCTCTCTCGATCACGCGGGTGCCGTAGACCAGGCCGAGGTGGAAGCCTTCGCCGGCGCGATGGTCGAGGTACTCGACCACGCGAGCGTCGCGCTGATGATCAGCATGGGTCACCAGGTCGGTCTGTTCGACACGATGGCGGCCAATCCAGGGGCGACCAGTGCCGAACTCGCGGCCGCGGCGGAGCTGAACGAACGCTATGTCCGGGAATGGCTCGGCGCGGTCACCACCGGCGGCATCGTGCACTACGACCCGGCCACGGCCACCTACACGTTGCCGCCCGCGCACGCGGCGAGCCTGACCAGAGCCGCGGGCCCGGACAATCTGGCCAGGGTGATGCAGTTCATCGCCCAGCTGGGCGAGGTGGAACCGAAGATCGTGGAACGGTTCCGGATCGGCGGTGGGCTGTCCTACGAGGACTACGGCCGCTTCCACGCGCTGATGGCCGAGGAGAGCGCCGAGGTGTTCGACGCCGCGTTGCTCGATGTGATCCTGCCGATGGCGCCCGGTCTCACCGACCGGTTGCGGATGGGCATCGACGTGGCCGACATCGCCTGCGGCAGCGGGCACGCGGTGAACCTGATGGCGCGCGCGTTCCCGGCCAGCCGGTTCCGTGGCTACGACTTCTCCGCCGACGCGATCGCCGCGGGCCGGGCCGAGGCTGCGGCGATGGGACTGACCAATGTCGAGTTCGTCGAGCAGGACGTGGCGCAGCTGCACGCGCCGGAATCCTGCGATCTGATCACCGTGTTCGACGCGATCCACGATCAGGCGCATCCCGCGCAGGTGCTGGCCAATATCTCCGAGGCGTTGCGCGGGGACGGTGTCTTCCTGATGGTCGACATCCACGCGTCGAGCGTCCTCGAGGAGAACATGGACCTGCCGCTCGGCCCGTTCCTGTACGCGGTGTCGACCATGCACTGCATGTCGGTGTCGCTCGGCCAGGGCGGCGACGGTCTCGGCACGGTATGGGGTGAGCAGCGGGCGCTGTCGATGCTCACCGACGCCGGGTTCACCCAGGTGCGCACCGAACACGTCGACGGTGATCCGCTCAACACCTACTACATCGCCACCAAGAACTGAGCCGGGCGCGCTGCGCGAGCTTCCGCGCTACAACAGCGCCGGGTCGGTACCGACCTGCTGACGATCCGGGTGGACCTGACCGACTGAGCGGGTCAGCGCTCGGCGGCCAGCCAGACGGCGCTGTTGGGTGCCAAGGTGAGCGCGGCCGAGGCGGGCCTGCCGTGCCAGGCGGTGTCCTCGGCGCGCACACCGCCGAGGTTGCCGAGGCCGGACCCGCCGTACTCCTGGGCATCGGTATTGAGAACTTCGCGCCAGAAACCGCTGTGCGGCAGGCCGATCCGGTAGTCGTGTCTGGTCGCGCCGGAGAAGTTGAAGACGCAGGCGACCGCGCTGCCGTCGGACCCCCAGCGCAGGAAGGCGAACACGGAGGCGGCGCTGTCGTCGGCCTCGATCCAGGAATGCCCGCCGGGCGTGGTGTCCTGGCTCCACAGCGCCGGATGTGCGGTATAGGTGCGGTTGAGGTCGGCGACCATAGTCGAAATGCCTTGGTGCAGTGGATTTTCCAGTTCATGCCAGTCCAGGCCGCGGTCGTTGTCCCATTCCCGGAACTGACCGAATTCCTGGCCCATGAACAACAGCTGCTTGCCGGGGTGGGCCCACATGTAGGCCAGCAGCGCGCGCACGCCGCTCGCCTTGGCGAAGTCGTCGCCGGGCATCCTGGTCCACAGCGTGCCCTTGCCGTGCACGACCTCGTCGTGGCTGATCGGCAGCACGTAGTTCTCGCTCCAGGCGTAGACCAGGGAGAACGTCATCTCGTTGTGGTGCCAGGACCGGTGGATCGGGTCGCGGCCCAGGTAGCCGAGGGTGTCGTGCATCCAGCCCATGTTCCACTTCATGGTGAAACCGAGCCCACCCACATCGGTGCCGCGGGTGACACCGGGCCAGGTTGTCGATTCCTCGGCGACGGTCACCACGCCGGGGTACGCGCGGTGCACGGTGTCGTTGAGCTCCTGCAGGAAATCGACGGCCTCCAGGTTCTCCCTGCCGCCGTAGATATTGGGCTCCCAGCCACCGGCGGGACGGGAGTAGTCCAGATAGAGCATCGAGGCCACCGCGTCGACGCGCAGGCCGTCGATGTGGAACTCCTCGATCCAGTACGCGGCGTTGGCGACTAGGAAGTTGCGGACCTCGTTGCGTCCGAAGTCGAAAACATAGGTGCCCCAGTCGAGTTGCTCGCCGCGCCGGGGGTCGGAGTGTTCGTAGAGCGGGGTGCCGTCGAAGCGGGCGAGCGCCCACTCGTCGCGGGGGAAGTGCGCGGGTACCCAGTCGAGCAGGACACCGATTCCGGCATCGTGCAGATGGTCGACGAAGTAGCGGAAATCGTCGGGACTGCCGAAGCGGGAGCTCGGCGCGTAATAGGAGGTGACCTGGTAGCCCCAGGAGCCGCCGAACGGGTGCTCGGCGACGGGGAGCAACTCCACGTGGGTGAACCCGGCCGCCCGCACGTAGTCGGCCAGTTGCCGGGCGAGGTCGCGGTAGCCGAGGCCGGGCCGCCACGAACCCAGATGCACCTCGTAGACACTCATCGGGGCACGGGTGGCGTCGGTGCCTGCGCGGCGGTCCAGCCACGCGCTGTCGCGCCACACGTGATCGGCGCGGGTGACCACCGACGCGGTCGCGGGCGGTACCTCGGTCGCGAACGCCAGCGGGTCGGCGTGGTCGACCACCCTGCCGTCGGCGCAGTACACCCGGTACTTGTAGCGGGTGCCGGGGCCGACACCTGGCACGAACACCTCCCAGACACCGGAGGATCCGAGCGAGCGCATCGGGGCCGAGGCGCCACCCCACAGATCGAAATCGCCGAACACGGTGACGCCGCGGGCATTCGGTGCCCACACCGCGAACGAGGTGCCGTCGACATCCCCGTCGAGGGTGGTGTAGTGCCGCGGATGCGCGCCGAGCACCTCCCACAGCCGGGTGTGGCGGCCCTCGCCGATCAGATGCAGATCGAACTCGCCGACGGTGGGCAGGAAGCGGTAGCCGTCGGCGGACAGGACCGTCCGGCCGCCCGGATAGCCGGTGCGCAGGCGGTAGTCGTCGATCTCGGGGTAGGGCAGAACCGCACCGAATACGCCGTGGCCCAGCGATTTCAGTGGGTGCTCGGCCGCGCCGACCAGGACCGTCACGGACTCGGCATGCGGGCGAAGCGCGCGCACCGCGGTGCCGTCGGGATGCGGATGCGCGCCGAGGACGGTGTGCGGGTCGGGGTGGGTGCCCGCGGCGAGCAGCATCAGGTCGCGGCGCTTCATCAGAAGGTCCGGCGGTAGGCCAGTGGGGCGCGGGCGGCGGCGGGGACAGCGGGCAGCGCGAGAATGTGGGCGACCGCGCGTGACGGCTCCAGGCGCACGAAATTGCGCTGGCCCCAATGGTATTCCTCACCGCTGACCTCGTCGAACACCACCGGATGGTCGTGCCATTCGCGGCCGATCGCGGGCAGATCGAGCGAGATGTGGCCCTGTTCGGCGCCGTACGGATTCAGGTTCACGATCACCAGTACCGCGTCGCCGGAGGCCGGATCGAACTTGGAATAGGCGATGAGCGCGTCGTTGTCGATGTGGTGGAAGTGGATGCAGCGCAGCTGCTGGAGCGCGGGGTGGGCACGGCGGATCTCGTTGAGCCTGGTCAGCCACGGTTCCAGGGATTCTCCCCTGGCCAGGGCACCGGCGAAATCGCGTGGCCGCAGTTCGTACTTCTCGGAGTTCAGGTACTCCTCGCTGCCCGGCCGCACCGCCTCGTGTTCGAACAGTTCGTACCCGGAGTACACCCCCCAGGTCGGCGCGAGCGTGGCGGCGAGGACGGCGCGGATGGCGAACATGCCCGGCCCGCCGTGCTGCAGGCTCTCGTGCAGGATGTCGGGGGTGTTCACGAAGAGGTTGGGGCGGGCTTCGTCGGCCTTGGCGGCCAGCTCGTTGCCGAAGTCGGTGAGCTCCCACTTGTGTACGCGCCAGGTGAAATAGGTGTAGGACTGGCTGAAGCCGCGCCGGGCCAGACCGTACAGGCGGGCGGGGCGGGTGAATGCCTCGGACAGGAAGATCACGCCTGGATCGGTATGGCGCACCTGCGCGATCAGCCACTCCCAGAAGTCGGCGGGCTTGGTGTGCGGGTTGTCGACCCGGAAGATGGTGACGCCGAGGGAGATCCAGTGCCGCACTACCCGCAGCACCTCGGCGTAGATGCCGTCGGGATCGTTGTCGAAATCGACCGGGTAGATGTCCTGATACTTCTTCGGCGGGTTCTCGGCGAAGGCGATGGTGCCGTCGGGCAGCGTGGTGAACCACTCCGGGTGGGCACTGACCCAGGGGTGGTCGGGGGCGCACTGCAAGGCCAGGTCGAGTGCCACCTCCAGCCCGAGATCCTGTGCGGCGGCGACGAAGTCGGCGAAATCGTCCTCGGTGCCGAGACGCGGGTGGATCCCGTCGTGGCCGCCGTCGGCCGAACCGATGGCCCACGGTGAGCCCACATCACCTGGTTCGGTGGTGAGGGCGTTGTTGCGGCCCTTGCGATTGATCTCGCCGACCGGGTGGATCGGCGGCAGATACACCACATCAAAGCCCATGCCCGCGATCCTCGGTAGGTCGGCGGCCGCGGTGGCGAAGGTGCCGTGGACCGGATTGCCGTCGGCATCGCGGCCGCCGGTGGAGCGCGGGAAGAACTCGTACCACGAGCCGACCAGCGCGCGCCGCCGCTCCACGTGCACGGTGTGCTGGGCACTGCGGGTGACCAGTTCGCGCAGCGGCGTGGCGCGCAGGATCTCGGCGACCTCGGCGCTGAAGGCGGGCGCGACCCTGGCCGGCAGCTGTTCCTCCCCCCGCAGGGCCGCCGCCGCGGCGCGCAGCCGCTCGAACTGTTTCTTCGGCACCGCCTGGGCTGCCCGGTCGAGCAGGGTGGCGCCGATCTCGAGATCGTTGGCGAGGTCGGCGGCCGACTGACCGACCGCGAGTTTGGCTTCCACGGCCGAGCGCCAGGTGGTGATCGGATCGCTCCAGCCCTCGATGCGGAACGCCCAGGTGCCCGGCTGGTGCGGGGTGAAGACGGCGTTGAACACGTCCGGCTCGTAGTCCGGTGTCATCGGGATCCGGTTGATCCGGGTCGACCCCGGAGCGCGCACCGCCAGCGTCGCCGCCACGGCACCGTGGCCCTCCCGCCAGACAACGGCCCGCACGGGGAACACCTCGCCCACCGCCGCCTTCGCCGGGCGGCCGCCGGGAATCGACGGGGCGATGTCATCGATGGCAATCCGGCCGGTCACCGGACAAACCTACTGCATTCTCGCCGGACGGGGGCCGAGGCCGGACAGGAGCCGGTCGAGCGCGGCGACGGTGTCGGGGAGAGCGTCGGGGTCGGTACTGCCTGCGAGCCAGAGCGCGGCCTCGTTCATGGCGCCGGACAGGAGCCGGGTCAGCGGGGCGACCGGCTGGGGCGGCAGGATTCCCGCGTCGACCAGTGACTGCAGCGCCTCGCCGAGGTGCCGGGCGGAGTTCACCTCGTCGAGTTCGCGCCATTCGTGCCAGCCGAGTACGGCGGGGCCGTCGATGAGCATGATTCGCTGGACCAGGGGATCGGTGCAGGCCCGCAGGAAAGCCGCGCAGCCGGTGCGCAGCTGGGTCCACGGGTCGGGCTCGGCGTCGGCGGCGGTGGCGACTTCGGCGCCGACCTCGGTCTGCACCTGGGTGAGCACCGCGCGGAACAGGTCGGCCTTGCTGTCGAAGTGGTGGTACAGCGCGCCCTTGGTGACGCCCGCCTCCGCCACGATCTCCGACAAGCCAACGGCGGCATAGCCTTTCGTCGCGAACAGCTGCCTGCTGCGCGCGATCAGCAGCTGTCGCGTCTCCTCGCGCTGCTTGGCCCGTGCGGTCGATGCCATCGCTCGTCCTTCCCTATTGACCTACCGATGGTATGTGAACTACTCTACGACACATACCAACGGTATGTGAAAGGGAATGTCATGGCACTGAGCAGCTTCTACCCGGTTCTGGCCACCAGTGAGATCGCGGCCTCGCGCGACTTCTACACCAGCTGGTTCGGCTTCGAGATCACCTTCGAGGCCGACTGGTACGTGAGCCTGCGTCGACCGGCGCCCGACGGTGAACCCGCCTACGAGCTGGCCCTCCTCGATCCGACCCACCCGACCATCCCGGCCGGTTTCGGCAAGCCGGTCCAGGGCCTGATCCTGAACTTCGAGGTCGACGACGTCGACGCCGAATGGGAGCGGCTCGTCGTCGCCGGTGGCATGCGGGCCGAACTCGAGATCCGCAGCGAGGACTTCGGGCAGCGTCACTTCATCGTCGCCGACCCCGCGGGCGTGCTCGTCGACATCATCACCGAGATCCCCCCGTCGCCGGAGTTCGCCGCGCAGTTCGCCGAGCAGCCCGCCGACGCCGCGAGCTGAGCACGAGCCCGAGCCGACGCGAGGCGGCGGGTGAGCCGGTACAGTTCGGCTGGTGAAGGCACTTCGTCGGTTCACTGTCCGTGCCCACCTGCCGGAGCGGCTCGCCGCGCTCGGCGAGTTGTCGACGAACCTGCGGTGGTCGTGGCACGGCCCGACGCAGGATCTGTTCGCCGAACTCGACCCGGCGCTGTGGCGTGTCGTCGGCCAGGATCCGGTGCGAATGCTGGGGGAGGTGCCCGCCGAGCGGCTCGATGAGCTGGCGGCCGACTCCGGCTACACTTCGCGGGTCGACGCGGCCGCCGCCGGGCTGGCCGACTATCTGAGCAGGCCGCGCTGGTTCCAGGAGCAGACCGGAACGACGGTCGCCGGGATCGCCTACTTCTCGATGGAGTTCGGAGTCACCGAGGTGCTGCCGAACTACTCCGGTGGCCTCGGCATTCTCGCCGGTGACCACCTCAAGGCCGCCTCGGATCTCGGTCTTCCACTGATCGGGGTCGGGCTGCTGTACCGCTCCGGCTACTTCCGGCAGTCGCTGTCGGCCGACGGCTGGCAGCTGGAGCACTATCCGGCGCTCGACCCACAGGGGCTGCCGCTGCGGCTGCTGACCAGCGACGGGTCACCGGTGCTGATCCATGTCGGCATGCCGGAGGGCAGGGTGCTGCGGGCCAGGGTGTGGATCGCCCAGGTCGGCCGGATTCCGTTGCTGCTGCTCGATTCCGATATCGCCGAGAACGATCCCGAGCTGCGCGCGGTCACCGACCGGCTCTACGGCGGCGATCAGGACCACCGGATCAAACAGGAGATCCTGGCAGGCATCGGCGGCGTCCGCGCGGTGCGGGCCTACACGAGGGCGACCGGGTTGCCCGATCCCGACGTGTTCCATATGAACGAAGGGCACGCCGGCTTCCTCGGAGTGGAGCGGATTCGCGAATTCGTCGCCGACGGAATGGATTTCGACACCGCGCTGGCGGCAGTGCGGGCAGGCACGGTCTTCACCACACACACCCCGGTACCCGCTGGCATCGACCGGTTCCCGATGCCGCTGGTGCGCAGGTACTTCGGCGGTGCGCACGGTGAGGCCGAATCCGCCTTGCTGCCAGGACTTTCCGTCGACCGGATCCTCGGGTTCGGGCGCGAATCGGATCCCGCCGTATTCAACATGGCGCACATGGGGCTGCGGCTGGCGCAGCGCGCCAACGGCGTATCGAAATTGCACGGCGAGGTCAGCCGGGACATGTTCGCCGGGCTGTGGCCCGGCTTCGACCCGGCCGAGGTGCCGATCGGGTCGGTCACCAACGGCGTACACGCCCCCACCTGGGCCGCGCGGGAATGGATCGACAAGGCCCGTGAACTCGTCGGGCCGGAGCTGGTGGAGGAGGCACGCGGCTGGGAGAAGCTCAGCGATGTCGACCTCGGGCAGCTGTGGTCGACCCGTAACACCTTGCGAGCTGTCCTGATCGAGGAGGTGCGGCGCAGGCTGCGCGAGTCCTGGTATCAGCGCGGCGCGGCCGAAGCCGAACTCGGCTGGATCGACGACGTCTTCGACCCGGATGTGCTCACCGTCGGCTTCGCCCGCCGGGTACCGACCTACAAGCGACTCACCCTCATGCTGCGCGACCCCGAGCGGCTGCGCGCACTGCTGCTCGATCCGCAGCGTCCGGTGCAGCTGGTGGTCGCAGGCAAGAGCCACCCCGCCGACGACGGCGGCAAGGCACTGATCCAGCAGGTCGTGCGGTTCGCCGACGATCCGGCGGTGCGCCATCGGATCGTCTTCCTGCCCGACTACGACATGTCGATGGCCCGCTATCTGTACTGGGGTTGCGATGTGTGGCTGAACAACCCGCTGCGCCCGCTCGAGGCTTGCGGTACCTCCGGGATGAAGTCGGCGCTCAACGGCGGGCTCAACCTGTCCATCCGGGACGGCTGGTGGGACGAGATGTACGACGGCGAGAACGGCTGGGCCATCCCCACCGCCGACGGCGTGCGCGACGAGCATCGCCGCGACGATCTCGAGGCCGCCGCGCTCTACGAGCTGGTCGAGCGCACGGTGGCCCCCCGGTTCTACGACCGCGACGCCACCGGCGTTCCCGTCCGCTGGACCGAGATGGTGCGCCACACGCTGCAGACCACCAGCCCGAAGGTGCTGGCCTCGCGGATGGTGCGCGACTACGCCGAGCAGTACTACGGCCCGGCGGCCGCGGCGTTCGGCGCCGCCGCCGCGGACAAGTTCGCCGGGGCGGCCAGGGTCGCCGAGTACCGCAAGCGAGTCGACGCCGCCTGGCCCGCGGTGCGGGTGGTCCAGGTTGACAGTTCCGGGTTGCCCGACACCCCGGTGATCGGCGCCGAACTGGCGCTGCACGCACGGATCGAACTCGGCGGACTCGCACCGTCGGATGTGGTGGTGCAGGCGGTGCTCGGCCGGGTGTCACCGGCCGACGACCTGTCCGACACCACCACGATCGAGATGACGCACACCGGTGCCGAGGACGGCATCGACCAGTACTCGGTGCGGTCGCCGGTGCCGCTGTCGGGCGCGGTCGGCTACACCGTTCGGGTGCTGCCGCACAACGCGCTGCTCGCCTCGGACGCCGAGCTGGGGCTGGTGGCCGTCGCGGGCGCGTGACCTGCGTCGTATCCGCAGGCCGCGGGTTATTCGATTCAGTGAACTTTCCGCTACCGTTCCCTGGCATCCTTCTTCTTTGAAACCGCGGACTGGAGTGTCATGGCCAGCGATGTCGTAACCCGTGCCCGACGGCGCGTCGACGGATACTTCGGTGTCACGTCGAGCGGGTCCTCCTACCGGCGCGAGGCGATGGCGGGCACGGTCACGTTCCTGGCCATGTCCTACGTGCTCGCGGTGAACCCGTCGATCCTCGGTGACGAGGGACCGCTGGGCGACAAGGGCATTCCGATGCAGGCGGTGTTCACCGCCACGGCGGTGGCCGCGATCTTCGGCACGCTCGTCATGGGTATCTGGGCGCGGTACCCGATCGCGCTGGCGCCGGGTATGGGGCTGAACGCGTTCTTCGCCTTCACGGTGGTGCTCAGCATGGGCATTCCGTGGCAGGTGGCGCTGTCGGGCACCCTGCTCTCCGGCGTCATCTTCTTCGTGCTCGCGGTCACCAAGGTCCGCGAACGCATTCTCAACGCGATTCCGATGCAGATGAAGCTCGCCGTCGGCGCCGGCATCGGCCTGTTCGTCGCGTTCCTCGGTTTGAAGAACGCCGGCATCGTCGTCGACAGCGAGGCGACGCTGGTGACGCTGGGCGACCTGACGGTCGGCACCACCCTGCTCGCGCTGTTCGGACTGGTCGTGACCGTGGTGCTGCTGGTGATCGGCTGGCACGGCGCGGTGATGTACGGCATCGTCGCCACCGCGATCCTGGGCATGGTGACCGGTCTGGTGGCGGTGCCGGACGGCATCGCCGAGCTGCCCAAGGGGCTCGATCAGACCTTCGGCCAGGCGATCATCCACCTGCCGGACGCCTTCACCAGCCAGATGATCGTCGTCGTGCTCACCATGCTGTTCGTCGATTTCTTCGACTCCTCCGGCACGTTGATCGGGGTGGCCAATCAGGCGGGGCTGCTGAAGAAGGACGGCACCCTGCCGCGTGCGGCGAGCGCGCTGGCGGCGGACTCGGTCGGCACAACGGCGGGCGCGATCATCGGCACCTCCACCACCACGGCCTATGTGGAATCGACGGCGGGTGTGTCGGCGGGTGGCCGGACCGGGCTGACCGCCGTGACCACGGCGGGCTGGTTCCTGGTCGCGATGTTCTGCTATCCGATCTTCTCGGTGATCGCCGGCTCGCCCGCGCTGACCGCGCCGGCGTTGATCGTGGTCGGCGTGCTGATGTCGCGGGCGCTCGGTGATATCGATTGGCAGCACCTCGAGTATTCGGTGCCCGCGTTCCTCACCGTGATCATGATGCCGCTGACCTATTCGATCGCCAACGGTCTGGCGATCGGCATGATCTTCTACCCGATCGTGATGGTCGCCAAGGGCCGGATCAAGGAGATCCACCCGGCCATGTGGGCGTTGATGGCGCTGTTCCTCGGGTACTTCTTCTTCCTGGTGGAATAGGTGCGCGCGGCATAGGTGTGTCTATACTTAGGCAAGCCTAGCCAAGCTTGAAGGAGAATCACCTATGAAGCGCTCGTTCGCTGCCGCAACGATGGCGGTCGCCGCCCTCTTCGCGCCGGTCACCGCGGCCGTCGTCGCCGCGCCCGCCGCCATCGCCGCCCCGGCCGCGCCGTCGGCCGGTGAGCTGCAGGGCAAGCTGCAGGCCGCCATGAACGGCTCGGCCGCCGAGCTGGAGTCGGGCAACGCCGGCAGCCTCACGGTGGTTCGCGACACCGTCAACCGGATCCCGGGCTACACCTGGTACGTCACGGGGCCGGTCACCGTGGAGGGCGACACCCTCTCTGCCACCCTGAACAGCCAGCTCGGTGACTACGTCTTCCCGATCCCGGTGACCTGGAAGAACATCGACGGCACCTGGAAGCTGTCGCAGGAGTCGGAGAGCACGCTCGTCAGCTACGCGACCATGGCGTGGTGACAGATCACTAGAAGGGGCCGTCCGATTCGGGCGGCCCTTTCGCATTTCTGTGAGCAGCGTCACAGTTCTGGTGGGGGTGACGTGAAATAGTAGCCGTGGACCCAGGGTTGTGACCGGAAGGCAACCGGACTGTGGTCCGGTTGCGGGCATGGATCGAATCGCAGATGAGGACGCAACGATGACCGACACCGCTAGCCGCACCACTCCCACGACCGTCACCACAACCACCGCCGACGAGATCAACGCCGCGGGCATCGGCCTGCTCGTGCTCCGCGTCGGCTTCGGCGGCCTGATGGCCGCCTACGGCGCACAGAAGCTGTTCGGCTGGTTCAACGGCCCAGGCCTTTCGGCGACCCAGGACATGTTCGAGGGCATGGGCTACAACCCGGGCGCGCTGTTCGGCACGCTGGCCGGGCTCACCGAGCTGATCGGTGGGCTGCTGCTTGTCTTCGGTCTGTTCACGCCGCTGGCCGCCGCCATCGTGGTCGGCACCATGATCAACGCCATCAACGTGCTGTGGAGCGGTGGTCTGTTCCCGGCCGATCCGTCGGTCCAGGGTTATTCGACCCCGCTGCTGTTCGCTATCGCCGCCGCGGCACTTGCCTTCACCGGCCCCGGCCGGTTCTCGCTCGACCACGGGCGGCCGTGGGCGCGCCAGGGCGTGGTGTGGGGCGGGGCCGCGGTGGCGCTGGCCGTGGTCACCGCCGTGGTCACGCTGATCCTGAAGGGCGTGCTCTGAGCTGAGACGAACAGCGGCGCGGTGCGGTGGATTCGCCGCGCCGCGCCGCTGTTTCGTTACCGGCCGTACGCTCGCGGTTGGGCGCACTGCCCGCGGCCGACGGCGCGGGCGATTACCCTCGGCGTCGGCACGGCGAACACTGTGCCGACGCATCGTCCGCGCATCGAGGAGGAGACTGCGATGAAGGCTTACGACCTGGGTTTCGGGGATTCCGCGGACAAACTGGCGGAGACGCCCGACGGTGAACCGATGACGCTCGCCGCGCCGGTGCGCTGCGGCTGGATCGGCAGCGAAGGGCCCGCGATCGATCCGGCCACCTGGCCGCGCGGGCCGGTCACCGGCCTGCCGATGATGCACGCGCTCACCTTGCGCCTGCCCGCCGACTTCCAGCGCCGCGGCCCTGGTTTCCCCGCCATCGCGTTCTTCCAGGGGGAAGGTCAGTTCGCCGACGCCGACGAGCCGGTGACGCCCGACCCGAACTCCGGCGATCCGATCGCGCGCGAGCTGGCCACCACCCGGCTGCATCCCCAGCTGCAGTTGCTGCACGACGAGATCGGCGGCGTCTTCGCCCTGATCTGGCTCACCGAGCGGGAATTCGCCGACGGTCCGGTCGCCGCGCCCGCCGACGTGCGCCCGCCCGGAGCGCCGGTCGCGAGCGACGGGGGCTGCAACGCCTGGGACGACGCCCACCCCACCATCGGCGTGTGGCTGGCCGAGCGGGTCGGCGACCCCAATGTCGGCATCCCGCCGGTCGAATACGAGCCGGACACCCGCTACCAGGACCCGCTCACCGACGACTCCGGCTGGACTCCGTGGGCCGAGCCGCTGTTCGGCCGCTCCCATCTCGGCGGGACCGCCTTCCCGGTCCAGGCGATGCCGGAAGGCCTCACCCCGTACTACCTGGAGATCGAAGAGGTCGCCGGGATGAACTTCGGCGGCGGCAACGCCCAAATCGATCTGGAATCAGGCGTTTTCGACTGGTCGTGCGGCTAGCGGAGACGCCGGCCGGGGTGTCCGCGCCGGGGCGTCGCCCGGCTGGGGCGGCTCGGTGCGCACCAGCCGGACGAGACCGGCAACCACGATCAGATAGATGAGCACGTACACGTTCATCAGGATCTGGCTGCCCGGCCACCAGGGCGGGAGCAAGAAGGTGCCGACGCTCACCCAGGTGGCCGTGTACTGGTAGGTCCAGGCCGCGATGGCCAGGTACAGCGCCCCGGCCGTGAACCACCAGCGGCCGCGGGTCTGGGCGCGGTGAATCAGGTATACCAGCAGCGGGACGAACCAGACCCAATGGTGGCCCCACGAATACGGCGAGATCGCGCAGGCCGTGAGACCGCCGAGGGTGACCGAGAGCAGCGCTTCGCCGCGGCGGGCCAGGGCCGCGGCGAGCCACAGCGCCGTCAGTGCCACCGGTATCGCGATCAGCAGCCACAACCAGATCGGCGCCGGGCCGTGCAGCAGGTGCGCGATGGCGCCGCGCAGCGACTGGTTCGACGGGTGCATATCGGGGGCGATGCGGCCGGACTGGAAGAACGTGGAAGTCCAGTATTGATAGGAGTCACGCGGTAGCACCAGGGCGGTCAGGCCGATCGTGGCGAGGAAGGTGAGCGCCGCCGTCGCCGCCGCACGCCACCGCCGTTGCGCGGCGTACTGGGCGACGAAGTACAGCGGCGTCAGCTTGATCCCCGCGGCGATCCCGACACCGAGCCCGCGCAGCCTGCTGCCCTCGGCGCGAGAGAAGTCCCACAGCACCAGCAGCATCAGCCAGAGGTTGATCTGCCCGTAGTACAGGGTGGTGCGCACCGGCTCGGCGAAGGTGCAGGCGAGCACGATCAGCGCGCTGACGGCGGCGAGGCGCGGCGTCACCCGGTAGCCGAGCATCCGCCAGCTCCGCAGCACCACGGCGAACAGTACGAGCAGATTCAGTGCCAGCCAGGTGGTGGTGACGGCCGACCACGGGATCAGCAACAGCGGCAGGAACGCCAGCGCCGAGAACGGGGTGTAGGTGTAGAGCAACCCCAGATGCGTCGGCTCGAGGTAGAGGGCCTTGTCGTGGACCACCCGCCAGCCGCCGTCGCGGTAGATGTGCACGTCGAGGCCGCCCGCGAGAATGCCGCCGCTGTCCATCCACGGGTCCATGGTCGTGAACAGCAGCGTCACGCCGAGGACGGCGGCACCGAGTAGCAGCAGCAGCGTCGAGGCCTTGCGTGGAAGGTCCACGTGCTACCGCCCCACTCGCGTCGTATGCACGACTAAGAACCTACCGCGCACCCTCGGCGGATCCGCGCCGCGGCCCGCCATCGGTAGGCGATCCGCATGGAACCGAACGGTCCACGGTGGCGTCGGTGCTGGTCAGGACGTCGGCTGTAGCACCAGCATGGTGTCGGCGCCGTGGTGGAACTCGTAGCGAACCTTGCGTACCGCGGTGTGGACGCCCTTGTCGCGCAGTTCGGTACGCAGGTACCCGATCAGCTCGTCCAGTGCCCCGCCGGTGTAGTCGAGCAGGGGATAGAGCCGGGCCTCGCCGTCGGTGACCCTGGACAGTTCGTGCAGCGCCGCGAGGTGGAACTCGGCATCGAGCCGATCGGCGTAGCTGAACAGCAGGTGCGAGCTGAGGGTGAGGTCGAACGACTTGTCGGGGAACGGTAATTCGGGCAGGCTCGCCGCGATGTAGCGGTGCGGCTCGGCGCGCAGGTCGGCGGCGAAACGGCGGGCGGCGCCGCGGCGGATCGCGGCGTGCCCGCCGGGGGAGCCGTACCAGTCCCAGCGGTAGCGGTGCGCGTTGGCGGCGGCCCAGGCTACGGCGCGGTCGTTCTCGGTGACGGCGTCCTCGGCCAGGGCGGTGGTGGAGCGGGCGTAGATCGGATCGACGGCGGTGACGGTGGCACCGAGCGTGCTCGCCTCAGCGGTGAAACTCGCCGCGCCACCAGGACAATCGAGGATTCGGCGACCGCTGAGATCGTCGTCGGACAGCTGAAACATCGCGCGGTACTCGGCCAAAGATCTTGCGCTGACCAGAAATTCGCCGAGTACCTCGCCATCGGCGTGGTGCATGCGCCCACGTTCTCACGAGATACGTTCGCCCGGCACTGAATTCAAGGTTGTGGTCATGCGGATTGCAGGACTCGGCTCGCCTCAGGCCGTTGCGGTGAGCCTGCGTAGTGCCTTCGCCACGACCTCGGGATCGGTGGTCTCCCAATACGGCGGCAGCGAGGCGCGCAGGTAGCCACCGTAGCGCGCGGTGGCAAGGCGCGAGTCGAGGATCGCCACGACCCCGCGGTCGTCGACGCTGCGCAGCAGCCTACCGGTGCCCTGGGCGAGCAGCAGTGCGGCGTGATTGGCCGCGACCGCCATGAACCCGTTGCCGCCGCGCGATTCCACGGCGCGCTGGCGTGCGGTGAGCAGCGGGTCGTCGGGACGGGGGAACGGAATGCGGTCCAGGATCACCAGGCTCAGCGACGGGCCAGGCACGTCGACGCCCTGCCAGAGCGTGAGCGTGCCGAACAGGGACGTGGCCGGGTCGTCGGCGAACTTGCGGACCAGCGCGCCCATGGAATCCTCGCCTTGGCACAGCACCGGGGTGTCGAGCCGGGCGCGCAGCGCCTCGGTCGCGGCCTTGGCGGCCCGCATCGATGAGAACAACCCGAGCGTGCGCCCGCCCGCCGAGGTGATCAACTGCTCGATCTCGGCGAGGTAGGCGGGCGAGAGGCCGTCGCGCCCCGGCGCGGGCAGATGCTTGGCGACGTAGAGGATGCCGGACTTGGCATGGTCGAACGGGGAGCCGACATCGAGCGAACTCCAGCGCATCGATTCCACATCTGCCGGTGCGGTGGCGCCGTTGGCCAGCGCGGGATCGACCTTGCCGCCGGACTGCGACGGCAGCCCCCAGGTGACGGCGAGACCGTCGAACGAGCCGCCGATCTGCAGCGTGGCCGAGGTGAGGATCACCGTCGCGGTGCCGAACAGCCTGCTGCGCAACAGCCCACCCACCGACAGCGGCGCCATCCGCAGCGTGCGGCGCGCGACGCCACGGATCTCGTCGGCCGAGAGCCAGATGACATCGCGCCTGGCGGCCGGATCGGCCTCCTCGAAGGCGGTGAGCGCGCGTACCGCGGCGTCGTGGACCTCGTCGAGCGCGGCGACGGCCATGGTGCGGGCCGCCGCGTTGTCCGGGTCGTCGGCGGCCTTGACCCCGCCCTGCGGTGCGATGGCGGTGCGCGCGTTCCACGCCGCGTCGCGGACCAGCGCGAGCACCGGCGCGATGCCGTCGGGCAGCTGGTCCCACCGGCCCGGCGGCAGGTCTTCCAGCGCCTCGTGGAAGGCCTCGGCGGCGCCGTCGAGCCGGTCCACCTCGCGCTCGTCGATCAGCTTGGTGCAGCGGCGTGCGGCGGCGCCGATCGCGGTGGCCGCGAGTTCGGCCGTGGCGACGCCGGTGACCCGGTCGACCAGCTCGTGCGCCTCGTCGATCACCACCACATCGTGTTCCGGTAGCACCTGGATGCCGCTGATCGCGTCGATGGCGAGCAGCGCGTGATTGGTGATCACCACGTCGGCCTGCGCCGATTCGGTGCGCGCCTTCTCGGCGAAGCAGTCCTGGCCGAACTGGCAGCGGGTCTTACCCAGGCATTCCCGCGAGGACACGCTGACCTGTCGCCAGGCGCGGTCGCTCACCCCTGGCGCGATCTCGTCGCGGTCGCCGGTCTCGGTGTCGGAGGCCCATTCGTTGAGCCGCTGCACCTCCCTGCCCAGCTTGGAGATGGCGAACGCGTCGAACAGTTCGGCCTCGCCGGTGTCTTCCGGGATCACGCTGTTGATCTTGTTCAGGCACAGATAGTTGTTGCGGCCCTTGAGGATCGCGTACTGCGGTGCCCGGCCGAGCGGCTTCGCGAGCGCCTCGGCGAGGCGCGGCAGGTCCCGGTCGACGAGCTGACGTTGCAGCGCGATGGTGGCCGTGGACACGACGACGGTGCGGCCGGTGCGGACCGCGTGGCGCAGGCTCGGCACCAGATAGGCCAGCGACTTGCCGGTGCCGGTACCCGCCTGCACCGCCAGATGCTCCTTGGTGTCGATCGCGTGATCGACCGCGGTGGCCATGGTGGTCTGCCCGGTGCGCTCCTTACCTCCCAGCGCATGCACGGCGGTGGCGAGCAGGTCGGCGACGGAAGGAAGTTCGGGCACGCGGAGAGCTTATCCGCCCACCCCGACAAGCCCGCCCGGCTCAGGACTCGCGGACGAAATCGTGCAGGTTGGTGCGGAGATAGTCGAGGACGCGGCGTTCGAAGTCCTCGGGTTCGTTGATGTCGTAGATCTCGTCCGGGTCGTCGGCGCGGGCGCCATCGGGGCGGCGGATCTGGGCGGGGTTGGCCAGGGTCTGGTGTTCATCGTCGAAGAAGCGCTCCAGATCGTCGTCGGGCCCGCTCGCGGCGGCGTCGCGGGCGGCCAGGATCGCGGCCGCGGCCAGGCGCGGCATCCCCGCGGCACGCAATCCGCGGGTCGCCCACGGGAGTTCGGCGCCGCGGGTGCGCAGATAGCCGCTGAAACCGGTGTCGAGAACCGTGGCGTGCAGGCTCGACAACGCGAGCAGGTGCGCGAAGGCGGGCGGCAGCTCGGCGAACGCGCCGACCCCGGCGCGCTGCAACTCCGCGGTGACCGGATTGGACCAGAAGACCAGGTCGGCGGCATCGTGAATGCTGTCGAGCCCGGCCAGTGCCGCGGCCAGCGAGTCGCGTGCCCGCGCCGGAAATCGGTAGTCCATCCGAGCAGGCTAGCCGGATGACTCAGGCAGTCGGCTCGCCCGTCAGTTCGACGCCGGCCTCGCGCAGGGTGGTCAGGGCCGCGGCGACCGTGTCCGGGGCGACCCCGGCGGTGAGGTCGAGCAGGACGCGGGTGCCGAATCCCGCGCTGTGGGCATCGAGAGCGGTCGCCCGGACACAGTGGTCGGTGGCGATGCCGACCACGTCGACCGAGTCGATCCCGTGCTCGCGCAGCCAGTCGGCCAGACCGATACCGTCGGCGGTGCTGCCCTCGAACCCGGAGTACGCGGCCGAGTACGCGCCTTTGGAGAACACCTCCTGGACCGGGCCGAGGTCCAGTTCAGGATGGAAATCGGCGCCGGGCGTGCCCACCCGGCAGTGCGGTGGCCAGGTGTCGACGAAATCGGGTTCTTCGGCGAAATGGCGGCCGGGATCGATGTGATAGTCCCTGGTCGCGACCACCGCGTCGTACTTCCTGCCCGCGACGAAATCGCTGATCGCCCGCGCCACGGCCGCGCCGCCCGCGACCGCGAGCGACCCGCCCTCGCAGAAGTCGTTCTGGACATCCACGATCACCAGACCGCGTCCCATGCCACCCTCCGATTCCCGCGCCCACCGGCGCCGACCCGTCGTGCCGCGCCCGCGCGCGGCAGCTCGGCACCATTCTCCGCCGCCGTGCCCCCACCTGCCACCGCGAACCACCCCGCGGCACGCCACCGCCCCTCACGGCGACAGGGGCCGCGATCCGCCACGGCAGCCCGCCACCGAGCGCCGCGGCCAACGCACGCGACCGATCCCCGCTCGACGGGACCCGAGGGCGAGCGCGCGGGCGCTCCGATGTCACAACATGGTCGTCGGGATCGCAGGCTCGCCCGCCGACAGTTTGAGGCCCTCCCACGGCAGGCTCACCAGCCCGCGTGCGACCAGCTCCCTGCTCTGCGTCAGCGTGGCGACCCCGTCGACCACCGCGCCCTTGCGGACCAGCGGCACCTGTAGCTCGCGCACCTGGAATCCGTTGGTGGACGGCGTTTCCCCGTCGGCGGGGCCGACGATCTCCTCGACGATGGTGCCGGTGGCGCGGGCCAGCCGCATCGCCTTCTTGGTGCCGCCGCGCGACTGTTTGTGGCTGCTGCGCTTGGCGACCGGAATGCCCTCGACCTCGACCAGCTTGTAGACCATGCCCGCGGTCGGCGCGCCGGACCCGGTCACCAGGGAGGTGCCGACGCCGTAGACGTCCACCGGTTCGGCGCGCAGCGCGGCGATCGCGTACTCGTCCAGATCGCCGGAGACCACGATGCGGGTGCCGGTGGCGCCGAGGTCGTCGAGCTGCTCGCGGACCTGCCTGGCCAGCACGCCGAGATCGCCGGAGTCGATCCGCACGCCACCGAGCTGGGGTCCGGCCACTTCGATGGCGGTAGCGACGCCCCTGGTGATGTCGAAGGTGTCGACCAGCAGCGTGGTGCCGATGCCGAGCGTGTCGACCTGACTGCGGAACGCGGCCGCCTCGTGCGCGCCGTCGGCGCCGCTGTGCAGCAGGGTGAACGCGTGCGCGCTGGTGCCCGCGCCGGGCACACCGAAGCTGCGGACCGCTTCCAGATTGGAGGTGGCGTCGAATCCGGCGAGGTAGGCGGCGCGCGAACTCGACGGCGCGGCGCGTTCATGGGTGCGCCGCGAGCCCATCTCGATCATCGGTCTGCCCGCCGCCGCGCTCACCATCCGCGCGGCCGCGGAGGCGATGGCGGTGTCGTGATTGAGGATCGACAGGACCAGGGTCTCCAGCAGCACACATTCGGCGAAACTGCCGCGCACGGTGAGGACCGGCGAGCCGGGGAAGTACAGCTCGCCCTCGGCGTAGCCGTCGATGTCACCGGTGAAGCGGTACTCGCGCAGCCAGTCGACGGTGGCCGGGTCGAGGAACGTCGCAACCACCGCCAGTTCCGGCTCGCCGAAGCGGAAGTCGGTCAGCGCGTCGAGCAGCCGGCCGGTACCGGCGACGACACCGTAGCGGCGGCCCGCGGGCAGTCGTCTGGCGAACACCTCGAAGGTGCACGCACGGTGCGTCGAACCGTCGGCCAGCGCGGCGGCCAGCATGGTCAGCTCGTACTGATCGGTCAGCAGCGCGGTGCTGGCGAACTCGTCACGGATCTGCACAATCGAAACTGTAGTCACCGCGGGTGTTGTTTCTTCGCGGCCGCGTCGTACCCTGGGGTTTATGGCCGTGTGCAATACCGTTCGAGCCGGCGCCGTCACCGACGCCGTGAACGCCGCACTGTCCGCGGCGCAGGCGATGCCGGAGGCGGTCGAGAGTGCCGAGATCCTCGAGGCCGAAGACCGTCCGTGGGTCACCGTCGTCTGGGACGACCCGGTGAACCTCATGCACTACGTCACCTACATCTTCCAGAAGCTGTTCGGCTACAGCAAAGCCAAGGCGACCGAGTTGATGCTGCAGGTGCACAACGAAGGCAAGGCGGTGGTGTCCTCGGGCTCGCGGGACAAGATGGAACAGGACGTGCGGCGGCTGCACGCCGCGGGACTCTGGGCGACGATGCAGCGCGACGACTGAAGTACCGTGTAACCCTGTGCGCAAGTGGAGCAGGAAGAACTCACTGAGTGGCCTCAAGGTGCGATCCGAGATGGACGAGCACGAGGCCACCGTTCTGCGCTCCCTGATCGGCGCCGTGTCCGGACTCCTCAGCGATCGTGCCGCCGAAACGCCGGAAGACGAGCTCGCCGCGCTCACCGGCCTGCGCACCGGCAATTCCACCCCGCCCGACGATCCGCAGCTGCTGCGCCTGCTGCCCGATTTCCACCGGGCCGAGCCAGGTTCCCCCGATGCCAAGCGAGCCGACCTCAACGCGGCCCTGCGCAGCCTGCACGAGCCGGAGATCATCGACGCGAAGCTGGCCGCGGGCCGGGTCGTGCTCGACAGCTGCCCGGAGACCGGCGGCAAGATCGTGCTCACTCCCGAACAGGCCGACGCGTGGCTGGCCGCGCTCACCGATGTCCGGCTCGCGCTGGGCACGCTGCTCGACATCGACGACGACACGCCCGACCACTTCGATCCGGGTGACCCGCGCGCACCGCACCTCGACGTCTACCACTGGCTCACCTGGATGCAGGACTCGCTGTTGCAGGCACTTGCGCCCTGATCGCGGCTAGGGTCGCAGACATGCGCAGCACGGTCGGCCAACGGAACTCGATCACCGATGTGGCGGGTGTGCTTGTCGGTCAGCACCAGCTCCTCGACGACGACGTCACCCTCGGCGCCGGCGCGGCGACCGGCTGCACCGTCGTGCGGGTGCCCGGCGGCGCGACCGCCGCGGTGGATGTGCGCGGCGGCGGGCCCGGCACCAGGGAGACCGATCTGCTCGACCCGGCCAACACCGTCCGGCAGCTGAACGCGGTCCTGCTCACCGGCGGCAGCGCCTACGGGCTCGCCGCCGCCGACGGCGTCATGCGCTGGGCCGAGGAACATCGCGAAGGCATCCCGATGGATCCGGCCGAGCCGAGCCGGGTGGTACCGATCGTGCCGGCCGCGGTGATCTTCGACCTGCCTGTCGGTGACTGGCACATCCGGCCGACCGCCGACGCCGGCTTCCTCGCGGCCGAGGCGGCGGCGACCGCCTTCGCGCGCGGCACCGCCGGGGCGGGGGTCGGCGCGCGGGCAGGCGCGCTCAAGGGCGGAATCGGTTCGGCGAGCGTCGTTCTCGCCGACGGCCCGGGCGCGGGAGTCACCGTCGGCGCGGTGATCGTGGCCAATCCGGTCGGCTCGGTGGTCGATCCGCGTACCGGGCTGCTGTGGGGCGCGGGTACCGACGGGCCGGAGTTCTTCGGGCTGCGGCCGGGCACCGAGGCCGAGCTCGCCGCACTCAACGCGCTGCCGGTGAAGGGCACCGTGCTCAACACCACCATCGGCGTGGTCGCGACCGATGCCGCGCTCGACCCCATCTCCTGCCGCCGCCTGGCCGCCACCGCCCACGACGGGCTCGCCCGCGCGATCCGGCCGGTGCACTCACCGCTGGACGGCGACACCCTGTTCGCCCTGTCCACCGGCACGATCGAGGCGCCGCCGACCCCGCTGCCCGGTGCCTTCCCCGGCGACCTGCTGCTGCTCGACCAGCTGTGCACCGCCGCCGCCGTCGTGGTCGAGCGGGCCGTCGTCGACGCCGTGCTGAGCGCCACCTCGATCGCGGGCATCCCGGCCTACCTCGACCTCTTCCCCCGCTGACCGGCGCGATCGGCGCTGGTGGGGACCGGAGTGCGCGGTGTCTGGAATACCCGAATAGGGTGAGTCGTTGTCGAGGTGGTGCTCGACGGCACGCAGACAGGTTCGTGGAAAGGGTCGAGGAAGTGCTGGTAATCCGGGCCGATCTCGTTGACGCGATGGTGGCGCACGCGCGCGCCGACCACCCCGACGAGGCCTGCGGGATCATCGCCGGTCCCGAGGACAGCGATCGGCCGGAACGCTTCGTCGCGATGCTCAACGCCGAGCGCTCGCCCACCTTCTACCGCTTCGATTCCGGTGAGCAGCTGAAGGTCTGGCGTGCCATGGACGACGCCGACGAGACCCCCGTCGTCATCTATCACTCGCACACCGCCACCGAGGCCTACCCGAGCCGCACCGACATCTCCTACGCCTCCGAGCCGTTCGCGCACTACGTGCTGATCTCCACCCGCGATCCGCAGCGGCACGAACTGCGCAGCTATCGCATCGTCGACGGCGAGGTCACCGAAGAACCAGTACGGGTCGTCGAGTCCTACGACGCCTGAACCCCATCGAACGAGAAGTCACACCCGAGGAGTCCCCATGCCGGTAACCGTGTCCATCCCGACCATCATGCGAGGTCTCACCGGAGGCGAGAAGCGCGTCCAGGGCGAGGGCGATACCCTCTCCGCGCTCATCGACAACCTCGAGGCCAACCATCCGGGGCTGGCCGAGCGGCTGCTCTCCGGCGGCAAGCTGAACCGCTACGTCAACATCTACGTCGACGACGAGGACGTGCGTTTCGCCGGTGGACTCGACGCCGAGGTGCCCGCGGGCGCATCGGTCACCATCCTGCCCGCCGTCGCGGGCGGCAGTGTCGATATCGTGCTCCGCGCCCGTCGCTCGACCCGGCGCTGACGGTGGCACGCTACGAATCGCTGATCGCGACCCTCGGCGACACGCCGCTGGTCGGGCTGCGCACCCTGTCCCCGCAGTGGGACGGCGACAACCACGTTCGCCTGTGGGCCAAGCTGGAGGACCGCAACCCCACCGGCTCGATCAAGGACCGGCCCGCGCTGCGGATGATCGAGCAGGCAGAGTCCGACGGGCTGCTCACCCCCGGGTGCACCATCCTGGAGCCGACCAGCGGCAACACCGGCATCTCGCTCGCCATGGCGGCCAAGCTCAAGGGCTACCGGATCGTCTGCGTGATGCCGGAGAACACCTCGGTCGAGCGGCGCCAGCTGCTCACCATGTTCGGTGCCGAGATCATCGACTCACCCGCCGCCGGTGGTTCCAACCAGGCCGTGGCCATGGCCAAGGAGATCGCCGCGCGCAACCCCGACTGGGTGATGCTCTACCAGTACGGCAACCCGGCCAACGCGCTCGCGCACTACGAGACGACCGGTCCCGAACTGCTCGCCGACCTGCCCGAGATCACCCACTTCGTGGCCGGGCTCGGCACCACCGGCACGCTCATGGGCACCGGACGATTCCTGCGCGAGAAGGTGCCGGACATCGAGATCGTCGCCGCCGAACCGCGCTACGGCGAACTGGTCTACGGCCTGCGCAACATCGACGAGGGCTTCATCCCCGAGCTCTACGACGAGACGGTCCTCACCTCCCGTTTTTCGGTCGGCCCGTACGACGCGGTCAAGCGCACCCGCGAGCTCGTCGGCGAGGAGGGCATCTTCGCCGGGATCTCCACCGGCGCGATCCTGCACGCCGCGCTCGGTGTCGCCAAGAAGGCGCAGAAGGCGGGTACGCGCGCCGACATCGCCTTCGTGGTCGCCGACGGCGGGTGGAAGTACCTGTCCACCGGCGCCTATGACGGCACCCTCGACGAGGCGGAGGAAAAGCTCGACGGCCAGCTCTGGGCTTGAGTCTTTGGAGCGCTGGCGCGCTCGAGTCGCGGTCCCCTGGTGTCCCGTCGATCAGGCACCGTTGCTTGCTCCTTCGTAGCTAGTGGGCCGGGGGCGGTGGGTCTGTACCCTTGGCGGTAGCGGCCGAGTCCGTCGGTCCGAGGGAGGCGATGTCGGTGAGCGGTGGGGTAGGGGCCTCGTTCGATCCGGACCGGATCGCCGGGTTGCAGGGGCGGACCAGTCCAGGTCCTCCCGCACGGCGTAGTGGTCTGGGGGCGTGGACGCGGGCCGCGGTGGTGATCGTCGGTTTCGTCGGGTCGCTCTATGTGATCGAGGGGGTCGACGCGGTGCTGTCGGCCGACCGGCCGACCGGCGCGCCAGGCCGGCTCGACGCGGGCGGGATCGAACCGCGCGAGGTCGACGGGCTCGACGGCATCCTGTGGGCGCCGCTGCTGCACGGCGGCTGGGACCATCTGATGGCCAATACGCTGCCGCTGCTCGTCCTCGGCTTCCTGGTGCTGCTGTCGGGGATCGGGCGCGGCATCGCGGCGACCGCGATCATCTGGGGAGTCGCCGGGGTCGGCACCTGGCTCACCGGGTCCACCGGCAGCGTGCACGTCGGCGCGTCGTCGCTGGTGTTCGGCTGGCTCACCTATCTGATCTGCCGTGGCTGGTTCGCGCGCAATGTCGGCCAGATCGTGCTCGGCGTGGTGATCTTCCTGTTCTACGGCTCGATGCTGTGGGGAGTGTTGCCCAGCGACCCGTTAATTTCTTGGCAGGGGCATCTTTTCGGGGCGGTGGGTGGAGTCCTGGCGGGCTGGGTACTCTCTGGTGATGAACGTCGACGCCGCCGTGGAGCATCGGTCGGCCGCGCAGTACCAACGCGGTAGCCGGGGGTCCGGTCTGGAATTTGGGGGGATCCTGCATTGAGCACCAGCACGTCGTGGCAGCATGGGGGCATGCGCCTTACCGTCCTCGGGTGCTCGGGCAGTGTGTCCGGCCCGGACTCCCCAGCGTCGGGCTACCTGCTGACCGGCCCGGACATGAGGCCCACCGTCATCGACTTCGGGCCCGGCATCTTCGGCGCGCTGCAAAAACACCTGAATCCGGGTGACGTCGACATCTTCCTCACCCACCTGCACGCCGACCACTGCCTCGACCTGCCCGCGCTGTTGGTCTGGCGCCGCTACCACCCGAACCCGCCGCAGGGCAGGGCGCTGGTGCGTGGCCCGTCCGACGCGGCGTTGCGCATCGGCAACGCCTCCGCCGAGATCGGCGGCGAGACCGACGACTGGTCCGATGTGATCGACTCGCAGGCCTGGGTCGAGAACGTCCCGGTTTCGTTCGGTCCGGGCCACACGGTCGAAGCGCGCCGGATGTACCACCCGCCGGAGTCCTACGGGCTGCGGATCACCGCCGCCGACGGCCGCGTGTTCGTCTACACCGGCGACACGGCCATGTGCGATGCCGTCGTCGAGCTGGCCGAGGGCGCCGATGTGCTGATGTCGGAGGCGTCGTGGACCCACGATCCGGCGAATCGTCCGCCGGGCATTCACCTTTCGGGCACCGAGGCGGGCGAAATCGCCACCCGCGCCGGGGCGAAGGAACTGCTGCTCACCCACATTCCCCCGTGGACCTCGCGCGAGGACGTCATCGCCGAGGCCAAGGCGGCGTTCGCGGGCCCTGTCCACGCCGTCTCCCCGGGCGAGACCTTCGACCTCTAGGCACCTAAGCTACCCGTGTGTCGAGACGAGCCGATGGTAGGGCGGATGACGAACTCCGCGAGGTAAGGATCACCCGTGGCTTCACCACGCATCCAGCGGGGTCGGTGCTGGTGGAGTTCGGGCAGACCAGGGTGATGTGTACGGCCAGTGTGACCGAGGGTGTGCCGCCGTGGCGCCGGGATTCCGGGCTGGGCTGGCTCACCGCGGAATACGCGATGCTGCCCGCCGCCACGCATACCCGTAGCGGTCGTGAGTCGGTGAAGGGCAAGGTCGGCGGCCGCACCCAGGAGATCAGCAGGCTGATCGGGCGGTCGCTGCGGGCCTGCATCGATCTGGCCGCGCTCGGCGAGAACACCATCGCCATCGATTGCGATGTACTGCAGGCCGACGGTGGCACCAGGACCGCCGCCATCACCGGCGCCTACGTGGCGCTGTCCGACGCGGTGACCTACCTGGCCGCCGCGGGGAAACTGGCCGACCCGCAACCGATCTCGTGCATGATCGCCGCGGTGAGCGTCGGCGTCGTCGACGGCAGGGTGCGCCTCGACCTGCCGTACGAGGAGGATTCGCGCGCTGAGGTCGACATGAACGTGGTGGCCACCGATACCGGCACCCTGGTCGAGATCCAGGGCACCGGTGAGGGTGCGACATTCCCGCGCTCGACGCTGGACAAGCTGCTCGATTCCGCGCTCGCCGGTTGTGAGCAGCTGTTCGCGGTGCAGAAGGAAGCCCTCGCGCAGCCCTACCCCGGTGTGTTGCCCGAGCCTGCCGGAAAGAAGTAGCGGTGGCCGCACGGGTGCTGGTCGCCAGTCGCAACGCCAAGAAGCTGAAGGAACTGCGGCGCATCCTCGACGAGGCCGGGGTGGCCGGAATCGAGCTGGTGAGCCTGGCCGATGTGCCGCCCTACGCGGAGGCGCCGGAAACCGGGGCCACCTTCGAGGAGAACGCGATCGCCAAGGCACGCGACGGTGCCGTCGCGACCGGATTGCCCTGTGTGGCAGACGACTCCGGGATCGAGGTGGACGCGCTCAACGGCATGCCCGGTGTGCTGTCGGCCCGCTGGTCCGGCCGCCACGGTGACGACGCCGCCAACAACGCGCTGCTGCTCGGTCAGCTCGGCGACGTCCCCGACGAGCGGCGCGGCGCGGCGTTCGTCTCGACGTGTGCGCTGGTGCTGCCCGACGGCACCACCACCGTGGCGCGCGGGGAGTGGCGCGGCAGCATCGCGCGCGAGCCCGCCGGGGCAGGCGGCTTCGGCTACGACCCGTTGTTCCGCCCCGAGGGCGGTACCGGCAGCGCGGCCGAGCTCACGCCCGCCGAGAAAGACGCGGTGTCCCATCGCGGCCGGGCGCTGATCCAGCTCCTGCCCGCACTGTCCGCGCTGGTCTGAGTCGCGAAACAACGATCGCCGCCGACCCGGTTGTCCGGGCGGCGGCGATCGGCGTAGGTGGAGTCAGAGGCCGTACTGTGCTTTGACGTCCTTCGCGTTACGGTGCTCGACGAAGAACGACAGCAGCGGGATGGTGCCCGCGATGAGGGTGCCCACCGTGCGGCCGATCGGCCAGCGCACCTTCACCGCCAGATCGGCGGTGACCAGCAGGTAGGCGAAGTACACCCAGCCGTGCACGACCGCGATCCAGCTCGGGGTGTCGACGCCGAAGCCGTACTTGGCGATCATCTCGCCGGTGAGCAGCAGCAGCCACATACCGGTGACCCAGGCCAGCACCCGATAGCGCTGCAGGGCCGAGCCGATCTTGGCGGTGCCGACCGCGGGCGCGGCGGTTGTGGTGTCTTCGTCGGTGGTCACCCGGCGTTCCTCTCGGTGCTGTGCAGGTCGGCCGAGCGGACCTGCGTCTCGATGTCGCTGGCGTGCAGGTGCGCCAGGTACTGGTTGTAGGCGACCGTCTCCGGGTCGTCGGCGGGCGCTGCGGTCGGGCGCTCCGGCAGAATCCCGGCGGGGATCTCACGCGGCGCTTCCTTCGCCCGCAGCGGTGCCGCGGGTTCCTCGGCCTCCCGTTCGAGCCGGACGAACCGCACATAGGCGAACACCGCGAACGCGGCGAACAGCGGCCACTGCAGGGCGTAGCCCAGGTTCTGGCCGGTGCCCGACGCCGATTCGAACCGCTCCCACTGCCACCAGGCCAGCGCGAGACATCCCACGAAGACGACAACGACCAGCGCGATCAGGGCGGGCCGATTGTGCGCGGGACGGTGCGGTGCAGCGGACACGCGCTCCACGGTACCTGCCTACTACACGCGACGTAGGAGCAGGTGTGGGCGGGAGAGCCCGGCGTCACATCGGGTCAGCGCGGGGTTCGGGCGAAGGTCTGCCGATAGGCCGACGGCGAGACCCCGACGGTGGCGGCCAGGTGCTGGCGCAGCGAGGCCGCGGTGCCGAGACCGGACTCGGCGGCCACCCGGTCGATCGGCAGCTCGGTGGCTTCGAGCAGGTGGCGGGCATGATCGACGCGCCGCTGGGTCAGCCATTGGCCCGGCGGCAGCCCGGTTTCCGCGCGGAAGTGACGGCAGAACGTGCGCACACTCATCCTGGCGTGCGCGGCGAGTTCGGCCAGCGACAAGGGCTGATCGAGCCGGGTGATCGCCCAGGCCCGGGTGGCGGCGGTGCTCGCGGCGTTCGGCTCCGGCACCGGCCGGTCGATGAACTGGGCCTGCCCGCCCTCGCGCCACGGCGGCACGATGCACAGCCGGGCGACCCGGTTGGCCACCGCGCTGCCGTGATCGCGGCGCACCAGGTGCAGGCACAGGTCGATGCCTGCCGCGCTGCCCGCGGCGGTGAGGATGCGGTCGTCGTCGACGAACAGCACGTCGGCGTCCATCCGCACCCGCGGGAACTGCGCGCGGAATCGGTCGGCCTGCTTCCAATGGGTGGTGGCGGGCCGGTCGTCGAGCAGGCCGAGGGCGGCGAGGACGAAGGCGGCGGTGCAGATGGTGACGATCCGCGCGGTGGGCGGGATCAGGGCCATGGCCGCGGCCAGTTCCGCGGGCAGCCAGTCGATGTCGGCGTCACAGTCGGAGAACGGCGGGATGACGACCGTGTCGGCCTCGGCGAGTGCGCGGCTGTCCGAGGTGACCGCGATCGCGTAGTCGGCATCGGTGCGCACCGATGCCCCGTCGAGGCTGCAGGTGCGGATGTCGTAGAGCGGGCCGCCGTCCTCGGTGGTCGCGGTCCCGAAGATCTTGGCCGGAATGCCGAGCTCGAAGGGATACACCCCGTCCAGGGCCAGAACCACCACGCGATGCATGGCAAGATTCTTGCACATATTGTCTATCTTGCCACTCGTTCGCGCTCCGACGTCACGGCATCGTTGTCTCCCGTAGCACTCACACGGACACAGGAGAGATGACATGCGCGCGATCGGACAGGACACCTTGGGCGGACCTGAGGTGCTGCGGGTGGTCGAGATCGAGCGGCCGGAGCCGGGCCCGGCCGAGGTGCTGATCCGGGTCGGGCGGCGGGGGTGAACCCCACCGATTCCTGGCACCGCGCGACCGGCGGTCTGTTCGGCACCATCGTCCCGCTCGGCTGGGATGTCTCAGGAGTGGTCGAGGCGGTCGGTCCCGGCGTCACCCTGTTCGCGCCCGGCGACGAGGTGTTCGGCATGCCGCGGCTGCCGAAGGCCGCGGGGACCTACGCCGAGTACGTCACCGCGCCCGCCCGCCATCTCGCGCGCAAGCCGGCGACGCTGAGTCACATCGAGGCCGCCGCGCTGCCGCTGGTCGCGCTCACCGCCTGGCAGGCGTTGGTCGACACCGCCGAGGTGCGGCCAGGTCAGCGGGTGTTGATCCACGCCGCCGCGGGCGGAGTCGGACACGTGGCGGTGCAGATCGCCAAGGCCCGTGGCGCTTATGTGATCGGAACGGCCAGGGCCGACAACCACGAGTTCGTGCGCGAACTGGGTGCCGACGAGGTCATCGACTACACCGAGACCGATTTCGCCGAGACCGTGCGCGATATCGACGTCGTCCTCGACACGGTCGGCGGCGAATACGGTCCGCGCTCCCTGCGCACCCTGCGCCAGGGCGGCGTGGTGGTGTCGCTGGCATCACCGGCGGAGGCCGCGCTGGCCGCGGCGGCCCGCCCGCTCGGGCTGCGGGCGGGCTTCATGATCGTCGAGGCCGATCGGGCGAGCATGCTCGCGGTCGCCGTCCTGGTGGACGCAGGCGCGCTGCGGGTCCACGTGGACACCGTGCTGCCGCTGGAACTGGCCGCCAAGGCGCACGACATCGCCGACAACCAGCGCACCCGCGGCAAGATCGTGCTCTCGGTCGATCAGAACTTGTAGGCGATCCCGGTCATCCGCTCGGATTCCTCCCACAGCCTGCGTTGCAGGTCGCGATCGCGGGAAAGCCCGCTGGACGGGCACGGCTCGACCGGACCCTGGGACTGCATCCACCGGTTGGGGCCCCAGTAGACGGTCGGGTCGGCGTCGGGTTCGGTCGCCGCGAACAGGGTGGAGTGCGCGGCGCGGGCGGGCGGATGGCCGACGAGTTTGATCACCGGCTTGCTCACCTTGTCCAGCAGGGTTTCGGTGCGGGCGAACAGGTCGGTCGCCGAGACGCCGGGATGCACCGCGTAGGACCTGGTCGCCGAACCGGCGGCGGTGAGCCGGTGCTGCAGTTCGCGGGCGAACATCAGATTGGCCAGCTTGGCCTGGGCGTAGGCGAGATTGCGCTGGTAGCGGCGGTGTTCGTAGTTGAGGTCGTCGATCCAGAGCTTCGGCGTCTGCTTGTGCGCGATGCTGGCCAGGGTCACCACCCGGTCGCCGATGCGGTCGAGCAGCAGGCCGGTGAGCGCGAAATGACCGAGGTGGTTGACACCGAACTGGGTCTCGAAGCCGTCGGCGGTGCGGGAGAACGGGATGTTCATCAGGCCCGCGTTGTTGATCAGCACGTCGAATTCGCCCTGCTGCTCGGCGAAGGCGCGCACGGAAGCCAGGTCGGCCAGGTCGAGCGCGGCCACCCGGACGTCACCGGGGATGGCGTCGGCGATCGGCTGTGCCTTGGCCGCGTTGCGGCAGGCCATGATCACGGTGGCGCCCTTGCCTGCCAGCACCTTGGTGGTTTCGGTGCCGAGGCCGCCGTTGGCCCCGGTGATCACGAACGTGCGCCCGGTCTGGTCCGCGATTTCAGATGGTTTCCATGCCATGCCCCCGGATCTTACTCTTCGGTAAGATCGGCGCATAGGGTTCAGTCGAGCAGCCCCGCCAGCCTACGGGCACATCCGGGCCTGCGGAGCTTGGTCATCGCCTTCGCCTCGATCTGGCGGGCTCGTTCCCGTGAGACGCCGAGCTCGGACCCCACCTCCTCCAGCGTGCGACCCTCGCCGCGATCCAGACCGTAGCGCAGGCGGATCACCGCGGACTCGCGGTCGGTGAGCCCGGCCAGCGCGGCGGCCAGCTGGCCGGGGAGCATCCGCTCGGCGACCACCTCCGCGGGCGACGGCGTGGCATCGGGGAGCAGGGCGCCGAGTTCGGTGTCCTCGCCGACGGGCGCGTGCAGCGACACCGGCTCGGCCTCGTACCGCAGCATCGCCTCGACCTGGGCGACGGTGAGCTCGGCGGTCGCGGCCAGCTCCTCGACGGTGACCGCGCGGCCGAGCCGATGGGTGAGCTCGCGGCGGACCCGGATCACCCGGTGCAGCACGTCGGCCACGTTGGAGGGCAGCCGGATCGCGCGACCCTGATCGGTCAGCGCGCGGCCGATCGACTGCCGGATCCAGTAGGTGGCGTAGGTCGAGAGCTTGAGCCCGCGCCGGTGGTCGAACTTCTCCACCGCCCGCATCAGGCCGAGCGTGCCCTCCTGGATCAGATCCAGCAGCGACATCCCGGTGTTCGTCGGGAACCGGCGCGCGATCGAGACGACAAGGCGCAGATTCGCCCGCACCATCTGGTCCTTGGCGCGCAGGCCATCGGTCTCGGTGCGGTGCAGCAGCTCTCGCCGCGCCGCACTCGGTTCGACACCGCCGACGGCGTTCTCGTCCAGCTCGGCGCGGGCCTCGATCCCCGCGGCGACACGCACGGCGAGCGCGTACTCCTCGGCGGGAGTGAGCAGGGGAGTGCGTGCGATGGCGGTCAGATAGTCGCGGACGGGGTCGGTGGTGACAGGCAAGAGGACTCCCAGGCGGCGGGTATCGGGGGGATGGGTGGGGCGGCGGATCGCCCCTACCCGGCGGCGAACACAAACTTAGGTGGAACCTAAAAATATGTCAAGCATAAATATGGGACGACTTCAGCTATGGTGATGGCATGACCACGCAGCAGGGGTTACGCGCCAGGAAGAAACAGCAGACCAGGGAGCAGATCTCGCACCGGGCGACCGAGCTGTTCCTGGCCCGCGGATTCGACAGAGTCACCATCGCCGATGTCGCCGCGGCTGCCGAGGTGGCCAAGATGACTGTCACCAACTACTTCCCGCGCAAGGAGGACCTCGCCCTCGACCTCGGCGAGGTCTACGTCGAACAGCTCGCCGCCGTGGTGCGCGATCGCGCACCGGGGGAGTCGGCGCTGGCCGCTCTGCGCCGCGCCTACCTCGCGGCCGTGGCCGCCGAGGACCAGGTGATCGGATTCAGCGGCCTGCCGTTCGCGAAGATGATCACCGACAGTCCCGCCCTGGTGGCGCGGCTGCGCGAGTTCAACGAGGACCGCGAGACCGCGCTGGCCCGCGCGCTGGCCGAGGACACCGGCGCCGCGCAGGCCGACATCACCCCGCGGGTGGCCGCGGCCCAGCTCGCCGGGGTGCACCGGGTGCTGTTCGAGGAGATCCTGCGCCGCACCCTCGACGGTCAGCCGAACGCCGAGATCGCTACGGCCTTGGCCGAGTACGCCCGCGTCGCGTTCGATGCGCTGGAACCAGGGCTCGGTGACTACGCCGTGCGCTGAGGATCGTTGGTGATTTGCTGCCGTGTCACTGAACTCGGTGGCGCGGCAGGAACGCCCATACTGGGGCCATGCCGGATGGTGTCGTTGTAGACGAGCCCGTCGCGCCGATGAGCAAGGCCAAGATCAACATCATCTTCGCCACGGTCGTGCTCGGCATGCTCATGGCGGCGCTCGATCAGACCATCGTGTCGGCGGCGCTGCCCTCCATCGTGGCCGACCTCGGTAGTGCGGGCCACATGGCCTGGGTGGTGACGGCTTATCTGCTCGCCGAAGCCGTCGCGACCGTGCTCGCAGGCAAACTCGGCGATCTGTTCGGCCGCAAACTGCTGTTCCAGGTGAGCGGCCTGATCTTCATCGTCGGCTCCGCGCTGGCCGGGCTCGCGCCCGGCATGGGCGTGCTGATCGTGGCACGGGGGATCCAGGGCATCGGTGCGGGCGGCTTGATGGTCACCTCGATGGCTCTGATCGCCGACACCATCCCGCTGCGTGAACGTGGCAAGTATCAGGGCGCGCTCGGTGCGGTCTTCGGCATCACCACCGTCGTCGGACCCACCCTCGGTGGACTGTTCACCGACCACGCGAGCTGGCGATGGTGCTTCTACGTCAACGTCCCGCTCGCGATCCTCATGATCGCGATGGCAGCGCGGACGCTGCCGAAGCTGCGCTCGGTGGCCAGGCCGGTGATCGACTACCTCGGCATCGGGCTCGTCGCGCTCGGTGTCTCGGCGCTGATCCTCGGCCTCGAGTTCGGCGGCAACGAATATCCGTGGGGCTCCTGGCAGATCATCGGGCTGTTCGTACTCGCGGTGCTGCTGCTGATCGCGTTCGTGCGGGTGGAGAACCGGGCGGTGGCGCCGATGCTGCCCATGCGGCTGTTCGGCAGCCGGGTGTTCACCGTGTCCTCGGTGCTCAGCTTCATCGTCGGCTTCGCAATGCTCGGCTCGATGACCTATCTGCCCGCCTACCTCCAGTACGTCGACGGCGCCACCGCGACCGTCTCGGGAGTCAGGACGCTCCCGCTGGTCGTCGGCCTGTTCATCACCTCGATCTTCTCCGGCCAGGTGGTCGGGCGCACCGGGCACTACCGCTACTTCCCGATCGTCGGCATGGCGGTGCTCGCGCTCGGCCTCGCCCTGATGTCGACGATGGGCCGTCAGACCAGTATCTGGCTGGAATCGCTGTACATGCTGATCCTCGGCGCGGGCCTCGGCCTGTCGATGCAGGTGCTCACCATCGTCGTGCAGAACACGGTGCCCTACGCCGATCTCGGTACCGCCACCTCCGGCGTCACTTTCTTCCGCACCCTCGGAAGCGCGTTCGGCACCGCCGTGTTCGGCACCCTGTACAGCAATCGGAGCGAACCCGCGCTGACGGAGGCGCTGCGGCAGGCACCCGGCGTCACACCCGAGGTGGCCGTGAACCCGCGATTGCTGCGTGAGCTGCCGATCGAGCAGGCCGCGCCGATCATCGACGCGTACGCGAGCTCGATCGGCTACGTCTTCCGGTGGGTGATCCCGGTGGCGCTGGTCGGGTTCGTCGTGGCCTGGTTCCTGCCGCAGGTGCGGTTGCGCGACAGCGCCAGGCACGGCGCGGACGATATCGGCGAGGGCTTCTCGTTGCCCGACTCCGACGACCGGGTGGTGCAGCTGGAACGCGCGGTCGCGGCGACGGTGCGCAAGGCGAGGGCGGCCAAGCCGATCATTCCCGAGCTGATCCGGGCCTCGGGCAGCACGCTCGGCCCCGACGCGGCCTGGGCGCTCGGACAGGTGTACCTCTACGACAAGCAGGGCCAACGTGCCACGGTGCACGCCATCGCCTTCCGGCACCGGCTGCCGGTGGAGGTGCTGGCGCCGGTCTTCCGGCACGCCGTCGACGGCGGCCTGCTCCGTGACGACGCGGGCGCGCTGTCGCTGACCGAGCAGGGCACCGTCGAGATCGACGTGCTGCGCCAGGGCTGGCGGCGCTGGCTGGGTGATCGGCTCGACGACTGGAACTACGAGGATCCCGCCGATCGCGCGCTGCTCGACGAGGCGCTGTCCACTATCGCGGGCAAGCTGCTCGAGCAGGGGGCCGACGCCGAGCCGGTCAAGGTCTGAGGGTTGTCGCCGAATACTCGTCGACGTATATTCGTAGACGAGTAAGGAGGCGGCGATGGCCACGAAGCGCAAGGTGAACAACCTGCTCGCGCTCGCCGTGCTGTCGGTGATCGTGCAACGGCCGATGCACCGCTACGAGATCGCTGCCACCCTGCGCGCGCACGGCAAAGACAAGGACATGGACATCAAGTGGGGCTCGCTCTACACGGTGGTCCAGAACATGGCCAAGGCCGGTTTCCTCGAGGTCGTCGGTAGTGAGCGGGACGGCGCGCGACCGGAGCGGGTGATCTACCGGATCACCGACGCCGGGCGCGCCGAGATGGCCGATTGGACCAGGGAACTGCTCGCCTCGCCGGAGCCCGAACACCACCGGTTCACCGCAGGCCTCTCGGTGCTCGCCGTGCTCCCGCCGGACGAGGTGATCGAACTGCTCGGCCGCCGGGTCACGGCGCTGGAGCAGGTGATCGACCGCACCAGGACCGACCTCGCCGGGCTGGCGGGCACCCTGCCGCGGCTGTTCGTCGTCGAGTCCGAATACGGGCTGGCGATGCTGGAAGCCGAAGCGCGATGGGCCCGTTCGCTGCGCGACGAACTCCGCGCCGGCACGTTCGACGGCCTGCAGATGTGGCGGCAGTGGCACGCCGAAGGGATGCCCGCCGACCGGATTCCCGAACTCGCCGAAGGGGGGAACGACCGGATTCACCCCGAATAGACCCTCGGTCCGGTGCGGTGCGGCAACACCCCACCGGACCGAGGCAACCGTCCCGACACCCGTGTTCACACGCATGCGCGCACCCGGCTGGCGAGGCTGGCACCCACACAATAGCCCGGGTGACGCAGACACAGATCTGGAGATCACCCATGTCCACCACTCGTTCCGCACTCGTCATCGGCGGCGGCATCGCCGGTCCCGTCGCGGCTACCGCCCTGCGCAAGGCGGGGATCGACGCCCACGTCCACGAGGCCTACTCCGGGCCGTCGGAGGGGATCGGCTCCGGGCTCGCGCTGGCCCCCAACGGGGTCGCCGCCCTGGATCTGCTCGGCGCGGGCGATGCCGTGCGCCGGATCGCGCTGCCCGTGGCCGGGATGCGGCTCGCCGTCGGCGGCCGCGAACACGTCCTGCCGGTACTCGCCGATCAGCCGCCCCTGCAGGTCGTCGACCGCGGTGCGCTGCACCGGGTCCTGCACGATCACGCGGTCGCCGCCGGTGTGCCCTTCAGTTACGGCAAGCGGCTGGTCCGGGTCGACGAGCAGTCCACCGGGGTCACCGCCCACTTCGCCGACGGCAGCACCGCCACCGCCGACATCCTGATCGGCGCCGACGGCATCCGCTCGACCGTCCGCGGACTCATCGATCCGGGCGCGCCGGGCCCCGGCTACACCGGCATGCTCGGTTTCGGCGCCCGGCTCGACTACGAACTCGACCTGCCCGACGACACCATGGTCTTCGCGTTCGGCGCCAAGGCCTACTACCTGTATTGGAAGGAAGCGCAGGGCCGGGTCACCTGGGGCGCCAACCTGCCGAGCAAGCGGTACCTCTCGCTGACCGAGGCCCGCGCGGTCCCCGCGACGGAGTGGCTGCGGGTGCTGCGCGAGACCTATGCCCCCGACACACCGGGCGGCGAGTTCGCCCGCCGCACCACCGCCGAGACCCTGGAGATCACCGGCGCGTTGCATATCATGCCGCCGGTGCCGCACTGGTACCGCGACCGGATGGTGCTGGTCGGCGACGCCGTGCACGCGCCGTCGAACAGCTCGGGGCAGGGCGCGTCGCTGGCCATCGAGAGCGCCGTGCAACTGGCCCGCTGCCTGCGCGACCGCGACACGCCGAGTGCGGCGTTCGCCGCCTATGAGCGGTTGCGGCGCACCAGAGTGGAGTCGATCACCGCCCGCGCGGCCAAGATCAACCACAGCAAGACGCCAGGCCCGTTCGCGCGCCGGATGATGAACGCGATGATGCCGCTGATGGTCAGAACCGTGATGAACCCCGAGAAGACCATGGGGGACGAGCGCAGGTATCGCATTGATTGGGATGCGCCGGTTCAGCGGGAACCGGCCGCGAAGTCCTGATCCGGCATCCGGTTCGGGCACCGGGGCGGGAGCGGCTAGCTCCGCTCGGCCGCCCCGGTGCCGACCGCGACACGCCGGGCGAGCCGCCCACGGTGGATCCAGGCGAAGGCGGTGACGCACAGGAGCAACCACCACACCCCGAAGATCCAACCGGCGAGCACATCGGTGCACCAGTGCACGCCCAGGTAGATCCGGGACATGCCCACCGCGATCGGGAACAGCACAGCGAACACGGTGGCCGCCAGGCGCGTCGGCCGGTGCCGCAGGCCCGGGATCACGGTGAGCGCCACGATGCCGATCACCACGGTGCTGCCGAGGGTGTGGCCGGAGGGATAGGACAGGCTCGGCTCCTCCATCAGCCGGGTCACCTCGGGCGGGCGATGCCTGCCGACGAGCTGCTTGACGACCACCACCAGGACTCCGGCGCCCACCGAGGCCACCGCGACCAGCAGCGCGTTCGGCAGGTCCCGGCGGGCGGCGAACCAGCAGATGACCACCGCGGCCAGGATGGTCATCGACAGCGTGTCACCCAGATCGGTGACGATCCGCGCGATCGAGGTCAGCGGCTCGCCGCGGTGCGCGAGCATCCAGTCGAGCACCCGTGGATCGAGGCCGATGATGCCCGCGTCGTTGTCGACCTGCCAGGTGAGCGCCGTGACGAGCACGGCGCCCGTGGCCAGCAGTGCCGCCGCGAGCGGCATCCGGTGCCCGAGCGACGACCACGCGGGGGCACGGGTCGGGGTTGGTGGGGAGGCGATCGGCATAACTACCAGATTGCCAGGTGCGGCCTCAGGCTTCGAAGACGACGGTGTTGCCCGCCACATCCCGTGTTCCGGCGACCTTCTTGATCGCTTTCACCAGGTCGGCGACACACTCCCAGGTGCGTGGCGGCTCGGCCTCGATGTTGCCGATGGTGTACCAGGTGTCGGTACCGCGGTAGCGGACGAGACCGCGGCCCGCGTCGTCGAGCATGACGTCGAGTTCGCCGGACACCGTCCCTTCCTCTTCGGTCATGACGGCGCTGTCGGCGGTGATCTCGATCGTCTCGCTTATTTGAACTCTCCTCGTCGGGAGCAGTCCTCGACTGCGGTGCGCAACGCGGTGTGCTCGGCGGTGTCAACGGTCAGCGCGTACTTTATCTTGACCTTCACGTAGTGCTCGACATAGGCACACCGGAATTCGCCGGGCGGCAGATAGTTCGCCGGATCCTGATCACCCTTGGAGCGATTGGCCGACGGGTCGGCGGCGACCAGGTTCAGTGCGTCGTTGGCGATGCGGCGGCGAGTGTCCTCGTCGCGGTCGGCCGCGCCGGAACGCCAGGCCTCGGCGAGCGCGACGATGTGCTCGGCATCGACCTTGGACGGGTCGGTGATGAACTTGTAGGGCCCGAGCTGACCGGTCTTCTTGTCGACGAAGCCGTAGTGGTCCTGCCAGCCCGCACCCGCGGGTACCGACAGTTCACAGGATTTCGGGTCGAGGGTGACCCCGCCGGTCGCGTCGCGCAGCATCATCACCTCCCGGCTGGTGCATTTGGCGTACTGCGCCAGGTCGCCGGTGAAACCGTGTTCGGGCTTGTTGGTGTCCCAATGCGGGAACTCGTCCCGGGAATAGCCCGTCATCGAGCCTTCCTTCGCGACGACGAGGGTTGCGATCATGTCGCCGATCTCCTTGCCCGACACCGTGATCGCACTCGCCGGGCCGGGGCCTGGGGCGGTGGGGCTCACCGTGTCGAGTAGCGAATTGGTCACCGTCAGTACCACCGCGAGCACGACCGCCCCGGCCAGGGCGAGCACCGCCCGGCCGAGGGGAGAGCCACTGATCGAGGACCACTTCATGCCCGTACCACCCACACTTCGTCGAAAATGAACCGGCACAACCTAACGGCCGCAGGCGGCACCGTATCCGATTGTCGGCTATGACCTTCGGCACAGGACAGTGCAATGTGATTGCGGCTCAATAGCGTTCACCTATCGACGGAGGTGACCTAGGCGAGCGAGCGGTAAACCCAGGGTGACAGATGTCACGTCCGGGTGGGTGTCAGTCCGGCAGGGTGCCGCTCTCCGGCGGAATCCCGGTGTCCAGGAACTGGATCAGCCGCGCGATCCGGGCGGCATGGTCGACGCATCGCTGGAACTGACTGCCGAGCAGGGCCAGATCGATTGCGGTGCCGCTGTCGATCCCGGATTCGTGGGCGGTCAGCGTGGTGCGCAACTGCCCGCACAGCGCTTCCATGGTCGCCGCCGCCGCGGCGCCGTCGTCGGCGGGGAAGCTTCCGGTCGCCACCGAATTGCTCACCTGGGCAACGCTTTCCGCGGCGAGGGTGCCCATCGACACCAGCTCGGCCACAATCGGTTCCGGCGCCACCCGATCGGGGTGCGCGCGGTAGACGTACTGGCCCGCGGTCTCGGTGCGCCTGCCGATGCGCGAGAGCTCACCGGCGACCTGGATGGTGGTGACCACATGGCGCAGATCGCGGGCGACCGGCGCCTGCAGCGCGAGCAGTGCCATGGTGCGGTGCTCGCAGGTGGCGAACATCTGCTGGAGCCGCTCGTCGATGGCGAAGACCTCGTAGGTCACGGTGAGATCCGCGGCGGCTAGTGCCTCGGTGATTCGCTCGGTCGCATCGTGGGCGAGGCGAGACATCAGGGTGAGATCGTTCGACAACGCGACGAGCTCGAGGGTGAACTGGGTCCGCACGGCCTGCATTGTTCCGCATCGGGGCGGCCGGTGGAATCCATCGGCGATCTTTCGGGTCGCGCTTGCCGGGCCCGCGCATGCCGACCTGGAACGATGGAGATCATGATCGCCGCATTGACGACCAGATGGACCATCCTCCTCCCCTTTCTCGCCGCCCTGCTGCTCACACTCACCTGGGGGCGGTCGGTGCCGGGGGCGGTGGTCGCGGTGGTGAGTGTCGCGCTGGTCGGTGTGGTGCTCGCCGCGGTGTATCACGCCGAGGTGGTCGCGCACCGGGTCGGCGAACCGTTCGGCTCGCTGATCCTCGCGGTGGCGGTGACGGTGATCGAGGTGGCGCTGATCGTGACCATGATGATCTCCGGCGGCGAGAAATCGGCCTCGCTGGCGCGCGACACCGTGTTCGCCGCGGTGATGATCACCTGCAACGGCATCTTCGGGTTGGTGCTGCTGGTCGGCGCGTTACGCAGGCGGGTGGCCGTGTTCAACTCCGAGGGCACCGGCGCGGCACTGGCGACCGTCGCGACCCTGGCCACGCTCAGTCTGGTGCTGCCCACCTTCACCACCAGCCTGCCCGGCCCGGAGTTCTCCACCGCGCAGCTGGCCTTCGCCGCGGTCGCCTCGCTGGCGCTGTACCTGCTGTTCGTGATGATGCAGACGGTGCGGCACCGCGACGATTTCCTTCCGGTGGAGGACGCGGGCGCGGTCATCGAGACCGATCCGCACGATTCGGCCCCGACCAACCGGGCCGCGCTGGTCAGTCTCGGGCTGCTGCTGCTCGCCTTGATCTGCGTGGTCGGGCTGGCCAAGGTGGTCTCGCCCGCGCTGGAATCGGCGGTGGCCTCGGCCGGGCTGCCGCCGTCGGCCGTCGGTGTGGTGATCGCGATGCTGGTGTTGCTGCCCGAGACGCTGGCCGCGGTCAACGCGGCGCGGCGCAATCAGGTGCAGATCGGGCTGAATCTGGCGATGGGCTCGGCGATGGCGAGCATCGGCCTCACCATCCCGGTGATCGCGGTGGCCACGATTTGGCTGGAGGGGCCGCTGATCCTGGGTCTCGGCGCGACCCAGATGGTGCTGCTCGCCCTCACGGTGGTGGTGAGCACGCTGACGATCGTGCCGGGGCGCGCCACCCTGTTGCAAGGTGGTGTGCACCTGGCGGTGTTCGCGGCCTTTGTGTTCCTGGCCGCAAGTCCGTAATGCGGGTGGGTCAGATCACATAAACAATCGTTCTGTCCGCGGAACCGCAGAAAAGCGACGAGCGTCACCACCCCGAAATTTTGTTGTGACGCAGAGTACCGGTTAGCTTGCTGGAGTTGGCACCGACGCCGAAGCCAGAGAGTGCGGTATGAAAACCACCATGCCCCGCGCTTCGCGAGCGGGCCGGGGGCATCGCTGATGTCCACCGATCTGCACTCCGCGAAGCCGGATTCCGCCACCCGGATCGTCCGCAAGAATTTCACCGACACCATCGTGTCGTCCCTGCGTACCTTCGGGCGGGCCGTCGATCTCGCCAAGGAATCGGTCACCGGCTCGGTCACCGACGCCGCGCGCGGTCAGTTCCAGTGGCGCGAGACCCTCATCCAGGCCTGGCGGCTGATCACGGTCACCGCGATCCCCGCGATCCTGATGGCGATCCCGTTCGGCGTGATCGTCTCGCTGCAGGTGGGCAATCTGATCCACAGCCTCGGCGCGGACTCGATGCTCGGCGCCACCGGCGGTCTCGGCGTCATCAAGCAGGGCGCGCCCATCGCCACCGGCTTCCTGCTCGGTGGCGCCGGCGCGGCGGCGATCGCGGCCGACCTGGGCGCGCGCACCATCCGCGAGGAGATCGACGCGCTCAACACCATGGGCATCAGCCCGGTGCACCGGCTGGTGATCCCGCGGATGGCGGCCATGCTGATCGTCGCCCCGATGCTCAATGTGCTCATCATCTTCGTCGGCGTGATCGCCGGCTATGCGGTCGCCGTCGGTGGTCAGGGCGTGACCCCCGGCAGCTACTGGTCGACCTTCGGGTCCTTCGCCACCGTCGGTGACGTGTGGGTGTCGCTGCTCAAAGCCTTGATCTTCGGCTTCCTCGTCGTCGTCATCGCCTGCCAGCGCGGGCTGGAAGCCAAGGGCGGACCGCGCGGAGTCGCCGACGCGGTGAACGCGGCCGTCGTGCTCTCGGTGGTCTCGATCGCCATCGTGAACCTGCTCGGCACGCAGATCAGCGCCATGTTCCTCCCGACGAAGCTGGCGTGATGGCTGCCTCCTCCTATCTCCCCACCTCACTGCACTGGCTGCGCGGCCCAGCGCGCCTCGGCAAGCGCGTCGCCTCGGCAGGCGAATCGCTCGGCTTCATCGCTGTGTTCGTCTGGCAGGTGCTGTCCTCGGTGCCGCTGACGCTGCGCCGCTACCGCGACGAGACGCTGCGCGCGGTCACCGACATGACCTGGGGCCGCGGCTCGATCATCGTCGGCGGCGGCACCGTCCCGATGATGATCGTGCTCGGCCTGGTGATGGGCGCCTCGGTTGGCGTCGAATCCTTCGCCTCGCTGGACATGCTCGGCATGGGCCCGGTGACCGGCGTCATCTCCGCCTACGCCACCACCCGTGAGCTCGCGCCGATCGCGGCCGCCATCGGCTTCGCCGCCCAGGCGGGCTGCCGGATCACCGCCGAGATCGGCTCGATGCGCATCTCCGAGGAGATCGACGCGATCGAGGCGCTCGGCCTGCGCTCGGTGCCGTTCGTGGTGACCACCCGCGTCATCGCGGGCGCCATCGCCATCGTGCCGACCTTCCTGATCGCGCTGATCCTGTCCTACGCCGCCTGCCGCGGGCTGCTCACCATGGTCTACGGACAGTCGGCCGGGGTGTACGACCACTACTTCTTCCAGTTCGTCTCCGGCTTCGACATGATCGCCGCCGTCATCAAGGTCGCCGTGTTCGGCACGGTGGTGATCCTGGTGCACAGCTACTTCGGCTTCTTCGCCACCGGCGGACCGGAGGGGGTCGGCATCGCGTCCGGTCGCGCGGTGCGGGCCAGCTCGGTGGCCATCGTCGCCATCGACATGGTGCTGTCGATCATGCTGTGGGGCTTCAACTCGGCGATCAGTTTTACGGGGTGAGCTAGTGCCTAACTATGGAATGCCCGGTGTCGCCGCCGATCGGCGCACCTCGCGCCGGACCGGCGCGGTCATCCTCGGCCTCATCGCCGTTGTCGTGCTCGCCACCGTGGCCTATCGCAACCTGCGCACCGAGGAGGGACTGCGGATCGCGCTGCACACCGAGCAGCTCGGCGACGGGATCGGCGCGGGCAGCCAGGTCCGCATCGACGGGGTGACCGTGGGCGAGGTCGCCGAGGTGACCCCCGGCGAGCGCGGCACCCAGCGGATCGCGCTGCTGCTCGACGGCGACCGGCTGCACGGCATCGACGACAGCCTCGCTGTCGACTACGCGCCGACCAACCTGTTCGGTATCGCCGAGATCGAGCTCCGGCGCGGTGGTGGCGGCAACCCGCTGCGGGAGGGCACGGTTCTCGATTTCACCGGTGCCAACGCGGGCCGGGTCTACGACGCCACGATGAGCGCGATCCTGCGCAGCCTCTCCCAGGTCGGCATGACCGTGACCAGCCCGCAGATGGCGACCGTGATCTCCCAGCTGGCCGCCGACTTCAAGGCCTTCACCCCGCTGGTCCAGGCGCTGATCACGGTAGCGAAGACCATCGCCGACAATCAGGATGTCGCGCCGTCGGAGCTGTTCGGCAGGCTCGGCCCCGCGTTCGAGGGCGGTGGCCAGTTCGCGGGCGCCACCATGCAGGTGCTCGACCGGCTCAGCGAAATCAAGATCACCCAGGTCGACAAGGACCGCTACGACATGGGCGTCGGCGTGATCGGCGGCAGCATCCTGCCCGCGCTGACCACCACGCTGAGCACCGCGGGCGGCCACTTCGCCGAGACCACCGACATGCTCGCCCCCATGCTGTACGCGTTGGCCCAGATGTCGCCCAACTCCCGGCAGGCCGGCGCCGATCTGCGGGCGCTGCTGACCAATCTGCGCGGCGCCATGCCCGACGGCCCGGACGGCCCTGTCCTGAACCTCGACGTCGAGCTCAGCGGCGTGCCCGCCATCGCGGTGCCGCTGTTCGGAAAGGCCGGTGCCTGATGAAGGTCGGTGGTGTCGCCCTGCGGCTCGGTGTGTTCGCGCTGGTCATGCTGGCCGTGCTCGGGCTCGTCTTCACCCTGATCAAGCGGCCGGTCGCCGGTGACACCGTGGCACACGACGCGCTGTTCACCGATGCCAACGGCCTCAAGGTCGGCAACGACGTGCGGATGTTCGGGGTCCAGGTCGGCAAGATCGAGAAGATCGGGCTGGAAGGCGACAAGGCCAAAGTGTCGCTCACGGTGAAGACCGACACCCCGATCTACGACAACAGCAAGTTGGCCATCCGATACCAGAATCTCACCGGTCAGCGCTATATCGACCTGCAGCAGGCGCCCAACCCGGGCACGCCGATCCCGGCGGGCGCGAGAATCGGTGCGGATATGACCGTCCCGTCCTTCGACGTGACCAGCCTGTTCAGCGGACTCAAGCCGGTGCTGGCCACGCTGTCGCCGGAGGCGATCAACCAGTTCACCGCCAGCATGCTCGCCGTCATCGAGGGTGACGGCAGCGGTCTCGGGCCCGCGCTCACCGCGATCGACGAGCTCGCGAGCTACGCGCAAGACCGCCAGCAGGTGATCGACACCCTGATCCGCAACCTGTCGACGCTGGGGGATCGGCACGGCGGCCGGGTCGGCTACCTGCTGCCGCTGCTGGCCCGGCTCACCGACATCTTCGAGGCGATGCAGCGCAATATCGGCGGTGTCGCGCAGTTCGCGGCTACCGCGCCGTCGGTGCTCGCGCCGGTCGACCGGCTGCTGGCCGGACTCGGTCTCGTCGAGGGCGGCGGCGCCGATGTCGACGCCATGATCCGCGGACTGTTCCCGAACCCCCAGGAAGCGGTCGACGTGTTCGTGCGCCTGCCCGGTCTGCTGGCCACCGTCGACGCCTCGCTTTCGCGCGATTTCACCGACTTCACGCCGCACTGCAGCAACGGAGCCGCCGAGGTGCCCGCGCCGCTGCAGGTGCTGATCGCCGGACAGAAGGTGACGATATGCAACGGCTGAGGCTCTTCTCGGGCGATCGCCCGATCATGGACGAGGCGACCAAGCGTGCCCGTGAACTGCGCATGGGCATCATCGGCCTGAGCTTGGTCGTGCTGTTCATCGTCGGCGCGGGCATCGTCTACGTGGTGCCGTTCGGCAAGCACACCTACACCGCCGAACTCGCCGAGGCGCAGTCGGTGCGCGAGGGCGACGATGTGCGGCTGGCCGGTATCTCGGTCGGCAGCGTCACCTCGCTGGCACTGAAGCCGGACAAGGTGGTCATGGAGTTCACCGTCGACCGCGACGTTTTCGTCGGTGACCAGACCTCGCTCGACATCAGGATGCTCACCGTGGTCGGCGGCCACTACGTCGCGCTGTACCCGGCGGGCTCCCGGCCGCTCGGCGAGGAGCCCATCCCCGCCGACCGGATCCGCCTGCCCTACAGTCTGATCGAGACCTTCCAGGACGCCACCACTCCACTCGCCGCCGTCGACGGTGACACCGTGCGCGAGAACCTGGCCGCCGCGAGCTCCGCCATCGAATCCTCGCCGGAGGCCCTGCGCACCACTCTCGACACCGTCGGCAAGTACGTCGACATGCTCGACCGGCAGCGCTCCCAGGTGTCGACCTCGATCGCGATCCTCGACGAGTACGTCTCCATGTACGACGGCGCCAAGTCCGATCTCGGCAGACTGATGGACAACGTGAACCTGCTCGAGGACGTGCTGCTGGGCCGCAAAGCCGAACTGGCCGAAGCGGTCCGGCTCCTGACCTCGGTGGTGAACCGGCTCGCCACGCTGGCACCGAGCTGGGAATCCACCCTGAAACCGCAGGCGCGGGCACTGGCCGACGCGCTCCCACGGATCCGCGAACTCGAGGGCCGGTTCGCGCCGCTGCTCGCGACCGTGTCGAGCCTGCAGGCCAAGCTCGCCGAGCTGGCCACCCCCGAGGCCGGGATCGTGGTCGACCAGTCCGATGTGTGTGTGCCGCTGCCGGGGAAGGCGTGCTGATGCTGAAACGATTGCTCGCCTCGCAGGCGTTCATGTCGATCGCCGGGGTCGCCGTGCTGGTGGCGCTGGTGATCGGCGGCTACTTCGTCGCCTTCGATCCGCTGAAGAAGACCGAATCCTATTGCGCGCTCATGCCCGACGCGATCGGCCTCTACCCGGGCAATCACGTCACCATGCGCGGCATCGATGTCGGCGCGGTGACCGCGGTGCGCAACGAGGGCGCCAAGGTGCGGGTCGAATTCGAAGTCGACGCCGAATATCCGGTCCACGCCGACGCTTCCGCGACCACCGTGGCGTATTCCGTTGCCGCCGACCGCAATCTGGCCGTTCTCACCACCGGCGAGGACACCACCCCGCTCGGTGACGCGTGCATCACCAAGACACTGACGCCCAAGAGCATCACCGAAACCCTCACCGCGCTGGCGAGCCTGTCCGAACAGCTCTCCGGCGCCGAAGCGGGCCAGCCGACCGCGCTCGTCGACGGCCTGGCCTCGCTGGACCGGGCCACCCAGGGCGTCGGCCCGACGGTCAACGAGCTGGTGCACAAACTCGGTTCGGCCATGAACCAGCCCGACGCCGACATCGGCCATCTGGCGGGGCTTTTCGACGCCTTCGCCTCGGTCTCGAATCGCGTCGCCGCCAACTGGGGCGACCTGCAAACGATGCTGGTCCGGCTGGCGCCGCTGCTGAACCAAGCCTCCGACGATCTGCTCGGCCCGGCGACCTCGCTGTTCGACGGTCTCGGCGAGCTGCTGCCGATGCTCAACGACCTCACCGTCATCCTGGGTGACCCGCTGCTCGGGGCGCTCGACAGCACCGTCGGGCTGGTGAAGTTGCTGCGCGCCGACGTCGGTTCGCTGCGCGAGGTGGTGCTGAAGATGCCCGCCCTGACCTCGGCGTTCCAGAGCGTGGCAGGCGGCACGACGATCACCTACGCCCCGCCGAAGGTGGCGCTGCCCGCCACCGAGGCCGACCAGGTGTGCGCCGCGGTGAACGCGGCGGTTCCCGGGCAGTGCCAGGACCCGGCGCTCGGGCTGACCGATGTGAACCTCGTCCAGCTGGTGCTGGGAACGGCAGGTGCCCGATGATCAGGCGAAAGAGTATGCGGCGCGGTGTGATCGCGCTGGTGGTCGTGGCCGGTCTCGCGGTCGGCGGCTGCGGCTTCGACCCCGCCGACGTGCCGGTGCCCGGTTCCGCCGTCAGCGGCCCCACCTACCGGGTGCACATCGAGTTCAGCAGCGCGCTGAACCTGCCCGCGAAATCCAAGGTGATCGCCAACGGCGCCGAGATCGGCACCGTCGACGATGTCCGGGTGGTCCAGCCCGCCGACGCGCCCGCGGGCCGCGGCGGCTACGTGATCGTCGACGCCGACATCCGCGCGTCGGTGCAGCTGCCCGCGCGCACCATCGCCGAGCTGCGCCAGGACACCATCCTCGGCGACATCCACGTCGCGTTGACCACCCCGCGCGACGGCTTCGGCACTCTGCTGCGCGACGGCGGCACCATCGGCATCGACCAGACGAAGAACCCGGTCCAGCTCGAGGACACCATGGCGACCATGGCGCTGTTCGTGCAGGGCGGCGCCGTCGGCCAGTTGCAGGAGATGATCGGCCGGGTGAACTCGGTGATGCCGCGCGACCCGGCCGAGACCGCGCGCATCTCGGCGGTCATGGGTGCCGACGCCGCCGATCTGGCCGCCAACCTGGACCAGATCGACCTGCTGGTCAACGGCCTCGCGTCCAATGCCGAGGTGATGGTCGGCATCGAAGCGGAACTCACGAACATCCTCACGCCGGAGGCCGTCCGGTCGCTGTCGGGTACCCAGGACTCGATCGCCAGGACGATGACCATCTTCCAGGCGCTAGGCCCGGTCGGTTCCTCGCTGACCTGGCTCGCTCCGATCGCGGGCGCGGGCGACGCGGCCGCGACCGCGTTCCTGCCGCTGGCCACCGGCGGCTCGGCCGACCTGCGCTCGTCCACGAACATGGCGCTGCTCACGGCGCTGCTGCGGGACAAGGTGATTCCCTTCGCCGAGCGCGGACCGAAGGTGAACGTCACCGGCGTTCGGGTGTCCGAGGACGAGCAGATCGAGCAGATCGTCACCGCGCTGCGGATGATCGGAATGGTGCGATGAAGACCGGTGCCCTTGCCTCGCTCGGCGGCATCGCCGCCATCACCGTGCTCGGCGCGAGCTATCTGACCTTCGGCGTGGTGCGGGTCGACCCGTTCGCCGACTTCACCGAGGCCTCGATCGAGCTGGCCGACTCCGGCGGCCTCAGCGTCGGCTCGCCGATCCTGCTGACCGGGATCGAGATCGGCGAGGTCACCGCCGTCGCCACCGCGGCGACCGGCGGTGTCGAGGTCGGTTTCCGGTTCGGCGCCGAGCACAAGGTGCCGATGAGCAGCGTCGTCACCGTCGAGCACCTGTCCTCGCTCGGTGAGCCGTACGTGCAGTTCGTGCCGCGCGACGGTGCTGGACCGTACCTGAGCGACGGGCAACGGCTGGCGGGGGAGAACGTGCGGACCCCGATATCGATTCCCGAGGTCGCGCGGCTGGTCACCAAGACAGTGGAGCAGCTCGACCCCGCGGTCGTCGGTTCGCTGGTCGACACGCTCGGCCAGGCCATGACCGGGACCGAGAACGTCATCCCCGAACTGGCGCGCGCCGGTGACCTGCTGGCCGCCGCGATCATGAGTCGCGCGCCCGCGATCGCCGAACTGCAGAACAACTTCGAGTACGTTTCCGGCGATATCGCCTGGGCCGGACCGGCCACCTCGGCGGCCGCGCCCGCGTTCGTGCGGCTGAGTCAGGTGATCGACGAGTTCGTCGAATCGGTCGGCCGGGCCACTGCCGCCGGCGGGGGCGACCCGGAGATGTACCTGCGCGACGGTGGCCTCGTGCCCTTCCTCGAGGAGCTCACGGCCGAGCTGAACGAGATCGGCCCCGAGCTGTCGGCTCTGCTGCCCGGCCTGCGGCCACTGACCGAGTCGATCACCGCCACCGGTCCCCAGCTGGATCTGAGCACCCTGATCGCGCAGGCCCTGCACAACACCGACGCCGACGCGATCAAGGTCAGGGTCGCGATCAAGTAAACATCCGGCAACCGCCGAATATACGTATGCGCCCTGGCCAGGGCAGTCTGCTCGACCGGACCGGCCGAAGAGCAACCGTGCGGTAGCCTGCTGGACAGGGGAGGTCCATGTCCGCGGGCGAAGGCGGTGCGATGGCAGAGAGCAGCAGAACCCGGGTGATCGCGATCGCGGCGGTACTGGCCGCGCTGCTCGCGCTGGTCGTCGCGCTCGGCCTGATCATGCGGGCGAACCAGGGTGACGAGAACGACAAGCTCGACGAGAACGGCGTCGGCACGCCGACCTCGGACGGGTACGCCGATCAGCCGGTGGGATTCGCCCCGCCGTGGCCGGCGCGCCGGGTCGGCGGCAACTGCTCGGCGGGCGGCATCGTCGCGCACTGGCAGGTCGACGACGGCGCCTGGACCTGCACAGTGACCACTCCGGATGCGGCCGTCCCGCCCGCCCCCGCGCCGCCGCCCCCACCGCCCCCGGAACCCGTACCGGTCTACGAACCACCGCCCCCGGTCTACGAACCGCCGCCGCCGGTGTATGTCCCGCCGCCGCCCCCGCCGGAACCCGAGCCGGAGATCATCCCGGTTCCGGCGCCGCCGCCCCCCGCGCCGCCACCACCTCCGGTCATCCAGCTGCCGTTCCCGCTGCCGCCGATCGTGCTTCCGCCCGCGGCTGCTGTCCTGCCCTGACCTGCGCATAGTTCCCGAGCCGGGATGTGCGCGGCGGGGCGGTGCGAGATCTGCCGGTGGGCACCGGCCCGGTGCCAAGTCGTGGGATGCGCGGTCCTCGGTCGGCCGCGTATCGGCGCGTCGACGGCCCGATGGCCGCCGCGGTCGGTGAGACTTTCGCCCATGGACCAGCTGGTGCTCACTCTGGTGATCCTGCTCGCCGCGGTGCTCGCCGAGCCGCTCGGCGGGCGGACCGGCGTGGCGCCGTCGATCCTGATGACGGTCTTCGGCTGCCTGCTGGCGCTGATCCCGGCGGTGCCGAGCCTGAACATCCCGCCCGAACTCATTCTCCCGCTTGTCCTGCCGCCGCTGCTCTACGCCGCCGCCCGGCGCACCTCGTGGCGCCAGTTCGCCGAGAACTGGCAGATCATCGCGTTGCGCGCGGTCGGGCTGGTGATTGTCACCGCGATCGCGGTCGCCGCGGTGTTCCACGCCTGGAACCCGGCGACCGCGGTCGCGGCGGGGCTGGTGCTCGGCGCGCTGGTCGCCCCGCCCGACCCGGTCGCCGCCACCTCGATGGCGGGCAGGCTCGGGCTGCCGCGCAGGCTCATCGTCACCCTCGGCGGCGAAGGCCTGTTCAACGACGTCACCGCGATCGTCATCTACACCGTCGGCATCCAGGCGGTGGTGACCGGGCTGTTCTCGCCGTGGCACGCGCTCGGCGAGTTCGTCGTGGCCGCCGTGGTCGGGCTCGGCGTCGGTCTGCTGCTCGGCTGGCTCGGCAGCAGGCTCACCCGCTACCTCGACAACGCCACCTGCCAGGTGGCGCTCAGCCTGCTGCTGCCGTTCGTCGCCTACGGGGTCGCCGAGCACTGGGCAGGCTCGGCGGTGCTCGCGGTACTGGTGTGCGCGCTGTATCTGACCGATGCGGTCACCGAGATCGGCGACCGCGAGTACCGGCTGGTGGCCGACGCGTTCTGGGATATCGCCGAGATGCTCATCACCGGCTTCGCGTTCGCGCTGATCGGGCTGGAACTGCGCGTCGTCCTGGCCGCGGTCGGCCCGGACTGGGCGGCGCTGGCGGGCGTCACCGCGACCGTGATCGCGGTCGTCGTGCTGCTGCGGCTGGTCTGGCTGCTTGCCACGCTGGCGCTCGGCGGGCAGCTGCGGCGCTCCGCCGACGACGCGTTCACCTGGCGGGAGGTGGTCGTCACCTGGTGGGCGGGAATGCGCGGCGTCGCGACGGTGGCGCTGGCGCTGGCCGTGCCGTTCACGATCGCCTCCGGCGCCGATTTCCCCGCGCGCTCGCAGATCCTGTTCATCGCCTTCGCGGTGGTGCTGTTCACCCTGCTCGTGCAGGGCCCGACGTTGCCGCTGATCGTCCGGCTCACCGGCGTGCACGCCGACACCAGGCGGGAACGCGAGGTCGAGAGACAGCTGTGGACCAGGGTCATGCACGCCGAGCTAGCCGAGCTGGAGCGGATCGCGGCCCGCGACGCGCTGCCCGCCGACGTCTACGACGAGCTCAGGGACCGGCTGCGGCAGATCTCGGCGAAGGCCGACCCGGAGGCGGCCGACGCCGACGCCAAGGCCGCGCTCGACATCGAACGCAAGTTCGCCGCGCAGATGGGTGCGGTCAGGGCCGCCGTTGTCGAGGCGGGCCGCCGCGAGGCGCTCGCCGCGCGCAGGGAGCCGGGGATGCCGCCCGAGGTGGTCGACCGGGTCACCCGCAGGCTCGACCTCGGCCCGACGCGCTGACCGCTCACCCGCCGACGACGGTATCGGTCACGGTGCCGACGGCATAGGTGATCGCCATGGCCAGCGCACCGCCGATTACCACCCGCAGTACGGCTCTACTGCGCCTGCTGCCGCCGAGCCGCGCGCTCACCGACCCGGTCAGCGCCAGCGCGAGCAGTACCGCGGCGAAGGTCACCGGCACCCGCCACTGCGCGGGCGGCACTACGATCGCCACCAGCGGCAGCAGCGCGCCGCAGGTGAACGCCACCGCCGAGGACGCGGCCGCGGCCCACGGGTTGGTCAGCTCGTCGGGATCGAGTCGCAGTTCGGCCTCGGCGTGCGCGGCGAACGCGTCGTGCGCGGTCAGCTCCTCGGCGACCTGGCGCGCGGTCGCCGGGCTCAAGCCCTTCGCCTGATAGATCTCGGTCAGCTCGGTCAGTTCGTAGTCCGGGTAGGTGGCCAGCTCCATGCGCTCCGTGGCCAGCAGTGCCCGCTCGGAGTCGCGCTGGGTACTCACCGAGACGTACTCGCCCGCGGCCATCGAGATCGCGCCCGCGACGAGGCCGGCCACGCCGGCGGCCAGGATCGTGCTCGGGTTGTCGGTGGTCGCGGCGACACCGACGACGAGGCCCGCGGTGGACACGATCCCGTCGTTGGCGCCGAGCACTCCGGCGCGCAACCAGTTCAGCCGGGACGCGAGTCCCTCCGCGTGGGGTTCGTGCGGATGGTTGGCCGATGACGAATCCTGCACCCGGCCAGCTTAATCGGATACGGGCGGATTCGGCTCGCGCCGCGCTGAGATCAGCCGCCGGACTTCGTGCCGGGTTCCGCGCAATGCTGGTTCACGAAAGCCTTGACGTATCCGGCGGATTGGCGCACATACATCCATGACCAGAACTCCAGGCCGGATTCGGTGGGACTGGCGACCATGGTGATCTCGCCGTCGAAGCACTGCCCGATGATGTAGCGGGCGCGCGAGATGTGCGGGGTGAAGGTGACCACGATGATGTGGCGCCAGCCGTAGATTTCGGCCCGCCGGGCGATTTCGCGTGCCTCGCCGTCGGTGCTCCACGGCTCCGGCACGAAGCACGAGACACGGAAGGCGAACCGCCCGCCGCAATACTTGTCCATCATCGGATCGTCGGCACCGGTGGACTGGGAGATCAGCACCTCGGGGGCATAGCCACGCTGGGCGAGCTCGATCCCGAGGTCGAAGCGCTCGTAGGGGGTGCCGCCCAGGACGACGATCACATCGGCCCTGCGCAGCGGGTCGAGTTGCGGATCGACGAACACCGGCCGGCCCGCCACCGCCGCGGCCACGGTGAGGACGAAGACGCCGACGAGCGTCCAGCCCGCCCGGCGAAAGATCGACACTGCATCGAGGATAGGCCAGACACGGCACACTGGAGCACATGACCGACTCCGCCGTTGCCCCCGAACACCTCGACGTCGTCATCGTCGGCGCCGGACTGTCCGGCATCGGGGCCGCCTACCGGCTGCAAACCGACCACCCGCACCGCAGCTACGCCATCCTCGAGGCCCGCGCCACGCTCGGCGGGACCTGGGACCTGTTCCGCTACCCGGGCATCCGCTCCGATTCGGATATGTTCACCCTCGGCTACCCGTTCAAGCCGTGGCGCGCCGCCAAGTCCATCGCCGACGGGGCGTCGATCCTGGACTACATCCGCGAGACCGCCGAGGAGAACGGGATCGACCGGCGGATCCGATTCGGGTCGCGGGTGATCGGCGCCGACTGGTCTTCCGCGCAGGGGCACTGGCGGCTCACCATCGCCCACGAGGGTGAAGACGGCCCCGAGCTGAGCACCCTGACCTGCGGGTTCCTCTACACCTGCGCCGGATACTACGACTACCAGCAGCCGCACGACCCGGAGTTCGCCGGCCGCGCCGACTTCGCGGGCACCGTCGTGCACCCGCAGTTCTGGCCCGCCGAGCTGGATGTGCGCGACAAGCGGATCGTCGTCATCGGCAGCGGCGCTACCGCGGTCACGCTGGTGCCATCGCTGGCCGCCGAGGCCGAGCACGTCACCATGCTGCAGCGCACCCCCAGCTGGATCAGCGCCGTCCCCGGCCGCGATAAACAGGCCGACAAGATCCGCGAACTGCTGCCCGCCGGCCTCGCGCACCGGGTGATCCGCACCAAGAACATCCTGTTCAACATCGGCTTCTACCAGTACTGCCGTCGTCGGCCCGCCGCCGCGCGCAAGCTGCTGACCGGCCTGGCCACCCGCATCCTGAAGGACGAACGTCTGGTCGCCGAGCACTTCACCCCCGACTACGACCCGTGGGATCAGCGCCTGTGCGCCGCCCCGGACGCCGACTTCTTCAAGGCCATGAAGAAGGGCAAGGCCACCGTGGTCACCGACCGGATCGCGGAGTTCGTCCCCGAGGGCATTCGCCTGGAATCGGGCAAAGTGCTGCCTGCCGACATCGTCGTCACCGCCACCGGCCTGCGGTTGCTCGCGTTCGGGGGTATCGCGCCGTCGGTGGACGGCAACCCGGTCGAGCTCTCCGAACAGTTCGTCTGGCAGGGTGCCATGCTCACCGGCCTGCCCAACTTCGCGATCTGCGTCGGCTACACCAACGCCTCGTGGACGCTGCGGGCCGACCTCACCTCGCGCCTGGTCTGCAAGGTGCTCGCCCACCTCGACCGCACCGGCGCCGTCGCGGTGGTCCCCGATCCGAAGGGCACGCTCGGCAAGCGGCCGCTGCTCGATCTGAACGCGGGTTATATCCAGCGCTCGATCGCCGCGTTCCCGCGTCAGGGCGACCGGCATCCGTGGCGGGTGCGGCAGAACTATCTGCTCGACGCACTGTTCACCCTGCGGACCGACCTCGGCAAGACCCTGCGCAGGGTCGAACGGGTCGGCGAGTTCACCCGCAACGGGTGAGGCGCGCGGTCGGTCCGCTTCCCTACCGTCGGTATGTGCCGTGGTGGCACGTCGGTTGACGTGAGGGAAAGGCCGAGCGATGACGACGAACCAGAATCAGCATCCAGTCCGCGAAGGTATCGCGGCGGGCACTTCCATCGGCGCCGGAATCATCCTGGCCGTGGTGGGTGTCCTGCAGATCCTCCAGGGAATCTCGGCGGTCGCCAAAGACGATCTGATCGTCGTCGGCCCCGAGTACCTCTACCAGTTCGACCTCACCGCCTGGGGGTGGTGGCATATCGTCTTCGGCGCGATCGCGGTGATCATCGCGATCGGTCTGCTGGCCGGGCAGACCTGGGGCCGGGTGGCGGCCATGGTGATCGCGGCGCTGTCGATCGTGGCGAACTTCCTGTGGCTGCCGTACTACCCGTGGTGGTCGATCCTGGTGATCGTGCTCGATGTGGTCGTGATCTGGGCGGTTGCCACCTGGCGTCCGAACGACGCCTGAGCGCCGCCGCTCCGTTGACGCTGTCGCCCCGGGCCGGTTCGGGGCGACAGCGTCGTGTCAGTAGCCGAGTGGTGGCTCGGCGGTGTCGGCCTCGCGCAGGGTACCGACGAGGTGCTCGGACAGGCGCTCGCCGAGCAGCGCCAGCTCGGCCTTCTGCGGCGCGTCCAGCCCGTCCAGCACCAGCCGCCGCACCGCGACCAGGTAGTCCGGCATCGCCTCGGTGACCTTGGCCAGCCCGCCAGCGGTGAGAACCGCGTCGACCCCGCGCCCCGATTCGGCCGCTTCCCGCCGGACCCAGCCCACCCGCTCCAGCTTGGACACCACATGGGAGAGCCGGGAGATGGAACCGTGCCCCCGCTCCGCGAGCGTGCTCAGCCGCATTCGGTGCTCAGGTGCCTCCCTCAGCAACGTCATGACCCGGTACTCGAAGTGGGTCATCCCGAACTCGCGCTGCAGCCGGGAGTCGAGCGCACTCGGCACCCGCATCGCCAGGGTGACCACCGCGCTCCACGCACGGCGCTCGACCGAGTCGAGATCGTCCGTCACCTCGGCCTCCTTCCACCCGACGGTTAACCAGAAAATTGCTGACGGTGCGCAAACTGTATATCGGGCGCGGTGGCATGTCCACGTGTCGAGCATCATGTCACCAGGTAAACGGCATATAGAAGATCGAACTCGAGCTGGACGAATGATCAATTGCCAGCTGGTCGCCACAGTGCGGCGGCACGGTTGGGTCGCTTGTCGCGACGGCCGAGCACGCCCGATCTCGCCGGCTACACACCCCTGACCTGCGGAAACGCCGAGCCGTCCAGGCGATTTGACTTCCCGTTCGCGGCTGCGTAACTTATTTCGAGTCAGAGCGACACGGACACAGTCCGCCGAGCGCCTGGCAATCATCTGGCCAGTACCACTTCTACCGAACTTGCTTCGGTGCGGTTGTCTGCGCTAGGTTGGAACAGTTGCCCTGCGGAACCCCCTGCGAATAGTTGTGGGTGTTCTGCTTGTGCGTGTGTTCTTTGAGAACTCAATAGTGTGTCGATGAATGTCAGTGCCAATATTTTTATTGGTTCCGCTTCTCATACCCCCCGGTTGGGAAGTTGGACATTTTTGAACAACAGCGAATCTTTTTGCTGGTGTTCGGTTTTGCTAGGTTTTCGGACTCTAGTCTTTTGATTGTTCTGATTCGCCCCTTTTGTGGGTGTTTCGAGAGTCTTCAACGGAGAGTTTGATCCTGGCTCAGGACGAACGCTGGCGGCGTGCTTAACACATGCAAGTCGAGCGGTAAGGCCCTTCGGGGTACACGAGCGGCGAACGGGTGAGTAACACGTGGGTGATCTGCCCTGTACTTCGGGATAAGCCTGGGAAACTGGGTCTAATACCGGATATGACCTTCTCTCGCATGGGGGTTGGTGGAAAGATTTATCGGTACAGGATGGGCCCGCGGCCTATCAGCTTGTTGGTGGGGTAATGGCCTACCAAGGCGACGACGGGTAGCCGGCCTGAGAGGGCGACCGGCCACACTG
>NZ_JBHSBA010000005.1:0-803257 GCF_042650365.1 Nocardia rhizosphaerae
CCGACGCCTGGCCATCCGGTGGGAACGTCGCACCGACATCCACTACGGCCTCCTGAATCTCGGTGCGGCACTGATCTGTTGGCGACGACTCAGCAACCGAACCCGATAGGAGCTCATAGCCACAGGTCGATCGCCGATGCCTACCCGAACTGAAATGCCATGTGCGAGAAGCGCAGAATGTGCAATGATGGCCCGGTCACAACATCCGGTGCGAGGGAGGGAGCGGGATCGTGGAATCGGCCACCGTATACCGCTGGAATATTCGCAACGGCACTGGCGTACTGACTCGACCTGACGGCCCGCCCATCTGGTTCCACATGTCCAGCGTGGAACAGGGCGACGTGCTCGAGATCGCCGAAGGCGACCAGGTCGATGTAGAAATCGAGAACGTTCCTCAGGGGGGATACGAATGCCGCGCGCTATCGGTAAGAAGGCACGTCGAGTAGCCACCGTCCTAACCGCACTCTCAGCTGTCAGCGCAGCTCTACTGGCTTCAGCACCGGGAGCGGCGGCCCAGCCGGGCCACTACGACTTCCATCCGAATGACACCCGCTATCGGTACGAGGGCAAACACGGCACCTTCACCGGCGATGCCGTCTACGCCAGGCAAGACCCTCGCGGTGGCAACCGCCTGATTTGGTCGCTGCGGCTGTCGCCCTACGTCCAGAACATGGTGCAAGGGCCGATGTCATGCGGGGCCGCCGTGGTCGGGAAATCCGGCTACCACGATTCGCACCCGTCGATTCCGGCCGACTACTTTTGGCACTCCACCATCACAGGGTTGCAGCTCGACCGCACCTACACACTGGCCGCGCGCTGCGACTTCACCGCCAACAACGGACACACGACCGCACCCGGCAACGTCCAGTACACCGTGAAGTTCACACTGCATTCGTCCTGATCATGAAAGCCCAGCGAGCAGGAGCGGTGCGAACCGCACGACCAGGGGCAGGCCACCAAATTCGACCGTCTGGCCTGCCGAACAGCTACCGGGCCCGGTATGCCCACATCACCCTGTCCAGGCCCGCTCTCGCCTGGCTCGCTGCCACGAAAGCAACTGCTACAAAAGGGGATACCTCAACTCGATGAAGGCATGATCGCACTCACGGTACCCGAGATCCGCTGCCTCCTCGTCGCGCCGGTCCTGCCCGCTCGGCACGACGCCCGTACCCGGGCCTGGCCTCGATGCGCCGCCGCCGACAACACCGGCCACGAAGGTGGTGACACGCTCGCCGAGGGCCATCACACGGAGTCTCTCGACGCCGCGGTCGAATCGGCCGTGCGGAATCTGGAGAACGGGATCGTCCCGACGTTCGACGAACTGTGCGACTGCGAGCAGTAGGACCCACCGCCAAGAGTCCGAGCGCGGCCCTCGGAAGTCACGGTCGCGACACCGCGCCAACTGTCGATGGCTCCACCGGCTGAGCGCGGGGCGATGGCGTACTCGCCGACCGCCGCGACGCCGATTCCCTCGCCAATGGGGTCGAGCCTGCCGCGGAGAATCTCCGACTGGTAGTTCCCCGGCTTCGGGTCTCCCCGAATCGCTACGCAACTCCCTACCTACCGCTCGGATTACACTGTTGCGGCGGGGCTCTGTGGTCGACTGCGATCGTGGTTTACGCCCTTCGACTCAATCGTCTTCGACCTCGATGTCGTCGGTGGGGAGTTCGGGGACGGGCTTGCCGGCGAAGTGATCGAGGATCCGCTGCCTCGACGATGCGGGCGGTATCAGACTCGGCGTCGGCATATTGTGTGGGTGGGACCACCATCGTCCGGGATGTAGCTCGTCCCATGGTGGACGTCGTCCGTCCTTCCGACGAGCCGCTCCTGGGTCGTGGTTGCCGAATCCGTCGACGACGGAATTCCATACGGGTCGGGAGTCGTTGATCATGACCCCCTCGGCCAGGGCGACGAAGACCTCGATCGCCACCAGGTACCGGACGGTGAAGTCCTTGACCTCCAGGTCGACCGCCTGTTCGATGGACTGCCTGTGCTCGGCGAGCCTGTCCCACAAGGGGCAGCCGTCGTCGAGGGGATCGACATTCCCTTTTCGCGTGCCCTTGGGTCTGGCCTGGCCGACGTAGATCGGTGTCTCGGTGCCGCTGATCGCCTGGTATAGCGAATGGTCGCCGTCGTAGTAGAGCGCGTAGACACCGGCACCGAGCATCAACTCGACGGACCCGAGCTCTTCGGTGTCCCGCAGGAGCAGTTCCCGCTCGACACTCCGTCCGAGGTTGACCAGGTCGAGTGGGTTGTACGGCTGCGGCTTCGTCGCCTTGGCCCGCCAGCCCCTGGGCTTGCGCGGCTTCTTGGGCTTCGGCGGCGGCAGCGGTGGCGTTGTCATCGCGGCTTGGTCTCCCCCGTCGACTGCGATGTTCGTGGCCGGGCGTCCACTCCCGATGAGCGACTCGCCTTTCCGCTGTCGAGGCCACCCGGGCTCGGGGACAACTGGTATACGACGTGGCTCATTCGTCGAAGTCCAGGACGTCCTCGGCGGTGATCTCCTCGGGGCTGGACTCGGGGATCGCCTCGATGACTTCACCGGCTCGGTAGTAGCGCCACGCGCTCTTGTAGTCCAGGTTCTCCTGATACATGATCACGTAGCCCATGAGCGCGGTGATCTGCCAATCCGGGGGCAACACCGCCGAGATCAACCGCAGTGCCTCGTGCGCGGTGAGGTCCGCCGCCGGGATGTCGATGACCACCGACTTCGACCGTGGCGGGAGCGCGAAGCGGAAGACGAAGGGCAGGCCGGCCTTCAGCGTCTTGAGGAAGGAGTCGAGGGAGACCCTCCCGGGACGGACGCCCAGGACCGATACGTCGAGATCGATCGGGAACTCGACGTCGAAGTGCCTCGCCTTGAGGATCGTGGTGTCCCGGCGGCGACCAGGGTCCTTGTTGCCGAAGCCGTTGTTGTTCCACGGCACACCGCCTTCGCCCTTGTGATGGCTGATGAGCAGCTGTTCGGGCGCCAGCGCGGAGAAGTCCTCGGCCACGTACAGGCATGAGAAGGTCACTCGGGTGAGATCGATGTTACGGCGACCGGAGATCTTGCGTAGGTGGTTGCCCAGCCGATCGCGGAGCGACTTGTCGGCTTTGCCGACATAGACGAACTGGCCGTCGAGGTAGAGCTGGTAGACGCCGGGGCGTTCGTCGACACCGACCAGGTTCACCTCGGTGAGCGCGATCGGGACGAGCGCCTCGAGAGCGACGGCGAGTTGATCGCCCAGCGCTTTGGTGATGCTCAACCGGAAATCGCTGTGGTGTGTTCCCCCGCCGCCGATCGCGTTCCGCCTCATCTCGGTCCCCCTTCGGTCACGCCCACGAGAGAACTCTATTGGCTCGATTCGTCTCAGTCGACTCGCCCCGACCGGAACCATTCGTGTCAGATCCCCGCGGTATGGTTCGCGCATGGATGACCAGCCCGGGAACGCGAACAGGACACGGACCAGCGTCGAGTTGTTCGCCGGTGGGGGCGGACTCGCGATGGCCGTGCACCAGGCCGGTTTCCGACCCCTGCTGTTCAACGAGTTCAACAAGCGCGCCTGCGAGACCCTCGTAGCCAGCGCCCGCAAGACGTTGGGCACCGACGGCCTGACCGTGATCGAGGATGTCCGTCCCGAACCGCCGGATGAGGGACAGCCCGCGCCGCTCTACCCAGCCGATGTCCAGGACCTCGACCTCACCGCCTTCGCCGGACGTGTCGACGTGCTCGCCGGGGGGCCGCCCTGTCAACCGTTCAGCGCCGGCGGGGTCGCCAAGGGCGACGAGGACAAGCGCAACATGTTCCCGGCCATGTTCAAGGCCATCCGCGACATGCGCCCGAAGGCGGTCATCTGCGAGAACGTCCGCGGACTCCTCCGGCCGTCGTTCGCTGACTACTTCCAATACATCGTCAACGAGTTGCGACTCCCCCACCAGGAACGCAAGGACTCCTCCCGCTGGCAGGACCACGACGCCCAATTGCGGGACATCCTCGCCGCGCTGCCCGACAACGACAGTGACAGCGATCACTACAAGGTCGTCGTGGTACCGGTCAACGCCGCCGACTACGGCGTCCCCCAAGTGCGCAACCGTGTCGTCATCGTCGCGTTCAGAGCCGACCTCGGCGTGGACGTCGAGGCCTTCGAGAAGCAGGTCAAGACACCCAGGTACTCCGAGGCCGCCCTGTTCCGCTCGATCAGGAACGGCGACTACTGGCGACGACACCCCGATGTCCCCGATCACGTCAAAGCCCGCGTCGAGGCGCGCGTTCCGAAGTTCGTGAAGGAGGACGACTGCCTCCCGTGGCGGACACTGCGCGACGCCATCGCCGGGTACGGCACCGACGCCACACTCCCGAAGCTGCCTCCGGTGAAACTCGATCGGCTCGAGGAGAAGTTCGACTTCGGTGACGAGATCGGCGTCGAACATCACATCGGATGGCCCGGAGCGCGAATCTACAAGGGCCACACCCCCAACGAACTCGACCGCCCCGCCAAGACGGTCAAGGCCGGAGTCCACGGCGTGCCGGGTGGCGAGTCGGTCATGCTGCTCGACGACCGCGTCGCCGACCCCGAATCCCCCGACGGTTGGCGATACCTGCATAGGTACATGACCGTGCGAGAGACCGCGCGTGTGATGACGTTCCCCGACGAATGGCTGGGGTCCGGCCCCAGGGGAGAGCAGATGCGCCAGCTCGGCAACGCCGTACCCGTGGTGCTCGGTGAGTTCTTCGCCTCGGCAGTCGCCAATGCCCTCGCCGCGGCGGAAGCGTCGGAAGCGGCCGCCGGTGACGTGCTCGTCGCAGCACGCTGACGATGATCGCGCGATCCGGGGAACACCGATGGAACGAGCGACTGCCATCCGCGCGGGCTTACAGGCGGACGGAGGGCGCCGTCGCTCCAGCGGTCGAGCAGGATCGCGCGGCCGGTGGGCGGAACCACCGGAACGTGGATCTCGGCGACGGACGATTCGCGCGAGGGTCTGTCTCCTTGCGCGTGTATCGACGCACTCGCCGGATCCGCGCCTACTTGCGTTGGTCGCGTGACGGCAAATCCGAGGAACGCTACATCTGCGAAGTCACACACGACTCGCGCAAGGACAACCTGATCCAGGCGTGGCGCGAGGCCCACTCCCAGAAGTTGGCGGGCGACCTCCCGCTACCTCTCGCGTCGACGGCGTCATCCGCCGCGGTGCGCGCGGTCATGCGCGCGAACCGTAGGCGCGACACCGGCCCGGAGATGGCGTTGCGAAGGGCTCTGTACCGCCGTGGCCTGCGGTACAGGGTTGACGCTCGACCGGTCGCGAAGCTTCGCCGTACCGCCGACATCGTCTTCACAACCGATCGCGTAGCCGTCTTCGTGGACGGGTGCTTCTGGCACGGCTGTCCATCACACCACCGACCCGCGATCAAGAACTCGAAGTTCTGGAACACGAAGATCGCGGCTAACCAGGACCGCGACCGCGATACATCCACAAGGCTCGCAGAGGCCGGTTGGCTCGTGATCCGAGTGTGGGAGCACGAGGATCCTGACGAGGCCGCCGAACGCATCCAAGCCGCGCTCCTCAGCCACCGTCGACCATCCCGTCGCTAATCGGGCGGCGGGAATCGTCGTAATTACGGCCCACCCACGCACGCTCGGGAGATTCCCATCGCTCCGACGGCGAGATCGCGGCGTCCCTCCGTTCGAACCTGCTGGCGATCATTCTGCCGCGCAACCTGATTCGGCGAGATCAGCTGGTCGGCACCGGGCGCCCCGGCTGACCCAGGACCACGGCGGCATGTCGGTGGCGCGAGCTACCCTGTGGCGGCAAGCCACGCCGGGCGGGCAGAAGGGGAGACCTGTGACAGAGCAGTTCGTCAACATCGAGCCGCATCCGCGAATTCTGACCGTCCTAGGGGACATCGAGTTCAGCCCGCTGCAATGCCTGTCAGAACTCGTCGACAACGCGTTCGACGAGTTCCTGTCGAGTCCGGCCGTCGATGGTGAGCGCCCCACCGTGAACGTGAACCTGCCAGGCAAGGAGGGGAACGCGCGTACCGCTGAAGTCTGGGTCACCGACAACGGCCGAGGTATGGACCTCCCGACCCTGAACAACGCCGTACGGGCGGGCTGGTCCGGCAATGCCCGCTACGGTGCGCTCGGCCTCTACGGGATGGGCTTCAACATCGCCACGGCTCGCCTCGGTCGTCTCACGACCATACGGACGACGCGAGCCGGCGACCCGTCTTGGACCGTGCTGGACCTCGACCTCGACGCGTTGGTCAAGGGCGGCAGCTATAACGTGCCAGCCCGTCAGGAACCCAAGGCCTCCCCCGAAGAGCACGGTACTCAGATCATCATCAAGAACCTGAAGACCGACCAGTGGCAGGAACTCGTGCGCCGCGGTGACAAACTGAGGGAACAGTTGGGGGACGTCTATTCCTACCTGCTCCGGGAGCGCGGCTTCCTGATCACCGTGAACGGCAAGAAGACCCAGCCAAGGCTGCCGTGCGTCTGGGATGCCTCGCGGACCGTGACCCGCAAGGGCAACACCATCCCCGCCGTCATCGAGTTCGACGAACGCCTGCTCCCCGCTATGGCTTGCTTCAACTGCGGCTGGTGGAGCCCCAGCGGGGCCGACAAGTGCGACGACTGCGAGAGCACCAACATCCAGGAGCGTGAACGACGGATCTGGGGCTGGGTCGGCATCCAGCGGTATCACCACGCGAACGACTACGGCCTCGATTTCCTGCGCAACGGACGAAAGATCCTCACCCGCGACAAGAAGCTCTTCTCGTGGGAAGACCCCGATGGCATCGAAGGCCCCGACCTCGAATACCCCATCGACAGTATCCGTGGGGGCAAGGGGCGCATCGTCGGGGAGATCCACTGCGATCACGTGCCGGTGTACTACACCAAAACCCGGTTCATCGAGGAAAGCCCCGAATGGATCAAGCTGGTGCGCACGATCCGCGGCACTGTCCCCATGAAGGAGAAGAAAGCACAACAGCTCTACCGGCGAACCAATGACAGCTACCTCGGTCGGCTCTACACGGGATTCCGCCGGGACGACGCCGGCCTGAACTACCTGCTCCCAGGAGCCGGGGGCAAGGTCCTGTTCGACAAGGCCATCGAGTGGGCAGAGAAGTTCCGCAAGGGCGACCCCGACTACCAAACCGACGAAAAGTGGTATGAGGCGGCCTATCTCAATGATCATCCGGTGACGGTCGACCCCGGCGACGTTGATGCGGATCCGTTCGCGGCCATGGGCCTCGGTCAGGGGCCGACCGCTGCGCCCACCAGCGTCTCGCCCTCCCCTGCTCCCGCGACCCCCATTCCCGCTGCCAAGACACTCGATGATCGATTGGCGGACTACCGAGCGGCCGGGTCGCAAGTCGTCGACTTGTCGGGCGAATACGAGGTCAAGGGCCACGGTTCGGTGTCGTTGACCGTATGGGCGGTCAAGGGCGTCGTACTCGCGGACCAGAAGGGGACGAACGTGCCGCTGTTCGCCCACCTTCGCAAAGCTCCCGACGTCGAGATCTTCGTCGACATCACGCATTCCCTGTTCACCGAGTACGGTGTCGATTTCCGCGACATGGCGATGGTGGAACTGGCCGAATGGATCCGAGTCGCGCGTGGCGCGACCAAACCACTCTCGACCGTTCTGATGGACCTGAAGAGCCGCGCCACCGACCAGAAGGTCACCGCCGAAGCGTTGACCGGCCGCGCCACTCGCCTGCTCGACCGTGTCAAGGACGCGATGCAGCGTGAGATCAAGGGTGGGGCGCCCACCGGTTACTGGGACATGCTTCAAGAATCCGAGAAGGTCCGCGCCCAGCAACGATTCGTCGTCGAGGGCGGGAACGGCGGGTGGGAATCCGCCATCGAGGCCGGCGACTTCGTCCCCTTCTTGCCTCCCAATGCCGTCGTGCGACTGCTCGAACTGCGCCCGGACGCGTTTCTCGACGGAAAGGTGTTCCACCGCCCCTACGCCAACCTGACCGACCAGGAATCGCGTGCCTTGGTGCTCACGCGTCTGACCGGCTTGGTGAGCGACCTCGCTGTGATGGCCGAGCACCAGCCGAAACTCGACCTCGACGAACTCGCGCGGATCCGGCTCAGTTGCCTGCTGGTCGAACGCGACCTCGCCGACACCGAATGAGGGCCATCCACCATGACTGACGGATTCCTCGGACCTGGCTTTCTGCGGGAGCTGGGACCCAACCAGTTCCCTCGTCAGATCGAGAGATTGCTGTGGCACATGGGATTCACCGAGGTCGCCAACATCGACGGCTCCGGAGATCAGGGCGGCGACATCCTCGCGAGCGCCTCGGGGCAGGACTGGGTCCTCCAGTGCAAGTGGCGCAAACAAGGCCCGATCTCCGCTGATGGCGTCGACGAGGTCGCCCGGGCCCGCGAACACTACCGTCGAGACAAAGCCGCCGTGGTCACCAACACCGTCCTCGGCGTGGACGCCGAGCGCCGCATCGACCGACTCGCGCTGATCGGCCCGCAGATCCACGAATGGCCCGGCGATACCCTCCGAAGGGCCTGGGCCAAAGTACCTGAACGCTTCGGTGCCGTCACCCCGCGCGATTATCAGCGGATCGCGATCGACAACGCCGTCGGCGGACTGAACGCCACCGGCCGGGCGTTGGTTATCCTGGCCACCGGCTTGGGTAAGACCATTGTCGGAGCGGAGGTTATCGACGAGCACCTTCGTCGGCAGCCGAACGACCTGGTCCTGGTTGTCGCCCACACCAAGGATCTCGTCGATCAACTCGAACGCGCTCTCTGGCGTCACCTGCCCAAGACCGTAAAAACCCGGCTGGTCACAGGAGAGGAACGTTCCGACGATCTGTCCGGCGTCGCCTGCGCCACCCTCGGTAGCGCGCTCTACATGGTTCGGCGGGGGTACCGCCCCGCGCTGGTGGTGGTGGACGAGGCTCACCACGTCGGGGAAGACGGCCAGTACGGCGAGCTGCTCGATCTCCTTACCGACGCCCGACAAATGGGCCTCACCGCGACGCCCTGGCGCGGCGACGAATACGACATCACGCATCGGTTCGGCGAACCTGTCGTGAAGATCGGCATCGAGGAAGGCATGCGCCGGGGCTACCTCGCCCAGGTGGACTACCGCCTCTTCGTCGACAATATCGACTGGGACATGGTCCGGTCGGCCAGCCAGCACGATTACAGCTTGGGCGAACTCAACGCCCGACTGTTCCTCCCCCAACGCGATGAGGCTGTCCGCGACGAACTAGCCGCCGTATGGGGAACCACACCCAATCCCCGGGCTCTGGTCTTCTGCCGCACCATCGACCACGCCGAACGCCTCGCCGACCTCCTGCGCCGCACCCCGAATTGGTCTGGCGCCCTAGCCATCCACGCAGACCTCTCCAAACGCGAACGCCAATCCCGTCTCTTGGCGTTCCGCTCCGGCGAGGTCCCCATCCTCACCTCTGTGGACATCCTCAACGAAGGTGTCGACGTGCCGGATGTCAACATCCTGTGTTTCGCGCGAGTCACCCACAGCCGCCGCATCTTCATCCAGCAGCTCGGCCGCGGCCTACGCCTTCGTGAGGGCAAGGAGCGGGTCGCCGTCCTCGACTTCGTCAGCGACCTCCGGCGCGTGGCGGCGGCACTGAACATAAAGCGCGCGGTCGCCGACTCTGCGGATACCGAGGAGCTCCAGGGCATCACCCCATCCCGTGTCGAGTTCACCGACCAGCGAGTGGCTTCCCTCATGGAAGAATGGATCAAGGACGCCGCCAGCCTCGAGACAGCCTACGACGAGGTCCGGCTCCAGTTCCCAGACCAGACCATGACCAGTCAGCGGTGATCAATGCCCCCGAAAGTGCCCAAGAACATCCAGGTCCAAGTCGCCACCGAGCTCTACCAGCGAGCCGAGGACATCGACTGGGATCTGCTCACCGATCGTGAACGCGCCAACTACTACGCGAGGTGGGTAGATGATGAGAGGATCGGCGGCGTCCTCGTCGCGTACCTCCCTGTTGGCGATGTCCGTGTCTGGATCAAGGATGGGCCGATGAAGGAATACGTCCGAGCGCTGGAAGGGATCGGCACATACGCGTCGTGCGCCACGAAGCGGTTCCCCCCGCACGACACCCTCGTGAAGCAAGGGCTTGGCTCTTCTTGGGATCTGGTGCCAAAGTCTGTGAAGGAAAAGCCCATGCACTGCATGGCTACCGACGGAGAGCACGAGCGCTATGTGTGTTGGGGTGCGCCCCATACTTTCAAGGATCTGATCTGGGCCGCGCTCGGTGCGGCTGTCAGCTCGTCGGAACCGCCTCTGATCATTGTTACGACGCGCACTGGCCATCCGCAGATGACACAGGAAGAGGACTTCCAGAAGTCCGTCGCCAAGCGTTGCGGTCTGCCGATTGCCCACATCAATCGCAAACTGACCCCTACATCCCCCGCAAGCTAGACGGGAGTCACCGTCCCAGCAACGCGGTGAGACTACCGCGACAGTCTCACCGGTAACCCGAGACGACAAATTCTGTTGAGCTTGCCGGTCCCCGACAACGAGCATCGCTGGACCGTGTTCATACCCTCACGATACGAGGAATTCACAAGTGCGCGTTCGGCTACGGAAGACTAAGGTTGAGTTGCTGTGCTAGCTCACGGGCGAATCGGGAGTATCCACGCTCGATCTGATCGCCGCGGTTGTCGACGCCGGACTCGGTGGTGTGCAGTAGGACCGAGCCACGGCTACGTGTGAGTGCTACATAGAAGCTGCGGCGCTCTTCACGGACTTTCGTCTCCGCTGGCGGAACAGGACAACCGTAGTTCCGACCCCAAGGTGGGACGACTCCTTCTGTCAGGGCAGGGAGCAGCACTGCTGTGAACGTTCTCCCCTTTGCCCCGTGATAGGTACCGATTGTCACACGGCCGGTTGACTCAAGGTCATTCGCGATTTCATCAAGCGGTTGTCCATCCTCAGCAGACAAAAGAGTTGCGAGTTCCTCGCGATTGCGGTTGTCGCCGAGTCGGATCGCCAAAGGTTCGAGATCGCAGTCCGCTGCGACGCGTGCGGTCCACGTCGCGACGTCGTATCGGGTTGACCCTGGTTCGACGTCGGTGAGGGTCTTGTGCAGTGCAAGCATCCGCCTGAGAACTGGCATGGTGCTATGTGCGTAGCCAGCCTGGGATCGGAGATGTTCCAGTTCACCGAGCAACACGTCAGCACCTGCTGGAGAGAGCTCCAACGGTGCACTCCCTTGATACGGCTCGGCCACCCGGGTTACGTAAAGTGCACACGACGCCAACCACTTACCGATAGCGCTCTGCAGCGATGCAGATGTGCCTTCGAGACGTGCCTGTATCCCAGCCACGCTAAGCTCCTCGTGAATGAGCGGCCCGAGTGGCGCGCGAAATCGTAAGAGGACCGCGACCTCATTGGGCGCTACGCCCGCCGCAAGAAACCCCCGGACCGCAGTGACAGCTTGCCGTGCCTGCGTTCGCGAATCACCACTCGAGATTCGTATTTCAATTACGCCTGGGTCGTTTCGGGCCGGGTCGGCCTGCCAGCCGCGCGATTCGGCTAACGCGACTTCGGCGGCGGCGATCACTGCGGATCCGCACCGATAGTTCGTCTCAAGACGCGTTTCCGCGAAATCCTCACGCTGGCTCAGTGCGTGCATGTATCGAGGATCACCGCCGGTAAATCCGAAGATGCTCTGGTCCGCGTCACCGACGGCAGTCACAGACACGCCAGAGTCGACAAGCAGTTCAACGAGGCTGTGCAACGCAGCACCGAGGTCCTGGTATTCGTCAATCAGGATCGTCGGGTACTTCGCTTTGACGACTGCCGCCACCACGGGGAATTCGCGCATTAACGCGACTGACTTGAATACGACTGCGTCGAAGTCCCAGATCGACAGCCTGTCACACTCGTACTCATACCGCTGAATGGCGGCCACGTTGGCGGGGTTCTCGTCGCTCACATCCTCCCCCGCTGCCATCCTGCGCCTAAGAGGTGCGAAGACTTCCCGAAGCGCCCACCGATTCGCTCCCGCGACCTCAGCGCATTCGTCACGCAGTTCGTTGATGTCGCGGGACGACATCAACGCATCCCGCCCCGGGAGACTGACGTCCATCAACTCGGCATACGGCAGTACCTGGCTGAGACAGAAGGTGTGGAGGGTGCCTGCAAACAGGCGATGGGGTTCAGAAATGCCGAGACGCGCGAGGCGCTGATGTAGTTCGAGTGCGGCCTGGTTGGTATACGTGATCGCGGCCAGACCACGCAGCGGACTGATGTCGCTGCACAGCAGGTAGCCTGCCCGCGCGACGAGCGTTCGTGTTTTGCCGCTGCCGGGACCGGCGATGACGACGAGATTGCCGACCGTAGTCACCGCAGCCTGTTGATCGTCGTCAAGATCGCGGATGTCATCAGCCAGCATGCGTGGCAGCCGCACAGTCGGTCGCGCATTGTTTCCAGTCACGGACGCACCATCAGCACTCGGCGCCAAACAGGGGATGCTCACGCACGGTTTCGCTTGCCCAGTCGAGAATGCGCAGACAGGCCCGCGCAGTACCTGTTTCACTTAGAAGCTCGGCATCAATCGCCTCCCCGTCCTCGACGCCCAGTTCGACATCTACTTCCAGGGCATCGAGCAATTGCAGAGTGCGTTCTCGCATATCAATCCCGGCGACATGGTCAGCGAGGCGTTGCGCGAGGCGCCCCTTACCGACTCGCTCAATCCGGCCGAGCACCCGACCGATGCGTCCCGCCGAAGTGACTTCTTTCCCCTCTCTGGCTGCGCCCGCTACGAGAGCAGTAGCCGTCGCTTCGAGAAGCGACTCAAGACCGTCCTCGGCCATCAATACCTGAACATCACTGGCCATATTCGCCGAACTGTTGGCCGACGGGGCCAACTCGCTGTAGGCGCTGACCAACTCATTTCCGACCAATGGCAAGAGATCGATTTCGAGAGTCTCGTCACCCACGAAGATCATGTGGCTCGCACAGATGTCCTGCAACGACTGACGAAGATCGAACCCAGCATCTCGATCCTTCTTTTCGAGTTCGATCAGCTGCTTCACACCCTCGGTCACTTGCGTGCGGGCAGGCCCATCACTCAGGAGTTCGGCGGCACGAGCCAAGCCCTGCTCAGGTCGTTTGCTTGTTCGAAGCGGGTCACCGTCGGTGAGGATCGCGTATGGGATCGCGAGTCCGTCCTTGCCCAAGAGTTTGACGTACGGCTTGAAGTCAGTCCCTGCGACGTTGACGATGACGATTCCGTACTCGTCGAGATCGAATCCCGCCGCCGCAGCGATAGCAGGTAGCAGAAAGACCTCTGCGACTCCTTCGACCAATAGCACGACGCGTGCGAACAACAGTTCCGCTCTCGTGACGTCGAGATACCTGCTGATGTCACGGCGCTCCCGAGCATCGAGCCTGGCCTGCAACGCGGTCACTGCCACCGATTCGCCGTCCACAGTGCGCAGCAGTAGCAACGAGTCCAGCGGCGCGACGGCGGCGATATGTGGGCTGTGAGTCGTTAGCAGCAACGAGGGCTCGGTCTCGAGCAGGTGACGGAACAGTCGGCGCTGTAAGCCGACATGCAGGTGGGCCTCCGGCTCCTCAACCCCGATCACGGTAGTTACGAAGGCACTGGCAGCACGCCTCACAGCCAACGCTTCCATCAACAGGCCCAAGTAGAGGACGTTTGCCGCACCAAGGCTGGCATCGGCGACGCTACGAGTCCGAGCGGCATCAATGAACAGCCGCAAACCCCGGAGAAGCGAATCTGGCCTGCTTGAGACGACGCCGATGGTCGGTTCCACGGGCAAACGCGGTCCGACCAGGTCATGCAGCCGCGTCGCTAACCGCTGCTGTAGTCCATCGATCTCAGGCTCGAGAGCCAAGTTTTTCGCTACGACGTCAATATCCGCAGCAACCGCAGCGAGCTTGACAGGGTCGAAATCAAGGTCCTCGAGCAACGTACGCAAGGGGCTGCGATTCCAGCGAGAGAGGTCTGTTTCGGCATCGCGCAGGGCGGGTAGTACCCGGAGACTCACCAGTCGGCGGATGCGGGAGGCATCCGTCGTCGGGTCGTCTTTCTTCATTACCCGGAAGTCATAATCGTTGGGGTTGTATCCCCGTTCTACCTCATAGCCACGATCTGCGAGCACAGTGTCACCGGACAGTTCCAGTATTGCTCGGGGCGCGAACCGGTAGGTCAGTGTGGCGCGCATCGGTCGCTCAAGACGTGTCAATGCACCGGACAACGCTGCGACGGCTTCATCGTCGTCATCGAAGCCGCTGAACTCGACTTCGACCATGACCTCGGCGCCACCACTCAGACCAGGCCCCAGAGGTCCGGTCGCGCCGTCGTGAATGTCCTCGGCCTTCAGCCGTCGCGCCGAGTCAGGAAGATCTGGGTCGAGCACCAACTGCAGCGCGTACAGGAAGTTGCTCTTCCCGACGCCGTTCTCGCCCACGATTACCGCCGGAGCCGGGAACGGGTCGATGTCCAGGTCAGCGAAATTGCGGAAGTTCACTATGTGAACCCGGCTTATGTGCAGTGTCATCGCAGTCCCGCCGCATCAGTGATCGTCTGTGTCGCCGCCAGCGAGGGAGTGCGGCAAAATGATGACCGGCGAACGTTGACCGATGATGCCGCATAGCCTGGCACGGCACGCAATCCTCGAATCATCAAACGCTCCTCCCCTCGCAGTCTGCGCGACGTTAGCTCGGCGACTGCAAATACTGGAAATCCAAGACTGGTTGGTCGACCAAGATGCGGTGACAACTTGTCTGAACCCTCGGCCTGTCTGATGGGACGGTTGCGTGGTCCGGGCTCAGCTGCCCCGTAGCGTGCCGCAGGAGATCGGGCGGGCTGACTCGAGAACCGCCTGTCCACCTGGGGGGGTGACTTGCCCGTGATGTGTCCACCCACTGAGGTTCCCCGCTTTGTCGGAGGGGCTCTGACTGAGGAGAAGGGCGATGGCGACGCAGTCGGCCCTGACACGCCAACCGTCAATCCGACACACGTCCATCGCGGTTCCAACATCCACCACCGCGTGCCTCACGAGAGCCCAAAGGCCAATCGGTCAGCTAGAGCCGCAAGCCATTTCCGCTGTTCCGTGCTCCTCGGTGGGGCAAGTCAGTGGCTACGTCGTCTGCCTGGGATGCCACCGCGCAACGCCCGGATGCTCTGTCCGCCGGTGTCGACGCGGCGAACTATCGATGCTTGCTGTGGCGCAGGCGAGGTGATGTCATCGAGGCGCTGCGGAACGTCGCCGCCTTCCGGCGCTAGTGCAGCCGTCGCGGACTTCTCGCACAACCTCGTCGACGACGGGACGTTGTGCGAGTAGATCATTCCGGTGCGCCGGTTCACACGTGTCCGGCGACCACAGCTCGGACAGGCATGTGCAACGGCATCCACGTAGTCGGCCATATCGCATTCTGGCATTCTTCTTCGGCAGGCACCCGCCCAACGGCGCTGGCCGCATGACGTCACAGGCGCACGACCGGCGAGCGATGTCCAGCGCCCGCGCAACCGTCGGAGCAGGCACGCTGATGACGTCTACTCCAACGACTCCGACACGATGACCCGCGTCGTGCGGTGGCTGCGTAGATCGGCCTCGTGCACTGCGTAAGCGAGCCTTCGACGCCGCGCCGCGATCGAAGCACCAGCTCATCGGCATATCGCACGGGCGCTGGTCCGGCCCTAAGGGGTAGGGCCGGACCAGCATGCGCCTGGGTATTCAGCCTGAGGCATGGCACATCCTCGCCCAGTACGAGGGCTCGGCTAGCGTAGCGGCTCGAGCCGACATGCGGAATGCAGGCAGGTCCTTCTCACCAGATCCGCTAGGGGCGTAGGCGTGGACTCGTCACGAGGTCGAAACCGCGCTTGCTGATAGGGGCCCGACCGATCACTCGTTGCCGTGACACTGTGCGTTCGGATCGGTGGGCACCACCGAACGCACACGTGTCTCTCTTGCAGACGACTACGTATAGCCCGCCGATGCACTCCGACTACGAGCATTGACCGCAGACCAGAAGTCGGTCCACCACACACACAATGCGATCGACTAGCATCCGAGCCCGCGGGTGTCGATAACACGAGTGGGGGATCAGGATGGCTAGTCTCACAACCGGTTTCGTGTACGTACTGACCAATTCAAGGATGCCGGGGCTGGTCAAGATCGGTAAGACGGACCGGCTGATCGGAGACCGCGCCCGAGAGCTGTTCACCACCAGCGTCCCCGTGCCGTTCGACGTTGAGTTCGGCCTGACGACCTCCCACCCGAAAGACGTCGAAGATGCCGCACATAGTCTCCTGGCGGCGTACCGGCTGTCTCGTCGAGAGTTCTTTGAAGTACCCGTTGATCAGGCCGTCGACGCCGTTCGGGCAGCGGCGAGTGAAGTAGCCGGCCAAGCCCGCTGGGCGGGTTCAGGACACGAGCACATGGTAGGCGCAGGTGATCGAATTGCGCTGGCGACTGAAGCAGGTCAGTTGTTCTTGCATGTGCACTATCCAGACTTCCGAGCCGTGCTGAACAACCGCCCCGAGATCGCCGATTGCTGGCAGGCTCACTCCGATGGCGACAGCCTGGAACTGATGGGTACCGACGACGGCGCCCATGTCCTCAGCTTAGGTGACGACGATCCGGACAACAGCTGGACCGACCCGGTGCCCTACATCGACCGGGCGGCGACATTCCCCAACGCGCTGATCAACGGCAAAGAGCGTGCCATGCCGGGGGATCGGATCGTCTGGCTGGGAACCGCTCAGCCAGCAGCGGTGTTCCAATTCACAGATTACTGCCAGGTAATCAGCCGCACCCGGGACTTGAAATCGCTGCCCACCAGCGCTGGAGCCTTCCCGCTGCTGCTGAACCACGTCACCTATGACCGGCCACCCACGGACTTGTTCCTATCCGGCCAGGCCGCGATCGCCGACATGTCTTATCCCGACTGCTGGGCGCCACGAGGCCCTGAAAACACCGACATTCATGGCAGTGCTCCACAGCCGCCCGAGTACTGGATGCCTCCGCTGGCCAAACGCCAACGTCGCCTACGCTAGCCGAGCGGGAGGCACGTCGAATGGCTGCGCCGGTGGATGCAATGCGCAGCCACCACCATCCGCAGATCGGACAGATGAAGGTGGACACGGAATGCGCTGCAATGCAAGGTAAGTCACCTGCCCTTGCCCCCATTGACACTCCCACCATCTAGGTTCTAGCCTCGATGTCAGCTGCGAACCTAAGTCAAATCACACATCCTGAGCTAAAGACATAAGACATCCGGGCATGAAAGCCCCATGACGTAGCCAAAGAACCTTCTTTATTACCACTTGCGAACGCGCAGCCCATCAGGTCTTCCTGCGCCCGCCGGAAGACCCTCCGCCGTTCGACAAGAGGTTCTCCACCATGGGCTCCACCCAACTGCTTACAGTCGCGCTCGATGTCACACAGGGGACATACGTTCGCGCACCTGACAACTCCCGTGATCCGCGCGTGCCTGAGCTTCGCAGCATGGGCTACAGCGGAGATCAGACGTTGGTATGCGCGCTGTGCTACGCCGAAAAGAACGAACTGGTGCCGCTCATCGTCCGGAGCAGACTCGGCGGATCCCGGCGACCGCACTTCGCTCACCCCGCCGGGTCGGGCCCGCCCAGCGGGCGGCACAGCGCCGAATCAGTGTGGCACCTGACCAGCAAGGCTGTTCTCGCGGAGTGGGCGGGGCTGCAGCCGGGCGTCATCGATGTTCGTAACGAAGCGTGGCTGCCCAACCATCAACGTCGCGCAGATGTGCGCATCGTGTTCGACGACGGCCAACAACTCGCCCTAGAGGTCCAAGCCTCCCCGTTGACCGATCAGGAATGGCTACGGCGGCACAACGACTACCGCGGCAACGGCATCACCGACCTCTGGATTTGGCACCCAGACGTCCCGCCGCATTGGGCAGCGCTCACCGCCCCGGACGGCGCCCAACAGTTGTGGACGATGGATCCCGAGCACAGATCCCTCAGCTTGATGGTCGCCAAGCCACACACATCTACGCCCAGCCAGGCAGCACCCGAGAACGACGTTATCCACCGCGTACGACACCTCCCCCCCTGCATCGAGGACGAGCTCGTGCCACATGTGCTTCCGCTCGACGAACTCGACCTCACCTCTCACGGCATCTCGAATCCCGTTGCGTTGCAGCGGGCGTTGGCACTAGACCTACAACATGAGCGTGAACGTATGGCCCGCATGCAGCATCCTCAACCGAAACCAACCCGGCCTCCGACACCATCCCCAATGATCGCAGCGTCCACACCCCAAACCTCTTCTACTCCGACGCAATCGGTGTCACCGCCGCCTCCAGTGGATTCGGCAGCACGATCTCAATCGGCATGGCTTCGACTACAAAACGCCTTCATGGCAGCCGGACACTCGTTCGAGTACGGAGACGCGCCGCGGCTTCAACTCCCCCGTGCACGACGAACCGTGCCCTGCCTCGCCTGTGGCCTCATCCTGTCACCGACCACCAAGCTCGACGACGTCTCGCCCTGCAGTCCTTACGAACACAGCGATCGACCCACAGGACCACGATCGTCGCGTACAAGCAGTTCGTACTACAGCGATCCCGATCATGACCAACTTCCGCTCTTCTAGTGCCTCGCGGCTGCTGCAGGGTGGGTGACACTGTCACCCGATCCTGCAGCAGCCCCCACCGTTCACGACCAGGACCTCGTTCATGGCTGAGTTTTCTGCTTCTTGGTCCTTCCTCGCAAGCCGCCGAGGTTGAGCTGTTGCTTGATGCCGCTGTCGAGTTTGAGCTGATCTGGAGTGCCATTGAAGGCACGGACGGCATCGAGCAATGCCCGATCACGCCGACCGGTCAATTTCGGTGTGATGAGCTCAAGGAGTTCGGCCCACTTTGTCCGCGGTAGCTCATGCTGCAGTCGGCTGGCGATCTTGCTGTCGTCAAAAACGCGCAACGCAATCGCTGCCTGTCCGCCATCGAACTTGCCGATAAGCTCCTTGTAGATGGGATCAGCACTCCACGCCGTGCCGCTGCCGTTGGTGAGGAAGACGTAGACGAGCTGGCGAACATAGGTCGAGCTGATGCGTGCGGGAACCTGACCGTACTTGCCGACCAGATTCAACAGTCTTTGAGCGACGGGCGGTTCCTGATAAAAGTTGTTCCAGCCTTCGTGGGCATTGGTCAGGTCATCGAGGGCCTGGGCGAGCTCGGCCTCCCGGTCAGACTCTGGCAGGTAGGCAGTTCCATCGACGAGGTCGAGCAGATCTCGGGCACGCTGGGCTCGGTCGGCGTCACCGTTGGCGCGGAACCGCGCGAGCTTGATCCCGCACTCGTTGCGCTGGTCTTCCCCGATATAGGGCCAAAGATCGGGCCACAGGTTACGTACATTGTCGAGCGTGTCCGGGGGCGAGCCAGGTGTGTTGAAAATGCCGAATAGACCGGCTCCCAGGTTGTCAGCCTGGTCGGGCGGCAGATTGTCGAAGAACGCCGCGGCGCTGGTCAGTTCGGTCGTGGTCAGGCGCTGTGTCCTGACGTTACTAAGAAGGCGGCCGATCTCAGCGACAACGTTGTCGCGTGGGAGCGTGATGACCTCGCGGATGCAAGTCTCCAGCCATTCCGCCAGCTTCAAGCCTGTCAGCGAAACCTGGTTGGGATGCGCAGCGCTGGCATTGTTGCGCATGTAGCGGATGTGGTCGAGTTGCTTGTAGCCGACGTCGCTGATCAGCTTGATGCGGTTGGCCGCCTCGATTAGCTTGGCGTCGTCGATCTTGGACAGGTCCTCGGGTGTGCGGAGGGTGCTGCGGCGTGTTGGATCCGGCTCAGCGATCTCAAAGAAGTATGCAACGTCGAAGGAGACGACCCGCGCCCGCAGCTCGTTGATCGTCTCGTTCCAGAGGTAGTTCAACGCGGCATCAAACAAGCCCACCGAGGCGGCCAGGATCATCTTCGCGACGTAAGAGGCTCGTGCTCGCTGTGTGCTGTCGAGCCCTTCGAGAGCATCAGGCGTGTTCCGGAGCAGCTTCTCCCGTTCCCGAACGTTGATAATGATGTCCTCGGTCGGCAGGCCCCACTGATGTATCAGGTTGAGCATTAGATCCTCGAACGCCTGCAGGTCCTTGCCCGCCGCGGCGGCGGGCACGGCGGCGGCCGGGTCCGGCCTGACAACCTGGGCGGAATTGCCCTGATTCGGGTCATTGCCGATTCCGTCGCTCATAGATTCCTCTCCCTTTCGATCATTCTCATCAAAGCCAGTCGGTCCAGGTCAGAGGTTCGTTAGCGCCTCGCAGGTCTGAGGACCAGATCGTGATACCACCGTGTCGTGCTGGGAGGGCGCACGTTCTTCGACAACCCTCGGTACGCACGCGCTGCGACGGTCGCGCGCCTGTTGGACAGAGGTTGAACTTGTGGCGGACGATCAACCGCGGGCCATGTCCACAAACCGGCTCAAGTGCATCTGGTGTGCGACGGTGATCGTCGCGGTCGGGCCGTGGCGATGTTTGGCGACGATGACGTCGGCTTCGCCGCCGCGCGGATCGTCTCGTTCCCATGCATCAGGGCGATGAAGCAACACGACTGTGTCGGCAACGTGCGCGATCGTTCCCGAGTCACGCAGATCGGCCAGCGCGGGGAGACGCGGCAGTTGGCGTGGGCCGGGGTTGGAGGACAGTTGGCTCGTCACCACGACCGCGATCTCAAGATCATGTGCCAGCGCCTTCAGTCGGCGAACCACCTCGGAAACCTCACGCTCGCGGTTCTCGTACGGCAGGTCTGTTCGGGCGGTCAGCAGTTGCAACGAATCGATGACGACGAGACGGAGTCCGGTGCGCGCTGCGTCGGTTTCGCTGCGTTCGGCCACCTCGGTGATCAGCTCGACAATGGCGCTGATGTCGCGATCGATCGGTCGATCCACGATCAGTGGCGCCTCTGAGATCTCCGACATGCGTCTGGCCAGTTTGGTCCAGTCGTCGTCGGACATCCTGCCCGAGTGAAGGTCGGCTATTCTGATCTTTGCTTCGGCGCTGAGCAGCCGCTTGACCACGCTCATCGGCTGAGTTTCCAGAGTCAGGAACAGCGTCTCCATTCCGTGCTTCACGGCGCATGAGCGTGCGATGTCGAGCACCAGAGTGCTCGCGCCGACCCCGGGATGAGCCCCCACCACCGTCAGGGTTCCCATTTGTAGACCGTTGGTGAGTTCATCGAGTTCGTTGAAGCCGGTGGGGATACCGAGGGAGATGCCACCGCGGGAAGCGATGGTGTCGGCCTCTTCTATGGCCGGTTGCAGCCAGTCTTCCAAGAAGCGCAGAGCCTCAGGGCTATTGGGGTTCGTCACCGCCTCGTTATACGCCCTCGATCGCACACAGGTCGTCGTTGCTGGATACGGGAGGCCGATGGCCCGCTCGACGACCCAGGTTTGACGTCACTGGGGCCACCGATCCCAGTACGAGGTGGTTGCTGTGGCCGAACTCGTTGTGGCGGGCCTGATATGGCTGGCGAAGCCGATTCTGCTGGTGCTGATGCTGGCGACGTGGGCTGGTGGTTGCGCGAGCCGATCTACCAGCCCGCAGTCATCGTAGGCTGTCGACCAGGCAACCGCAGCTAGGAGGACCTGATGTCAGGCAAGTCTGAGGGATTCGACGAATCCAGCTCGAGCGCAGGCAGCTTGCTGCAACCCGAAGAACGAAGATTCGTTCAGCGACTACGAGCAGTCGAACCGAGATACAGAGCATCCATCGACAGGGTGTTGATGAATGCCGGGATATCAGAACTTTCGGATACCAGCACCGTTGCCTTGCTGCAGGATTCGGTCGCCAAGCTCGACGAACTTATCGGCGACCTCGCCAGCGAGCTCGACAGCTCTGGTCCCGGCGTGCGTTTGTCACGCCCAGCACCTCACCTTGAGGATGTCCCGGTCTCGGACGCAGTTCGCTACATGAAGCAGCTGCGGACTTCGATGGTGCGACGTATCGCCTCCCTCCAACGTCAGGAGCAGATGGAGGAAATCAAGGACGCCGTCGAGGAAAAGGTGGTTGATCCCGACATCCGACGAGAGCTGTCCGAGATGGTCGAGCGAATCTCACAACAGCAAGCGGAGTTGGCCGCGAAGGTTCAGGCACAAGACGAAATCGGCGTCGGTGAGATCAAGCGCCTCAACATCATGAAGCAGCGTTGGGAAGTCCGTAAGGCGATGCTGGAGCGCGAGCCAGCGGCCGTCTTGGTCGGCGCCGTACTACTGATCCTCCTGGCGATTTCACTCATCGTCGCGATGTTCATCCACACCGATGTCCCAGAGATCGTGGCGAGCGGGTTCCTACTGATCCTAGGCTTCTTCTTTGGGCAGAACAGCTCACGCGGCGGATCGTCGAACTGACGCGCGGCTAGCTGGTTGCGCCCGAACATGGGGATCGTCGCGGTCGTAGCCTGCCTCGATCAGCGCTTCGCGGTCTTCGGGAGTCAGATCGGGTTGGACGAACTGTGTTAGCGTCGGGCTCCCGGCAATTCGGACGACTTCCTGCAGATCGCTGCTGCTCATAGGGTACATAGTGCAGATAGGCGGCTTGGTAGCCGATCAGCGTCGAGGCCGGTGCGGGCAGCACCGACAAGGCCCGAGGAACATCGCATCTTCTCTCAGCTCAGGGAGAAATCCGCCTCGACAACCAGTCGGCCAGGACAAATTCCCGGGTCGCCCGCGTTCCCTTCTTCGATGTGCCCCGCCAAGGAATCGAACCTGCGACTACCCGACTGGACCGGCGCCATATCCAGGATCTTCAACCAGTCGGGCTACAGGCCGTCGCGCGCACGGATTTCGAGGGACCGCACGAGCCGTTCGGCTCTCGCGAGGGTGGAATGAAGGCCCTCCGAAAGTGTGCCGAAAGCGCTCTGACCAGGCTCGACTACGGAGCACCAGCCTTTCCGAACTCCTCCCGTTCGGCGACTGCGCTGGTGTATGCAGCCATCAGCGCATCTCGTACTTCCTCCTCCGGTCGGAGTTCGTAGACGAAGTTCAGTAGTTGCTGCCGATTTGGCATCGTCACAGCAGCCATCCAGCCGGGCAGGCCGGTACGTGTCAACTCAGATTGGAACATCTCCGGGGTAACGCCCGCGCTGTGCAGGCACGACCAAATGCGGTGCGCGAGTTGCAGACGCATGTTGTAGTGGGCGGCAGACACACCCATGCTGTCGAGACTGGCTATGAGGTGGTCGTAGGGCTTCTGAGGTGGCTCACCGCCCGTATCGCCCTCTGCCGCCGCAGCAGCGCGAGCCCGATCCAGCTTCGTGGATCGGGCCGGCTGGCGGAGGGGAAGCTCAGTCTGAGGACTACTCACGCGGATGGGCTGTTCCTCAGCGATGAGAGGTTCCTCGTGTAGGTTGCGCTCTTCATGAACACCGAGGCTCCACAGCCTCATCACCTTGTCCACCTCGGACTGGCACGCAAGTGCACCGACAAGCGCCTCGGTCATCGCACGCGCAGGCATCCGTGGGCCGGTCAGCGCCTTGTATACGGTCTGGTGGGAGTATCCGGCCATCCGCCCCAGCTCAGTGGTGGACTTGTCGCCACACTCGGTTATCAGCCGCTGCAAGTACAGGAAGAACGACAACCGGGCACCCGAGGGCACACCCGGCTTCCGGAGACGGCGCTTCGCCATTGACGACCCCTTGGCAACATCTTTTCAACCTGACATCTACTTCACATCAGCGGTGTCTCACCAGTTCAGCAGAGCACCTGAGAAGAGTTTGCCCGGGAAATCCGTTGCTGCCAACCTTGTTTCAGCACGACCACCGAACGCCTATCCGGCACTAAGCACCGTAAACAGACTCAAAGTACGAAAACAGGAGGTAGCAGTGCCACGCCGTTCCCCCCGGGCCGTCCAGCCGCAGCCCGGTGTCGTCAAGAGGGGTACCCAGAGTCCCCCTGTGCCAGTCCCGATGTCGTGGCCCGGCGCGGCCGTCGATCTTCTCGCGCTGACACTGATACTGACCGCATTGGTTGCCCTCGTCGTGTTCGGCAACGCCAATGCCGCGGTTATTGCCGCCGTGGGTGCCGCCACAGCCATCGCGATTCGGGCTTGGCACGGCAGACGTAGCGCCTAACCCATCGCGAGCGGCAGCGGTCAGGCTGACGCCAGACCGACTCCGGACAAGATCTTGTGGCGACTAGTGCCGATTTCGATCCGTCGCAGTGCATCGAACCACGACAAGTTCGGACGGGCCGAATCAATCAGACATACAGCCAAAGCGGGGGGTAACCGGGGGCTGAACCGCAAAAAACAGGTCAGGCCCGGTCTATGACCTGGCCTGACCTGCTATTTCTGTGGAGCTAAGGGGACTCGAACCCCTGACCCCCACACTGCCAGTGTGGTGCGCTACCAGCTGCGCCATAGCCCCGTGTTCTGTTGTTTCAGCCGCTCTCGCTGCTGCCTGAATGAAGTTACACCATCGTTCTCGGCGACTACAAATCGGCTGGTAGACGGCGGAAAGGCAGGGAATCGGGGGTGGGTGGAGTGGTGGGCGGGGCCTGCGGGGGCGGTGAGGGCGGAGTAGAATGTGCCGAACCTCACGCGGGGTCAGGGGGCGAGGGTGATGACCCAGTTCTCGTCGCGCCAGTCGATGGCGTTGGTGCCGTCGAAGATGGCGGGGGTGGCCGATTTGTTGTCGGTGCGGGCATCGAGGTCGGCGAGGTTCTTACTCGCGGCGGTGCGGGCCGGGGCGAGCTGGGCGCCGCCGGTGATGCAGGAGGCGACGGACTCCGGGGCGCCGGATTCGGTGGCCAGGGTGGCAAGGGCGGGGTTGCTCAGGTCCTCGCCGCCCTCGTCGGGCTGCTTTGTGGTGAACAGCGACTCGTGGAACTTGCCGAAGGTGGGACCGGAGCCGGTCTGGGCGACGCAGAGGCTCGCGGCGATGGCGCGGGTGGAGTAGTCCTTGCTCTTGGAGCGGTCGTCGAGGAAGGCGACGAGGTGGTAGTTCACCGCCAGTTTGCCCTCGTCGACCTTCTGGGCGATCTCCTGGCCGAAAGTGGTCTCCATCGTGCCGCAGGCGGGACACAGCGGGTCCTCGAAGATGTCGACGGTCTCGGCGGCCTCGGGGCGGCCAAGCCGGATGACGCCCTCGGGTGTGGCCGTGACCTGCACCGCGGTGTCGCGTACGGCGCCGTAGCCGTCGTTGCGGACCTCGGTGGGTGTCGGCTTGTTCCACTTGAACGCGGCGAACACGAGGAGCCCGATCACGACGAGGGCCACCGCGGCCAGGGCATAGGTGGTGTTGCTGGACACGGGGCGCGGGGTGTGCTTGGAACCGGCGTTGCTCACCTGTCCACTGTGCCTCGAGCGGACGAGGCCGTGCCGCCTGGGCCGCGCAAATCCTGCTCGACCTGCTTGTCCAGCGGGTCGGCGTCGACCGGCCGCGGCGCCATTCCGGTGCGCACCATCGGCACGCCGTCGGGGCAGCCGTCGCCCGTGCATTGCGGGTCGATGCCGTCACCGGCGTGATCGGGGTGTTCCGGATCCTCCGGGTGTTCGATCGTCGACGGCTCCGGGGTGACCAGCCAGGCGGCCGCCGACACCACCAGCACACCGCCGGTTACCGCCATTCCGACGCCGAACGAGGTGCGCTCGGCGATCCAGCCGATCACCACCGGGCCGAGCACGGTGCCGAGATCTGCGGCCATCTGGAACGCGGCAAGCACCGGGCCGCCGCGGGCGCGGGCGCCGATCACATCGGCCAGCGCGGCCTGCTGGGCCGGGCTGAACATGCCGGAACCGAGACCGGCGACGAACGAGGCGACCAGGAACCAGGGCAGCGAGGGCGCGAACCCGAGCACGCCGGTGCCGATCGCGCAGATCGCCGACCCGGCGATCAGGAACGGCTTGCGGCCGAAGCGGTCGGACAACCTGCCCGAGACGAACAGCACCGCGGCATTGCCCGCGGCGAACACGGTGAGCGCGACACCGGCCATCCCCGATTCCTGGTGCAGGGTCTCCACCACCAGCAGCGGCACGAACGCCATCCGCACGCCGAACACCGCAATACCGCCCGCGAAGCTGGACAGCAGCACCGCGCGATAGGCCGGTTCGGTCCATGCCTGCCGGAAGGTGAACGCCGGCGCCGCCGAGCCCTCCTCGGTCCGCAGCACGGGCGATTCGCGCAGCCCGGCGAACACGATGACGCACACGATCAGCAGGGCGACGGCATAGATGACGAACGGCGCGCGCAACCCGAGCCCGGCCAGGCCGCCACCGACCAGCGGCCCGAGCAGCGACCCGATCAGGAAGCTGGTGGAGTAGATGCCGGAGACCCTGCCGCGCGCGGCAGGCGGGGACACCCGGATGATCAGCGCCATCGACGACACCGTGAACATCGTCGACCCGACACCGCCGAGCGAACGCAGCACCAGCAGTTGCCAATACGTCTGCGCCAGCGCGCACGCACCGGTCGACAGCGCGACGATGAGAATCCCGGCCAGATACACCCACCGCTCGCCCAGCTTCTGCACGAGCCTGCCGCTGGCCGGCGCGAACAGCAGCCGCATCAACGCGAACGCGCTGACGATCGCCGAGGCGGCCGCGATGCCGACACCGAACTCGCGCGCGTATTGCGGCAGCACCGGCGCGACCAGACCGAAGCCGAGCGCGATGACGAAGGCCGCCGCGATCAGGACCCAGATCTCGGCCGGTAGCCGGACCTTCGCCTGCGTGCTCACTCGCTCAACGCCTGATTCACCATCTCCTCGGCGGCCGACTGCACTTGGGCCAGGTGCTCGGCGCCGAGGAACGACTCGGCGTAGATCTTGTATTTGTCCTCTGTGCCGGATGGGCGGGCGGCGAACCAGGCGTTCTCGGTGGTCACCTTCAGCCCACCGAGCGCGGCGCCGTTGCCACGTGCGGTGGTGAGGATGCCGGTGATCTCCTCGCCCGCGATCTCGGTGCCGGTGATGGCCTCCGGCGTGAGCGCGGCGAGCTTGGCCTTCTGTGCGCCGGTCGCCGCGGCGTCGATGCGCGCGTAGGCGGGGCTGCCGTATTGGCGTTCCAGCTCGCCGTAGCGGGCCGATGGGGTCTGGCCGGTGACGGCGGCGATCTCGGCGGCGAGCAGCGCGAGCAGGATGCCGTCCTTGTCGGTGGTCCACACGGTGCCGTCCATCCGCAGAAACGACGCGCCCGCGCTCTCCTCGCCGCCGAAAGCCAGGCTGCCGCTGAACAATCCGGGCACGAACCACTTGAATCCGACCGGCACCTCGTAGACGTCACGCCCGAGCACATTGACCACGCGATCGATCATCGACGAGCTGACCACCGTCTTGCCGATCTTGGTGAGCGCGTCCCACCACATCCGGTTGGCGACCAGGTATTCGATCGCGACGGCAAGGAAGTGGTTGGGGTTCATCAGCCCGCCGTCGGGCGTGACGATGCCGTGCCGGTCGGCGTCCGCGTCGTTGCCGGTGGAGATGTCGTAGTCGTCCTTGATCCCGACCAGGGCGGCCATGGCGTGCCGCGAGGACGGGTCCATCCTGATCTTGCCGTCGCTGTCGAGGGTCATGAACCGCCAGGTCGGGTCGACGAACGGGTTGACCACCTCGAGTTCGAGATCGAAGCGCTGGCCGATCTCCTCCCAGTAGTCCACCGAGGCGCCGCCCATCGGATCGGCGCCCATCCTGATGCCCGCACCGCGAATCGCGTCCAGGTTCAGCGCGTTCGGCAGGTCGGCGACGTAGTGGTCGAGATAGTCGTAGCGCTCGACGTGGGTGCGCAGCGCCTGGGCCAGCGGCACCCGCTTGACCGCGGCCAGGCCGCCGCGCAGCAGCTCGTTGGCGCGTTCGGCGATGGCGTCGGTGGCCTTGGTGTCGGCCGGGCCACCGTGCGGTGGGTTGTATTTGAAGCCGCCGTCGCGGGGTGGATTGTGCGAGGGAGTGACCACGATGCCGTCGGCCTGGTGCTTGGTGCCGCCCCGATTGTGGCGCAGCACAGCGTGACTCAGTGCCGGGGTGGGGGTGTAGCCGTCGCGCGCGTCGATCACCGCGGTGACGTCGTTGCCCGCGAGCACCTCGAGCGCGGTGGTCCAGGCGGGCTCGGACAGCGCGTGGGTGTCGCGCGCCAGATAGACCGGTCCGGTGATGCCGCGGGTGGCACGGTACTCGACGATCGCCTGGGTGATCGCCATGATGTGCGCCTCGTTGAACGCGCAATCCTCGCTGGAGCCACGATGACCGGAGGTACCGAACACCACCCGCTGCGCCGGTTCGGCCGGATCGGGAACCCGGCTGTAGTAGGCGGTGACCAGGTGCGCGATGTCGACCAGGTCGGTGGGGCGTGCGGGACGTCCGGCGCGATCGTGGGCCATGGTGGGGATTCCCTTCCGTGTCGGCTGCGCGCGGCTGGTCATGAGGATCATGCGAACAACCAGTGGGTAAGGGACGCCGCGGCGTACACCGCGGTCAGGCTCGCCGCCACACTGAGCACGACATTGCCAACGGCGTACACGTAGGCGCCCTCGGTCACCAGACGAACCGTCTCGTAACCGAACGTGCTGAACGTGGTCAGCGCTCCGCAGAGACCGATTCCGGCGAACGCCAGCAGCGCACTGCCCGCGCTCGCGCCGATCAGGCCACCGAGCAACGCCGAACCGACAATGTTAACGGTTAGCGTCCCCCACGGCAGCCCGGACGGAAAGCGCGAGGTGACCGCCCGGTCGAGCAGGTAACGGGCAGGGGCGCCGAGCATTCCACCCGCGAGCACCAGCGCCGCCGTCATCGCCGCCCTCCCCACCACTCGACCATCCGATGGCACCCTTCCGTCATAGGTTTCCCCTCGGCCGCCCGCGCGCGCCCGCCACCCATCGGGTCGCGAACACTGCGGTGGCCACGGCGCTCAGCCCGGCCAGCACCGACAGGCCGAGGTAGCTCAGCGCCGCGACGACCGCACCGCTGTCGAACAGTGTACGAAGCTCGGCGCTGTAGGTGGAGAAGGTCGTGAAGCCGCCGAGCACACCGATTCCCAGGAACGGCCGGACCAGCCGCGGCGCCTGCCACAGCTCGGTGACCGCCACCATGAGCACCCCGATCGCGAAGCAACCGAGCACATTGACCGTGAACGTCGACCACGGGAAGTCCCCCGGCCGCACCGGCCACAAGTGGCCCGCGCCGAAACGGGCACTCGCGCCGAGCCCACCACCCATCGAGATCGCCGCGAGGACGGCCGGATCCAGCGCCGCGGGCCGCGTTGCCATAGCGCTGCCCTCCCCTGCTGGTCCGACGGTGGTCGTTGCTCATGGTATCGAGACGCACCGACAAGCGGGGAGCCGGGCAAACCTTCAGCATGTGGCGCGGTGCCCCATCCACGACGACGGCCCGGACCGACGATTCGGTCCGGGCCGCTACGGTCTCGGGTCAGTGCGCGAGCACCGGTTCCCCTTCGGCGGGGGCAGGCACCTTGTTCGGCATCAGCACACCGATCACGATCGCGCCGAGGACGAATGTGGCGCTCGCCCACCAGAAGCTGGTGGTGTAACTCTCGATCGCACCCTGGGCCATGGTGAGCGGGCCCGGCTGATGCGAGGACACGTAGTCGGTCATCGCCGAGGCCGCGATAGTGCTCAGGAGCGCGGTCCCGATCGAGCCACCGACCTGCTGGCTGGTGTTGACCATCGCCGAGGCGACGCCGGCGTCCTCGTGCTGCACCCCGGCGGTCGCGCCCTGGAAGGCGACCGACATGGCGCCACCGAGACCGAGGCCGAGCAGGATCAGCGCGGGCAGGATGTGGGTGACGTAGCCGGTGTCGAGCCCGATCCTGGTCAGCCACAACATCCCGGCCGCGGCGACGAGGAACCCGCCGCTGATCACGACCTTGGGACCGACGCGGGGCAGCAGCAGCGACGGCGCGGTGGTCGAGGAGGCCACCATGCCCGCCACCATCGGCAGGAACGCGACGCCGGTCACGATCGGCGAGTACTGCAGCGTCAGCTGCATGTAGTAGGTGAGGAACAGGAAGATCGCGAACATGCCGATGCCCATGATGAACACGGTCAGGTAGGCGCCGCCGCGGGTGCGGTCGGCGACGATACGCAGCGGCAGCAGCGGATGCGCGACCCTGGTCTCGATCCAGGCGAACGCGGCGAGCAGCACCGCACCGCCGATCAGGAACGCCAGCGTCGACGGCGCGGTCCAGCCCTCGGTCTCGGCCTGGGAGAACCCGTAGACGATGCCGAACAGCGCAGCGGTGACGGTGACCGTGCCCGGCCAGTCCAGCTTCGGTCGTGCGCCCATGGTGGTGTGCTTGGCCAGCAGCAGCACCGCGCCGACCAGGGCGACGGCGGCGAAGATCAGGTTCACATACATCGCCCAGCGCCACGAGGCCCACTCGGTGAGCGCGCCGCCGAGCAGCAGGCCGATCGCGCCACCGGCACCGGCGACGGCGCCGAAGATGCCGAACGCCTTGGCCCGCTCACCGGGTTCGGTGAAGGTGACCGTGAGCAGCGACAGCGCGGCGGGCGCGAGCAACGCGCCGAAGACACCCTGACCGACCCTGGCCGCGACGAGCATCTCGAAGGTCGTCGCCGCGCCGCCGACCGCCGAAGCGACGGCGAAGCCGATCAGACCGATGATGAAGGTGTTGCGGCGCCCGAACAGGTCGGAGAGCCTGCCGCCGAGCAGCAGCAGGCTGCCGAAGGCGAGCGCGTAACCGGTGATGACCCACTGGCGATCGGCATCGCCGAAGCCGAGGTCGGCTTGGGCGGCGGGTAGCGCGATGTTCACGATCGTCGCGTCGAGCACGACCATCAGCTGGGCTATGCCGAGCACGGCAAGCACCCACCAGCGCAGGGCGTGCGACCCGCGGCGGCCGGTGCCGCCTGCCGCGGGACGCTGCGTCCCGGTCTCGAGTGTGGCGGTCATAACTCCCCTTGCGTGTCGACGGTCTCGGAATGAGTGGGACAATCGGAGGAAAAGCCTCCGCTTTCCTCGAAGCTACCAGAGTAACGGAGTAACCACCTCCACTTAATCCTCGGATTGATAGGATGTACTTGTGAATCACGCCACGACGACTGCCGCACCACCCCGCCGCTTGCGCGCCGACGCCGCGCGGAATCAGGCACGCATCGTCGCGGCCGCCCGCGAACTCTTCGCCGAACACGGCCTGGAAATCACGCTCGACGATGTCGCCGAGCGCGCCGGTGTCGGCGTCGGCACGGTCTATCGCCGCTTCGCCAACAAGAAGGAGCTCATCGCCGAGGTCTTCGAGCAGCACATCGCCGACTTCGCCGATGTGGCCGATGTGGCGATGCGCAATCCGGACCCCTGGCTCGGTCTGGTCGAGTTCTTCGAGCAGGCATGCAAGCACCTGTCGACCAACCGTGGCTTCGGCGAAGTGATGCTCGAGCTCGAAGAGGACCCGGCCCGCTTCGCCGAGTTACGCGACCGGATCCGGCCGACGGTCGCCGCGATCGTCGAGCGCGCGCGGGCCGCGGGCGCGGTCCACCCCGATGTGACCACCACCGATTTCTTCGCGCTGATCCATATGGTGAACTCCTTCGCCGAGTTCGCCGCACCGGTGAATGCCGAAGTCTGGCAACGCTATATGGCCATCACCCTCAACGGCGTCCGCACCGATTCGGTGCCACGCAGACCCCTGCTCGTCGACCCGCTCACCGACGACGAAGTCGAGCGCGCCAAGTCTGCGGGATGCCTCGGCCGACGGCGCTGAGCAGGAACTCTCCCCTGGTTCAGTAGTGCGGATCACACCCATCCGCTACATTTGGACACATGACCAAGAGCACCTGGGTGAACTGGGCAGGCGAGCAGCGCTGCACACCCGCCGTCGTCGCCGCACCGCGCGGCGTCGAAGAACTGGCCGAGATCGTCACCGCGTCCGCCGCGGCGGGCCGCACCGTGCGCGTCGCCGGATCTGGCCATTCGTTCACCGACGCCGTGCTCACCGACGGCACCCTGATCGACCTCGGCGGCCTGGACAGAGTGCTCGAGATCGACACCGCGACCAACCGGGTCCGGGTCGAGGCCGGGCTCACCCTGCACGCGGCCAGCCCCCTGCTGCACGGCCACGGCCTCGCCTTCCCCAATCTGGGCGATATCGACACCCAGTCCATCGCGGGCGCCACGGCCACCGGCACGCACGGCACCGGGGCCAGGCTGCGCAATATCTCCGCCGCCCTGCATTCGGTGGAGGTCATGCGCGCCGACGGCAACCGGGTGGAACTGAACGAGCAGACCGATCCCGACGGCTGGCGCGCGGCGCGGGTGAGCATCGGCGCCCTCGGTGTCGTCACCGCGGTGACGCTGCAACTGGAGCCGTCGTTCGTGCTCGACCTCGTCGAACGACCGGTACCGCTGGTGGACGTGCTGGCGAATCTCGACGAATTCGTCGACGGCAACGATCATTTCGAGTTCTTCGCCTTCGCCCACAGCGGTGTGGCGATGACGAAGGCGGGCAACCGGACCACGAAACCGGAGCAGCCGCGTAGCGCCCTCAACGCCTGGCTCAACGACGTGCTCCTGTCGAATCACGCGTTCACCGGGATGTGCAAAGTGGGCAGGCGGATCCCCGCCGCCATTCCGGCCATCCACCGCATCGCCACGCAGGCGGGCAGTCACAACCGCAAGATCGACCGGTCCTACCGGGTGTTCGCGACCCCGCGGCTGGTGAAGTTCACCGAGATGGAATACGCGATCCCACGCGAGCACGCGGTCGCGGCGGTCCGCCGGATCGTGGAGCTCACCCAGCGCTTCCGCACACCGATGCCCATCGAGGTCCGCTGGGTGGCACCCGACGACGCGTTCCTCTCCCCCGCGAGCGGCCGCGACACCTGCTATATCGCCGTGCACCAGTACCAGGGCATGGAATGGGAGCCGTACTTCCGCGCCTGCGAAGCGGTGTTCGACGAGTACGCGGGCAGGCCGCACTGGGGCAAACGCCACTTCCAGACGGCCGAGACTCTGCCCACCCGCTACCCGGACTTCGACCGGTTCACCGCCGTCCGCCGCCGCTTCGACCCCACCGGCGTCTTCGCCAACGACTACGTGAACCGGGTGCTCGGGCCCGTCGGCTGAAGGCGAACGGGGCGGACATCGCGGACAACGGTGCCGCCGGTTGTCCCGCACCCGGCACACGCGCGGCGGTGCGGATGGAATGATGGTGACGATAACCCGAAGCGCCACAAGCACTTCGACCCTGCGCCGAAAGGGCGACCATGGCCCACACTCCCAGCGTTCTGTTCGTCTGCGTCCACAATGCGGGCAGATCACAGATGGCGGCCGGCCTGCTCAGGGCCATGGCCGGTGACCGGATCGAGGTGCGCACCGCGGGCAGCGATCCGGCGCCCCAGCTGAACCCCGCCGCCGTCGCGGCGATGGCGGAGATCGGGATCGATATCTCCGGCGAGCAGCCCAAGGCGCTCACCGACGACGCGGTCGGGCTGTCCGATGTGGTGGTCACCATGGGGTGCGGTGAGGTGTGCCCGTACTTTCCCGGCATCAGCTATCGCGACTGGGTACTCGCCGACCCCGCCGGACAGCCGATCGAGGTTGTTCGCGGCATCCGCGACCACCTGCGCATCCTGATCGGCAATCTCATCGCGGAGTTGGTTCCGGTCCCCGCCCGCTGAGGTCCGATTTCTTCAAGACCGCGCCGCGCGGGGCCGCCTACGCTGCGGATATGACTCCACAGCTCGATGTGATCTCGATCGTCGTCTCCGATATGGCCGCCTCGCTGGCCTTCTACCGCAAGCTGGGGCTGGTGTTCGGCGAAGGCGCCGAGACCAGCGGCCACGCCGAGGCCCCGCTCGGCGGTGGTCTACGGCTGGCGCTGGACACCGAGCAGGTCGTCTCGTCGTTCTCGCCCGGCTGGCAGCCGCCGACCGGGCCGGGGCGCAGCGGTCTCGCCTTCCGCTGCGCCGATCCGGCCGCGGTCGACAAGCTCTGGCACGAACTGGTCGACTCCGGCTATCACGGGGAACTGCCGCCCTGGGACGCCGTGTGGGGCCAGCGCTACGCCACGCTCGCCGACCCCGACGGCCAGGGCATCGATCTCTACGCGCCGTTGCCCGGCGAATAGGCCGACCAGGAGCGCGGATCGCGCTGCCGCCGGTCGAAGCGGCCGAGCAGGTCGCGGACCTCGTCGCTGACCGGCGGTTCACCGCTGCGCCTTGCCCACAGGTGGGTGTCGTGTTCGGTCAGCGTCACCGGGCCGGTCGCGGCGACGTCGACGACGAAGGTGAACTGCCTGGTGCGGGCGCCGCTGCCGGACAGATAGTCGAAATCGCCCAGATAGTCCCGGATTCCGGTGACCTGCAAACCGGTTTCCGCCGCCACTTCGCGGATCACCGCGTCGTCGAGCGCCTCGCCCGGTTCGACGACCCCGCTCGGCAACTCCCACCGGCCACTCAACGAATCCGATCGTCGGCGCCGGAGAATGAGGACCCGGTCGTGCCGGACGACGACGGCGCCGACGACAAGTCGACGAACTTCGTCTCGTTCGGCCTCGATGCGGAGCGCGGAGTACACGGATACGTCGATCATGGGGGTCACATCCTCTCGTCGGTGGTGCGGATTTGCCTTACGACGGGGCGTGCCCAGTGAGCATAACTTTTTACCGCGGTGTTGCCGAATGCGACTTTCCGGGCGCCGAGCGGCGGCTCAGCCGGTTTGCAGGCTGCGGACCGAGCATCCGGCCAGGTCACGTAACTCCCTGGACAGGTGAGCCTGGTCGGCGTACCCGGTGACGGCCGCGGTCTCCGCCGCGGGCAGGCCGGTGCGCAAGGCCGCGAGCGCTCGCTGGAAACGCAGAACTCGAGCCAACATCTTGGGGCCGTAGCCGAAGGCCGACAGCGACCGACGGTGCAGCATCCGGGTCGAAATTCCCACGCGCGCAGCGGTTTCCGCCACGGTCGCGCCGGCAGCGATGAAGTCGGCGATGGCCGTGGGCACCGGATCGGCGCGACCCGCGTCGGCGGCGAGCCGCATCGCGAGCGTTTCCAGCGCGTGTTCGCGGTCGGGCGCGTCGTCGATCCGGGCGGCCAGTTCGCGAGCCTGGCGCGACGGCAGCACATCGGCCAGCGGAACACGCTGGTCCAGCAGTTCGCTCGCCGGGAGGCCGAGCAGCCGGGGCGCGGCGCCGGGGGCGAATCGGATGCCGACGTACTCCGAGCCCCCGGACACGGTGTGGAAGGGGCGGCTGTCGGGACCGGCCACCAGCAGGGTGCCCTCGGTCCAGATCAGGTCCATACACCCGTCGGGGAACACGGTGACCGGGCCCGGCGGCGATTCTCGCGTCCAGATCACGGCCCGGTCGAGCCGCGCTATGTGTTCCCGATAGTCCACCACGCCCTCGACGGTAGCGCCGCCTACCGACAGGTAGACCGAAGCCGTCCGGAGCCGCGAGGGCCGCCGCTACTCTTGGATCACCCGTCCAGCTGGACGGGGATTGCGTGCCGGGACAGCGCTGTCCCGTTCTGCGAAGGGAACGACACCGGATGTCCGAGGACGACAATTCGCTGGTCGACATGGTCAACATGGCGATCGAAGCCACGATCCCGGCGGCCGCCTCGATGGGAGTACGCGCGGTCGAGGTGGGGCGCGGGCACGCGGTGACCACGGTGCCGATCGAGGGCAACGGCAACCATTTCGGCGCCATCTACGCCGGTGTGCAGTTCACCGTCGCCGAGGTGCTCGGCGGTGCGATCACCGCCGGCACCTTCGACACCTCGGCGTTCTATCCGCTGGTGAAGTCGTTCGATATCGCCTTCCGCGCGATGGCGCGCACCGATCTGCGCGCCGAGGCCACCCTCGCCGAGGACGAGATCGTCAGGGTCGGCGCCGAGGCCGCCGAACGCGGCAAGGCCGATTTCGTGCTGGAGGCGGTGGTCACCGACACCGACGGCACCACCATCGCCACCACCCGCGGCGTGTACCAACTGCGGGCGTTCGGACGCTGACGTCCTAGGGTCTGCCGGCATGACCGTGTTGCGTTCGATCGTGCTGTTCCTGCTCGCCGCCACCGCCGAAATCGGCGGCGCCTGGCTGGTCTGGCAGGGTGTGCGCGAGCAGCGCGGTCTGCTGTGGATCGGGGCAGGCGTGCTGGCGCTCGGGGCATACGGGTTCGTGGCCACCCTGCAACCGGACGCGAACTTCGGTCGCATCCTCGCCGCCTACGGCGGGGTGTTCGTCGCGGGTTCGCTGGCGTGGGGGATGGTCGTCGACGGGTTCCGGCCGGACCGCTTCGACGTCATCGGCGCGGCGGTATGCCTGGTCGGCGTCGGCATCATCATGTACGCACCGCGCGTCGTGAGCTGACCGGGCAGTCGTAAGATCGGCGCCCACAACGATTCGCACTCGGCGACAGGGGTGGCTCCATGCAACCGGCAGGTTCGGCGCGGCGGCCGCGAGTCACGGGTTTTCCCGGCCTCGATATCGACGACGAACCCGACGTGTGGTCGGGTGCGGCACTCGACGACGACCGGATCGCCGCGTTGGCCGTCGGCGCCTACTACGGCCGCAGTTGGGGCGCGTACTGCGACGGGGTCGCCTTCCTGCCCGAGGAAGACGACAGCCCGGCCACCCGGCGCGAGACCGCCATCGAAGGACTGCACGAATCGTGGGGTGTCGACAACGCCGAGGACGCGCGCGACACCATCCGCAGGCTGCTGGTCGGCATGCACGCGCCGCTGTTCGAGCTCGTCCACCCGCTGGCGGTGGCGGCGGCGACCGAGGCCGGTCGGGTCGACCGGGCGGGACTCGCCGAGGAGCATCGCGAATTCCTGCACACCGTCTCCGGTTTCCGCGGCTACCGCGGACCGGCGGGAATCGACCGCGACTACGACGCGTGGTTACAGGCCATCAAGCTCGGTATCACCGACACCCTGCCGCTCCCGCTGCAAGCCGACGCCACCGCCTGGGACCTGGCCCGGTTGGTGTTCATCGCCCGCGCGGCCAACACCGCGGGCTACCTCACCGAGGACGAGGCCTGGGAGCACCTGCTGAGCGGCCTCGACCGGGCGCGTCAGCACTATCGCAACTGGCGGCAATTCGGTGACGGCTTCCTCACCGGTGCCATCTTCTGGACGGCGACGCAGGACCTGTCCTCGGCGAGCACGCAGATCGCCGAGCGCAGGCGAATGCTGGCCGGCCTGCATCTGCGCCCGTCGAGTCCTTGGCGGCGGGTGGCACTGCATCCTGGCGCGCCGGTGTTCAGCCCGGCAGCGCCAGCATGATGCCGACGGCCTGCCGCCGGAACAGCTCGTCGGCGACCATGCCCAGCTTCCGGCGCTCCACCAGCAGCTGCCATTCGCCGAACAGCTCGGCCGAGGTGGGGGTGGCGGGCGCGATCGATCCGTCGGCGTGCTCGATCTCGCAGGCCAGCCGCAATGCCTCGCCGACCCGGCCGACCTCGCCTGGCGCCCAGTCCAGGAAGTCCAGCTCCGTGCCCGCTCCCCACACGTGCAGGGCCATCGGATTCCCCGGTGCGCCACGCACCTCCGCGCCGGTGACGACCGCCAGCGGCAGCTCGTAGACCGCCGACACCGCCATGAACAGCAGCCGCAGCGTGGTGACCGCGACCAGCCCCCGCACACCCCCGTGCGCGGCCCGGCCCACGTCGAGCACGTACTCGTCCGTGTGGACGCACCCGTGCAGGATCTCGATCTCGAGCCCGGCAGCGTCGCTGCGCCGTGCCGCCATCGTGACATCGGGTCGCAGCGGGCCGACCGGGCCCGGAACCGGTGCTGGGGGAACGAGATCCGGTCGCGGCGGGAACATCCGGCGCAACCCGATCAGATCCCGTTCCACCGCGCGGACCAGCACCTGCGCTTCGGCCCGAACCCCGGTCTCCAAGAACACCGGCACCGGATGGCGATCCGCCGGCACCCCGTCCTCGCCTGCCCGCGCGGACCGCAGGAACAGCAGCAGCGCCAGCTGGTCACCGTCGGTGGCCGCGAGCGCGATCCGCGACAGTTCGGCCACACCGATATCGATTGCCGCCTCGTCATCGGCCCGCAGCGGCGTCGTCACCAGCCGCCCGTCCGAATACCGCACCGCGACCCGCGCACCCCACACCTCGATCACAGCCACCTCCCGGCCAGCCCCCGCTCGGCAGGATCCTACTGACGCCCTCGCACCCGCCCGCGCTCAGGCGGTCCAGTCGACGCGGGCGGCGGCAGCGAGGAGCTTGGCGCGGCGGGTGGGGCTGGTTTCGCCGATCCAGGCGATCCGGCCGTAGACGTGGGCGCGGAAATCGGGGTGGGCGGCGTGGTTCTGGGCGGCCGGGCCGGTGCGCAGGCAGTTGTGCAGCAGGGCGCGCAGGGCGTCGTACTGGTCGCGGGGCGCGGCGGGTCTGGTGTTGACGACCAGGCCCGCGAGGGTCTGACGCTGGTGGGCGCGACGGACGAGCGTCTTGTCGGGGCCGACGGTGAAGCCCTCCGCGCGCGCGATCCGGGTGACCGTCCACACCAGGCGGTCGACATCGGTGCTCGCCGGGCCGGAGAACGCCAGGTCGTCGGCGTAGCGGGTGTAGGTGAGCCCGTGTCTGCCGGCGTAGCCGGTGAGCCTGCGGTCGAGGCCGCGGGCGACGAGATTGGCCAGCCGCGGTGAGGTCGGCGCGCCCTGTGGGAGGTGGCGGGCGGTGAGCAGAGCGCGCTGCGTCGGGGTGAGGCGTCGCAGTTCAAGGTGGCGGCGCTACAGCCCTTTTCGAATCCGTGACAAGCCGGGTGCGCGGGAATGCCGTCGAGACAGTGCCGCAGGACGCGGCGCTGGATCTCGCGCAGCCGCACCTTCGGCGCCTCGACCAAGCGCACCCCGCGCGCCTTCGGCAGCAGCCGATACCGATAGTGCGACAACGGTTGCGACGCGCGACGCAACCACTGTCCGCGGTCGGCGAACCATTCCAGCTCGGCCGGCGTCAGATTCAGCGAAACCGCACGCCAACTCGGCCGCCTGGTCGGCCGACAGCAGTCTCATCGGGACGCGACGGATGCGAGGCGACCGAAATCCTTCGTCCACGGTGCCACGAAGCACGCGTAGCGTGCCGCCTGGCCCCAGACGCTGTGCCCAGCTGACCGTGCACACCCAGGGGTTACCCCTGAGCCGGGTCGTACCGACCCCTCCTCGCCCCGCACCCGCCGCATCGCGTCACTGTCGCACACCGGCCGCCGCCGTCGCCACCGGGACGGGCCGGTAGTTCGCGGCACTGTTGCCGACCGGTGCTTCGGAGTACATTCAGAGGCGCTGATCGGTGCGTTTCCCCCGAGGGAAGGATCGCCGTCATGAGCGCAGCGGGCCGGGTGTGCGTGACCGTCGCGCTGCTGCTCGGCCTGGTCGCCGCCTGCGGTTCCGACGACGACACGCGATCCACGGCCCCGGTGAATCCCGAAGCGGGGCCGATCACCGAGATCGTGCGCACGCGGGTGGCCGAGCAGGACCTCACGTCCGCCGTTTACGGTGTGTGGCGCGGCGGCGAGCAGATCGCGCTCGGCGCGCTCGGCGAATCACCCGTCGGGGTGTCGGCCACGCCCGATATGCGAGTGCGGGTGGGTCAGCCGATGGAACCGATGCTGTCCACGGTGCTGTGGCGGCTCGACGGCGAGGGCGTCGTGGATCTCGACGAGCCCATCGCGCGCTGGCTGCCCGATTTCCCCCGCGCCGACGTCATCACCCCGCGCATGCTCGCCAACAGCACCTCCGGTATCGCCGACTACGTCACCGAGCCGGAGTTCCTGAAGATCTTCGAGGAGAACCCGATTCGGGCGTGGACGGCCGCGCAACTCCTCGACCGCGCCACCGCGCGCCCACCGGTGTTCGAGCCGGGCACCGATTGGGCCTACGCGCACAGCGACCTCGTCGTTCTCGGCGAGGTACTGCAGAACGCCACCGGGAAACCGTTGGGCGCCTTGCTCGCCGAGCACATCTTCGACCCACTCGGCATGCGCGCCAGCGAAGTGGTCCTCGACCCGGTGATCGACGCACCGTACCTGCACGGCTACACCAACGAGCGAAACCTGTTCGAGGACTCCACCTTCTGGAATCCCACCGCCTTCCTGCACAGCGGCAACATGAACGCCCCCGTCGCCGACATCGGCCGCTGGGTACGCGCCCTCGCCACCGGCGAACTCCTCACCCCCGAGCAGTTCGACCAGATGATGGCCCCTTCCACCGCGGGGCTTGGCCCGCTCACCCCCGACCGGTATTTCGCCTTCGGCGTCCTTCATCTCGCCGACTGGATCTACATGAACCCGTCCTACGGCGGCTACTTCGGCGTCGCCCTGCACGACACCCGCACCACCACCACGATCATCGTCTACACCACCCCCGGCCCCACCTCCCCCAGCGACAACACCGCCATCCCCATCGGCACCGCGCTGGCCGGCCTGCTCGTCCCCGACCGCCCACCGGCCGTTCCGGGTGGGTGAGGACCGACATCCTGCGCACCGCGTCCATTGCCGTAACCGACCACGGTTGGCAGGATGACACCGGTATGCAACATCGACCCGATCCAGCTCAGGACAGCCTCGACGGCCTGTCCGTGGGCGACGCACTCGGCGCCCAATTCTTCGTTCCCGGCAGCTCTGTTCCCGATCTTCTCGCCGGACGACCACCCGCAGGCCCGTGGCCGTGGACCGACGACACCGAAATGGCCTGCTCTGTGCACGCCGAGATCCGCACCCACGGCAGTATCGACCGAAGCGCACTCGCCGCGGCCTTCGCCGACCGGTGCGAGCCCTATCGCGGCTACGGCGCGGGAACCGTCGTCGTCCTGCATCAGATCCGTGATGGACGACCATGGGCCGAAGCGGCCGGGGACGTGTTCGACGGACACGGCTCGTGGGGCAACGGCGCGGCCATGCGTGTCGCTCCGCTCGGCGCCCACTTCGCCGGAAAACCCGACCTTGCCGCCGTTCAAGCCGCCAGGTCCGCCGAGATCACCCACCGGCATCCCGAGGCGATACTCGGCGCCATGGCCGTGGCCGTCGCGGCCGCGCACGCCGCAGCAACCCGCGAAACCGGCAGCACACCAGCAGAACTACTAGCCGCCGTCGACCCCTACCTGATCGACGGGCGCACCTCCTCGGGGATTCGCCGTGCCCGAGAGCTGCTCGGACACAGTGTCGCCGAGGCGGCGTACGAACTCGGCAACGGTGCCCGCGTCAGCGCGCAGGACACCGTCCCGTTCGCCCTCTGGGCGGCGGCCGGCTACCTGCACGACTACCCGGCCGCCATCACCGCGTGCGTCGAAGCGGGCGGGGACGCGGATACCACCGCAGCGATAGTCGGCGGAATCGTGGCCGCGCACACCGGCATCGGAAACCGCGCCGATGTCAAGGGCATACCCGGTGATTGGCTCGCCGCCCGAGAACCCCTCCCGTCCTGGGCGATCCGCTGACCAGATAGCCACCGGTTCGTCATCGCCGCTCGACTCAGGCCGCCATGGGTACCGGAACACGTCCGCCCTTCGCCCGATACCTCGGCGATGAGGTCCGAACCCGCCCATCAAGAACTGGACCGATGAGCCACACACGCTGGAAGACCCTCCGGGAACGCAAACTCACCGAGGGCTACACCGAACCTGAAGTTATCGCCGAGACCCGCCGCGCGATCCAGCTCTCCATGGCACTGGCCGAAGCCGTCTACGACCGCCGCACCGAACTCGGACTCACCCAATCCGGCCTCGCCGAACGCGTCGGCCTGACCCAGGCCAAGATCTCGCGTATCGAAGGCTCCGACACCGTGCCGACACTTCCCCTGCTCGCCAGACTCGCCGACGCACTCGCCGCCACCCTCGACATCTCCCTTGACGCCGACTACACCCGAACGTCGACATGGGCAGCGCCGACCTACTCTGGCGGACGCTGGTAAGTGTCGAGCGTGGCCTTGCTGGTGCTCGGGTTCTGCAACACCAGTTCCCACGGACCGGAGTTGATCTCGAAGTCCTTACCGAAGCCGAGCCACTTCCCGGCCAGCCGGTTGCCGGTCGGGTCGGCGAGCAACTGAAGGGCACCGTGGTAGCGGGCGCCGCGGTAGTAGCCGTCCACGGCGGTGCGTTCGGCCCAGGTGCCCGTGGCGACGCTGCCGTCAAGGGAGAGGTCCAGCTCAATCGTCGACGGCGACGATCCGGGCAGGCTACGGACGGTCACCTGGCTCCCATGCTGGAGCACGACGGCGTAGTGCGCCACGGTGAACGATGAGTCGCGCCCACTGGAGTAGTACTCGTACCGCGACAGCCACACGCCGGAGTAGTCCCCGACCGCGCGGGCGGCGGTAACCGCGGCCGAGGACGTCACGCCGATCGGTGATTCGACGTCGTGACTTCGGTCGAGGCTGCCACCCACTTCGCGGCCTGCGCGCACGATGCCGAACCCAAGGGTTTCGATCGGCAGGCCCATAACTTGCTCGAGCGCACGCGCGTGGCTCGGCCTCGGCTGTGTGGTGGCGCCGGATTCCCACCGCTGCACAAGGCGTTTGGTGGCGCTGACGCATCCTGCGTCGCGCAGTGCGCGGGCAAGGTCGTCTTGGCTCATGATCCGGGCGGTACGTGCGGCGCGCAGAGCCGTGTTCGGTGTGCTCCCCATGCCTGCAACGGTAACGCGAATGACGCCGAAATGTCGCCCCGAATAGGGGCCGATTGACGCCGTGGTCGTCGTCGCGCACGCACATCGCCACCCGGCAGTGTTGGCAGTGCTCCCCGGCGTCGGACGCCGCGAAATCTCCGGCGCCGGGTCGAGCATCCAGCCACGGCAGAGAGGTTCGTCATGTGGGGGCAGAAATCGCAGCAGCCGACCGTGTGGGACATCTTGGCGCGGTTGGCCGCCGAAGCAGAGCAGCAGGGCGGCCCGTCGCCGGTGCTCGATCACACCACGCCGGGCGAGCCGCTGACTCACGAGCTGGCGCACCGGGTGCTACAAGATGCACCGGACGTGCGAGCGCTGGTAGTGCCCGCGCAAGGCCGCAGCGTGGGACACGCTCGTTGAAGCCGGCCGGATCGTGCCGCGCCCGACGAACGGGTCGATGTGAGCGGCGAGCAGACCGCGCGAACTCGCTGAGCTCGACGCCGATGCGCTCGCCGCGCTCGCCGCTGTGGCGCCTGAGCCATGCGAACAACCGGCACCGGGTGCCGACATGGCGACAGCCCAGCGTGACCGGCACGCCCACAGCTCGGGGTGGCCCGATCGATCAGCCCGCCCAACACTCGAGTTGGCCGACGGTGTCGGTACTGGCCGACTCGAGCGATTCCCGATCAGTCGTCAGGGCGTGAGAAAAGCCCCCGACCTGTAACTATCAGGTCGGGGGCCTCGAGTGGAGCTGCCGGGAATCGAACCCGGGTCCTCCGCCGCGTCTTCAGGGCTTCTCCGTGTGCAGTTCGCTGTGTCTCTACTTGGATCTCCGGGTCTCGCGAACAAGCTCGGATGACGATCCCAGTCGCTGTTGCATGTTCCGCCGTGACCCGCGACCGGCCCTAGCGGTAAGTCCCCCTAGCTGATGCCAGGATCCGGGTCGAGGGACGAACCCGGTCTGACAGAGACGCCTGCTACTTAGGCAGCGAGGGCGTACTCGCGCTGATTGGAATCGGCGCTTAATTGGTTGCAACGACGCTTACGGTGGTCTCTTGCCTGCACCGACACGCTTCCCCTGAATCAACGTACGCAGTCGAAACCGTTCAGCCCCGTACGTGCCCGCACCTTGCGGGCTAGTCATGTTAACACTCCCGATGCCGGGATTCTTCCCATTATTTTGCCAGCTCCCGGTGGCGTTGTTGTGACACCGCAGCGAACCACACGGTACGGAGTTGTGAGATCGGCGCAACAGGGCCGGTGCGGGCGGGTACTGTTCTCGTTCGGCCGGTTCGGGACGAGCGTGATCCCTGGTGCGGCTGGAACAAGGAGTTACCTGATGGCATTCAGCAGTCGGCTGCGGCGCGCCGCGGCGATTCCCGTCGCCGCCGGTCTGGTCCTCACCGCGGCCTGCTCCTCGGATGGGCCGGGCGAGGCTCCCGGCGTGACCAGCGCCCCCTGTCCCGGCGCGGTCGACAAAGACCGGGGATGCATCTATCTAGGGGTGCTGTCGGATCTGGCGAACGGTCCGTTCACCGCGCTCGGCGCCTCGATGAACGAGGGGCAGCTGGCGTTCTGGAACGCGGTGAACGAGGCGGGCGGCATCGGCGGCTACGACATCGACATCACCACCTACACCCGCAACACCTCGCTCGATCCGCGCACCCACCGCACCGCCTACACCGAGATCGAGCCGCACGTGCTGGCGCTGGCGATGAGTTTCGGCACCGGCCAGACCATCGCCATGCTCAACCAGATGGACGACGACGACATGGTGAGCGTGGCCGCCACCCAGTGGTCGGGCTGGAACTACCGCAGCGCCGACCGCAACCTGGTGCTCAGCGCGGGCTACTCCTACTGCACCGAGGCGGTGACCGGACTGGACTGGTTCGCCGGCACCCACTACGCACCGCGCAATATCGCGGTGGTCGCCTACCGCGGCAACTACGGCGGTGACTACGCCAGCGGCGCGCTGAAGTGGGCGATCGCCAACGGCGCCACCATCGCCGACCGCATCGACACCGGACCCAACGGGGAAGTCGGCAATCAGGACGGACCGGTCGAGGAGATCCTGGCCGCCGACCCGGATCTGGTGATGCTGGCGACCGGACCGGCGGAGACGGCCGAGATCGTCGGCAAGCTGGTGAAATCGGGCTACACCGGCCGGTTCCTCGGCTCCCTGCCCACCTGGAACGCCGCGCTGCTGCAGACCGCGGCGGCGCCCGCGCTCACCGCGCTCTACAACTACACCACCCCGGTCGACAGCTGGAGCGGCAACAGTCTCGGCGCCCAGCACGCCCGCGCGGCCATCGACGGTGAACCGGCCAACTTCGGCTATTCGCTCGGCTGGGCGATCTCCTACCCGCTCGAGGCCCTGCTCACCGCGGCCGCCGACGACGGCGAGCTCACCCGCGCCGGATTGCGCCGCACGATCGTCGGCCTCGAGCCGGACGGCGAGGGGATGGTCGCGATCCATCCCGCGGGCGCGGCCGGACCCGACCCGGCAGTGGAGTGGTCGTCGGTGTTCGAGCCGGACGCGCAGGCGCCGATGGGCGCCAGAGCGCTCGAAGTCGGCTATCAGGGTGACACGCTGGACAAACTGAATCTGAACGAGCCCTGCACGCGGCTGTAACTCAGTTCGCGGCGATCAGTCCGACCGCCGCGAGCGCGAGCACCATCCCCACCTTCTGGGTGGCGCCGATCCGCTCACCGAGCAGAACCATCGCCAGCAGCACGGTCGCCGCCGGATACAGCGAACCGATCACGCTCACGACCGACAGCATGGAGCCGTGGAAGGCGTAGAGAAGGGCGGCGTTGGCGATCACATCGAGCACGCCGACCCACAGGGCGAGCCGCAGCGGTTCGCCGTGCAGGCCACGGAACTCGCCTGCGGCCAGCGCGGAGATCCACACCACGGCGGTCGCGGCGGCACGCTGTCCGAGCAGCGGCCAGAGCCCGGCGCCGGGCTCGGTCTCGTGCAGGAAGAAGAACGCGAAGCCGAAGGCGGCACCGGATCCGACGGTGAGCAGCGCGACCCGGCGGCTGAACCGCAGCCTGCGCCCACCGATGATCTCCTCGGTGGTCTCGTCGGGTGCCTCCCTGCTCACCAGCACCACCGCCACCAGCGCCAGCGCGATTCCGACCACCGCCGCCGGACCCGGCCGTTCGCCGAGGAAGAACCCGGCGACCACCGGGATCCCGGCGACGAGCACCGCCGTCACCGGCGACACCACCGACATCGGGCCGTCGGCGAGCGCGGCGTAGAACCACCACACCGCAAGGCCACTGGCCACCCCGGCGGCCAGCCCCCACAGCATCGACGCCGGATCGGGATCGCCGCCGACCAGCGGCGCGATCAGCACAACGAGCAGTACCGAGAACGGGTACGAGACGACGACCACCCGCAGCGCGGTGACCCGCCGTGCCGCGATGCCGCCGAAGAAGTCACTGACTCCGTACCCCGTCGCCGCCACGAGGGCGAGCAGAACGGAGATCAACGCATGCCTTTGACCCGCCGACCGATCTCACGCGTGACCTCACGCTCGGCCTGCCTGCGGGCCAGGTCCTGCCGCTTGTCGTAGTCCTGCTTGCCCTTGGCCAGGGCCAGTTCCACCTTCACCTTGCCGTCGGAGAAGTACATAGACAGCGGCACCAGCGTCTGGTTGCCCTCGCGCGACTTGCCGACCAGATGCTCGATCTCGCGCCGGTGCAGCAGCAACTTGCGGGTGCGCCGCGGCGCGTGGTTGGTCCAGGTGCCGTGGCTGAACTCGGGAATGTGCAGGCCGCGCAGCCAGACCTCGCCGTTGTCGACGGTCGCGAAGGCGTCGACCAGTGAGGCCTTGCCCTCGCGCAGGCTCTTCACCTCGGTACCGACCAGCGCGATCCCCGCCTCATAGGTGTCGAGGATCGTGTAGTTGTGCCGCGCGCGGCGGTTGGTCGCGATGACCTTCCTGCCCTTTTCCTTCATAACGGTCAACTCTAAGTGACCGCGCCACCGGTTTATTCCGAGGCCACCGCGCCCTCAGCTCGCACGGGCAGCGGCGCGGGCCAGTGCCCGATCCCGCTGCTCCTCGAAGCGGGACGCCTTGATCTCGAGTTCGGTCAGATAGACGTGCAGTTCGTCACGGGCGCGTTCGCCCTCGGCGCCGAAATCGGAGCGCTCGAAGATCCGCCAGGTCCGCAGGACCGGCGCGAGCACCACGTCCAGATGCTGCCGCAGGTCGTAGACGCCATGCTTGGCCAGCAGGACCGCGTTGCGGCGGAAGTTGGGCTGGTTGAGGCCCGGCATCTGGAAACGCAGGATCACGTCGGTGATCGCGCGCATGCTCGCGTCGGGGGTGAGGTCGAGGGCGGCCGAGCACAGTTTGCGATAGAAGACCATGTGCAGGTTCTCGTCGGTGGCGATGCGGGCCAGCATGCGGTCGGCGATCGGGTCCTCGCACAGTCTGCCGGTATTGCGGTGGCTGATCCTGGTCGCCAATTCCTGGAAGGTGACGTAGGCGACGCCTTTGAGGAACTGCGAGCCCTTCTCCGGCTTGGCGATGCCCGCGGTCATGTGCGTCATCCTGGCCTGCTCCAGCGCCACCGGGTCGACGGCCCTGGTCACCACCAGGTAGTCGCGCATGACGATGCCGTGCCGGTTCTCCTCGGCGGTCCAGCGCCCGACCCAGGTGCCCCAGGCGTTGTCGAGGCCGAAGGTGTCGGCCAGTTCCCGATGGTAGGAGGGCAGGTTGTCCTCGGTGAGCAGGTTGGTGATCATCGCGGCCTTGGCGACCTCGCTGAGCCGGGACTGGGTGGGGTCCCAGTCGATGCCGCCCATGGCGGCGAAGTTGCGGCCCTCGTCCCACGGCACGTAGTCGTGCGGGTGCCAGTCCTTGGCCTTGGTCAGGTGGTCGTCGAGATTGGCCTCGGCGACGGGCTCGAGCTCGGCCAGGATGTCGCGGTCGGACAGCTGCAGCGTCATGGATGTTCACCTCGGTGTTGCGGACGGGTCCCCTGCGCCAACCATGAGCGCTCGACCCGGTGGCGGTCGCGCACATGACGAAAACTTGTGTGCGCTCACAGCTCAGTGCCGACGCGGCTATGCCGGGGGCAGACCCGGACCGAACTGATCGATCCGCAGCGGCAGCGCAGGCCACGGGGTGCGGTCGGGCGTGAGCTCGCCCGCGATGGTGACCCCGGCATCGAGGAACGCGGCCCTGGCCCGGTCGATGTGGTCGCTTGAGGTGACCAGAACCGCGTCCGCCAGCTCGTGTTCGGCCATCAGGACCGCGGTGTTGCGGGCATTGGCGACCGTCGACTCCGCGTGCGGCTCACGCAGGATCCGGGCCGGGTCGAGTCCGGCCGACACCAGCCAGTCGGCCATCGCGTCGGCCTCGCTCAGTCCAGCGCGCGGATTGCCGCCGGTGACGATGACCGGCGACCACGGCGCGAACATCGCCTGCACGAGACCGGCCCGCAGGCGCCGGACCAGTTCCGTGCGCAGGGTGCCCTCCGGGGTGAGCCCGTAGCCGAGGATCACCACGGCGGTGTCGGCGCCGTAGGTGGCGGGCAGATCCGGGGTGATGACCCGCTGCAGATCCCGCACCGCGGGCGGTATCGACGGTTCGGCGTTGCCGGTTTGTGGTGCGGCACAGACGAATCCCGCCGCGGCCAGCACCCCGCACACCCCTCGCATCGCCCACTTCTCCCACACCATCGCGTCGCCTCCCGGAAACTGGACCGATCGGCTCGATCGGTCGCCAGGAGGCCAAGGGTGCGCGGGGAGTCACACCGCGGGAAGGGCTTTGACCTGCGGTTACGACAGCTCACATGTGGGCAGCGCCGGTGCTGGGGCGCGGCATCGCAAAGTTTCCGCCTGTCGCGGGGTCAGCCGCCAGGGCGCAGGAACAGATACAGCGCCAGGGCCGAGGCGAACAGCAGGATCAACGCGATCGTGGACCAGCGTGGGCGTCCGCGATGGACCACGCCACGTCTGCTGCCGAGCAGTGCAGGGGCGACGACGGGGTCGATGTGCCGGTGCGGCAACGGCGCTCGCGGCTCGTCACCGCCAGCAGCACTTCCCCCACCCGACGCCTCGCCGTCGGAGTCTTCGCCGTTAGCCATGCCTCGACAGTATCGCGCTACCGCACGATTGGTCGCGGGTTCCTTTTCGTGTGTGCCGGTGGCTATTCCCCCGACAGGGTGGACAGCACCCCCTCCCCGTACTTGGCCAGCTTGTTCTCACCGACGCCGCCGACGGAACCCAGCTCGGCGAGCGAACCCGGCTTGCGCGCGGCGATCTCGCGCAGCGTCGCGTCGTGGAACACCACATAGGCGGGCACGCCCTGCTCCTTCGCGGTGGCCGCGCGCCAGGCCCGCAACCGTTCGAACAGCGGCAGGTCGGCGGCGGGCAGATCCGCGGCGGCCTTGGCGCTCTTCGGGGCGCGGGACGGGCGCGCGGCGCGCTCCGGCTCGCGACGCATGGGGACCTTGCGGCCCTCGAACAGCACCTCGTTGCTCGCCTCGGTCAGCGCGAGCACGCCGTACTCGCCCTGCACCGCGAGCAGTCCGCCGGCGAGCAGCTGGCGCACCACCCCGCGCCATTCGGTGTCGCGCAGGTCGGTGCCGATGCCGAAGACCGACAGCTCGTCGTGCCGGTGCTGGGTGACCTTCGGATTCGATTTGCCGAGCAGGATGTCGACGAGATGACCGGCGCCGAACGACTGCCCCCGTTCACGTTTGAGCCGCAATACCGTCGACAGCAGCTTCTGCGCGGCGATGGTGCCGTCCCACGTCTGCGGCGGATTCAGGCACACATCGCAGTTGCCGCAGGCCTGCCCGGACTGGCCGAAGTAGTTCAGCAGCTGCACCCGACGGCACCCGACCGTCTCGCACAGGGCCAGCATCGCGTCCAGGTGCAGCTGGAGCTGACGGCGGTGCGCGGCGTCGCCCTCGCTGGAGTCGATCATCTTGCGCTGCTGCACGACATCGGCGAGCCCGTAGACCATCCACGCGGTGGAGGCCAGCCCGTCGCGGCCCGCGCGGCCGGTCTCCTGGTAGTAGCCCTCCACCGATTTCGGCAGATCGAGGTGGGCCACGAAACGTACATCGGGCTTGTCGATACCCATGCCGAAGGCGATGGTGGCCACCACGATCAGGCCGTCCTCGCGCAGGAACCTGGCCTGGTTCTCGGCGCGGGTACGGTTGTCGAGGCCCGCGTGATACGGCACGGCGCGCACGCCGTTCTCGTTGAGCATCGCGGCGGTCTTCTCCACCGAGTTGCGGGACAGGCAGTAGACGATGCCCGCGTCGCCGGAGTGCTCGGTGCGGATGAAATCGAGCAGCTGACGATCGGCCCGGTTCTTCGACTCGATCCGGTACTGGATGTTGGGCCGGTCGAAGCTGGAGACGAACTGCTTCGCACCGCCGAGATCGAGCCGCTCGACGATCTCGGCGCGAGTCTTCTCGGTGGCGGTCGCGGTGAGCGCGATGCGCGGGACCTGCGGCCAGCGTTCGTGCAGCAGCGACAGCGCCAGATAGTCGGGGCGGAAATCGTGGCCCCACTGCGACACACAGTGCGCTTCGTCGATCGCGAACAGGGCGACCGTGCCGCGATCCAGCAGGCGCAGCGTGGATTCCAGGCGCAGTCTTTCCGGCGCGAGGTAGAGCAGGTCGAGTTCGCCTGCCACGAACTGTGCTTCGACGGTGCGGCGCTGATCCGGCGACTGGGTGGAGTTGAGGAAACCGGCGCGCACGCCGAGCGCGCTCAGCGCGTCGACCTGGTCCTGCATGAGCGCGATCAGCGGGGAGACGACCACGCCGACGCCGGGGCGAACCAGGGCGGGCACCTGGTAGCACAGCGACTTGCCGCCGCCGGTCGGCATCAGGACCAGGGCGTCGCCTCCGCTGACCACCTGGTCGACGATGGCTGCCTGATCGCCGCGGAAGCTGTCGTAGCCGAAGACCCGGCGCAGCACCTCCTCGGCGGTTTCCGGCCGCGAAGGGGCGGCCACCCGGCCCGGGGTGGCGGGGGCGAGATCGTCGAAGTGGAAGCCGCCGGTGTCGTCGAAATCGTGCTCGGAGACGTAGCCACCGTCGGACGGGTACGCGTCGTCGGGTGGGAAGTCCTCGGGTGGGAAGTCCTCGACATCGGGTGCTGTGGCGCCGGAATTGCTCACCGGGCCATCCTACGAGCGAGCGCCGGTCGCGCGGCCCCCTCCGCCGGGCCCGACGGCGGCGTTCACCGGAATTCCCTCACATGTGGACAACTCGATTTCAGGCGCGCAACCTGGCCAGGACCTCGTCGTGGAGCAGGCCGTTGCTGGCCACCGCGTCGCCACCGTGCGGACCGGATCGCCCGTCCAGGGAGGTGAACGTGCCACCGGCCTCACGGACCAGGATGTCGAGGGCGGCCAGGTCCCACAGCGACACTTCCGGCTCGGCCGCGATATCGACCGCGCCCTCCGCGACCAGGCAGTAGTTGTAGAAATCGCCGTATCCACGGACCCGCCACACCGCGTCGGTGAGGTCGACGAACTTCTCCCGCAGCCCCCGCTCGCGCCAGCCGGACAGGCTGGAGAACGCCAGGCTCGCCGAATCCAGGCCACCCACCGCAGACACCGAGATCGGCTTCGGCGCTCCCGGATGCACCTGCGCCCAGGCTCCCGACCCGGCGGCCGCCCACCACCGCCTGCCCAGCGCGGGCGCGCTGACCACGCCGACCACCGGGACACCGTCCTCGAGCAGGGCGATCAGGCTGGCCCACACCGGGACCCCACGGACGAAATTCTTGGTGCCGTCGATCGGGTCGACCACCCACTGCCGCCCGGTGAACTCCGCGTCCCCACCGAACTCCTCGCCGAGCACCGCGTCGGTGGGTCGTTCCGCGCCGAGCACCCGCCGGATCATCTGTTCCACCGCCAGGTCGGCATCCGAGACCGGGGTCAGGTCCGGCTTCGCATCGACCTTCAGGTCGACGGCGCCGAAACGCACCTTCGAGATCGCGTCGGCCTCGTCGGCCAGTCGCAGGGCAAGGTCCAGGTCAGCGGAGTATGCGGCCACGAAGGGAAGTGTATGGGCACGGCAGGCCCTTGGCCCGAGCGCCCAGCCTCCACCGCGAGCATCGGCGCCGGATCGAATCAGCACCCGCCGCCGCGAGGCCCACGCCACCGCTCCGCTTCCCACTCCGTCCTGCCTCCTCCGTCTGCCGCCCGCACGGCACACACGGCCTTGCGCAGAGCGCGTCCCGCGGCGCACCCGACCAGTCGCTGGATGTCCTGCTCCCCGCCGACGAGGCGAGCGCGTCCGCGCTGGATCGCCTGCTCGGGCGCCGTCCCGGCAGGCTGCGCGCCATCGCGAGCTGAGGCGGGTGTTTCGTGGTGTCGGAGCCGACCGGTAACCTTGGACATCGTGCATCCTGACGTTATCGCCGACCTCGCCGAACTCGACACCACGCTCAAGACGGTCGAGTCGGTCCTCGATGTCGAGGAGCTGCGCCGCCGCATCGACGAGCTGGAGCACCAGGCGGCCGATCCCGAGCTCTGGAACAACCAGGAGCACGCCCAGCAGGTGACCAGCGAGCTCTCGCACGCGCAGAGCGAACTGCGCCGCGTGGAGGATCTGCGCCAGCGGCTCGAGGACATGCCGGTGCTCTACGAGCTGGCCGAGGCCGAGGAGGGCGCCGCCGCGACGGAGGCCGTCGCCGACGCCGACGCCGAGCGCGCCACCCTGCGCGAGGACATCGAGGCGATGGAGGTGCGCACCCTGCTCTCCGGCGAATACGACAAGCGTGACGCGCTGGTCAATATTCGTTCCGGTGCCGGTGGCGTCGACGCCGCCGACTGGGCGCAGATGCTGATGCGCATGTACATCCGCTGGGCCGAGCGGCACAAGTACTCCGTCGAGGTCTACGACACCTCCTACGCCGAGGAAGCGGGCATCAAGAGCGCGACCTTCGCGGTGAAGGCGCCCTATGCCTACGGCACGCTCTCGGTGGAGATGGGCACGCACCGGCTGGTGCGGATCAGTCCGTTCGACAACCAGGGCCGCCGCCAGACCTCCTTCGCCGAGGTCGAGGTGCTGCCGGTGGTGGAGACCACCGACCACATCGAGATCCCCGACGGCGATGTCCGCGTCGACGTGTACCGCTCCTCCGGTCCGGGTGGTCAGAGCGTCAACACCACCGACTCGGCGGTGCGCCTGACCCACATCCCCACCGGCATCGTGGTGACCTGCCAGAACGAGAAGTCGCAGCTGCAGAACAAGATCTCGGCCATGCGGGTGCTGCAGGCCAAGCTGCTGGAGCGCAAGCGGCAGGAGGAGCGGGCCCAGATGGACGCGCTCAAGACCAACGAAGGCGCGTCGTGGGGCAACCAGATGCGCTCCTATGTTCTGCACCCGTATCAGATGGTGAAGGACCTGCGCACCAACTATGAGGTGAACAACCCGTCGGCCGTGCTCGACGGTGACATCGACACCTTCATCGAGTCCGGAATCCGTTGGCGCATGCGGGAACAGGCCGACGCGTAGCCATCTGTTCGCTCGCCCGGTGTGACGATCCTCGCGTTTGACCGGGCACCGTGACCGCGCTGTAACCTTTCTGGTGTGTGTTCGAGCGATCCGGAACTGTGCCAGTGTCCGCCCCGCCCCTGCCCGGCCGGGTCGGCGCGGTGAGCGGCGTCCTCGCGATCGATACCGCACCGACGATCACCGCCTGGTTGCGTTCCAGCGGGCTCGAGATCGTGCTGCTCGTGGTCGGCGCGGTACTGTTCGGCCGCTTCGCCGCGTTCCTGCGCGACCGGGTGACCACCAGGATCGACGCGGGATTCCGGTCGAGCGACGCCCTGGTCCGCACCGAGGCGGCCAAGCATCGGCACGCCCTGGCCCAGGTGATCACCTGGGTGGTGCTGACCATCGTGTACGTGCTGGTCGGCATGGAGGTGCTGCGCAGACTCGGCTTCGCGGTGACCGGCCTGGTCGCCCCTGCGGCGGTGCTCGGCGCCGCGCTCGGCTTCGGTGCGCAGCGCATCGTGCAGGACATCCTGGCCGGGTTCTTCATCATCACCGAACGCCAGTACGGCTTCGGTGACGTGGTGCAGATCGCGGTCCTCGGTTCGCCGGACCCCGCCGAAGGCACGGTGGAGGACGTGACATTGCGCATCACCACCCTGCGCAATTCCGACGGCGAGGTCATCACCGTCCCCAACGGGCAGATTGTGAAAGTGACCAACCTGTCCAAGGATTGGGCGCGCGCCGCCATCGACGTTCCGGTGTCCGCCAAGGCCGATATCAACAAGATCAACGAGATCCTGCACGAGGTGTGCGCCAAGGCCTTCCAGGACCGGCGCCTGAAGCCGCTGCTGCTCGACGAGCCGTCGGTGATGGGCGTGGAGGATCTCTCACTCGATGTGATGAACATCCGGCTGGTTGCCCGCACATTGCCGGGCAAGCAATTCGATGTGCGGCGCGAGCTGCGCGCGCGTGTGGCGGCAGCCCTGCGCAGGGAAGGAATCAGTGAAACTCCACAGTCCGATCAAGCTGCGCACGTCGGTGAAACTTCGTAAGTCGACGGCCGTTCTGCTCGCCGTCTGGATGTCGACGTTCGTGCTGTACGTGTTCGCCAAGCCCGCCGACCCGAAGGATGCCGGTCCGGTGTCGCTGCTCGATGCCGTCCCGACCATGGTCCGCCCGGCGCCGTAGCCTCGCCCGCGCCTCGCCGACGCCGTCACCGGCCAGGTCACGGGCATGGTAGCTGGCTAGACTGGCTCCCCGTGATCACCATGCGCAACGTCACCAAGTCGTACAAGACCTCGACGCGGCCGGCGCTGGACAATGTCTCCGTCGAGGTGGACAAAGGCGAATTCGTCTTCATCATCGGCCCGTCCGGTTCGGGGAAGTCGACCTTCATGCGGTTGCTGTTGAAGGAGGAGACGCCGACCACCGGCGAGATACGGGTCGCCGACTTCCGGGTGGACCGGTTGCCGGGGCGCAAGATCCCGAAGTTGCGGCAGCGCATCGGTTGCGTGTTCCAGGACTTCCGGCTGTTGCAGCAGAAGACGGTGGAGCAGAATGTGGCGTTCGCGCTGGAGGTGATCGGCAAGCGGCGCCAATTCATCGAGCGCACCGTGCCCGAGGTGCTCGACATGGTCGGGCTCGGCGGCAAGGGCACCCGGTTGCCCTCGGAACTGTCCGGTGGTGAGCAGCAGCGGGTGGCGATCGCGCGCGCGTTCGTGAATCGGCCGCTGGTGCTGCTGGCCGACGAGCCGACCGGCAACCTCGACCCCGACACCAGCGCCGACATCATGTCGCTGCTGGAGCGGATCAATCGCACCGGCACCACGGTGCTGATGGCCACCCACGACAACCACATCGTCGACTCGATGCGCAGACGGGTGGTGGAACTCGACCACGGCAGACTCGTGCGCGACGAGGCGACCGGCGTCTACGGGGTGGGGCGATAATGCGACTGAGTTTCCTGTTCACCGAGATCGTCGACGGTCTGCGCCGCAATCTGACGATGACCATCGCGATGATCCTGACCACCGCGGTGTCGCTGATGATGCTCGGCGGCGGCATGCTGTCGGTGCGGATGGCCGACAAGACCGAGAACTTCTTCATCGGCAGACTCGAGGTGCGCTTCTACCTCGACGACGCCGTGTCCGAGACCGACCCCGACTGCGCGGCCGAGCCGTGCAAGTCGCTGCTCGCCGACCTGAAGGCCACCTCCGGGGTGGAAAGTGTGCAGTTCCTCAATCGCGCCGACGCGCTCGAGGAGGCCAAGGAGCTGTTCGCCGACCAGCCGGAGATGGTGCAGTACATCGCCGACTCGCCGCTGCCTGCCTCGCTGCGGGTGAAGATGACCGACGCCGAGCAGTATCAGCACATCTACGACAGCTTCGCGACCAGGCAGGGCGTGCGGATCGTCGCCAACGACAAGGAGTTCGTCGACCGCCTGGTGAGCCTGTTCGACGGGTTGCGCAACGCCGCGTTCGGGTTGGCGCTGGTGATGGCGCTGGCGGCGATGCTGTTGGTGCTGAACATGGTGCAGATCGCCGCGTATACGCGGCGCACCGAGGTCGGCATCATGCGGTTGGTCGGCGCGACCCGCTGGTATACCCAGCTGCCGTTCCTGCTGGAGGCGGTGGTCGCGGCGTTCGCCGGTTCGGTGCTGGCGGTTCTCGGCTTGGTGATCGCGCGACCGCTGGTGATCGATCGCGCGCTCGGCCCGCTGTTCGACAGCAATGTGTTCCCGCGCATCACCGGTGACGACATCGCGGTGGTCGCGTTGACGATCGCGCCCATCGGCATCGTCTTCGCTGGGGTGACCGCCTACCTCACCCTGCGCTTCTACGTCCGCGAGTAGGCCGAAAGACCACCCTGGACAGTTGATCATCAGGCGCTCAGGGATTTTCCTTCTCGGCCGACGCCGCCAGGAAAGCCTGGTGATCGACGGTCCAGTTGGATCATCCCAGCGTGCGCAGGTGTGGCCACAGCTGTGACCAGGGCTGAAGGGGATCGCGGCACAGGGCGAGGGGTTGGCCTTGTTCGTCGTTGTCGATGCCGAGGCCGTTGTCGATGGTGCCGAGGGGTTCCACCGTGGCGCACAGTGCGACGAGCCGATCGTGCGGAATGCCGACGGTGAGGACTTCGGTGGCCGTATCCGGCGGCGGGCCCCACCACCAGTAGGCGTTGTGACCCGAATACGGAGTCGGCAGACCGTATTCGGCGCCGTAGCGCTCGATCGCACCCGCCTCGCCGTAGTTGGCGGTGAGGATGTCGGCGCCGGGCGGGCGGGCCGCCGCGACCTGAGCCACGAACCGGGGCCAGCCGATGGTCTCGCCCGCGTCGTAGTTCACCGCGAGGACCGGGGTTTCCGGGAGATCGGCGACCGGGAACACCGGCAGGAACAGCACCGCCGACATGGCCGCGTTCACCGCGAGCAGCGCGCCGACCGCGACCCAGCGCACGCGGTGCTCGCCCAGCACCGCGGCGAGCCCGACCGACCCGGCGGCCAGCAGCACCGGATACATCCCGCCCAGGTAGTACGCCTTGCCGCCGACGACGCCGAACAGCACGAACAGCACGACGTAGGCCAGCGCGAAGGCCCGGTACGGTGAGCGCCACAACCGCCAGAGCCCGTAGACCCACAGCGGTACCAGCAACGGACTGAACAGCCCGAACTGTAAGAGCACGAACATGATCGGCGAATCGGAGGTTCCCGAGGAACCGCCCGCGATCGCCCGGCTCAGTGTCCACTGCGGCCAGCCGTTGCTCGCCTGCCACCACAGGTAGGGCGCCGTCAGCGCCGCTGCGATACCGATCGCCGCCGGGAAGTACTTGGTGGCGAAGACTTCTCGCCGCCCGGTCAGCAGCAGCGCCAGGGCGAGCACGACCACCGGCACCACGATCAGCACCTTGTTCTGCACCCCGAGTCCGGCCACCACACCGACCGCGAGCCACCACCGCGGGTCGGCGCCGCGCAGCAACTTCAGCACCAACAGACAGATCAGCGACCAGGCGGCCAGATCGAACACGGTGGTCCCGAACAGATGACCCGCCGTCTGCGTCAGCGCCGCGGCCGCCACCGCACCCGCCGCCAGCGCCCGCGCGCCCCTGCCACCACCCAGTTCCCCGGCCAGCAGCCCGGCACACACCACGACAAAGGTGGCCGCCGCGATCGCGGGCAGCCGCAATACCCACAGCGCATCGGGGTCGACGGCCGACATCAGGCGGGCCAGTGCCGGGGTCAGCGGTGGTTGATCGGGGTACCCCCAGTCCAGGTGCCGACCGGCGGTGAGGAAATACAACTCGTCGCGGTGGTATCCGTAGCGCGACGAAGTGATCAACAGAACCAGGGCGAAAACCGACGCGATCACGGTCACTCGTCCAGACTGACACGGATCCCGGGATTTCGCGGACATCGACGAGCTTCTTACTCTGGAGTAAGATAGTCTTACCGAGGAGTAAGATAGCTGGGGTCACAAGCACCCCGGACAGCCGAGGAAATCAGGTGATGATGAGCACTCGAGACAGCGCGACGAAGCGACGTCCGAACGACACGTCCGCGGTCGGCCTCAGCCAGCCCAAGCGGGACTGGATGGGCGCCGCGATGCGCGCTTTGACGACCATTACCGGGTCGGAGCTCGCCGAGAAGTACAACCTGCGCAAGCCCATCGAACGCGTCACCTACGAGGGCACCAAGACCGGGTTCCGTACCCTCGGCGCCGCCACCCGCACCTTCGCCAAGGTCACCGGCGGCGGCCAGCCCAAGCGGCTACCCGACAACGAGGCCAAGACCAAGGACTACTTCGACCTCACTCCGTCCGACGAGCAGCAGATGATCGTCGAGACCGTGCGCGAGTTCGCCGGTGAGATCCTGCGCCCGGCCGCCTACGACGCCGACAACGCGGCCAAGGCACCGCGCGATCTGCTCGAGCGGGCCGCCGAACTCGGTATCACCCTGATCAATGTCCCCGAGGAGCTCGAGGGCGCGGCCGCCGAGCGCGGCGCCGTCACCAACTCCCTGGTGGCCGAGGCCCTCGCGCACGGTGACATGGGACTGGCGCTGCCGATCCTCGCGCCGAGCGGCGTGGCCGTCGCGCTCTCGCAGTGGGGCACCGACGCGCAGCAGCAGACCTACCTGCCCGCCTTCACCGGCGAGAACGTGCCGCAGGCCTCGGTGGTCATCGCCGAGCCGCGCGCGCTGTTCGACCCGTTCGCGCTGCAGACCAAGGCCACCCGCTCCCCCAGCGGCTTCCGGCTCACCGGCGTGAAGAGCCTGGTCCCGGCCGCCGCCGACGCCGAGCTGTTCATCGTTGCCGCCGAACTGGACGGGCGCCCCGCGCTGTTCGTCGTCGAATCCGACACCGCGGGCCTTTCGGTCGAGGCCGATCCGAGCATGGGGCTGCGCGCCGCCGGGCTCGGCAGGCTGATCCTGGACAACGTGGCCGTCGGCGCCGACGCCGTACTCGGCGACGGTGACGCCAAGGCCCGCGCCGAGGAATACGCCGACGCCGTGCAGCTGGCTCGCCTGGGCTGGTCGTCGCTGGCCATCGGCACCGGCCAGGCCGTGCTCGACTACGTGGTCCCCTACGTGAACGAGCGCGAGGCGTTCGGCGAGCCCATCTCGCACCGCCAGGCGGTCGCGTTCATGGTGGCCAATATGGCGATCGAGCTCGACGGTCTGCGGCTGGTGACGCTGCGCGGCGCCTCGCGCGCCGAGCAGGGCCTGTCGTTCGCCCGCGAGGCCGCGCTGGCCCGCAAGCTGGCCACCGACAAGGGCATGCAGATCGGTCTGGACGGCGTGCAGCTGCTCGGCGGCCACGGCTTCACCAAGGAACACCCGGTCGAGCGCTGGTACCGGGACCTGCGAGCCGTCGGCGTCGCCGAGGGCGTGGTGCTCGTGTAGTTGGCGCGCTGGCGCGCGCGGGTTCGCGGCCCTTCAGGCCTCGATTCTTCCCTCCTCCGCTCAGTCGCTTCGCTCCATCGCTCCGTCAGTCCAGAATCAAGGCGGGCCGCGAACGGCCAACTCCCCCCAGGAGACTTGAACATGATCAACCTCGAACTCCCCAAGAAGCTGAAGGCGAGCGCGAACCAGGCCCACCAGGTCGCCGCGCAGATCTTCCGCCCCATCTCCCGCAAGTACGACCTCGCCGAGCACGAGTACCCGGTCGAGCTCGACACCATGGCCGCCATGGTGGAGGGCCTGGCCGACTCCGGTACCCAGAAGATCGGCGGCGCCGCAGGCGGCCGCAACGACGAGGCCGGCGACACCGATATCCTCGCCAATGCCAACGGCGGCAATATGTCCGCGCTGCTCAACGCGCTGGAGACCTCGTGGGGCGATGTCGGCCTGATGCTGACCATCCCCTACCAGGGCCTCGGTAACGCAGCGATCGCCGCGGTCGCCACCGACGAGCAGCTGGCCCGGTTCGGCAAGGTGTGGGCGTCGATGGCCATCACCGAGCCCTCCTTCGGGTCCGACTCGGCGGCCGTCACCACCACCGCCGTGCTCGACGGCGACGAGTGGGTGCTCAACGGCGAGAAGATCTTCGTCACCGCCGGTGAGCGCTCCACCCATATCGTGGTGTGGGCGACCGTCGACAAGAGCCTCGGCCGCGCGGCGATCAAGTCGTTCGTCGTTCCCCGCGACGCTCCCGGCCTTTCGGTGGCGCGGCTCGAGCACAAGCTCGGCATCAAGGCCTCCGACACCGCCGTGCTGCTACTGCAGGACTGCCGCATCCCGGCCGACAACATCCTCGGCTCGCCGGAAGTCAACGTGGAGAAGGGTTTCGCCGGGGTCATGCAGACCTTCGACAACACCCGCCCACTGGTGGCCGCGATGGCGGTCGGCGTCGCGCGTGCCGCGCTCGAGGAACTGCGCACCATCCTCACCGAGGCCGGTGTCGAGATCTCCTACGACACCCCCGCGATGAACCAGAGCGCCGCCGCCGCCGAATTCCTGCGCCTGGAAGCCGATTACGAGTCGGCCTACCTGCTGTCGCTGCGTGCGGCCTGGATGGCCGACAACAAGAAGCCCAACTCGCTCGAGGCTTCCATGTCCAAGGCCAAGGCGGGCCGCACCGGCACCGACGTCACCCTCAAGGCCGTCGAGCTGGCAGGCACCGTCGGCTACTCCCAGCGCCTGCTTCTGGAGAAGTGGGGCCGCGACTCGAAGATCCTCGACATCTTCGAAGGCACCCAGCAGATCCAGCAGCTGATCGTGGCTCGCCGGGTCCTCGGCAAGACCAGCGCCGAGCTGAAGTGAGCTGAGACCTGTTCGGCAGAACCGGTGCGAGCCATCCTGGCTCGCACCGGTTTTCGCGTCTTCGGCCTACAGCGTCGTGGTGTTGTCGGTGTGGAGGTGGCGGTCGAGGCGGTGGGGGTCGATGTCGAGGAGGGGGCGGTCCCAGTTCGCGAGGTCGGCGGCCGCGGCGTAGGTGGTGTCGAGGAAGTGCAGGAGGGTGGCGTCGGGGTCGGCGCTCTCGCGGACGACCTCGTAGGGGAGGACGAATTCGCCGAGGGCGGGGTCCCAGTGGGCGCCGTCGGGGCCCGCGGGGCGGTCGGGGTAACCATCGGGGGCGGGGTAGGTGTAGGCGTAGAACATGCCTTCGGTGCCGCCGGGCCAGAAGCCCGCGCTGGCGCACTCGCGCGAATACCCTTCCTCCATAACCCAGTCCGCGCAGTTCGGGGCACCGCCGGGGTGGAGCGGGGCGGTGCGGCCGGAGAAGCGGGTGCAGGCGAGGTCGAGCGCGCCCCAGAAGACGTGGACGGGGCTGGTCTTGCCCGCGAAGCCGGCGCGCCAGAGCTGGAAGACCCGCTCGATCTGGACCAGCTGGCGCCAGAACGTGGTGACGGCGGTGCCGTCGTAGGACCGGTGGGTGGTGTCCTCGGCGAACGGGATCGCCGGGTCGACCTCGTTCGGTGATGCGTCGATATCGAGGGCGATATCGAGCCGGCCGAGCACCTGACCCACCTCGGCGAAGAAGTCGGCGACCGTGCGCGGGCGCAGGGCGACACTCGCGCGCCGGGCATCACTGGTACGCAGGACGAGTTCGTGGTCGACGAAGTCGAACTCGACGTCGAGCAGGCGCCCGTCGACCGGGATGGCACCCGTGCTCAGCCCACGCGCGTTCACCGCGAAGGTGACGTTCCACCAGTGGTTCACCAGCGGTGTGCCCGCCAGCTTCAGCTTGCCGACGATCTGGGTCCACATATGCAGCGTGTCACGGGTCTCGGACCACGAATCGACGCGCAGGGCAGGCCATTCGGCCTTGGCGGGGGTCAAGCGGGCCATCGGATTCCTCGCTCTCTCGGTGCGCGACCGCGGTGGGTCCGCCCGTTCACAGCCAGGTGCGCTGGCTGACTGGTCAACCGTCCGGCACTTCTCGCGACATCCCATGGTACGTCGGCGCAGGCCGGGCCCCGGCAGGTACCGATCGCGGCACACCCTGTTGCATGGGACTCAGAGTCCCATATAAAGTGAGACCTGCGCCACCACGAAGGAGACATCACCGATGCTGTCAACCGCCCCCAAGAACACCGCGACCGATCCCGAGTACCACGAGATCCTGCGCAACCTGTCCGACGGTTCGGTGAACCGGCATTTCGATCCGTATGTCGATATCGATTGGGATTCGCCGGAGTTCGCGGTGCATTCCGATGATCCGCGCTGGATCATGCCCGATGAGGACCCGCTGGGCCGCCACCCCTGGTACAAGGCGCAGCCGGTGGAGAAGCGGATCGCGATGGGGATGTGGCGTCAGGCCGGGATCGCGAAGGTCGGGCTGGATTTCGAGCAGCTGCTGATCCGGGGGTTGATGCAGTATCTGATCTCGGTGCCCAACGGTGATCCGGAGTTCCGGTATGTCACCCACGAGGCGGCCGAAGAGTGCAATCACACGATGATGTTCCAGGAGATGATCAACCGGATCGGGTATCGCGATGTGGTGGGGATGGGTTCCATCGATCGCAAGCTGACGATGGCCATCTGGCCTGCGGTGAAGTATTTCCCCGAGTTGTTCTTCACGATGATCCTCGGTGGGGAGGAGCCGATCGATCATCTGCAGAAGTCGCTGTTGCGCGGGGGTGTGGATCTGCATCCGATGGTGAACCGGGTGATGCAGATCCATGTGGCCGAGGAAGCGCGGCACATCTCCTTCGCCCACGAATACCTGCGCCGCAATGTCCCCGGCATGAACCCGGTGACGAAAGCCGTTCTGTCGGTGGCCTTCCCGATCGCCATGCGGGTCATGCTCGACATGATCATGACTCCGCCGAAGGAATTCGTGGACAAGTTCGGCATTCCGGCCGAGGTGATGCGCGAGGCGTACTGGAGCGGTGCGGAATCGCAGACCACCATGCGCAATATCTTCGGCGACGTGCGGGCGCTGGCCACCAACAGCGGCCTGATGAACCCGGTCGCCAAGCTCACCTGGCGGCTGCTCGGCATCGACGGGCCGGTCACCCGCTACCGCAGCGAGCCCGCCCGCAAGGCCGCCTGACCCCTCCCCGCGGTGTACACCCCGATGTACAGTGGGATATGGCCGATTACGAGACGGTGCCGCTGACCGAATTACGAGGTCAGCTCGGCAGTGTGCTGGACGGGGTGTCCGCGAGCGGACGGCCGGTGATCGTGACGCGGGAGGGGAAGGAGCTGGTCGCGGTGGTACCCGCGGAGGTATTGCGGCATGGGGCGTTGCCCCCGGCGTACTTCAACGACGATCTGCGTCAGCAGATCCTCGGCGGACTCGACGACCGGATCAAGACGCACACCGCCGCCGAGATCGCCGACGCGGAAGCCAAGCTGGACAAACTCATGAGCGCACTGGACGGCTCGGGCGCGAGCGGCCGGTGAGCGTCGCCGACCACACCGCCCTCACCTCGCTGGCCATGTCCCCGCTGTTCGGGCAGGTGATCATGCGCCAGTTCACCCAGCAGCGCCGGATCATGGTGGTGCCGACGGTGAGCCTGATGGCCGCCATGCGCGCGGTCGACAACATCGACGAACTCGGGCGGCTGCTCGACAATCGCGTCGCCGTGCGCTGGGCCGAGCTGGACGCCGCCACCGCGATCCGCACCGGCACCTCCATCCCGATGGCCGACGACCACACCGAGTGGCCGCTGATCGCGCCCGTCGTCTTCACCGCGCAGAACCTCGATATGCCGGTGCTCACCGCCAAGCCGGAGCTGTATCGCGGCTACAAAGTGCAGGTCGCGCCGATGCCGTGAGGCCGGTGGGTTACCGTGCACAGCAGGCCGACGGCCATGCGATCGATCTTCGCGGCGCCGACCGGCCGGTTCCGGAGCGAACGAATCACCAGGGAAAAGCAGTACCAGGAACACTCGAGGAGAGCTGGTTATGCATCATCTGAGTTTCACGCGTCGCCTCACCACCGCGGTAGCCGCCACCTCGGCCGCCGTCGCCATCGTCTTCGCGGCCCCCGCTGTCGCCGACCCGGCACCGCAGACCACGGTCGACGTGGCCGCCGCCGTCTCGCAGCTGCGCACCACGGTCGCCGACAACCCGGGGGCGTTGGCCGCCCTCGACCAGCTGGTCGAGCAGGGCACGGTCGATGTGGCGCTGCCCGCCCAGCCGTTCCAGATCCCGGCGACCTCCGATATCGGCCAGAACGGCGGCGGCCCCGGCGTCTACGGCTCCGGCATCGCGCTCGACATCGACGGCTTCCGGATGGGCTTCTTCGGCGGGCCTGGCACCATCTCCCCGAACCAGGGCGAGGCCAAGCTCGAGGTCATGTGGCTGAACCTGTCCAACGGCCAGAGCGGCACCGCTGTACTGAACGAGCACCAGGACGTCCCGGTCGACACCACCATCCGGTCCGCGCCGCTGAACACCGGCGGTGGCCTGATCGTGGCCGCGGTCTACGGCAGCCTGTGGCACCGCTGGCAGGTGCCGGTCTCCGAACAGCACCCCGACGGCTACGCCTACCAGCTCGGCCGCATCCAGCAGCCGTCCTTCGGCGCCGTCACGCGCTAGGCGTACCTCCGCCTTCGCTCCGGCCATGCGCGGTCTGATGAGTGCTACGCACGCAGCACTATCAGGCACACCGTTCGCCGCGTCCCGGAATCACTCCGATTCCGGGACGCGCGTTCGTTTCCGGCCCGCCGTGCCGCCACACCAAGGGGCCGCCGTGGCGTAGGTTGGCCGCGTGGATCTGGTCGACCGACTCGAAGAATTGGAACGGCGGGTTGCCGCCCTGGAGGACTCCCGCGCCGACGGTGCTGACGGGCAGCAACTGCCCTGGGCGGTGGCGCGGCTACGGCAGGAGTTCGACGATGCCGCGGTGCGCAACGGCGGAGTACTGATGGCGGGGGCGCTACACCTGCCGACCGGCGAGCGGTTCGATTGGCAGGCCCAGTTCCCGATCGACACCATCGTCGGCGAGGAGTGGACCACCGAGGTCGCCAATTGTCTTGCCGCCCTCGCCGATCCGGTCCGCCTGCGGCTGCTGCGCGAGATCGTCTACGGGCGCCGTACCGCCGCCGATCTGGCCGCCATCTCCGAGCTCGGCTCCTCGGCCGACATCTACCAGCACCTGCGCCAGCTGGCGGCGGTCGGCTGGCTGCAGACCGCGGGCCGCGGCCGGTTCGAGGTGCCGGAGAACCGGCTCATCCCGTTGCTCGCCGCCCTGGCCAGCGCGCAGCGATAGGGCATTTGCCCGAATTTGCCGCTTCAATACTGTGATGTAGTGCACACCTACTGCTACCGTTGGCGTCAGATATCACTGCGCTGGAGGTAGCCGAGTGAACGTGTCTCATCTGCTCGAAACCGTGAAGGCACTCGGGGTGCTGCGTTCGCGCGGGGTCACCGATCCCACCAAGCCGCTCGAAACCCTGCGGACGATGAAGGAATCCAAGATCTACGGCCCGCAGGCCACCCTGGTCCGGCATTCCGCCCGCGTCGCCCCCGAGCAGGTCGCCCTGGCCGACGAGCGCGGCGAACTCACCTATCGCGAACTCGACGAGCAGTCCACCGCGATCGCCCGCGGCCTGCACGACGCGGGCATCGGCGAGGGCATGGTGATCGCCGTGCTGGCCCGCGACCATCGCGGGCTCATCATGTCGATGATCGCGGCGGGCAAGCTGGGTGCGCGGATCGCGCTGATGAACACCGGCTTCGCCAAGCCACAGTTCGCCGAGGTGTGCCAGCGCGAGAAGGTGCGCGCCGTGCTGCACGACAGCGAGTTCATCGGACTGCTCGACGCGCTGCCCGCCGACCTGCCGCGTTTCCTCACCTGGGTCGACGAGGGGGCCGAATTGCCCGAGGGCGCGACGACCTTCGACGATCTCATCGCGGGCAACTCCACCGAGCCGCTGCCCGCGCCGAGCAAGCCGGGCGGCTTCATCATCCTCACCAGCGGCACCACCGGGCTGCCCAAGGGCGCGCCGCGCACCAAGGTGACTCCGATGGCGACCGCCCAGTTCGTCGACCGGGTGCCCTTCCCGAAGCGCGGCACCATGATGATCGTCTCGCCGATCTTCCACAGCACCGGCCTCGGCACCTGGCTGGTCGGCACCATCCTGTCGAACAAGATCGTGATGCGTCGCCGCTTCGACGCCGAGGCCACCTTGGCCGCCATCGCCGAGCACAAAGTGGAGATGCTCGTGTGCGTGCCGACCATGCTGCACCGGCTCACCGAACTCCCCGATGAGGTGCGCGCCAAATACGACACCTCCTCGCTGAAGGTGATCCTGTTCGCCGGTTCGGCGCTCTCGCCGGAGCTGTGCGTGCGCGCCACCGAGGTCTTCGGGCCGGTGCTCTACAACCTCTACGGCTCCACCGAGGTGGCCATCGCGACCATCGCGAATCCGGCCGAGCTGGCCGAAGCGCCGGGCACCTGCGGCCGCTCCCCGATCACCTGCGAGGTCCGCCTCTATGACGACAACGACCAGCGGGTGCAGACACCGGAGACCCCCGGCCGGATCTTCGTGCGCAGCGGCGCGCCGTTCGAGGGGTACACCGACGGCAGGAACAAGCAGATCATCGACGGTTTCATGTCCAGTGGCGACATGGGGCACTTCACCGCGTCGGGACTGCTCATGGTCGACGGGCGCGACGACGACATGATCGTCTCCGGCGGTGAGAACGTGTTCCCGCAGGAAGTGGAGAACCTGCTGGTGGAGCGGCCCGATGTCTTCGATGTGGCCGTCGTCGGCGTCGACGATGTGGAATTCGGCAAACGGCTGCGCGCCTTCGTGGTGCTCGAAGCGGGACACAGCACCGACGCCGCCACGATCCAGGCTCACGTCAAGGAGAATCTGGCCAGGTACAAGGTGCCGCGCGAGGTGGTGTTCCTCGAGGAGCTGCCGCGCAACGCGACCGGCAAGATCCTGCGCCGCGTGCTCGTGGACTATGAGGTTTCACAGTGATCACCGACACCGATGCTTGCTATTGTTAGCACCAGCACTGGATCTCGATGACGCGGTCCGGCCCCGCGCCTCGCCGTGGGATCGGTCTGCCGGAAGGCTGTTCGATGTCTCTTTCCCTGCCCGCGATCGGTGGCACGGCCCGGCGCGCCGGTGATTTCGCGCTCGGCGTCAAGGTGATGATGGATCGCAAGCTGTTCAATCCGCTGCGCCTCGATCACGCCGCCCGCTCGTTCCGCAATGTGTCGAAATTCGGTCCGTTCGCCGGCGTGGTCATGCACGCCGCACAGACCAGGCCCGACGCGGGCGCGATCGTCGACGAGCGGGGCGAGCTGACCTTCGGGATGCTCGACGAACAGTCCACCGCGCTGGCCCGTGGCCTGCGGGCGAACGGGATCGCCGAGGGGGATGTGATCGCCGTGCTGGCCCGCGATCACCGTGGCATGGTGCTGAGCCTGCTGGCCGCCGGCAAGCTGGGGGTGCGCGCGGTCCTGATGAACACCGGCTTCGCCAAGCCGCAGTTCGCCGACGTGGCCGCGCGCGAGCAGGTCAAGGCAGTGCTGCACGACAGCGAGTTCGTCGACCTGATGAGCGCCATCCCCGCCGAGATCCCGCGGGTGCTCACCTGGGTCGATGCCGCCGACGACGTCGACCCGTCGATCCCGACCGTAGACTCGCTGATCGCGGGCCGTTCGGTGGCGCCGCTGACCCCGCCCGCCAAGCCGGGCGGCATGGTGATCCTCACCAGCGGCACCACCGGAACCCCGAAGGGCGCCCCGCGCGACAAGGTGAGCCCGTTCGCCTCGGCCCAGTTCGTCGACCGGGTGCCGCTGCCCAACAACGGCACCATGATCATGGCCGCGCCGATCTTCCACGGCACCGGACTTTCGCAGTTCACCCTCGGCCTCGCCCTCGGCAATCGGGTGATCTTCCAGCAGCGGCGCTTCGACCCGGAGCGCACCCTCGCCAATATCGCCGAGTACCAGGCGGATTCGCTGGTGGTGGTACCGACGATGCTGCAACGCATCCTCGATCTCGACGCGGGAATCCTGGCGAAGTACGACCCGAAGACCATCAAGGTGATCTTCGCGGCGGGCTCGGCCATCGCGCCCGACGTGGTGACCCGCACGCTGGACTACTTCGGCGACAGCCTCTACAACCTGTACGGCTCCACCGAATGCGCCGTGATGACGGTGGCGACCCCGGCGGATCTGCGCAAGGCGCCGACGACGGCGGGAAAACCGCCGGTCGGCATCAGGATCGTGCTGCTCGACGCCGACCGCAAGCCGATCACGGAACCGAACGTCACCGGAACCATCTTCGTCGACAACGGTTTCGCGTTCACCGGCTACACCGACGGCCGGACCAAGGAGATGGTCGACGGCATGATGTCCAGCGGTGACGTCGGCCATTTCGATGCCGACGGGCTGCTCTACATCGACGGCCGCGACGACGACATGATCGTCTCCGGTGGCGAGAACGTCTTCCCGCTCGAGGTGGAGAACCTGATCGCGGGCAGGCCCGACGTGTTCGAGGCGGCCGTGGTCGGCGTGGACGATCGCGACTACGGCAAGCGACTGCGTGCCATCGTCGTGCCAGGTCCCGACTCGGCGCGCGACGCGCAGGAGATCAAGGACTTCGTGCGGGAGAACCTGGCCAGGTACAAGGTGCCGCGCGAGGTGATCTTCCTCGACGAGCTGCCGCGCAACGCCACCGGCAAGCTGCTGCGCAAGCCACTGATGGAGATGGACGTCCAGGAGGGTTGATGCCGGACGGGCGTTCCGTACGGTCGTCTATCATCAGCCGGTGATCATCGAGTTCGCCGCGGCGCCCGCGCCGTCCCGTGCCATCGGCGCGCGACTGCGTGGCGCCTGCGCGGGCTCGATGTCGGGGGCGCTGTCGTTGGCCGCGCACGGGCTGGCTTCCGGCGGCGCGCTGCCGGGCAGCACCACGGTGGCCCTGCTCGGTGTGGTGTCGGCGGCGGTCGGTGCGCTGGTGGCCGGGATCGGCCCGCTGCGCTCGGGTGCGGTCGGCCTGGTTGCGGTCCTGCTCGGCGGGCAGTTGCTCGGGCACACCACAATGAGCTGGTCCGGGCACGCCCATCACGCGGCCGACTCGCTCGGCCTCGGCATGCTCTGCGCCCACCTCGTCGCCGCGGTCGTCGCCGCCGTGCTCATCGTCGGTGTCGAGGCGGCCTACCGGATCGGTGCCGCCGCACTCGGGCGGATGCTGCCGCTGCGCTATCGCGCACCGCGCATACCCGATCCGGCGCCATTGCGCCTGGCCCACCGTGACCGCGTCATCCTGCGGATCCTCGCCGCGTGGTCGCCACGCACCAGGGGCCCGCCGCTCGCGATACCGTTCCGACCCTTTCCCACCCGGTGCACCAATCGTTGTGCACCCGTTCCTCCGTACCACGTCACGGGCTGATCTGCCCACGCAGTGCGGTCGGATGACCGCCGCGCGCACTCGTGCTCGCGGCGGCATCGCCGGTCGCGGCGGGCTGCACGGCACCGTCGTCAGTCGGCGCGAGTGTCAGCTGTACGGCACGAGTCGGCACGACGCCACTGCGCCAGGCCAATCGCTCGACCAGCCGCGGCGCACAGCGCCGTCGGCCGGGAGTTCGTCGGCAAGGCTGCGGTGACGTCCGTCCGTCACGTGCTGGACAGAGCGCCCACCGACCGTGGCTGCAGCCGCTGAGGGCCGGTATCCGGCAGGGCACCATCGCCCAACGGCGGCCTGCAAGCGTTGGCACTGCGGCGGGCACAGCGCCCGGCTCGGTGGTTCGCTGACCCGGCGCACACTGCTCGCCGCACTGGTCACGACGCTCGGCCAGGCACCGCGCCCGGCAAGGCACGGCGCTCGCCAGGCACCGCGCCAGCCAAGGCACGGCACCCGCGCCCGGCAACGCACGGCACCAGCAGGCACCGCGCCAGCCGAGGCACGGCACCCGCCAAGCCACCGCGCTCGCCAACGGACGGCGCTAGCCGAGGCACGGCGCCCGCCTAGGCACGGCGCCCGCCAACGCACCGCGCCCGCCACCACACTGCGCCCGCCGAGGCACGTCGCTCGACTAGCCAAGGCGCGCGGCCACTCGGCTCGCGGTTCGGCACGGCTGGCATGGTCGGCACGCCTGGCACGCCAGCACGGCCGGCACGCCTGGCACGCCTGGCACGCCTGGCACGCCTGGCACGCCTGGCACGCCTGGCACGCCTGGCACGGAGGACGGTGTAGACGATCGCCCGCGCATTCGCGCGCACCGGGGTTCCGATCTGCAGAAACGAATCATCATGAGCATCACGGAAACCCGTTCCGCCGAGGAACCGATCTCGGCATCCACCGATCCCGGGGACCGTCCCCGGCCCGCCGCGCGCCGAGGTGCGCGGCTCTACCCGCTGGCCATGCGCCTGCATTTCTACGCGGGGATCTTCGTCGCCCCGTTCATCCTGATCGCCGCGCTCACCGGCGCGCTGTACGCGATGGCACCGACCATCGAGGGCTTCGTCTCCCGCGACCTGCTCCGGGTGGACACCAGCGGGCCGGAGCAGACGCTGAAGGCGCAGGTCGACGCCGCTGTCGCCACCAAGCCCGAGCTCACCCTCGTCGCGGTCGCGCCCGCCGGCAGCGACGGGGAGACCACCCGGGTGCTGTTCAACGACCCGGTACTCGGCGATTCCGAGCGCCTTTCGGTGTTCGTCGACCCGCACACCGCCCAGCCCGTCGGCGAAGCGGTGGTCTACGGCAGCGGCGGCGCCCTGCCGCTGCGCGCCTGGATCAGCGAGTTCCATCGCAGCCTGCACCTGGGTGACTTCGGCAGGCTCTACAGCGAGCTCGCGGCCTCCTGGCTGTGGGTGATCGCGCTGTTCGGCCTGGTCCTGTGGGTGCATCGGGTGCGCAAGCGCCGGGCCAAGCGGTCGGCGCAGTGGCTGCTGCGGCCCGACCTGTCCGAGCCGAAGCGGCGCAAGCTGAACTGGCACGGTGCGATCGGCGTCTGGATCCTGCCGGTGGCGCTGCTGCTGTCGGTGACCGGCGCCACCTGGTCGACCTACGCGGGCGAGAACATCTCCGCGGTCCGCAAGGAACTGAACTGGACGACACCCTCGGTGAGCGTCACCCTGCCCGGTGCGGCCGAACCCGCACAGGCGGCGGGCAGCGACCACCACAGCGCCGGTCACGTGGCACCGGCGCCGGTCGACCAGGACGCCCGCATCGCCCAGCTCGACGGCGTCTGGGAGACCGCGCGGGCCAACGGCATCACCCAGGCCGCCGAGATCGCGATCCCCGCGACGCCGGAGCAGGCGTTCGGCGTCAAGGAGCTGCGCAAGCCGGGCACATACTCGATCGACTCGGTCGCGATCGACGGTGCGAGCGCCACGGTCACCGATTCGCTCGCCTTCGCCGACTGGCCGCTGATGGCCAAGCTCACCAACTGGGGCATCGCCTTCCACATGGGCCTGATGTTCGGGCTGCCGAACCAGCTGCTGCTGCTCGCGGTGGCACTCGGCCTGTGTGCGCTGATCGTGCTCGGGTACCTGATGTGGTGGCAGCGGCGGCCGACCCGCAAGAACAGCGGGTTCGCGGTCGGCGCCCCGCCGCGGCGCGGCGTGCTGCGGCGGACCTCGCCGTGGATCACCGTTCCGCTGGTGGCCGCGGCGCTGCTGGTCGGCTGGTTCCTGCCGCTGCTCGGGCTGAGTCTGCTCGGCTTCCTGCTCGTGGATGTGGCGCTCGGGTTGGCGGCGCGCGCGAAGAATCCGGTCTAATGCACTCATGACGCTGTCCCGTCGGCAACTCCTGCGCTACAGCCTGACCGGAACGGTCGCGGCGGCGGTCGGAGTGTCGGCGGCGAGCAGCGCGCGCTTCGCCGCGCCGCGCACGCTCGGCGAACCGTTCTCCCTCGGCGTGGCTTCCGGGGAACCGACCGCCGACGGTGTGGTGCTGTGGACCAGGCTGGCACCCGATCCGCTGGCACCCGACGGCTACGGCGGCATGCCGATCGACCCGGTGACTGTCGACTACCAGGTCGCCGAAGACGAACGGTTCACCGAGGTCGTCGCCAGGGGGTCGGCGCTCGCGACGCGGGCGCTCGGGCACAGCGTGCACCCCGAGGTATCCGGGCTGGCACCGGACCGGTGGTACTACTACCGGTTCCGGGCCGGCTCGGCGCTCTCACCCGTCGGCCGCACCCGCACCGCGCCCGCCGCGGGCAGCCCGACCGCGCGGATGCGGTTCGCCTTCGCGTCCTGCCAGTCCTGGAGTTCGGGCTACTACACCGCCTATGAGCATCTGAGCGCCGAGGACCTCGACCTGGTGGTGCATCTGGGCGACTACATCTACGAATCGTCCTGGGTGCTCGCCCGCAGGGGCGCGGCCCCGCCACCGCCGCCCTTCGACTCCGAGGCGGTCGACCTGGCAGGTTACCGGCTGCGCTATGCCCAGGCCAAGGGTGAGGCGCCGTTACAGGCCGCGCATGCCGGGTTCCCCTGGCTGGTCACCTTCGACGATCACGAGCTCGACAACAACTGGGCGGGCGAACAACCGGGACTCGGCTTCGACGTGTACCGGCTGCCACCGCTGTTCCGGCGCCGCAAAGCCGCTGCCTTCCAGGCCATGTACGAACATCAACCGATGCGCCTTGCTCAGCTGCCGGTCGGCCCATCGGTGCACCTGCACCGTCGCTACCGGTTCGGCGACCTGGCCGAGTTCACCATGATCGACACCAGGCAGTACCGCTCGCCACAGGCCTGTTCCGACGGCAGCGCGGTCACCGACTGCGCCGAGCGCTACGCCACCGATCGCACGATCCTCGGTGCGGCGCAACGGGACTGGCTCGTCGACGGCCTCGCCGGCTCGCCCGCGCGCTGGCAGGTACTCGGCAATCAGGTCGCGATGGCGGAGTCCGACTACGACCCGAGTCCCGGGCAGCTGCTCGGCACCGACGCCTGGGACGGCTACATCGCCGACCGCAACACGGTGCTCGGCGCCACCGCCGAGCGCGCGGCGGGCAATCTGGTGGTGATCACCGGCGACCGGCACGAGAACTGCGTGGCCGATCTGCGCCGCGACTACCAGGACCCCGAGTCACCGGTGGTAGCAACAGAATTCATCGGCACATCGATCTCGACAGGCGGCGACGGCGCCGACCTCACCGACACCGGACGCACTCTGCTCGCCGCCAACCCCGACCTGAAGTTCTACAACCGCCAACGCGGCTACGCCAGGGTGGAACTCGATCACGAACAGTGGCGCAACGACTTTCGCGTCGTCCCCTATGTGACCAGGCCCGGCGCGCCGATCAGTACCCGCGCGAGTTTCGTCGTGCGGGATGGTATTCCGGGCGCCGCCGAGGACTAGCGACGCCGATCACCGCGGCGAGACCGCCGCACCGTGCGGGCCATCCCCACCCGAGCCGACGCTCACCTGCGTCGATGCCTCGGATCGCCACGAGTCCGACGGCCGCGATCCCGGTGGCGTGTGGTGACGACCCCGCGCGCAAGACATAGACCGATGACGCCGAGACCGCAGTGCAACGGACCGTAGCGGGCGAAGGCGGTAGCACTGCGTCGGCCGGGCGGAAGTCGCTGGATCCCGGTGCCCGACACAGGCGCGGGCGCGTCGCGCGGCTCCGACGGTCCTCGGTCAGCGCAATCGCCGCGCTCCGGCCGCCGGTTCGACGGTGAAGATCCGCGGCCTCGCGTGTCCGGCGGCCGCGAACCTTCGCTCGATCCGCGCGGTCACCGCAGCGGTGTCGGCGCGGTCGACCAGCGCGAGCACGCTGCCGCCGAAACCGCCGCCGACCATCCGCGCCCCGTGCGCGCCCGCGTCGAGCGCGGCATCGACCGCGAGATCGAGCGCGGGTGCCGAGACCTCGAACTCGGTGCGAAGAGAGCGGTGTGAGGCGGAGAGCAGCGCCCCGAGGGTGCGGGGGTCGGCGCCGGAGCGCAGCAGGTCGGCGGCCGCGACGACCCTGGCGTTCTCGGTGACCACGTGGGTGGCGCGGCGGCGCAGTACCGGATCGGCGAGCCGTGGCAGGTCGGTGTCGGTGACATCACGCAGCGCGGCCACATCCAGTGCGCGCGCCGCTGCCTCGCACTGTGCCCTGCGCTCGGCGTAGCCGCCGTCGGCCAGATCGTGCGGATGACCGGTATCGGCGACGAGTAGCGCGAGTCCCGCCGCGGCGGGGTCGAACGGAATCTGCTCGGCGGCACCGGGTTCCGGTCCACCCGGGGCGGTGTAGGCGCGCACGTCCAGGAATAGTGCGTGCCCGGCCGTACACCGGATGGACGCCGACTGATCGAGGACACCGGTGGGCACCCCGGCGAATCCGTTCTCCGCCGCCCAGGCGATCCCGACCAGGTCGTCGGGGGTGAGCGTGGGCGCGCACAGGTCGCGCAGCGCCACCGTCACCGCGCAACACAGCGCAGCCGACGAGGACAGACCCGCGCCGAGCGGCACCGCACCGTCGATCGCGAGCCGCAGCCCGTCGACCGGATGGCCGCCACGCACGAACTCGTGCACCACCCCCAGCGGATAGCGCGCCCACCGCGGCACCGTGGCTCGCCGCGCGGCGAGCTCACCGACGGCTACCTCGACCGGTTCGCCGGGCCGCTGCGCCGAGCGCAGCCGCACCAGCCCGTCACCGGTACGCTCGGCGGCGCACACCACGCCGAGCGACAGGGCGATAGGCAGCACGAATCCGGCGTTGTAGTCGGTGTGCTCGCCGATGAGGTTCACCCGGCCCGGCGCGATCCACCTGTCCACCGCTACCTCCTTTCGCTGTGTCGATCCCAGCACAGCCGGTGCGCGTGAAAGGTATCGAATCGGTATCCGGAAATTGCCCCGAGCGCACGACACCGCGCCACCGAACGTGTCATGATCGACTGAGTTGTAAAGGGTTTGAGCGTCTCCACGTTCGATCGGCGCTCGGCGCGAGCGCAGCGGATCGAGGGGGACGATGACCACCGACCAGACACGACACCGGAACCGCCACTGGTTCGCGGTGCTGCTCGGCGCCGCCGCTGCCGTCCTGGTCGCACCGCTGTTCGGAGTGCGGTCGCTGTCGTTGCTGCTGCTGATCGTGATCGTCGCGGGCAGCCTGGCAATGATCGGGTACGGGCTGTACCGGTACCGCCCCGCGCATCGGCTGCCTTGGTATCTGCTGTCCACTTCGGTCCCCCTGTTCGCCGCGGGCACGGCGATGCGCGAGCTCGGTCCGCATCCGGCCTGGCACCCGGTCGACGACGCGTGCACCCTCGCGGCCTACCTGTGCCTCGGCCTGGCCGCGGTGTGCTGGCTGCGGCCGCGCAGACTCGGCGGCGGTCGTGACCTGTGGCTGGACTCCACGCTGATCGGGCTCAGCGCGCTGCTGGCCGCCTGGACCTTCCTCATCTCGCCGATCCTGCGCGGCCACCTCGGCATGGACATCATGCCCGCGGCGACCTACCCGGTGATCGACGCGCTCCTGCTGACCGTGCTCGCGCACTCGCTGGCCACCGTGGTCCGCACCGAGGTCGCCTTGCGCCTGCTGCAGGCGGCACTGACCCTGGTGCTGATCGGGGCTGTGCTCGAAAGTCTCACCGCCACGGGAACTCTCAGCATCGGCCAGTTCGCGCTGGTGCCGCAACAGTTGGCGTATCTGCTGGCAGGCGCCGCCGCGCTGCATCCGACGATGGCCGCGCTGCACGAGACCGGCGATGTACACCCGCACCGTTCCCGGCGCCGGGCCGGAGTGATCGCGGTGGCGCTGGTGGCGGCCTCACTGGCCAGCGCGGTCGGCGCCGATCTAGGCACCGGCGACCGGATCGTGATCTGTTTGCTGCTGACGCTGCTGCTGGTCGGCGTGCTCGTGCGCAGCGAGCGCGCCATCGCCCGCAGCCTGCGCAGCGAACGCCGCGCCAAATACCAGGCCGACCACGATCTGCTCACCGGCCTGTACAACCGCTCGGCACTGCTGCGCGCACCACACCGGCACCGGCACGAGTGGGCGGGAAAACCGTTGTGCCTGTTGTTCATCGACCTCGACGGTTTCAAGATGGTGAACGACAGCTACGGCCACGCCGTCGGTGACGAACTCATCGCCGCCGCCGCGGCCCGCATCCGCCGCGCCACCCGCCGCACCGAGATCACGGCCCGCTACGGCGGCGACGAATTCGTCGTGCTCGCCGCCAGATCCCGCCCGGAGGCCGCGATCCTCGCCCAGCAACTGCTCGGCGCGTTCATCCGCCCCTTCGACCTGAGCTGCGGCGAAATCCCGATCACCGCGAGCATCGGCGTCGCATGTCTGAGCACGAGGCCGACGAACTCCACCGTCTACGACCTGCTCCGCGACGCCGACGCGGCGATGTATCACGCGAAGGAATACCGCCTCGGCCTCGCCTTCCACGACGAGCTGCGGCAGAGCACCCGCCGCGGGCTGCGCAGCACCGGCGAACCGACGAGCACGGCGGTATGAGCGCTACTCCCCCAGTTCGGCTAACAGCCTTTTGGCCGCCTCCAGTTCGGCCTGCAACTGGGCCACCTTGGCCTGTTGCACACCACGCGCCGCCTCCAGGATTCCGGCGACGACCTCCTCGACCTCCGGGTGCAGGATCTTGGCGGCCTGGGCGACCGCGCCGCTGCTCACCGCGAGCCCCTTCACACTGCGCTTCTTGCCGTTGACCACGTCGACGGTCCATTCGCCGTCGGCGGTGCCGGTGAGCGTGACGGTGACCTCCGGCGCCTTCGGCTTGCGGGCCGCCGTGGTCTTGGCCGGACGCGGTGACGCGGGTTTGGGCGCGGCGGCCTGCTCGTCGGGAACGGGCGCGGGCGACCGCGGCGCCGGCGGCGGGGTCGCCGCGCTCGGCTGGGTCGACGGCTGGGTCACGGTGTGGTCCTTTCGTTTGCTCGGCTCTGGCACTGGCTCGGGGCGGGTCCGCGTGGAACCGCCCGGCGCTACGGTAGTCGCGCGGGCGGGCTTGGTGAGGGTCACCTCACTCGGACCGAACGACAGCACGTCCTTGGACCCGGTGGGCCGGACCTGCAGGAAGTCGCCGTCGGCCGGGTCGCCGATGGCGACGACCTTGCCCGACTTGCCTTCGGCGACACCGACGGCAGCGGCGGTGAACCAGACCATCGGCGGTTTGCCCGCGGCGAGCTCGTCGGCGATGCGCGCGAGCTCGGCCTCGGACAGTTCCGGCGTTGCTGATCGGCGGGATGCGGACTTGGTGCTCGGCGAGGACATCGTGAACTCCGAAGGGTTGGTGCGTGTGCGGCGTGCTGTGCCTGCGATGATGCCGCACGCCACCGACACGTTCGGAGTCGAGCCCACCGGAGCGGCCCGAAAACCCGTTCGGTGACGGGTTTCCCGGCCCCCGCCGATCAGTGCGTAGTGGCGTTGCCGCGGGTGGTCGGCCGGATGTTGGCGCGTACCGCGGCCACGTCGGGATAGCCGTTGACCGCCATCAGCAGATCGGCTTCGGCCGCGTAGCTGCGCAGCACGTGCACCAGCCCGCGCACTCCGCCAAGGGCCAGCCCGTACACGTACGGCCTGCCGAGCCCGACCATGCTCGCGCCGAGCCCGAGCGCCTTCACCACATCGGCACCGGAGCGCACCCCGGAGTCGAACAGCACAGGTACTCGATCGTCACAGGCGGCCACGACTGCGGGCAGCGTCTCCAGCGCGCTGAGCCCACCGTTGGCCTGACGCCCACCGTGGTTGGAGCAGTAGATGCCGTCGGCGCCGTAGTCGATCGCCTTGCGCGCATCCTCCGGATGGGAGATGCCCTTCAGGATGATCGGCAGATCGGTCAGCGAACGGAGCCAGGTGAGATCGTCCCAGGTCAGGGAGTTGCCGAAGGTCGCGATCCAATGCAGGACGATCAGCTTCGGATCGTCGGAACCGACCATCGCCTGGAAGACCGGGTCGCTGGTGTAGTTCTTCAGCACATGTCCGCGCAGCTGCGGGAAGTTGCCGGAGGCCAGGTCGCGGGGACGCCAGCCGGGGACCCAGGTGTCGAGGGTGACGGTGATGCCTGCGTAACCCGCCGCCTCGGCCCGGCGCACCAGGCTCTCGGCCAGCTCCCGGTTCTTCGGGGTGTAGAGCTGGAAGAACGCCGGGGTGTCGCCCGCGTGCGGGCGCACGTCCTCGAGCGGGTCCTCCATCAGCGTCGAGAACATCGCGGGCACACCGGTTTTCGCCGATGCCTGCGCCACCGCGATATCGCCGTGCCCGTTCTCGCCGACCAGCCCGATCACCCCGACCGGAGCCAGGAACAACGGGCTGGCGAAGGTGTGCCCGAAGGCGGTGACGGTGAGGTCGCGCTCGGTGGCGCCGACCAGCATCCTCGGCACCAGCCCCCAGTCGGCGAAGGCCTCGACGTTGCGGCGCTGGGTGAGCTCGTCGCCCGCCCCACCGGCGATGTAGTTCAGCAGCGAGTCCGGCAGTGCCGCGGTGGCCTTGCGCTCCAGCGCGGCGTAGTCCATGGGAAACTCGGGCTGCACGCCACCCAGTGCGGCCAGGTAGATCTCGTTCTGATAGTCGGCGAACTGACTCATGGCTGAACTCTCGCACGCGCGGTTGGGCCGACTCGCCGCAGGGGCGATGTAAGGTGCGTCATACTACGGAGTAGACAGCGTTCCCTCCCAGCACGTTCCGAGATTGTGAGTGCCCCTGTCGTGACCCTCGTCGAACACTCGGCCGCACCCGCCGACCCGGACGTGCTTCTCGCGCAGCGCATCACCTGCGCGGCCGTCCGCTATCTCACGCTGCTCGCCTGCGGCCTTTCGCAGGATTCGATGGATCTGCTCACCTCGGTCACCGACCGACTACGGGCCGCCGAGGGCGCGCTGCGCGATCCACTCACCGCCGACCTGGGCACCGACTGATCCGGCTCTGATCACCCCTATTCCGGGCGCCGTCGTCGACGGCGTCCGCTTTCGCGTGTCCGCGGTCCATAGTCGACGACAACGATTGTGACTCGGCTCACGAAAACCCATTGACAAACCAACACGAACGGGCATAAAACAACATAAATAAAGATTCCGTGGAGCCGGAGGACCGATGTACGCCGAGGAACGTCAGCAGGCCATCGCCACGATGGTGGGGCATCGCGGGCGCGTGTCCGTCACCGAACTGGCCGACCGGTACGGCGTCACCACCGAGACCGTGCGGCGCGATCTCGCGGTGCTCGACCGCCTCGGGCTGATCCGGCGGGTGCACGGCGGCGCGGTCGGTTCCGGCGCGCTCACCACGATCGAACTCGGCACCGCCGAGCGCGACAACACCCGCGCCGCCGAGAAGGACCGCATCGCCGCGCAAGGCCTGCGCTTCCTGCCGCGCGCAGGCGGCAGCGTGCTGTTCGACGCAGGCACCACCACCGCCAGGATGGTCGCGGCACTGCCGACCGAGCTCGAACTCGTCGCCGTCACCCATTCGCTGCCCATCGCCACCAGGCTCACCGGCTTGGCCGGGGTGCGGGTGCACCTGCTCGGCGGCCGGGTCCGCGGCGTCACCCAGGCCGCCGTCGGTGCCGAAACGTTGCGGCTGCTCGGCGAACTACGGGTCGATGTCGCGTTCATCGGCACCAACGCGCTGACCGTCCGGCACGGCCTGTCGACGCCTGACCCGGAAGAGGCGGCCGTCAAGCGCGCGATGATCGCCGCCGCCGACCGCGTGGTCGTCGTCGCCGACTCCGACAAGATCGGCCGCGAGGACTTCGTCCGCTTCGGCAGCACCGGCGACATCGATGTCCTGGTCACCGATACCGACATTCCGGCCTCCGCCCGCGCGGACCTGGCCGCCACAGGAATCGAGGTCGTGCTCGCATGATCGTCACACTGACCGCCAATCCGAGCGTGGACCGCACGGTCACCCTCACCGAACCGTTGCGCCGCGGACAGGTGCACCGTGCCTCCGGGGTCACGTCCCATCCGGGCGGCAAGGGCGTGAACGTCGCCCGCGTCGTGGCCGCGGGCGGATCACCGACGCTGGCTGTGCTGCCAGGCGCCGAGGACGACCCGGTGGTGGGCGGGCTGCGCGCGGCCAGGATCGAGTATCGGTCGGTGCCGGTGCCTGGCACGCCGCGGACCAATCTCACCATCGCCGAAACCGACGGCACCACAACGAAGATCAACGAGCCGGGCCGTCCGCTCACCGGGCGCGATCTGACCGAGCTCACCGCACTGCTGGTGGAACTCGCGGCGGAGGCGTCGTGGATCGTGCTGTCCGGGTCGCTGCCGCCGGGGGCGCCGGTCGACTGGTACGCCCAGCTCGTCGCCACCCTGGTACCACTCGGCGCCGCGGCGAACGGCGAGCGCCGCACCCGCATCGCGGTCGACACCTCCGACGCGCCACTGCTGGCACTGTTCGCCGAGAGCGACAGCGCCGCACCGGATCTCATCAAACCGAACTCCGACGAACTCGCCCAGCTCACCGGCTCGGACCCGGTCACGCTGGCGGAACCCGGCGCCGCGGCCGCCGCGGCGGCGACGCTGCTCGACCGCGGGGTCGGCGCGGTGCTGGCCACCCTCGGCGCCGCGGGTGCGGTACTGGTGACCGCCGAGGACGCCTGGTTCGCCGCGGCACCACCGATCGTGCCGCGCAGCACGGTGGGCGCGGGCGATTCGGCGCTGGCGGGCTACCTCCTCGCCGACCTCGCAGGCGCCGCGCCCGCCGACCGTCTGCGCACCGCGGTCGCCTACGGCAGCGCCGCCACCGCACTCCCCGGCACCGGTCTGCCCGGCCCGGCCGATCTCGCACTCGACGCGGTGCACGCCCACCCACTGCGTCCAGCCGTCGACCGACCATCGGCTCCGGCATGAGTGTCAGTGCCCGCAAAGGGCATATCGCCGAGCACGGCCCGCGTCTGCCGCTCCCCGCCCGGAATTCCACCGAACCGGGCAGCCGCCGCGGCCCTACCGTGCGTACCACCGATCCACGCCGCACACCGAGGTCCGCATCGTCGACACCGAGGTGGGGCGACCGCGCCACCCAACTCGGCAGGACCGCCACCGATCCGCATGCAAACGCCAAGCCACCCGTGCCGACGAACTGACTTCCCCTCCGCCCGCTCCACCCCCTCTCCCGAAAGACACCACGATGGCCGATTCGATCATCACCACCGACCTGATCACCCTCGACGCCGACCTCGGCGCCGACAAGGACGCCGTGATCACCGCGCTCGCGGGCACTCTCGCGACCGCGGGACGCGCGTCCGACGCCGCCGGGGTGACCAGGGCCGCGCTCGACCGCGAAGCCCAGTCGGCCACCGGGCTGCCCGGTGGTATCGCCATCCCGCACTGCCGATCCGCCGCCGTCACCTCGGCCTCGCTGGCCTTCGCCCGGCTCGCTCCCAAGGTCGACTTCGGCGCTCCCGACGGGCCCGCCGACCTGGTATTCCTCATCGCCGCGCCGGAGGGGGCCGGTGCCGAGCACATGAAGCTGCTCTCCTCGCTCGCCAGGGCGCTGGTGCGACCGGCCTTCGTCGGCGACCTGCGCTCGGCCGCCACACCCGCCGAGGTCGTCGCGCTGGTCGACGGGGTGATCAATCCGCCCGCTGCGGGTGCGGGTGGCTCGGCGGCGGGATCCGCAGGCACTTCGGGTGGTGCAGGTACAGCAGGTGCCCCCACCGGTACCGCAGATACAGCAGGTGCCGCTACGGGTGACGCGGGCACAGCAGGTGCGGCTGGTGTCAGCAGTGCGGGCGCCGGTACTGGTGCCGCTGAATCAACAGCGCGCGAGGGCGCAGCGGGCGTGAGCGCAGCGGGGACTGCTGGTGCGAACGCCGCCGCACCAGGTGGCGTGAGTGCAGCGGCAGCGGGCGCGAGCGGCCTGGGAGCCGGCGCGGCGAGTCAGGCGGCCGGTGCCGGGATGGGGGCGTCGGCCGACGCCGCGACTGCCACCGACAGCGGGACCGAAGCAGGTACCGCCAGCGGCGCGGCGACCACCGGTGCCCCCGCGGCCGACCGGACACAACCCGCCGAGCCCGGCCGACGCAAGATCGTCGCCGTCACGGCCTGCCCCACCGGCATCGCCCACACCTACATGGCCGCCGACTCCCTGGTCGCCGCCGGTGAACGCGCCGGCGTCGAGGTGGCCGTCGAGACCCAGGGCTCCAGCGGTGGCGACACGCTCGATCCGGCCGTGATCGCCGCCGCCGACGCGGTCATCTTCGCCACCGATGTCGGGGTGAAGGACCGGGGCAGATTCGCCGGGAAACCGGTTGTCGAGTCCGGGGTGAAGCGGGCGATCAGCGAGCCCGACACCATGATCGCCGAAGCGGTCACCGCGAGCACCACCCCGGGCGCTGCCACGGTCGGCGGCGCGGCACCGGCGCCGTCGCAGGCCACGACCAAGGGCATCGGCTGGGGCACGCGGCTGCGCCAGATCCTGCTCACCGGCGTGAGCTACATGATCCCGTTCGTCGCGGCGGGCGGTCTGCTGATCGCACTGAGCTTCCTGCTCGGCGGTTACGAGATCGCCGACAGCGCGAAGGACATCGTGCTGAACAACTCGATCACCGACCTGCCCGACGGCGGGCTGGCCACCTACTTCGGCGCGGTGCTGTTCCAGATCGGTTCGCTCGCCTTCAGCTTCCTCGTCCCGGCGCTGGCCGGATATATCGCCTTCGCGATCGCCGACCGGCCCGGTCTGGCACCGGGCTTCACGGCCGGTGCGATCGCGGTGTTCGTCGGTGCAGGCTTCCTCGGCGGCCTGGTCGGCGGTCTGGTCGGCGGGTTCGCGGCACTGTGGGTGTCGCGGCTGCCGGTGCCGGTGTGGGCGCGCGGACTGATGCCGGTGGTCGTGATCCCGCTGCTGGCCTCGCTGATCGTCGGCGTGGCGATGTTCGTGCTGCTCGGCAAGCCGCTCGCCGCCGTGACCAGCGGACTCACCAACTGGCTCAACGGCCTGTCCGGCACCTCCGCGATCGCGCTCGGTGTCATCCTCGGGGTGATGATGTGCTTCGACCTCGGTGGTCCGGTCAACAAGGCCGCGTACTCCTTCGCCGCGGCAGGCCTGTCGGTGACCGATATCGCGACGCTGCGGATCATGGCCGCGGTCATGGCGGCGGGGATGGTGCCGCCGCTGGCCATGGCACTGTCGACGATGCTGCGCCCGCGCCTCTACACCGAGGCCGAACGGGAGAATGGCAAGGCCGCCTGGCTGCTCGGCGCCTCGTTCATCTCCGAGGGCGCGATCCCGTTCGCCGCTGCCGACCCACTGCGGGTGCTGCCGTCGATGATGCTCGGCGGTGCGGTGACCGGCGGTCTGGTGATGGCCACCGATGTCACCCTGAGCGCACCGCACGGCGGGTTCTTCGTCTTCTTCGCGATCGGGCACTTCGCCTGGTTCTTCCTGTCCCTGCTGGCAGGCACCGTGGTCGCCGCGCTCAGCGTCACCCTCGCCAAGGAGTTCACCCGCAAGCAGACCGAAGCCCTCGTCCTGACCACCGCGTAATCGCCCGCACAACAAGGAGAGATCCCATGCCAAGCACCACCGTCACCGTCGGCTCCTCGGTCGGCCTGCATGCCCGCCCCGCCGCCCTGATCGCCGAAGCGGTCGGCGCCGCAGGCGTCCCCGTCACCATCGCGCTCAGCGGCGGCGACCCCGTCGACGCCGGCTCGGCCCTGATGATCATGACCCTCGGCGCGGGCCAGGGCACCGAAGTCGTCATCGCCAGCGACGACCAGCCCACCCTGGACAAGATCGCCGAAATGGTCGCCAGCGACCTCGACGCCTGAGCTCCAGCCGCTCGACGGGTCGGTGAACCTCTGGTTCACCGACCCGTCGGCGCGCAGCGAGCCGGAACCCGCACGAGGTACCTCGCGAACGGTCCGCGCCGCACAACGAGAACGCGCCTGCGGCCCAACGACCGAGCAGACGACCGCGGGGCGCGCACCCGACCGGACACGGCGCCGACGAGCACCGCGTCGACACCGACGGCTGGTACCGTTCCCTCGTTCCGCGCCGGTCGCGCGTCTTCCCTCGCCTCGACCCCCGCCGAGCATGCTCGTGCCGACGGGGTGTGTTCACCCGTCGACCTCGCCGACCAGACACCGGAACTGTGGTGGTGGACGGCGCGTTTCGGGTCGCCGATCTGGCTCGACCCGACCGGCAGCCAGGTCAGGCCCGCGTCGCGGGCGTGGAGCCTGTCCTGGCTCGACCCGGAGTACGTGGAGCTGACCCGTTCCAGCAGCAAGGGTTCTGGACCGATTCGGCAGGCAAGCAGCAGCAGGTAGGCGGCGCGGGCGTCACCACGGTGTACGTGCTCTAGCCCGAGGGCGACCGGATCGTCATCCTCGACCCCTGGCTGCCCGGCAGCGATCCACTGCGCGCGAACAACCCGGATTCGCCGACGACTACAGCTACGAGCTGCCCGGTCCGCTCGACGGGCGATTCCAGGCGATCAATCTGAGCGCGTCGGGGTAGACGACGTTCCTGATCAACGAATTCGGCGACATGTACACCCGGCTGTGGGATTTCGACATCTCCGGCGCCGACACCCTGTTCTTCTCCTACACCTACGGCGAGGACACCGAGCTGGCCGAGGCACCGACGAACTTCGACGCCTGGGTGGGCCAGTTCGAGTTCCTCCGCCCGTTCTTCCCGCAGTACACCGGCATCCACCTGCCGCCGCCGTCGTGGGTTCGCCAGCCCAAGGTTCCCGGGGAGATCACGTCCACCATCAGCATCCACACCACCGGTGGCCGGTCCGACCGGCGCGAACTGCGGATCGAGGGCCGCGAAGACGGCCGGACCAGCTTCTGGCACAAGCCCGTCGACGCGGGCGAGTGGTCGTTCACCGCCATGGACCGCCCGCTGACGACCGATCTTCTGGACAACCGTCCCGACGACATGCCGACCTCGACGATGGTCGGCCCGACCGGCGTGCACTACGACTACCGCGATCAGGCGGGCTCGACGATGGCCCTGCGCGACTACGACTACGCCGACGATTCGATGCCGGTGCGCGTGTGTACAGCCGGTGGTTCCTGCACCGAGCTGTCACTGTTCCTGGCGAGCACCCCGCGTTTCGGCTGGCAACCCGAGGGCTTGTCCGACACACCACGCACCTATCACGGTCTGCTGCACGCCACGCAGGAGCAGTGGGACGCGCTCTCCCCCGGCCTGCGGACCGTGGTCGAGCGCATCACCGGCGCCGACCGCGGCGCCAATGTGGTCGCGACATCGAACACCGGTGAGTTCACCCTGCGCACCACCGAGGGCTTCGAGGCGGTGCTCCGGCGCAGCGCTGGGTGAGCATCGACGCCACCGGTGCCGGGTCATGGGCATGCGGTGGGCGCCGTGACACCCGCGAAGCGCGCGGCCATCAGGATGCCGGAGGCGACGCTGCCGTTGAAGCGCCGGGCAATGGCGGGGTAGTCACTGATCAATCCGCCCATGGCGACACCGGCGACGGCATCGGCGAGATCGGGCGCGTACTCGGGTTGCAGCACAGCGGCGCCGTAGGCGGCGATCGCGCCGCCCGAATAGCCCGCGACGGCGAAGCGGCTGCGCCCGAACATATCCGGGTCGAGGTCGCGCACCGCCCTGATGCCGTCGAGCACTGCATGTCCGGCGACCGTCGGTTCCGCGTACGCCATGAACGGCCCTTCGTGATCGGGCACGAGTACCGCGTGTCCCCGGCTCAGCGCCCATGCGGTCGTCAGCGGGAACAGGTCACCGGAGTTGAACTTCGGGTGTGGCCCGTGCGCCAGGGCGTAGCCGGGCGTGCAGGTGGCGCCGAGCGAGTTGATCGGCAGCCCGCTCGATCCGGGCCATCGATCTCGACGTTTCTGGACACTGCCCAGCCGAACCCGCCGGCAGCCGTAGACCCGGCACAGAACCAGTCCGACGCAGGCGACATCGCGCCACCCATCATCGATGGTCAGTGCAGGACTGCTACCCCAGGCATGCGAAAGGCCCCCGGAGAGTTCTCCGGGGGCCTTTGCCTTTGTAGCGGGGACAGGATTTGAACCTGCGACCTCTGGGTTATGAGCCCAGCGAGCTACCGAGCTGCTCCACCCCGCGTCGGTGAATACAACATTACACACCGGTTAGCGCGGATGCCAAATCGTGAGGTCAGCGGCGGTTTTCGAGCACCGGACCGCAATCTTCGACGGAGCGAGGGGAGTTCGCGGGAGCACGAATGTGACCGGCGTCACCTGGGGCCACACCCTGCGGGCCGCCGGGTCGGTTCTCGGAAAATCCCGTGACCGGCATCACTATCACCGCGTGATCTCACCCACATAACTACCAGATAACAGATCGATTGGAATTGAGGTATTCCCTGGCGCTATCCAGCGTAAACATCGAAAAGGGCGCTATTCCAATCAGAGAATCCCGCCGTTATCAAGATGTGATCGTCATGGATTTCTTGGTTAGCGTCTCCCCCATGACTGAAACCCGGAAATTCCGCACCCGTGCCCTCGGCGCCGCCGCCATCACGGGCGCCCTGGTTGCCGTTCCGTTCAGCCTCGCCACCGGCACCGCCGCCGCCGCGACCCACAACTGGGACGGCGTCGCCCAGTGCGAGAGCGGTGGCAACTGGTCGATCAACACCGGCAACGGCTACTACGGTGGCCTGCAGTTCTCGCAGAGCACCTGGGCCGCGCACGGCGGCCAGGGCATGGCGCACAACGCCAGTAAGGAAGAGCAGATCCGCGTCGCGGAGAACGTGCTCGCCAACCAGGGCATCGGCGCCTGGCCGCACTGCGGCCGGTACCTGCAGGCCGGTGCCTCCGAGCCGGAGCCCACGCCCGCGCCCGAGGTCGTCGAGACCGAGCCCGCCATCGAGCTGCCCGCCGCGGCCCCGACCGATATCCAGGTCGCCGTCGATCAGGCCACCGCCGCCGGCCAGGCCCTGGCCGAGCAGTACGGCTACGCCGACCAGTACCGGGCCCTGCTCGAGGCCAACGCCCCGCTGCTCGCCACCCTCGGCGGCTGATCCTCCCGACCCACTGCACGAGTAGGGCCCCGCCGGTTGGCGGGGCCCTACTTCGTTCATCGCTGAGCGTCTACCGGCCGCCTGCGTCCTGGTACGCCTGCACCGCGGCGTCCAGCTCCTCGAGCGCCTTGCCGAAGTCGGTGAAGTTGCCCGACCGCATCGCCGTGCGCACCGCCTCGATCTTGCGATCCAGTTCGGCGGCCGCGGCCTGCTGGGCGGACGAACCCGTCGGCGGCGTCGTCTCCGGCGGCGGGGTCGTACCGTCGGTCGGTGGCGTGGTGCCCTGGTCGACCGGCGGGGTGACCCCCGGCTTCGGCTTGAGCGCCGGATCGCCGCCGAACGGAGTCGCCAGCGCGCCGGCACCCGGGATCACCTGGTTCAGCGCCCCTGCCAGCGTCGAGTCGTAGCCCACCTTCACACTGCCTGCCGCGTCGCGGTAGCTCACCAGCACGCGCAACAGCTGCGGGAAGGTCGACGATCCGGTGTTGCGTTCGTTGTAGAACGGCTCCACGTAGAGGATCCCGCCGTCGGCCACCGGCAGGGTGAGCAGGTTGCCGTAGCGGATCTTGTTCGAGTTCGACAGCAGGGTCTTCTCCCGCGACACCGCGTCGGCGGTGGTCATCGAGTTCTGGGTCTGCTGCGGGCCCTGCGTCTGGGAGTCCGTCGGCAATTGCAGCACGGTGAACTTGCCGTACCCGTCGGGGTCGGAGCGCACCGAGATGTAGGACGAGAGGAATTGACGGTTGTAGCCGACCATCGCCGAGGTCAGGTTGAACACCGGCTTGTTGGTCTCCGGGTCACCGAGCAGCACGTAGTACGGCGGCTGGTTGAAGGTGCCGCCCTCGATCGTCGGATCGCTCGGCACCGACCAGAAGGCGTTGTTGGTGAAGAACTCACGCGGGTTGTCCACGTGGTACTTGGTGAGCATGTCGCGCTGGACCTTGAACAGGTCCTCCGGGTAGCGGAAGTGGGCCCGCAACTCCGGGGAGATCTCGCTCTCCGGCTTCACCGCGTCCGGGAACACCCCTCGCCACGCCTGGAGCACCGGGTCGTTCGCATCGGTCTCGTACAGGGTGACGGTGCCGTCGTAGGCGTCGACGGTGGCCTTCACCGAGTTGCGGATGTAGCTGACCTCCTTGCGGGGGATCACCCGCCCGGTCCGCTTGTCGATGCTGTCCTCGACCGCGCCGTCCAGTGAGGTGCGCTGAGCGTAGGGGTACTTGTCCAGGGTGGTGTAGGCATCGACGATCCAGACGATGCGTTCGCCGACCACCGCCGGGTAGGCGTTGCCGTCGGCGGTCAGCCACGGCGCGACCTTCTGCACTCGCTCGCGCGGGTTGCGGTTGTACAGAATCTTGGAGTTGTCACCGATGGCCGAGGAGAACAGGATGTTGCGCTCGGCGTACTTGGCCGCGAACGCCAGCCGATTGAACCAGTTGCCGATCGGCACGCCGCCCGCGCCCTCGTAGGTGTAGGAGGCGGTGTCGGAGTCGTACTCGCGCGGGGCCTGACCCTCGGTGGCGCCGACGATGGCGTAGTCGGGGTCGGACTGGGAGATCAGCTCGCCGTAGTAGATCCGCGGCTGGTCGACCTTGAACTGCTGGTCCTCCGGCTTGGTGAACAAGTCGCTCACCATGAACAGTGGGTAGCCGGAGTCGCTGCCGCCCGCGGCGCTCTGCGCGTCGGACTGCGGCTTGTTCACCCGGTTGGCAGGCGCGGCGACGAAACCGTTGCCGTGGGTGTAGACGGTGTGCCGGTTGATCCAGTCGCGCTGGTTGCCAGACAGCGCCTCCGGGTGCAGCTCGCGCGCGGCGACGATGTAGTCCTGGGTCGAGCCGTTGAGCGTGTAGCGGTCGATGTCGAGCGACTCGGGGAACCCGTAGAAGTTCTTCAGCTGCCGCAGCTGGGTGAAGGTGGGCGAGAGAATGTTCGGGTCGAGCAGGCGGGCGTTGCCGATAGTCGCGGCATCGGCCGGGACCTCGAGCGGGCTCTTCGGGCTCTGCCCGCGATAGTCCCGGTACTCGACCTTGTCGTCGGTGATGCCGTACGCCTGGCGGGTGGCCATGATGTTGCGCTCGATGTACGGGCTCTCCTTGTCGGCCGCGTTCGGGCGCACCGAGAACTGCTCGACCACCATCGGCCACACCGCGCCGACCAGGATCGAGGAGAGCACGAGCAGCGCGGCCGCCATCGCGGGCACCCGCAGATCGCGCAGCACGATCCCGGCGAAGAACGCCACCGCGCAGATCACCGCGATCGAGAGCAGGATCAGCTTCGCGGGCAGTACCGCGTTGATATCGGTGAACGACGGACCGCCGAAGGTCGGTTCCTTGCGGGTACTCGACAACAGGTCGTAGCGGTCGAACCAGTAGGCGACCGCCTTGAGCAGTACGAAGATTCCGGCCAGCACGGCCAGCTGCACGCGCGCAGCCCTGGTGAGCGTGCCCTCGCGCCCGGTCAGCCGCAGGCCGCCGAACACATAGTGGGTCACCAGATTCGCGAAGAACGCGATGACGACGGCGACGAACAGCCAGTTCAGCACCATGCGGTAGAACGGCAGGTCGAAGGCGTAGAAGCCGACGTCGAGATGGAACTGCGGGTCCTGCTCACCGAACTCGCCGCCGTTGAGGAACAGCTGCACGGTGGCCCAATTCGATTGCGCCACCAGCCCGGACAGCAAGCCGAGCAGCACCGGGATACCGATGCCGAACACCCGCAACCGGCCCATCACAGTGGTGCGGTAGCGCGCGATCGGGTCGTTGGGTCCGGCCACCGGCACGAAGACCGGCCGCGACCGGTACGCCAGCAGCAGCGCGGCGAACACCACCAGCCCGACGAACACGGCGACGACCGCGAACAGCGCGATCCGGGTGAGCAGGATGCCGAGATAGACGCTGCGATAGCCGACCTCGCCGAACCACAACCAGTTGGTGTAGGTGTCGGTCAGTCGTGGCCCGAGCAGCAGCAGCGCCGCGAGCACGACTGCCGTCACCAGCAGCACCCGGCTGCGTCGGGACAGTGTTGGTAATCCGGTGGGGGGCCGCATGCCCACGGTGCCACTCTCCAAGGGTCCGGCGGTACTCGCGCCGGGTAGATCGGCGCAGACACCGCAGTCCGATGTTGCGGGTGGTCCGTTGCCGGACCGTTGGCGCCCACTCTACGGAAATCGGACACCGTGCAAGTGGCCGGGCCGAAAATGATTGGATGGGCGGGTGACCGATGACCAGCACGCCGAAGTCGTCCTCGCCCGTTGTGTGCGCGAGGTCGTCGAGTTCGCCGACGCCGAGGGCTGGGGAAATCCGCCGCAGATGTTCGCACTGGTGCCCACCGCCGACCTGGTCGCGGCGGAGCCGGCGCTGGAGGACCAGCTCGCCGACGGCAGCGAGCTGACCCCCGTCGCGCAGGAGGCCTTCCCCGACGACATCACCGGCGGATCGATGGCGCTCGACGAATTCCTCGCCACCACCACCTGGCCGCCCGCGGTCGAGGGCTGCGTGCTGGTGCAGGAGATCGTGATGCTGCCGCCCGACGCCGAGAGCGACCTCGACGATGCGCTGGTGCCGCTGCTCGCCGACGCCGACGCCGCCGATGCGGCCGGGCGCGCCGCGGCCCACGCGCACCCGGATCGCCGCGACGCCAGACTCATCGCGGGCGTCCTGCGCCATGGTGCCTCGCTGTGCCTGCTGCAGATCCGGCCCATCGACGACGACGGCTTCGGCGACCTGGACCTGCGCACCTATCCGAACCTGGCGCCCGGCCTCGTCCAGGCGCTGCACCACACGCTGGAGTGATCAGCCGCAGCTGATCGCCTCGCGGCCGGCGTCGATGTCGGCCAGCGAGGTGACGGCGCCGTCGAGGGTGTCCACCTTCACCAGGCGCAGCCCCTCGGGCGCGCGCTGCCGTGCTTCGTTGCAGTTGGCGGCCGGAACGAGGAAGGTCTCGGCCCCGGCCTCGCGGGCGGCGATCATCTTGTACTGGATGCCGCCGATCGGGCCGACCTTGCCCTCCTGGTCGATGGTGCCGGTCCCGGCGACGAACCGGCCGCCGTTGAGTTCACCGGGCGAGAGTTTGTCGATCAGGGCGAGACTGAACATCAGCCCGGCCGACGGTCCACCGATGTCGGCGAGATTGAACTCGACCCGCAGCGGCGGCCTGCCGCCCTCGCCCGGAGTGAGGCCGAGGTAACCCTTCGCTTCGTCGTCGGGGCGCGCGGCGAGGGTGACGGGCGCGGTCTGCTCGGCATCGCCGCGGCGGTAACGGAGGGTGATCGTATCGCCGGGCGCCCTGGTGCCGACGATGTCGACCACGTCCTGCGGGCTGGTGAGCGGGATGTCGTCGACGCTGATCAGCTCGTCGCCGACCTCGAGCACCCGCGCGGCGGGCCCGTCTTCGGTGAGCCCACGCACCAGGACGACCGTCGGCAGGTCGAGGTAGTGCAGCGCGGCGACCTCGGCATCGCTCTCCGAATCCTTGAAGTCCTGCTCGTTGGACTTGTCGATCTCTTCTCTCGACACCCCCGGCGGATACACCTCGGCGCGCGGGACCAGGCCGTGGTCGCCGCTGGCCCAGAAGCCGAACGCCTCGAACAGGTTGAGCCCGTCGCGCACCGAGACGGTCGTCATATTGAGCCTGCCGGTCGTCGGATCCAGCGGTGCGCCCGTGACGTCGACAACCGGCTTGCCGTCGACCTCGCCGAGGGTATCGAAGGTGGGGCCGGGGCCGAGCGCGACGAACGGCACGGTGACCACACTGCCGACCACACCGAGCACGAGCACGGGGACCAGGGCCACGATCAGGGTGAGGATCCGACGATTCACTCCGCCCACAGTAGTGATCACCGATCGGCGCCGACGGCAGTGGCACGCAATTACCCGGTAACCCGGCGCACGCGATTTCGCGAAGCGCGAACACCGAGGGCCCGGTGGTCCCGCGTAACGTTAGAGGTATGAGCGATCTCCCCTTCGGCTTCTCGAACCGCGACGACGACGAGTCGGGCAAGCGTCGCGACGAGACCAACGGTCCCGGCGGTAACGATCCGTTCGGTTTCGGGGCGGCGGGCGCCGGCGGCTTCGATCCGTCACAGCTGGGTCAGATGCTGACCCAGCTCGGTCAGATGCTCAGCGGCATGGGCCAGGGCATGGCGCCCGGCGGCCAGGGCGGCCCGGTGAACTACGACGTGGCCAAGCGCCTGGCCCGCCAGCAGCTGGGCACCACCGTGGCGCCGGTGACGGCCAAGACGGCGTCGGCGGTGTCCGACGCCGCGCACCTGGCCGAACTGTGGCTCGACGGCGCGACAGTGCTGCCCGCGGGCGCCACCAAGACCGTCACGTGGACCGCCAACGACTGGATCGAGGAGACGGTGCCCACCTGGAAGCGGCTGTGCGATCCGGTGGCCGAGCAGATCTCGGGCATGTGGACCGCCCAGCTGCCGGAGGAGGCCAAGCAGTTCGCCGGGCCGATGGTCGGGATGCTCGGGCAGATGGGCGGGCTCGCGTTCGGTTCCCAGCTCGGGCAGGCACTCGGGCAGCTGGCCAAGGAGGTGCTGACCTCCACCGATATCGGCCTGCCGCTCGGCCCTGCGGGCACGGCGGCGCTGCTGCCCACGGCGATCTCCACCTTCAGCGCGGGTCTGGAACAGCCCGAAAGCGAGATCATGGTGTTTCTCGCGGCGCGCGAGGCCGCGCACCAGCGGCTGTTCGCGCATGTGCCGTGGCTGCGCCAGCAGGTGCTCGGCGCGGTGGAGGACTACGCGCGCGGCATCAAGATGGACTTCTCCGCCCTGGAGGAGGCCGCGCAGAACATCGATCCGATGTCGCTGAGCGATCCGGCCAAGCTGGAGGAACTGCTCGCCCAGGGCACCTTCGAACCGCAGACCACCCCGGAGCAGAAGCAAGCGCTGGAGCGGCTGGAAACGCTGCTGGCCCTGATCGAGGGCTGGGTCGACGTTGTGGTGTCCGACGCGGTCGGTGAGCGGCTGCCCGGCGCGAGCGCGCTGTCGGAGACGCTGCGCCGCCGCCGCGCGACCGGCGGGCCCGCCGAGCAGACCTTCGCCACCCTGGTCGGCCTGGAACTGCGGCCGCGCAAGGTGCGTGAGGCCTCGGCATTGTGGCGGCGCCTGACCACCGATGCCGGCATGGAGCGCCGCGACGGCGTGTGGGCGCATCCCGATCTACTGCCCGATTCCAGCGACCTCGACTCCCCCGCCGGGTTCATCGACTCGGTGATCGGCGGCGGCACCGGCGCTTTCGACGATCCGCTGGCCCAGCTGGCCGAGACCGAGGCGCGCGAACGCGACGCCGCCGAGCGCGGCGAGACCGGCGAGGACTCCGGCACCGACAAGTCCTGACCCGGTATGCCGTGGTGCGCGAGAAAATCTGCGCACCGCGGCGGCGCGACACGGTTGTGTACCGAGCACCGACCAGAACACACCGCGCCGACCGGCCGGATCCGAATTGTCCACAGGTCTGCCCAATGATCCCGACACGCCGAAAGCCTGTGGATAACACGGCTTTCGGCGGCGTGACCGCCAGGCAGCGCCGCCGATACTCGGGGCATGACGACCACGACGCCACTGCGCGGACCGATGCTCGACCCCAGGGTGACCACGCTGGTTCGCCCGTCGGGAACGGTGCAGCTCGGCTGGGATCCCGAGCGCGCCCTGCTGCTGGAGACCACCGAACTCGACACCGGGACGGTGCTCGCGTTCCTCGAGTTGCTCGACGGTTTGCAGTCCCGGCCACAGATCATCTGGCGAGCCGGGAAATTCGGCATCACGCCCGAACTCACCGGCGCGCTGCTCACCGCGATCGAGCGGGCCGGGCTGCTGCTGCACCCCGAACGCAAACAGGGCAGGGTGCGCGCCGTCACGGTGCACGGCCTCGGGCCGCTCACGGACGCGGTGACGATCGGTATACGGCGAATGGGGTTGCGGCCTGCCAGATCACGCCCTGACCGACGTGACACCCCGGTGGGCACCGGTGCCGACCTCGTGGTTCTCACCGACGCGCTGATGGTCGATCCGCGGCTGTCGGTGGATCTGGTGCTGCGCCGGATCCCGCACCTGCAGGTCCGGGTCCGCGACGGCGTCGGCATCGTGGGCCCGCTGGTCCTGCCCGGCGAAACGAGCTGTCTGCGCTGCGCCGACCTGATCCGCACCGGTTTCGACGCCGACTGGCCGCACCTGGCGGCGCAACTGCTCGGCCGGACCGGCCACGCCTCCCCGGCTGGGATCGCGGCAACCACCGCGCTGGCCATGGGCGAGCTGGAGGCGATCGTCGCCTGCTCGCCGCGCACCAGGCCGGGAACCCTCGACGCCACCGTCGAACTGGATCTGGATTCCCACGAAGTGCGACAACGCCCGTGGCCACCGCATCCCGACTGCGGCTGCCGGACCCTCGCCGCGGCCGGTTCGGGAACGGGGCGGTGAGCGGTGTGAGCATTCCCATGGCACACCGTCGGCTGGTTCAGCCATGATGGGTAACGTGTCGGAGATCGTGCGCCGCGGTTCCAGCCGCAATGCCAAGTTGGCCAGAATTCCCCTCGGTATCGCGGGCAGGGCCGCCGTCGGGTTCGGGAAGAAGCTCGTCGGCGGTGACAAGCAGCAGATCAACGCCACGCTCAACCAGAAGGCCGCCGAACAGCTGTTCACCGTGCTCGGCGAGCTCAAGGGCGGCGCGATGAAGTTCGGGCAGGCGCTGAGTGTGATGGAGGCCGCGGTTCCCGAGGAGTTCGGCGAGCACTATCGCGAGGCCCTCACCAAACTGCAGGCCGCGGCGCCGCCGATGCCTGCCGAGACCGTGCACCGGGTGCTCGACCAGCAACTCGGCACCAAATGGCGGGACCGGTTCGCGTCATTCGACGACACCCCGGCAGCCTCGGCCAGCATCGGCCAGGTGCACCGGGCGGTGTGGGCCGACGGGCGCGCGGTCGCGGTGAAGGTGCAGTATCCGGGTGCCGACGAGGCCCTGCGCGCCGACCTGAAGACGCTGTCCCGGATGACCGGGCTGCTGTCGTCGGTGATTCCCGGCGCCGATGTGAAGCCGCTGCTGGCCGAGATCACCGAGCGCACCGAGGAAGAACTCGACTATCGCATCGAGGCGGCCAACCAGCGCCGCTTCGCCGCCGCGTTCGACGGGCATCCGCAGATCGTGGTGCCGCGGGTGGTCGCGGGGGCGCCGAAGGTGATCGTCACCGAATGGCTCGACGGCACCCCCGTCTCGGCACTCATCGCCGCAGGCGCGCAGGACCCGGAAGGCACACGGGCGCAACGCAACCGGATCGCCGAGCTGATGGGCACCTTCCACTTCTCCTCCCCGGAGAAGGCGGGCCTGCTGCACGGCGACCCGCATCCGGGCAACTTCATGATCCTGTCCGACGGCAAACTGGCTGTACTCGATTTCGGTGCCTGCGCGCCGATGCCGGACGGCTTCCCCGAGGTCCTCGGCCGGATGCTCGCGCTGGCCGTCGCCGAGGATCACGCCACGCTCACCGAACTGCTCTACGAACACGGCTGGGTGATCCCGGGCCGCACCGTCACCCACGAGGAGATCGCGGCCTACCTGCGCCCGTTCAGCGACCCGATCCGCACCGACACGTTCCACTTCACCCGTACCTGGATGCAGCGGGTGGCGGGCAAGGCCTCGGAGTTCTCCAGCCCGGAGATGAAAACCGCACGGGCGCTGCAACTCCCGCCCGAGTACCTGATGATCTTCCGGGTGCTCGGCGGTTCCGTCGGTATCCTCGCCCAGCTCGACGCCGAACTCGGCTTCATGAATCTGGTCCGTACCTGGGTGCCCGGCTTCCGGGCCGAACAGGCTTCCTGAGGCCAACTACCGGACCAAGCAAAACGAACCGCTCACCGGGACTCGGTGAGCGGTTCGTTTGCGGTACAGCATGCTCGGGCAGCCTACGTGGTTACGCTTCGGCCGCTGCCCACTCATGCCGGGATCGCGACCTTGCGCGGGCGGCCACGGGGGCGCTTGCGGGCGATCACGACACCCTGGTCGAAGATCTCACCGCCCCAGACGCCCCACGGCTCACCGCGGTCGATGGCGGCGGTCAGGCAGCCCTTGCGGATCGGGCAGGCGGCGCACAGTTGCTTGGCCTGCTCGAGGTCGTTCGGGCTCTCGGCGAACCACAGATCGGGGTTGCCTGCCCGGCAGGGCAGAGTCGCCACGGTTCGGCATGTCACGTCAGTAGTGGCCGACGGCCAGTCCTGGGCGGTGAACACGTCGTTCTCCTTCAGCTCGTTGCAGCGGTTGTTCGTTCGGTGTGCGAAACCGGTGCCGACGGCTGAGGAGCCGAATGAAAATGGCCACGGATTTCGCTTCTCGCGATCCGTGGCCAGGAGGTCTGGGAGGAGTTCCCTACCTAGTTCGACATCTCTGTCGAGACCTGATCACGGTCGCTGGGTGGACACGGAGGCGGGTTGCGCCATCGAATGCGGGGACTTTCCCGTAATCGATGGCCGTCGGGGCTGCCGATGCTTCGACAGCGATCGGCTGCCAACCCACGCTGGGCTTGCCCTGGAGACGAATCGGGGTGTGCTGATGGACGACAGTCATCGGCACAGCGGTGGTATCGACGCCGGACAGACCGGTCCCCTGCAGAGCGAGGACCCCCCGGGAGGCCGACACGACGGACACGTTCACCAGAGCGAGATTGCCCATCTCGGTGTAGGTGGTATTGCTGTTCATCTGACTGACCTCCCTCCTGAACTCGTGTGCTGATAGAAACCCGCGCCGAGATAGCTCTCGGTGCGTGTTCTCCACCATAGGCAATGATCGAGAACCGAACAACCTATTTTCTACCTGCGGTTTTGTGTCGTAGCCCGCATTCGCGACGCGACGATCGCGAGCACGTCGGCGCCGTACTGCTCGATCTTCTTCGGGCCGATACCCGCGATCGCCCCCAGCGCCACGTCATCGGTGGGCAGTTGTTCGGCGATCGCGGTGAGCGTGGTGTCGGTGAAGACGACGAAGTCGCGCACGCGCAGCGTCTCGGCCTTCTCGGCCCGCCATTCCCGCAGCGCCTCGAGCAACTGTGGGTCGAGTTCGGCCGGACACCGGCGGCAGCGGCCGAGCATGGTGGCGTAGGTACCGATCAGCGGTTTGGCGCAGACCCGGCACAGCGGGCGCTTGCCGTCGGCGTCCTTGGAGCCGGTGGTGGCGGCTGCGATGCGTGAGGCGGGTGAGTCGTCGGGGACGAGCCCGTTGAGGAAGCGGGAGCGGCGCCGCCCGCGCCTGCCGCCCTCGGTGCGGGCCAGCGCCCACGACACCGCCAGGTGTTCGCGGGCCCTGGTGACCCCGACGTAGAGCAGCCTGCGTTCCTCTTCCAGCGCGGCCTGATCGGACGGGCTGCCGTCGTCGCCGAGAACGTGCTGGATGGGCAGGGTGCCGTCGCTGACTCCGACGAGGAACACCGCGTCCCATTCCAGGCCCTTGGCCGCGTGCAGCGAGGCCAGCGTGACACCGTCGACAGTGGGCGGGTGTTTGGCCTCGGCCCTGGTGATCAGCTCGCGCAGCAGCCCCGTGAGGTCGATCTCCGCGTCATGGCCGACGAGCTCCTCGGTGAGCTGGACCAGCGCGAGCAGCGAAGACCAGCGTTCCTTTGCCTGCGCGCCCGCCGGTTCCTCCGCGGTGAGCCCGACCGGGGCCAGCGCGGCCCTGACCAAGGTGATCAGTTCGGCGCCGCTGCGCGCCTCGTCGGGTAGATCGTCGCGGGCCGCTACCTGGCGCAGTGCCCCGATCGCCTGGCGCACCTCGGGCCGCTGGAAGAACCCTTCGCCGCCGCGCACCTGGAACGGGATGCCGCGGTCGCTCAGTGCCTGCTCGAAGGGTTCGGATTGGGCGTTGATGCGGTACAGCACCGCGATCTCGGCGGCGGGCGTGCCCGCGGCGATGAGTTTTTTGATCTCGGCCGCGACCGCGGCGGCCTCGGCCGGCACATCGGGGTACTCGGCGAACTCGGGTTCGGGGCCGTCGGCTCGCTGCCCGATCAGCGCGAGCCTGGTCCCGGCGATTCGCCCGCGCGCCGCCCCGATCACCCGGTTGGCCAGCGACACCACCTGCGGGGTGGACCGGTAGTCGCGTTCGAGCCGGATGACGGTGGCGTCGGGGAAGCGGCGGGAGAAGTCGAGCAGATAGTTCGGGGTGGCGCCGGTGAAGGAGTAGATGGTCTGGTTGGCGTCGCCGACGACGGTGAGATCGTCGCGTTCGCCGAGCCAGGCGTTGAGCACCCGCTGTTGCAGCGGGGTGACGTCCTGGTATTCGTCGACGACGAAACTGCGGTAGCGGCCGCGGAATTCGTCGGCGACGGCCGGATAGTCCTCCAGCGCGGCGGCGGTGTGCAGCAGCAGATCGTCGAAGTCGAGCAGCAGGCCGTCGGCGGAGGTCTTCATCGATTCGTAGGCCGCGTAGACCTGGGCGACCCGGGTGACCTCGGCCGGCACGTCGCGATGGTGTCTGGCCGCCGCGGCCGGATAGTCCTCCGGCGCGATCAGCGAGGCCTTGGCCCATTCGATCTCGCTGAGCAGGTCGCGGATCAGCTCGGTTGAGGTGCCGAGCCCGGCCCGGTGCGCGGCCTGGGTGACCACCGGGAACCTGCTGTCGAGCAGCCGCCACGGCACGTCGCCGACCACCTGTGGCCAGAAGTAGCGCAGCTGCCGCAGCGCCGCGGCGTGGAAGGTGCGGGCCTGCACCTGCCCGGCTTCGCCGCCGAGCCCCATCGCGCGCAGCCTGCCGCGCATCTCCCCCGCCGCCCGCGCGGTGAAGGTGACGGCGAGCACCTGATCGGCTTTGACGTGCCCGCCTGCGATGAGGTGCGCGATGCGATGGGTGATGGTCCTGGTCTTGCCGGTGCCCGCCCCGGCCAGCACACACACCGGCCCTCGTGGCGCCCGCACCGCGGCGGCCTGTTCCGGGTCGAGGGCGGCGAGATCGAGTGCTGGCACGCGCACCATCATGACAGCGCCCACCGACAACCGGGCCGACGCCCACGGAACACCACGCGCGTGCGCGACGTTGCACCTCCCGTGACTGAAGCAACCACTGATCTGACGATGTACTCGACCACCTGGTGCGGCTACTGCCGTCGCCTCAAGACCCAGCTCGACGAGGCGGGCATCACCTACACGGTGATCGACATCGAGGACGACCCAGCTTCGGCCGAGTTCGTCGGCAGCGTCAACAACGGCAACCACGTGGTGCCGACGATCAAGTACCGCGACGGCTCGACGGCGACCAACCCGAGCCTGTCCCAGGTCAAGGCGGCCCTGGCAGCCCAAGCCTGACCGAACCCACAGGTCGGACCGTCACGCCGATGCCGCATCGAACCGCCCTCTCAGCCACCACGACCCGACCTCGAGGAGGGTCCGCCGCGTCAGCGGCGGTCGCGGCCCGTCCCAGGGGGCCGCGACTCGAGCGCGCCAGCGCTCAAACAGACCCAGCCCAGCTCTCGATGATCGTTCTGGCGATCGAGATCGACCCGGGTACGAGCAGGCGCGCGCCGGTGTCCCTGGCCGACCAGTCACCGGCGTGCAGTGCCGCGCGGACCTCCGCGCGGGTGAACCAGTGCGCCTCGGCGATCTCACCGTCGGAGAACACCAGTTGCTGGGCCGGGTCGCCGACCGCGGCGAAGCCGACCATGAGCGAGCGCGGGAACGGCCACGGCTGGCTGCCGAGATAGCTGATCTCGCGCACGTCGACGCCGACCTCTTCACGGATCTCACGTTCGACGCAGTGCTCGAGCGATTCGCCCGCCTCGACGAACCCGGCCAGCAGCGAGAACATCGTCGCGGGCCAGCTGTGCTGGCGGGCGAGCAGCACCCGGTCGGCGCCGTCGTGCACCAGGCAGATGATGGCGGGGTCGATGCGCGGGAATTCCTCGTCGCCGGTGTCGGTGAGCCGGGACCAACCGCCGCGCGAGACGGTGGTCGCGGTGCCGTCGCCGCCGTGGTATCCGGCGCGGTCATGCCAGTTGAGCAGGGCGTAGGCGGTGGCGAGCAGGTCTGCGGTGAAGTCGTCGACGGCGCCGAGGGCCCGTAGGTCCTTGAGGGTTCCGTCGAGTTCGGGTGTGCGGACCGCCCACAGGTGCGCGCCGTCGGCGACGCCGAGGAATACCGCGCCGGGTCCTGGCTCGGCGGCGACGGCGGTCGCCGCGTCGAGCACGACCCCGGCGTCCTCGACCCGCACCCGGCCACGCACATCGACGCGCAGGACCTTGGCCTTCGCCCAGCCGGTGCGCAGGGCCTCCGGGTCGAGGCGGACCCGCTCGGCCCGGTCGATGATGGAACGCGACAGCAGTGGAACGTCTTTCAGCCGGAACGACACGATCCGAGCCTAGTCCCTGCCGGCTTGGCTCACTTGCGCCGGATGTAGAGCAGTTTGTCGCCGGCCTCGAGCGCGTCCACCGCCGGCTCACCGACCCGGATCAGCTCTCCGGCCCTGACCACGCCGAGCACGATATCGCTGAGGTGCCGCGGCGACCCGCCGATCTCGGCCGGTTCCACCTCCCGCTCGGCCACGGCGAAGCCCTGCTCCGGGGTCAGCAGGTCCTCCATCATCTCCACGACCGTCGGGGTGGTGGTGGCGATGCCGAGCAGCCTGCCCGCGGTCTCCGAGGACACCACCACCGAGTCGGCACCGGATTGGCGCACCAGGTGGGTGTTCTCGGCTTCGCGGATGGCGACGACGATCTTGGCCGTCTTGTTCAGCTCACGCGCGGTGAGGGTGACCAGGACGGCGGTGTCGTCGCGGTTGGCGGCAACGATCACCGAGGAGGCGCGCTGGACGCCGGTCAGCCGCAGCACATCCGATTTGGTGGCCGAGCCGTGCACGGTGACCAGGCCCGCATTGGCCGCGGCTTCCAGCGCGTCGGCGTCGGTGTCGACGACCACGATGTCGGAGGCGGCGATCCCGTCACCGAGCATGGCGTCGATCGCGGTGCGTCCCTTGGTGCCGTAACCGACGACGACGGTGTGATTGCGCACGGTGTGCCTCCATCGCTGGATCTTCAACGCCTGCCTCGACCGTTCGGTGAGCACGCTGAGGGTGGTGCCGACGAGCACGATCAGGAACAGAACGCGCAGGGGGGTGATGACGATCGTGTTGATCAACCGGGCAGACGGGCTCACCGGGGAGATGTCGCCGTAGCCGGTGGTCGAGAGTGAGACGGTGGCGTAGTACATAGCGTCGAGAAACGACAGGTCCCCGCCTGCGCTGTCGCGATAGCCCGCGCGCCCGAGGTAGACCACGGTTCCCGCGGTGAACAGCAGCAGGATCGCGAACAGCACCCGCCGGGTGAGCGAGACCCACGGGCTGATCTGCACCGCGGGGATCCGCAGCAGACCGACCAGCGCGTAGTCCGGGCTGGCGCTGAGCCCGATCGGGCTCCGGTTACCCCCGAACATCGCCAGCTCCTCTCGCTCGGCCCGGCACCGATTGGTCAGGCTCCGGCACAACCGGGGAGCCTACTTCGTCCGGCCGCGGTGGGCTCATCCGACATCCGGGGCCGGAGCGGCGTCGCGGATGAGCTGCGCGAGTTCGGCGGGCCCGGCGAGCTCGGCGGGCGCGATGGTGCGCCCCGACCGCACGTAATGGAATGCGGCGCCGACGCGTTGCAGCATCTGTGCCTCGTCGGCGCCGGTGCGCGCGGCCATCAACCGCGCCCACGCCACCCGGTAGACGGCCAGCTGCATGGCCACCGCGGCTTCGTCGGCGGGGCCTGGTTCGGCGCCGGTCTTCCAGTCGACCACGATCCAGCGTCCGCCCGGTTCGGCGAAGACGGCGTCCATCCGCCCGCGGATGACGGTGCCCGCGATGCTGGTCTCGAACGGCACCTCGACGTCGATGGGGTTGCGGTGCGCCCACGGCGAGCGCCGGAACGCGGCCTGCATGGCGGCGAGTTCGCGGTCGGCGCGGCCGAGTTCGGTGCTGTCGGCGGCACCGGGCAATTCGTCGAGTCCGAGCAGTTGTTCGGTGCCGAACCAGGATTGCACCCAGGCGTGGAAGGCGGTGCCGCGCCGGGCCATCGGATTCGGCGGGTACGGCAGCGGGCGGCGCAGCCTGGCGGCGAGGCGGGTGGGGTCGGCGCGCAGTTCGACCAGCGCGGTGGCTGGCAGCTGGCCGGGCAGTTCCACCTGCTGGTCGGCGAGTTCGGCCGCGGTGAATTCGGCGAGCAGGGCGTCGACGTCGGTGCTCCAGCCGTCGGGATCGTCGGGATCGGCGGAGTCGGCGTAGTCGGCGGGCTCGGATCGCATCCGCTCCAGCGCCGCGCGCACCAGGGCGGCGCCCTGTTCGATGGAGTCGCGGCGGTCGCCGAGCGGGTCGCGCGGCCACTGCGCGGTCGGTGGGTTGTCGGCGAAGGGGTTGACCGCGTCGGGCGGCGGCTGCTCGTCCCAGCGGGCGATGGTCGCGACGCCGAACGCGGGGCTGTCGTGGTCCTCGTTGGCCTGTTTCAGCTCGAGCAGGAACTCCGACGGCCCCTTCTGCGCGGTCCCGGTCTCCGGCCAGTAGTAGGCCGACACCAGCAGTACCCGTTCGGTTCTGGTGAGGGCCACATAGAACAGGCGCCGTTCCTCGTCGAGCCTGCGGCGTTTGAGCGCTTCCTTGTGCTCGGCGATGGTGCGTTCCAGTTCGGCACGGTCGCCGATACCGCTGAGGTCGAGCACCGGCACGCCCTCGGCCGCGTCGGGTTGGGCGCGGTCGCCGCGCAGTGCGGTGGGGAGTTCGGTGAGCGCGCCGAGCCAGGTGCTCAGCGCGGTGGTCGACGGGAACACCGACGCGCTCACGTGCGGCACCGCGACAACCTCCCACTCCAGGCCCTTGGCAGCGTGCACGGTGAGTACCTGCACCCGGTCGCGCGCGACCTCCACTTCGCCCGGCTCCAAACCGTTCTCGACCGATTCGGCGGCGGTGAAGAAGGCGAGCAGACCACTGAGCGACGCGCGCGAATCTGCCGCGTAGCCCGCCACCACCTCGGCGAACGCGTCGAGGTGCTCACGACCGGCGCCACCACCGGCGATCGCGCGCCTGGTCTGGGTTTCCACCCCGACCCCGATGGTGCGCTCGACATCGGCGACGAGTTCGACCAACGGCGCTCCGCTGCGCTCGCGCAGTGCGGCCAGCTCCGCCCCGAGCGCGATGATGCGCTCGTATCCGGCCGCCGAATACTGGTCCGGCGCACCGGGGTCGGCGATGGCGTCGGCGAGCCCGGCCTGCTCGGTGGGTTCGGGGGCCACCTCGCGTAGCGCGCTCGCCAGTCCGGCCGCGTCGGTGATGGCGTTCGCCGTCTCGCCGGACAGGCTGCCGATCGAGAGCATTCTGGCCCGGCGCGCGAGGGCGGCCAGGTCTTTCACCCCGAGCCGCCAGCGCGCACCGGTGAGAATGCGGACAGCCGCGCTGCCGGTCCCCGGCTCGGCGATCAACCGCAGGGTGGCGACGATATCGGCGACCTCCGGCGTGGCCAGCAGCCCACCGAGACCGACGATCTCGACCGGAAGCCCCTGCGCGCGCAACGCCTCGGCCAGCGGCGCGGCATCGGCGTTGCGCCGGATCAGCACCGCCGAGGTCGGCGGGGGACGTTCGGCTTCGCGCGCAGCCGACCATTCGCGGGCGATCCGCTCGGCGATCCAGTCTCGTTCCTGCGCGACGGTTTCGGTGAGCGCGAGCTCCACCGTTCCCGCCGATGCCGCCGGTTTGGCCCGCAGCGCGTCGACCGTGGCGCCACCGGCGGCCCTGGCCCGCCCCCGGAGCGGGTCGGCGACGAGGTTCGCCAACGCCAGCGCCTCCGGCGGGTTCCGCCAACTGGTCAGCAGCGGCAGAATTGGTGCGGGAACGCCTGGTGCCGTGGGGAAATCGGTGGCGAAGCGAGGGAGGTTGGCCGCCGACGCGCCGCGCCAGCCGTAGATGGATTGCATCGGGTCACCGACCGCGGTGACCGCCAATGTCCGGTGCACGCCATGGCGCCGCGCGGCATGGGAGGATCCGTCATCGGCGAACTCGGCGCGCGGTTCGGGCGGGTCGCTCTCGTGCTCCCACAGCGTGTTCTCGGTCCGCACGTCGGCCGCCTTGCCCTGCACCCGGACCGGGCGTCGGCGGTCCTGTCGTACCGCGGCGGCATTGCCGAACAAGGCCGACAGCAGGACCCGCTGAGCATGTCCGGTGTCCTGGTACTCGTCGAGCAGGACCAGCTTGAACCGGCCGCGTTCGGCCGCGGCGACCTCAGGATGGTCGACGGCAAGTTGCGCGGCCAGCGACATCTGCGAACCGAAATCCAAGGCGCCCCTGCGGTTCAACGCCTCGGCGAGCCTGCCGACCAGCGGCAGCAACTCCACCCGTTCCCGCTGCGCGTCGATCACGCCGGTGAGCGCCTTGCTCGGCCCGCCGCGCTGCCGCGGTCCCGCGGGCAGGGTGTAGACCAGTTTCTCCAGCTCCGCGTGCGCTTCGGCGAGCTGCTCCGGTGCCACCAGGTGTTCGGCGAGCTGGCCGGACAGCGCGAGCACCGCCTCGGTGACCGACACCGGGGTGCGTTCGGTGTCGAGGTCACCGTCCCAGGACCGCACCACCTCGTGCGCGAGCTGCCAGAGCTGGGTCTGGGTGAGCAGCGCCGCCGACGGTTCGACCGGGAGCAGCAGGCCGTGCGCGGTGAGCAGCCTGCCCGCGTACGAGTGATAGGTGCTGATCTCCGGTTCGGCGCCGGAGATGCGGGTGCGCAGCCCCCCGCTCGGGTCGAGCTCACGGATCAGCGGTGCGCCGGCCAGCCGGGCGAGGCGGGTGCGGATCCGGGAGGTGAGCTGCTGGGCGGCCTTGCGGGTGAAGGTGAGACCGAGTACCTCGTCGGGCGCCACCAGCTGGTTGGCGACCATCCACACCACCCGCGCCGCCATGGTCTCGGTCTTGCCCGCGCCCGCGCCTGCCACCACCAGTGTCGGGCCGGGCGGCGCGGCGATCACCGCCGCCTGCTCGTCGGTCGGTGGGGGCAGGCCGAGCGCGTCGGCCAACCGCTGCGGGGTGACGCGCACGCCGCTCACTCGTCGGTCACCTGCCGTCCGGTGTCCTGCACCGGGCAACTGCCCACCACCGGGCAGTGCCTGCAGCCGTCGTTGCGCACGGCGAGATAGCCCGGCCCCCTGGTGGCCTCGGCGGCATCGTGGATGGTGTCGCGCCAGGTATCGAGCCCGTCGCCGTCGAGCGCCTCCTGCCCGCGTTCGGCGGCGCCGGTCTTGCGATTCGGTTTCGCCACATAGACCAGCCGCGCCCCTCCCGGTTCGGTCGGGCCCGCGTCCTCGTCGAGCGCGCCGTGCGCGGCCGCCACCTGGTAGGTCGCCAGCTGGGCGTGCTCGGCAGCGGCCTTCTCGCTGACCGGAGTCTTGCCGGTCTTCACGTCGACGATCACGAAGCGCCCCAGCGCATCCCGTTCCAGCCGATCGATGCGCCCCCGGATGCGCACGGCGCGTTCGCTCTCGCCGCGCGCGGGCAGCACACAGTCCACCGGAACCTCGACCCCGGCCTGGGTCAGTTCGCCGCGGGTGGTGCGGATCCAGGCGAGGAAGGTCTCCAGCATGGCTTCGGTGCGGCGCAGCTCCTGCCGGGAATGCCAGCCGGTGGCCGGATCGACGGTCTGCCATGCCTGTTCGAGTGCGGCCTTGACCTGCGCCTGCGGCACCTGACCCGCCAGCGCCTGCACGAGCGTGTGCACGAGATTGCCTTTCACGGCGTGCGGGTTGTCGCCGTCGGTGCCGCCGTGGCGTTCCAGCGCCCAGCGCAGCGGACAGGTGCGCAGCAGTTCGACCGTCGACGGCGACAGTCCGATCGGGGTGTCGTCGTCGTCCCACAGCTCCCGGTTCGAGCTGAGTTCGGCAGTGCCGTACCAGTCGCCGGGATCGGTACCAGGCACGCCGGCGTCGGCGAGCCGGGCCAGTTGCCGCGCGGCCCGCTCCCGCCGCGCCGGATCGCCACCGGGATCACAGACCACACCGCGTAATTCGGCGACGAGGGCGTGCATCACCAGGGCCCGGCCCGGATCGACGACCGGCAGGGCGCCCGGTTCGCCGGTGTCGTCGTCGCCGAGCAGTTCGGTGAGGAACCGCGATGGCACCAGATCCTGGTCACCCGAGGCGGATTCGACGGCCGTGACGAGCAGCGAGGTCTTGGCCCGGCTGCACGCGACCAGCAGCAACCGCCGTTCCTCGGCGAGGATCGGCGCGACTCGGCTCGTCGTGGCGCCGGGGTCGACACCGGCGACGAGGTCGACCAGGTCCTCGGTGTGCAGCAGCGTGCCCCTGGCCCGCGGGTTCGGCCAGATCCCCTCCTGCACGGCGGCCACCGCGACCACTTCCCACTCGCGGCCTGCCGCGGCGTGCGCACTGAGCAGCGACACCGCCTCACCCTCGGTGGCCAGTGGCCTGCCCTGCTGCGGAATCTGCTGGTGCAGCAGATATTCGACGAATCCATCGATGCTGGCTCGTGGCAGCCGGTCGACGTAACCCGCTGCGGCATCGAACAATTCGACCGCGGCGTCGAGATCGCGGTCGGCCTGCATTCCGGCGGCACCGCCACGGCGGGACTGACGGAACCAGCGGCGCTCGAGCCGGGAACTGGTCCACAGCGTCCACAGCACGTCTTCCAGCCCCTGACCGCGTGCCCTGGTCTCGGCGGCTTTGCGCACCGCGCGCAACACCCGCCGCAGCGGCGCGGCCTCTACCTCGGTGAGCCCGTCGAGCAGCCGTTCCTCGCCGACACCGACGATCAGATCGCGCAGCACCTCCGCCGAGGACTGGTCGATCAGCGGCACCGCCGCCGGTTCGGGTTCCGGTCGCGGCGGACCGGCCACGACCGGTGCCACGGCGGGCGCCGGTTCGGCGTCGACGACGTCGATATCGTCCGGGAGGCGTTCGGCGATGTCCCAGTCGGGTTCGGGTTCGGGGCGCAGCGGGTCGTCGGGGTCGGGTGGCAGCCACTCGGCGTCGAGCGGATCCGGTTCGGGCTCAGGCGCTTCCGGCGGCGGTTCGCCCCACAGCAAGAACTGGTCGGCGGAGGCCGGGGACGACTCGGCCAGCGCGCCGGAACGTTCCAGGTCGAGGACCGTGCGCCGGATGCCGCGGCGCAGGCGGCGCAGGGCGATCTGGTCGGCGCCGCCGAGCGGACCGGTCAGCAGGTCCATGGCGTCCTCCGGCGAGAACACCGCGTCGATCGCCCGGCGCGAGCCAGGACGGGACGGGTCACCGGCCAGCAGCACCCGAAGGGCGAGCACCAGCCACGCCGCCCCGCGCCTGCGCGCCAGCGGTTCGGCCACCGCGGGCCTGCGCACCGGCACTCCCGCCGCCAGCAAGGCGCGCCGCAATGGCGCCAGCGACAACGGCACCGACCGCACGATCACCGCCATCGACGACCAGGGCACCCCGTCGGTCAGATGCGCCCGGCGCAGATGATCCGCGATCAGGGCGGCTTCCTTCGCAGGCGTCGCGAGCACCCGCACCCGGACACTCGCCTCCGGCGCGGAGTCCGGCGCACCAGGAGCGCGGTCGTCGGCGTCGCTTCCGGCCGCCACGCCTTCCCCTTCACCTCCGCCACGGGCGAGCTCGGCCTGGTCGTTCTCCTGACCGGGCAGCACGCGATGACGCGAGGTTCCAGGTAGCCGCGCCGCGATCCGTGCCGTGGCCAACCGAATGGGCGCACCACTGCGGTAGTTGTGCCGCAGGGTGATCCGACGCTGCGGCACGGTCTCGAGCTCGGTCAGGAAGGTCGCGTCGGCGCCACGGAAGGTGAATACCGCCTGGTCCGGGTCACCGGTGATCACCGTGCTCGCGGTGCCGCTGCCGATGGCGCGCACCAGGGTCGCCGCCTGTGGGTCGAGGTGCTGGGCATCGTCGACCAGCAGGTATCTGGTGCGATCGCGTTCGGCGGCGAGGAGATTGCGATCGCCCGCGAGCGCGTCGAGGGCCGCACCGACCAGTTCGGCGGCGTCCAGGGCGGGCGCGGTGGCCTCCGGCGCTGTCACGCCGACGGACCAGCGCAGCATCGACGCCTGCTCGTAGCGCTGGAAGAACCGCCCGGCCGCGACCCAGGCGTCGTTGTCGTGCGCCCGCCCGAGCGCCATCAGATCCTCCGGCCCGAGCCCACGTTCGGTCGCCCGCAGGATCAGGTCGCGCAACTGTTCGGCGAAGCCACCGAGCGCCAGCGCAGGCTGGAGCCGGGGCGGCCACAACCCACGGGCCCCCGCCTCGATGTCGTCGAGGTCGCCGCGCAGCATCTCCCGCAGCACGGCGTCCTGCTCGGCGCCGGTGAGCAGCCGCGGCGGCGGATTGCCGTGCAGGTCGGCGTGCCTGCGCAGGACGGAGAACGCGTAGGAGTGCAGGGTGCGCACCATCGGCTCGCGGCTCGCGCCGGGGATTCCCGCGCGCGGGCCGAGCTGGGCGGTGATCGCGTCGCGCAGCGCGGCGGCGGCCTGCTTGGTGTGGGTGAGGACCAGGATCGAGGCGGGGTCGGCGCCGTCGGCGATCCTGGCGGTGACCAGGTCGACGATCAGCGCGGTCTTGCCGGTGCCGGGCCCACCGAGCACCTGCCACGGCCGCCAGCCCGGCCGCGCCGGTGCGGACTCGGCCTGCTCGGCGAACAGCGCGCGCACAGCGGCGCCCCAGGCCCGCGGCCGGGGCGCCCGCGTTGTCCGGCGCACGAGTCGCACCGAGCTATCCGATCGCACCACATCGGCTATTGCAACAGACCAGTCCGACACACCGGCACGGCACCGCCTGGAGGACACGCTGCGGCACCCCTCGCGACCGGCCAGAATGGCAGTCGTGTCTCCGCTACATGTGCACCGCTTCGGCCCCGCCGACGGACCCGTCGTGCTCGCCCTGCACGGCCTCACCGGCCATGGCAACCGCTGGGAAACCCTCGCCACCGAACATCTCCCGCACGCCCGCGTGATCGCTCCTGACCTGCGTGGACACGGCCGATCCAGCTCATTGCCACCGTGGGATTTCGAGACGATCGTGGCCGATCTGGCCGCGCTGGTGCGCGCCGAGGCCGCGGGCCGAGTGGTGGTGGCCGGGCATTCCTTCGGCGGCGCGGTCGGCATCCATCTGGCGCGGCGTCATCCCGAGCTGGTGCGTGCGCTCGTCCTGCTCGACCCGGCGATCGGCATCGACCCGAAGCTCATCGAGCAGATCGCGGTCGCCAATCTGGCCTCCCCCGACTACACCGATATCGCCGAGGCCAGATCGGACAAGCAGCACAGCGCGTGGGCACCCGACGAGGTCGACCCCGCCCTGCTCGAACGGGAACTGGCCGAGCATCTGGTGCCGACCGGGGGCGGCCGGGTGGGCTGGCGGATCGCGCTACCCGCCATCACCTCGTACTGGGGCCAGCTGGCTCGCCCGTTCGTGCTGCCGCCCGCCGACCTTCCCACCGTCGTGGTGCGTGCCGCCAAGGTGGCGCCCCCGTACGTGACGGCGGACTTCCTCGCGGCCATGCGGCGGCATCTCGGCGACCGGCTCACGGTCGAGGTCTGGGAGTGCGACCACATGGTGGCCCAGGCGCGTCCCGCCGAGTCCGCCGCCCTGATCACGGCCTTCCTGTAATGGCGGCGACCACGGAGGAACAGGTGGAACGGGTGCGCGCGCTGGTCGCCGCGATCCCGGTCGGTCGGGTCACCACCTATGGCGACCTGGCCGAGGCGGCCGGGCTGTCCTCGGCCCGCACGGTCGGCTGGATCATGCGTACCGACTCCGCCGACCTCCCGTGGCATCGCGTCATCGGCGCCTCCGGCCGCCCCTCCCCGCACCTGGCCGCCCGCCAGCTCCGGCTGCTCGCCGAGGAGGGCGTCCCCATCGCCGACGGCCGCGTAGACCTCCGCACCGCCCGCCTCTGAGCCCACCTGGACGGCCGATCACCAGGAGCGCCGCCGGGAATCGCCGCGGCGCGGCCGCCACCAACGCCTGATGATCAGCTGTCCAGTGGCGGTTCGTCCGAGTGCGGTTGCCGGATGGTGGGGTCGGAGGGGGCGATCGGGCGACTCGTCGGCGCCGGCCCGCGACCACGGGCGGTGACCGTCGGATCCGCAGGACCGACCGGCCGAGGGCCGGGGACAGCCGGGTGTGGGCCGGGACCAACCGGGCGCGCCGATGGTGTGACGGGAGGCCGAATCATGCTGTCCGCCTGCGTTTCCGCCGAGGGAGACGCGGCGGGCACAGGCGCTCGCCCCGGCACGGAATACCCGGTATTCACCGGGTGACCGGAAGACGTCACGGTGGGGTCCCCTGGACCCACCGGACGAACGCCGGGCCTCGGATCAGACGGTGCCACCGGGCGGGCGGGCGGAGTGACGGGTGGCCGGACCAGACTGTCCACCTGTGTCTGCGCCGACGGCGGAGTTCGTGGCCCGACCCCACGTGGGGACGGCGCCGACACGGGGCGCGACTCGGAGCCTGGCGGGAGTCCAGCCGAGCTCGGCCTATCAGGGGCGTCGGCACGTCCCCCCGAACCCGCGCCACTCCGTGCCGCATTCCGGGCATCCGTCGAAGCGGCCGAGTCCACCGCAGGCTCATCCCGCGGCCTGCGCGAGCCGGCCGGACCGACCGAATCTCGGACACGCGGCGCCACCGGAACAGCACCATGAACCAGCGGCGAACCCGAACCATCCACCTCGGCACCCGGTGACACGTGCGCTCGCGGGGTTCCCCCGACCGCATTCCGCGCGTGCGGAACAACTCCGGGCACCGCCGTTGCGGGCCCGGACACAGGGCGGGCCCGTCCAGCCTGACGCGCCCCGGCCTCGGCCGGACCACCGACCGCGAATCCCGGCGGAACACCGGCCTGCCCATCGGGTCCACCCCGAGCGAGCCGCTGCGGCGCGAAGGGCGTAATCCCGTGTCCACCAGATGGACTCACCCACCGCCGACGCGGCGTCCGCGAGGACTTGATCCACAGGAACACCAGCCCGCCGAGAATCGCGAACACCAGCGACCACACCACGTACACCCCGAGCAGAGCCATCTCCCGCTCGACGAGGCCGACCACCACCCCGGCCGCGCCGAACAGCCCACCCAGCGTGACGAGCACGACCAGAATCCCGCGGACGACGTCCCCGATCAACGTCGGCTGTCCCGATCCACGACCTGCCCCGGACATCCACACCCCTCGCCGACCACGATCACCCGCCGACATCGCCGTCCGAGGCTCGAACCGCGATGCCATACCCCGCTAGCATGACATTCGTGCCGACAACCCTACGCCGAATCCGATGACCTCCGCCGACGCGATCGTGCTCGCCGGTGGCCGCGCCAGCCGGATGGGCGGGGTGGACAAACCCGCGATCGTGATCGGCGGGCGTTCGATGCTCGACGCGGCGCTGGCCGCGGTGCGCGGCTGCGGCGAGATCGTGGTGGTCGGCCCGCACCGCCCGGAGCTCGACACCGGGATAAAGCAGGTGCGTGAGGTCCCGCCGGGTTCGGGCCCGGTGGCCGCGATCGGTACCGGCATGAGCGCGCTCGGCGCGGGTGCTGCGCCGTGGATCGTCGTTCTCGCCGCCGATCTCCCCTTCCTCACCGCCGACACCGTCACCGAATTGCTCCGCCGGGCAAACGAATCCACCACCGAGGCGGTTTTCGCGATCGACGGTTCCGGTCGTCCGCAGTATCTGGTCGGGGTGTGGCGCCGCGATGCGCTCGCGGCCACGCTCGCCAGGCTCGACGCGCTGGTGAATCAGCCGATGAAGGCGATCGTGCCCACCGAGACGACCCTGGTGGAGCTTCCTGGCACCGCCGACTGCGATACCGAGGAGGCGGTCCGCCGCGCCCGCGAGCACCTCGCCTCGGCCCCGCTGACGCTCACCGAGGCCAGGCAGGCGATCGGCGCCGCGCTGTCTCCGCTCGTCCCGTACGAGGCAGCGCTGGGTGAGGTCCCCGGTGCCGCGCTCGCCGCCCCCATCGTCGCCGCGGGCGCGCTGCCCCGGTTCGACGTGTCGGCTATGGACGGCTACGCCGTGTGCGGTGACGGCCCGTGGCGGCTGCGCCGCGATATCGGATTCGCCGGTGGCGCGAGGCCGGTCGGCCTGCTCCCAGGCGAGGCGGTGCGCATCGCCACCGGCGCGCACGTCCCCGACGGCACCAGCAGTGTCCTGCGCGACGAGTTCGCCGCGATCACCGGCGACGAACTGGCCCGCACGCCCGATACCCCGATCCGCGCGGACATCCGCCGCCGCGGCGAGGACCAGCACGTCGGCGACCTACTCGCCCCCGAGGGCACCCCGGTTACCACCGCGCTCCGTTCGGCCGCAGCCTCGGTGGAAATCACCTCCGCGCTGGTCCGCGGCCCGGTGCGGGCCCGCATCGTGATGACCGGCGACGAGATCCGCAGCACCGGCCCGTTGCAGGCCGGCCAGACCCGCGACTCGATCGGCCCGGTACTGCCCGATCTTCTCGCCGGGCTCGGCGTGCACACGGTCGACCGCGTCCATCTGCGCGACACCGCCCACGGTTTCGACGAGATGCTCACCGCCACCGCGGGTTTCGATTTCCTGTTGGTGGTCGGCGCGACCGGCGGTGGCGCCGCCGACCAGCTGCGTGCCGCCCTCACCCGCGCCGGGGCACGGCTGGTCGTCCCGCGCCTCGCCATGCGCCCCGGCGGTTCCACCGTGGTAGCCGAACTCCCCAGCGGCCCCACCGTTCTCGGCCTGCCCGGCAATCCTTTCGCCGCGGTCGCCGTCCTGCTCGCCCTCACACCCACCATCGTCGCCGCCCGCACCGCCGCCCCCACGCCTCGCGGTATCCACGGTCCACTGCACAACGCCGCCGCCATCACGGGCCCCGTCCAGCGGGTCGCCCCTGCCCGCTACACCCCCGAAGGCGGCTGGCTCGGCGACGGCACCGTCCGCACCGCCCACCTGGCCGGCCTGATCAACCGCGACGGCCTCGTCATCGTCCCCCCGAACGCCCCCGACGGAACCACCGTCGAATTCCTGCCACTCCCCCGCTGAACTCGAGCACCAGCCAACTTCGACCAGCGGAAATCACATCCACCTCCCCGATGGATGTCGCCCGCGGTGGCGGAGAATGCCGGCCGGAGGGGACGGAGATTTGGCCTGATCAGGGCATCTGGAGGTCCGGTATAGTGACCGGCCAGAACCCTGGTTCGGGGTCGAGGCGGTCTGGGGACGGGCCGGGATCAGGACGGTGGGAGGGGGAAGTGATTCCGAACATCGACCCCGTCGAGTGGAAGAATCTCGAAGGCCGGGCGACGGCGGGACAATTGACGATCGATCCGGCAGTCGGGGCGAATCTCGCGCGAGTCTGCGACGATCACCTGGACGCGCTCGAGGACGTGCGCGCCATGATTCGGCAGGTGGACCAGGTCGCCGGGTTCGGGTCGTTCAACTCGAGCAAGATCCTGGAGAAGAAGTTCTCCCGCACCGCGTCCGGTGGTGACCGATCCCTCGAGGAGACCATCGACAAGCACATCGAGGCCGTTACGACAGCCAAAGAAGTTGTCCTCGAGGCGATTGCCAACTTCCAGGCCCAAGACACCTACAACGCTGGACAGTTGGACGGTCTCGGGGGGAACTGATGACCTACGAAAGCTACCGAGCAAGAGTTGTTGCCGCGCAGGAACTATGGAATCAGGAGCGGAGCGGGATCTATCTCGCCCAGTTCTTTACGATCTTCGCCGGTGAGACTCAACCGAACCATCTCACCGGAACCGACGACAGTTTCGACCATTTGACGTTGGCCGAGATGCAGAGCGCGGTCGCCGCGATGAAGCCGAGCACGGTCCAGAGCGCGTCCGAGGTGTGGTCGAAGATCAGTAGTGATCTCTCGACGACGCTGCAGACGTTCAACACCGCGTTCGAGGCCGTCAGCACCGGGCCCGACGGGTGGGGTGGGCAGGCGGCGAGTGCGGCCGTGGCCGCGGTGGGGAACTACGTGAAGCAGTCGGCGTCGCTGCCCGCGGCAGCCCTGGCCGTCGGTCTCAAGCTCGCGGAGATGAAAACGGGGCTGGAACAGACCCAGACGTTGATGCCAGGGCTCACCGAGCGTCCGACGCTGACCGACAAGACCCTGCCTGCCGATGGCGAGACGAAACTCGGGGACTACCAAGGGGACGAGGCGGAGCAAGAAGCTCGGCGCATTCTGCGAACTGTCTACGGACAGGCCGCAATGCAGTCCGACACCGGGGTCCCCTTCATGCCGACAGCGCCGAAGATCGTCGATGACAGTGGAGATTCGTCCACTTCCGGCGGAACGACGGGCACGCCGAACCACAGCGAGACTGCCGACACCGGTGGTGCCGCGAGTCGGTAGCCGTCGCCCGCGACGCCCGCGTGCGGCAACGGAAGCCAACTCGAGAATGAGCGGTGGATGACTTCTATGGCCGCAACTTTGCCACAGTCCTGCAGGTGAACGAACCAGTGAGTAATGACAGGAATGCCGAAGACACGCAACACCTGCGTCAGCAATTGCCGACTTCTGGGGTCGCGTCAGCGGAAGAGATCGTGGGATGTTCGGTCAGTGAGCTGGAAGAGATATCGTCCGGCGCCGGCTCCTTTCGCCTACCAGACCAGGACAACGGCGAGCTGCCGACCGGGATCGGCGAGATCACCGGTGGTGCCACGGGTGATCGGTGCCGGGGACGACCCTCCGCGGCGACAACTCGCGGCCACGATGCTCCCGTGGTAGGGCGGATCGGCCTTCCACCTCGTACGGCGACCGATTTCCACGTTTCATGCTTCGTCAAATATTGTTCGGGAATCGAATTCCCGAACAATGAACACGCCGAATTCCGGCCGGTCGGAACATCATTTTCCGCACGCCTCTATCGCACCGCATTTCCGCTGGTTATCGTATCCGCGTTAGGCGAAACACTATCCCTCGGAAAGGACCGTGTGGAGATGGCTGACAAGTCGAAGAAGGCGCCTAAGAAAATGCCCAAGCAGATGTCGCGGCAGCAGCAGCAACAGCGACAGGAGCAGATGGGCGACGAACCACAAGGCATGACGCGAGCGGGCCAGGAAGATCGGCGCGAGCAGCGCCGCCCCGGCCAGCACTGATCCACCCGCACCGACGAGCCGCCGGAGGACCTCCGGCGGCTCGTCCGCGTTTCGGCCCCGGCGCGACGGTCCTCGGCTTCATCGGCTGCTCTGGGTCCTGCGCAGGTAGACGGCCATCCCCGGACCGGGAATTGCGGCTCGGACCTGGTCGGATACCGTTACCGGGCACGACTGGATCGCAGATAGGACGCCGATGGACGACAGCTCGCTCACCTGGGACGAGGACGACGGGGTGCTCGTCACCATCGACCAGCGCGGGTTGCCGCACGAGGTGCGCGAGCTGCGGCTCGGCACCGTGAACGACGTGATCGGCGCGATCGCCACGCTGGCGATCCGTGGGGCTCCGGCGATCGGGATCGCCGGCGCGTTCGGGGTGGCGCTCGCCGCACGGGCGAACCCCGGCGACGTGGGCTCGGTGTGGCTCGAGGCCGATCGGCTCGCCGCGGCACGGCCGACCGCGGTCAATCTGGCCTGGGCGGTCGAGCGGGTGCGGAGCCGGATTCTCGACGGCGCCGACGCGATGCTGGCCGAGGCGCTCGACTTGCTGGCCGAGGACGGCCGGGTGAACCTGGCCGCCGCCACCAACGCCGCCGACCTGGTGCAGCAACTGTGCGGTGAGCAGCCGCTGCGGCTGCTCACCCACTGCAACACCGGACGGCTGGCCACCAGCGCCTTCGGCACGGCGATCGGCGCGCTGCGGATCCTGCACCAGCGCGGCGCGGTCGCCGACGTGCTCGTCGGCGAGACAAGGCCGCTGCTGCAGGGCGCTCGGCTCACCGCATGGGAACTCGCCGAGGCGGGCATCCCGCACCGGCTCACCATCGATTCCGCGGCCGCATGGGCCATGGCGACCGGGCAGGTGGACGCGGTGCTGGTCGGCGCCGACCGGATCACCGCCAACGGCGATGTCGCCAACAAGATCGGCACCTTCGCCCTCGCGCTGGCGGCACGGCACCACGACATCCCGTTCGTGGTGGTCGCGCCGGAATCGACCCGCGACACCACCATGGCCACCGGGGCGCGGGTCATTGTCGAGGAGCGGATCGGGTCCGAGGTCACCAGGTTCGGCGGGGTCGCCACCGCGCCCGCTGGTACCAAGGTGTTCAACCCGGCCTTCGACGTGACTCCCGCCGATCTGATCACCGCGGTGATCACCGAAAACGGTGTGATCTACCAGAATTCGGAGGTGTCAGCGGCGGCAGTGGCAACCGAACCAGCCCCGGCACAGCGCGCCCCGGCTTCGCCCCGCGACCCGAATACCGGGGACGATCGTCCTGCCGGTGCCGACGCGGCCGCGCCTGCCGGTGCCGACGCGGGCGCGCCTGCCGGTGCCGACGCGGGCGCGCCTGCCGGTGCCGACGCGGGCGCGCCTGCCGGTGCCGACGCGGGCGCGCCTGCCCCCACCTCCGGTTCGGGCTACCGGCGGGTGACCGGCACGATGGCGCGGGAGATCCGAGGCAAGGGCGCGGCGATCGCCACCATCGCCCGTCAGCTCCACCACCGTGGCTGGATGCCGGGCACCGCGGGCAATATCTCCGTGCGGATCGGTGACGACGCCCTCATCACCGGCAGCGGGCTGTCCAAAGGCGCGCTGCGCGAAGACGATACGGTGCTCGTCACGGTGGCCGACACCATGCCATGGCCCGGTCAGCGCCGGAAGCCCTCCGCGGAGACCAGCATTCACACGGCGGTCTACCGGACCAGGGCGGCCGGTGCGGTGGTGCATGTGCATTCACCGTTCGCGACCGCGCTGGCGACCACCGCCACCACCCCCGGTGACGCCGTGACCACCCTGCCGATCAGCGGATACGAGCTGCTCAAGGGGTTCGGGCTGGCCGATCCGTCCGAGGTGGCCGTTCCGGTGTTCCCGAACTGGACCGAGGTAGCGCGTATCGGCGCCGACATCGAGACCTACCTGCGGGAAAACCCTTCCGCCCCACCGGTTCTGTGTATTCACGGGCACGGGATCACCGCCTGGGGCGACACTCTCACCCAGGCGCGGGATCGCGCCGAATGTCTGGAAGCCCTGTGCGAGTTGATCACCCGCACCGGGCGCACCGCTGCCACGCCACTCGAGATCGGATAGTTCATGACCCTGCTGCAAGTGATGGCCGCCGACAACGCCGCCGAGATCCGGGTGCGCACCAGCGATTTCGACGAGATCGACGCCGAGCTGGAGAAGCACAGTGTCGGGTTCACCCGCTGGGAGACCCGCGACGACGCGGCGAGTGTCGATTCCGACCTGCTCCTGGCCTCTTACGCACCGTGCATCGCGTCGGTGAACCAATCGGGCCGGTTCCAGCACATCGATATCGTCCGCATCCACCCCGACGACGACAACCCGGAATGGCAGGCCACCGCGGCGAACGCGCGGGCCAAGTTCCTCGACGAGCACCGGCACGCCGAGGCCGAGGTGCGCTGCTTCGCCGCCGGGCGCGGCTGCTTCTACCTGCATGTCGGCGACGAGGTCCTGGCCATCGTGTGCGAGGCGGGCGACGTGCTCGCCGTGCCTGCCGGAACCCTGCACTGGTTCGATATGGGCACCCGTCCCGACTTCGTCGCCATCCGCTTCTTCGAGGAGGCCGACGGCTGGATCGGTGACTTCACCGGCGACAAGATCAGTGCCAGGTTCCCCACCCTCGACGAACTGCTCGCCGCGCCGTGACCGAGGCCGTCGTCCTCGACATCGAGGGCACCACCAGCCCCACCGACTCGGTGCGCGACGACCTCTACGGCTACACCGAGCAGCGGTTGCCCACCTGGCTGACCGAACACGCCGCCGGCGCGGCCGCGCCGGTGCTGACGCAGACCGGCGAGCTGGCGGGCGAGCCCACCGCAGGCCCGGCCAGGGTCGCCGAGCTCCTCATCGGCTGGCTGCGTTCGGATGTGAAGGCCGAACCGCTCAAAGCCGCCCAGGGCGCCATCTGCGCCGAAGGGTTCCGGGCGGGCGAACTGCACGGCCGCTTCTTCCCCGATGTGGTCCCCGCGCTCACGGCCTGGCACGCGGCGGGCATCCCGCTCTACGTCTACTCCTCGGGATCCGAACGCAATCAACGAGATTGGTTCGCCTTCGCCGACTCCGGTGATCTATCCGGTCTCGTCACCGCGCATTTCGACCTGGTCACGGCCGGCCCCAAGCGGGAGCCGGACTCGTATCGGACGATCGCCGAGCGCATCGCCCGTCCCGCTGCCGACATCCTGTTCCTGTCCGATCACGCCGATGAACTCGATGCCGCCTGCGCGGCAGGCTGGCGGGTGGTCGGTGTTCACCGTCCTGGCGAGCCCAACGCGCCGCGGGCACCCCATCGGTGGGTCGGCTCGTTCGCCGAGATCGACCCACTCGGCTGACCACGGGCAGACGACGGCCCGGCTACCTCGGGTAGCCGGGCCGATCGCATCGCCGGGTCAGGACTTGGCCGTGGCCTTGGTCCGCTCTGCCTCCGGTTCGTAGGTCTCCCAGAAGGTGGCGTTCTTGATGTCGAGCGCCACCGGGTCGAAGACGGGGTTCTTGCCCTCGCGTTTCTGGCGTTCGAAATCGCGCAGTGCCTTGTAGGCGGGCTGCTGCAGGATCAGGATGCCGATGATGTTGAGCCAGGCCATCAGGCCGACACCGATGTCACCGAGGGTCCACGCTTCGCTGGCCGTCGACACCGCGCCCGCCGCGACCGACACCAGGATCAGCGCCTGCAGCACCAGGGTGGTGTTGCTGCCGAGGGTGCCGCGCAGCACCGGGATCGGTGTTGTCGCGTACTTGCCGACAAGGAACCGCAGGTTGGTGTCGGCCATGTAGTAGTAGGCGATGATCGTGGTGATGCAGAAGAACGCCAGCGACACCGCGACGAAGGTCGAGCCGAAACCGCCCCACAGGGTGTCGACGGCGTTCTGCGCGTACGCGGGACCGACAGCCACGTCCGAGGGCAGGATGCCGCCGTCGGCCAGCACCTTGCCATCGGCCGATTCGCCCTCGAAGACCCGGTAGGCACCGGTCGACAGGATCAGGAAGCCGGTGGCCGTGCAGATGAACAGGGTGTCGATGTACACGGCGAACGCCTGCACCAGACCCTGCTTGGCCGGGTGCGAGACCTCGGCCGCCGCTGCGGCGTGCGGGCCGGTGCCCTGGCCTGCCTCGTTGGAGTACACCCCGCGCTTGACGCCCCACATCACGGCGGCACCGACGATCGCGCCGAAGGCCGCGTCGGCACCGAACGCGCTGCGCAGGATCAGGGTCAGCACATCGGGCAGCTCGCTCGCGTTGGCGAACACGATGACGATGGCGAGCAGGATGTAGGCGACCGCCATGAACGGCACGACCACCGAGGCGAAGGCCGCGATCCGCTTGACGCCGCCGATGATGACGAACGCGAGCACGATCACCGCGCCCACCGCGACCACCCACTCCGACACGCCCCAGGCCTGGTTCATGGCAGCGGCCATCGAGTTGGACTGCACGCTCGGCAGCAGCAGACCGCAGGCCAGCACCGTCACCGCGGCGAAGATGAAGCCGTAGATCTTGAACGCGGGCGCGGCCTTGGTGTGCGCCATCGCCCTGCTGAAGTAATACGCGGGCCCGCCGCGGTACTCACCGGTCAGCGGGTCGCGCGTCTTGTAGATCTGGCCGAGGGTGCACTCGACGAACGACGTGGAGGCACCGAGGAAGGCCACCGCCCACATCCAGAACAGCGCACCGGGGCCACCGAACGCGATGGCCGTGGCGACACCGGCGATATTGCCGGTGCCGACCCGGCCCGACAGCGACATGGCCAGCGCCTGGAACGACGAGACACCCGCCGCGGACTTCTCCCCGTGCAGCAGCAACCGGATCATCTCCGGGATCTGCCTGACCTGAACGAAGCGCGACCGGATGGAGAAATAGACACCGGCGGCCAAACACAGATAGATCAGCGAGTTACTCCAGATGTACCCGTTGACCGTGGTCAAGAATTCAGCCAATGTTTGCTGCTCCTCATAGCCGTGATTACCGCCAGCTATGGTCGCATACCATGTAACGAGACAGTTGCTAAGTACGTAAAGTTCGCGTAAGTAATCGGTGAGGTCAGCCCACCTGGGCCCGTACCGCACCTAATTTCCCGCGCGAGACGGTGGCGAACACCCGCCGGGCGTGCGCCGCGACCGGACTCGTCGACCACGGCGCGAGGGTGGTGGTGAACATCAGCTCGCACCACGACAGCGCCGGAATCTCGCCTGCCGCCAGCGTGGCGATGAGCGAGAGTTCGGTGTCGTGCCCGAGCCAGGAAGCCACCAGCCAGGAGGCGTCGAAACGGCCGAGGAATTCCTCGGCGTCGACGGGCGGGCCGAGCGGCACGTCGACGGTGAGGTGCACGACGGCGGCGATCGCGTGCCGCATCTTGGCGTCCAGCCCGACCGCGTCGTGCAGCAACAATCCCTCCAGCGCCGCGCGGAGTTCGGTGTAGGGATCGAGTTCCGGATTCGGCATTGCTGCCCCTTCCTGTGCTTCGGTCTGCTGGTCGAGGCCACCGGTGATCGACCGCAGCGCCGGGGTCGGAGTCGGCTCGGCGGGATCGACGAGGTCGGTGAGCGGGCCCGCAGTCCAGTCGAGCCTGCCGAACGCGTGGCACCAGTCCAGGGCCGGGTTGTCGTCGGTGACGACGAGGTCGAGGGCGAGACCGGCCATCGAGGCGGTGCAGGCCAGCGTGACAGCGTCGAGGTCGGTGCTGACCGACAGGTGCAGTGTGGCCTTCTCGACGCCTGCGTCCTCGCGGGCGCGGCCCGCCAGCCAGATCGCGCGCCCCGCCGCGCTCATCCGCGCCGTGGCGCCGTCGCCACGCGGATGGTCGACGTCGGCGTCGAGGAAGGGGCCGTACCAGAGCGCCCTGCCTTCCGCGCCGCACACTGCGAATGTGTCGGAGACGCCGTCGCCCGCGGCGGCCAGCCAGATATGCCTGTCGTCACCGAATTCCGTCACCCTCATCAGTTCTCCCCGAAATGTGCTGATCGAGCCGTGCGTTCCCCTTCCGATCCAAACGGTCGTGAACAGCCGTGTCCACCGGTCGGGGTAATTCGTGACTTCCCCGTGAGGTACATACACTCACCAGGGCAGTCACCACACCGACGGCACACGGAATGGGCGCTACCAGAAATGCCCGTCGGGCGCCCGGAAAACCCTGCCACGCTTATATGTTGCGTTTATGCCCTACGTGTATTCCGATTCGGTGAACATTCATTTCCGCACCGGCACGGGGTCCGGCCCCACCGTGTTGCTCGCGCACGGATTCCTGATGGACGAATCGATGTTCGATCCGGTCCGGAAACTCCTGGCGCACACCGACATCAACGTCGTCGCCTGGGATGCGCGCGGGCACGGGCGCACCGGCTACGGGCGGTCGCCCGCTTTCGACTACTGGGATCTGGCCGAGGACGGGCTGCGGGTGCTCGACGCGATCGGCGCCGAGACCGCGGTGGTCGGCGGAATGAGCCAGGGCGGATACGCGGCATTGCGCATGGCATTGCTGGCACCGGAGCGCGTCAGCGCGCTCGCCCTGCTCGATACCGAAGCCGGGGCCTGCACCAGGACCGAGGAAATCCGGTACGAGGAATTCTTCGACGAATGGTGCGGAACGGGGGAATTGGTGCCGCTGGCCGAACGACTGGCCCCGCAGCTGATCGGTGGGGACCGGCCGGAGATCTGGCGGTGGTGGATCACCCGCTGGCTCACCCACGATCGCGCGGCCATCCACCCGGCCGCCCGTTGCCTGATCGCTCGCGATTCGGTGCTCGGGCGCCTCGGTGAGATCGGGGCGCCCGCGCTCGTACTGCGCGGCGAACACGATCTGACCAGTACCGCGGAGAAGTCGGCCAGGCTGGCGGCGGGGCTGCCGGGTGCGGGCGCGGTGCGCACGGTGCCCGGCGCCGGTCACGGCTGTGCGGTCACCCACCCCGAGCAGGTCGCCGCCGCGCTGCTCGAGCTGGTGGGAACGAGCACCTCGCGCCGGGCGGAGCCGATCGTCGCCGCCGGGATCTAGCCGGCCGGCGGTGCGGCGGGGCCGCGGACGCCGAGGTAGTACTGGATGCGGCCGGGGTGGGCGACGGAGTCGAGGCGGAACATCTGCACCTCGACGGTGTAGTGCTCGCCGGTGTCCAGATCACACAGTCGCATGGCGGTGTGCTCGCGGCCGTAGACGGTGTCGCCGTCGTCCCAGATCCGCCGGAAGTCCGGGTACTCGGCCAGCTCCTCGAGCAGCTCGGCGGACCAGTCGCCACCGCCCTGCTGCCCGATCAGGCCGCGCAGCCAATGCACTGTCAGGCTGGATTCGAGTTCCCACTCGACCATCACCTTGCGGGAGAGCGGATTGCCGAAGAACCAGCGCAGGATATTGGCATCGGAGACCAGACCGGGGAAGGCGCGGTGATAGGACTCGTTGCCCGCCAGTACATTCCAGCGCGTGTCGACGTATGCCGCCAGGTTCGGCTCCTGCAGGGCGAGGGTGCGGCGCATCTCGTCGTTGATCTCGGCCCGCAACTCCTCGACCGACGGGTTGTCGGCGGGGACGAGCCCGGCCAGATCGAACAGATGCCTGCGCTCGACATCGGTCACCGGCTCGATCCGATCCAGGTACCGCACCAGTGCCTCGACCACGACCTGCGTCGGCCGGGCCCGGTCGCCGCTCTCCAAGTGGGTGATGTAACTCGAGCTGACGCCCGCCGCGAAGGCCAGCTTCTCTCGGGAGATCCGGCGGTCGTCGCGCAGCCGCCGCAGCAATCCGCCGAGTGTCGGCGGCTTCGGTGATCCGGCCGGACCGTCGGACGGTGATTTCGGTAGCACGGCAACCCTCCCTGTCTGCACAGGAATCATCCTGGATGACGTTTCAACCACGAACCAATCGCCGAACGGGAAAGTTGCCGTTTCTTTATCTTGACGCGTCGACGATCCTGTGGCTACCGACCGGCAAATCCGATCGGCTCCCTGCGCCACGGACCCGCGGCCGCCGCGAAACGACGCCGCCATTCTGTGCGTGCCGTCACATCCGCGCTGTTCAGTGGGGCTTCCGCATGTGTAAACAAATGTAAACCGCCCGAGAAGCGGCGGTTTCGTAAGCATCACCGCGGCGGCCCCGACACACCACGCGCGAGCCGGTTCGCGCCTGTTCGGCCCGCGTTCACCCTGGTCGGCACCGATTCGCCGGGCGGCTTCCGATCGCGGTCCGTGACCACGAGATTTCGCCGACCTCACAGCTCACAGCGGGCTCGACAAGGATGTGAAAAGTCTGTTTTGCCGATGCTCTTCGCCTCTTTACAGTGGCCGCTATCAGCCCGAATGTACAGCTCGAAGGGGGCGTCGTGGTTAATTCGCGCACTCATGGTCCGTCGCCCACCGATTTCGGCGACACGTTGCTGAATGTCGGTAAGTACTTTCAGCGCGGCGAGGTCTCGCCCGACCACCGGTCGGTGTACAAGGTCGGCGGCCGCGACGCCGACGCCTTCTACCGGGACCGCTGGTCGCACGACAAGGTGGTGCGGTCCACGCACGGCGTGAACTGCACCGGCTCGTGCTCCTGGAAGATCTACGTCAAGGACGGCGTGATCACCTGGGAGTCCCAGCAGACCGACTACCCGTCGGTGGGGTCGGACAAGCCGGAGTACGAACCGCGCGGCTGCCCCCGCGGCGCCTCCTTCTCCTGGTACACCTACTCCCCCGCACGGGTGCGCTACCCGTACGTGCGCGGCACCCTGCTCGACCTGTACCGCAGCGCCAAGGCCGAACTCAAGGACCCGGTGCTGGCCTGGGAGTCGATCGTCGAGGACCCGGCCAAGGCGAAGGCCTACAAGGCCGCGCGCGGCAAGGGCGGGTTCGTGCGCGCCGAATGGTGGGAGGCCGCCGAGATCGCCGCGGCCGCGCACGTCTACACGATCAAGCAGTACGGACCGGACCGGGTGGCCGGGTTCTCGCCGATCCCGGCGATGTCGATGGTCAGCCATGCCACCGGCGCGCGGTTCGTCTCCCTGCTCGGCGGGTACATGCTCTCGTTCTACGACTGGTACGCCGACCTGCCGGTGGCATCGCCGCAGGTCTTCGGCGATCAGACCGACGTGCCCGAGTCGGCCGACTGGTTCGACGCGGGCTACCTGATCATGTGGGGTTCCAATGTCCCGGTGACCCGCACGCCCGACGCGCACTACATGACCGAGGCGCGCTATCGCGGCCAGAAGGTCGTCGTGGTCTCCCCCGACTACGCCGACAACACCAAGTTCGCCGACGAGTGGGTGGCCGCGAGGCCCGGCACCGACGCCGCACTGGCGATGGCCATGGGACACGTGGTGCTCAAGGAGTTCTTCCTGCAGAAGCAGACTCCGATGTTCCTCGACTACATCAAGTCCTACACCGACCTGCCGTTCCTGATCTGCCTCGACGAGGCGGCGGATCAGGGCGGCGCTCTGCCGGGCAAGTTCCTCACCGCTGCCGACCTCGGCCACACCGGCGACGGCGTCGAACACAAGCCGGTGCTGCTGGATCAGGCCGGAAACCCGGTGGTGCCCGGCGGTTCCCTCGGACACCGCTTCAATGAAGCCGACGCGGGCAAGTGGAACCTGAACCTCGACGGCGTCGACCCGCTGCTCACTCTGCTCGGCCATTCCACCGAGGCGCCCGCCACCATTGCCCTGCCCCGGTTCGACACCGACAAGGCAGGCACGATCCTGCGTGGCGTGCCGACGAAAACCATTGCGGGAAAGCGGGTCACAACCGTGTTCGACCTGCTGCTCGCCCAGTACGGTCTCGGCCGCGACGGACTGCCAGGCGAGTGGGCCAAGGGCTACGACGACGCCGAATCGCCGTACACTCCGGCCTGGCAGGAGGCGATCACCGGCGTGCCCGCCGTGCAGGCCGCCCGGATCGGGCGTGAGTTCGCCGACAACGCCGAACGTTCCGGTGGCCGGTCGATGATCCTGATGGGCGCAGGCACCAACCACTGGTTCCACTCCGACCAGATCTACCGCGCGTTCTTCACCCTGACGCTGCTCACCGGCTGCCAGGGCAAGAACGGCGGCGGCTGGGCACACTATGTGGGCCAGGAGAAGTGCCGCCCGGTGACCGGGTGGGCCACGCTGGCCTCGGCCTCGGACTGGCAGCGGCCGCCGCGCCAGATGCAGGGCACGGTGTTCTGGTACCTGACCAACGACCAGTGGCGCTACGACCCGTTCACCTCCGAGTCGTTCGCCTCGCCGCTGGGCAAGGGTAAGTTCGCCGGGCGCACCGCCGCCGACAACATCGCCTTGGCGAGCCGGCTCGGCTGGATGCCGAGCTATCCCACCTTCAACCGCAATCCGCTCGACCTCAGCGACGAGGCGGCAGCGGCGGGTGAGAGTGCGGCGAATCATGTGGTGTCCCAGCTGAAGTCCGGTGACCTGCGATTCGCCTGCGAGGACCCCGACGCGCCGGAGAACTTCCCCCGCGTGCTCACCGTCTGGCGGGCCAACCTGCTCGGCTCCTCCGGCAAGGGCAACGAGTACTTCCAGAAACACCTGCTCGGCTGCGGCTCCAATCTGCAGACCACCGATGCCACCGGGGTGCGCCCGCAGGAGCTGGAGTGGCGCGAAGAGGGCGCCGAAGGCAAGCTGGATCTGCTGCTGGCGCTGGACTTCCGCATGACCAGCACCACGCTGTTCGCCGATATCGTGCTACCCGCCGCCACCTGGTACGAGAAGCACGACCTGTCCTCCACCGACATGCACCCGTTCGTGCACGCCTTCTCTCCCGCGATCTCCCCGCCATGGGAAGCCAAGACCGACTTCGAGGCGTTCCACCGGATCGCCCGCGGGTTCTCCTGGCTCGCCGAGAAGCATCTGGGCACCCGCAAAGACATCGTCGCGGTCCCGCTCCAGCACGATTCCCCGGACGCGCTGGCCCAGGCAGGCGGGCGGGTGCTGGACTGGAAAGCCGGTGAGTGCGAGCCGATTCCGGGCAAGACCATGCCGAAGCTGGTGGAGGTCGAACGCGACTACACCAAGATCGCCGAGAAGCTGGCCGCGCTCGGCCCACTGGTCGACACCCTCGGCGTGACCACCAAGGGCGTCACCACCCATCCCGACGCCGAAGTCGAGTACCTGGCCGGGCAGAACGGCACCATCGTCTCCGGCATCGCCGCGGGCCGGCCCTCGCTGGCCAAGGACACCCACGCCGCCGAGGCGATCCTCGCCTTGTCGGGCACCACCAACGGCAGGCTGGCGGTGGAAGGCTTCGAGGCGCTGGAGCGGCGCACCGGCACCGAGCTGGCCGACCTCGCCAAAGAAGCGGAAGGCAAACGGATCTCGTTCGCCGACACGCAGGCCAGGCCGGTGCCGGTGATCACCTCGCCGGAATGGTCGGGCAGCGAGAGCGGCGGGCGCCGGTACTCGCCGTTCACCATCAACGTCGAGCGGCGCAAACCGTGGCACACCCTCACCGGCCGCCAGCACTTCTACCTCGACCACGACTGGATGATCGAGCTCGGTGAGCAACTGCCCATCTTCCGGCCGCCGCTGGACATGACCGCGCTGTTCGCCGAGCCGTCCATCGGCAACGTGACCGGTGGCGGGGTGACGGTGCGGTACCTGACGCCGCACTCGAAGTGGTCGATCCACTCGGCCTACCAGGACAACCTGCACATGCTCACGCTCTCGCGCGGCGGGCAGACGATCTGGATGTCGGATCGCGACGCGGCCAAGATCGGGGTGGCCGACAACGACTGGATCGAGGCGGTCAACCGCAACGGCATCGTCGTCGCCCGCGCCATCGTCTCGCACCGCATGCCGGAGGGCACGGTCTTCATGTACCACGCGCAGGACCGCGCGGTGGACGTGCCGCGCATCGAGGGCACCGAGCAGACCACCAAGGAAGCCAAGGGCAAGCGCGGCGGTATCCACAACGCGCTCACCCGCGTGCTGATCAAACCGTCGCACCTGATCGGCGGCTACGCCCAGCAGTCCTTCGCCCTGAACTACCACGGGCCGACCGGAAACCAGCGCGATGAGGTCACGACCATTCGCCGCCGCAACCAGAACGTGGAGTACTAATCATGCGCGTAATGGCTCAGCTCGCCATGGTCATGAACCTGGACAAGTGCATCGGCTGCCACACCTGCTCGGTGACCTGCAAGCAGGCGTGGACCAATCGCGGTGGCACCGAGTACGTCTGGTTCAACAATGTGGAAACCCGTCCCGGCCAGGGGTATCCGCGCCAGTACCAGGATCAGGAGAAGTGGAAGGGCGGCTGGACGCTGAACAAGCGCGGCAAGCTCACCCTGAAGTCGGGCTCGCGGTTCAAGCGCCTGATGAACATCTTCGCCAACCCGGACCTGCCCACGGTCGCCGACTACTACGAACCGTGGAGCTACGACTACGACAACCTGCTGGCCTCCCCGCCGTCGGACACCACCCCGGTGGCGCGGCCCAAGTCGCTGATCACCGGCGAGGACACCAAGGTCACCTGGGGCGCGAACTGGGACGACGACCTGGGTTCCGGGCCGGAGCAGGTGGGCAAGGACCCGCTGCTCGGCAAGCTGGAAGACAAGGTGAAACTGGAGTTCGAAGAGACCTTCATGTTCTACCTGCCGCGCATCTGCGAGCACTGCCTCAACCCCTCGTGCGCGGCGTCGTGCCCGTCCGGCGCGATCTACAAGCGCGAGGAGGACGGCATCGTCCTGGTCGACCAGGACAAGTGCCGCGGCTGGCGCCAGTGCATCACCGGCTGCCCGTACAAGAAGATCTACTTCAATCACAAGACGGGCAAGGCGGAGAAGTGCACCTTCTGCTACCCGCGCGTTGAGGTCGGCATCCCGACCGTGTGCTCGGAGACCTGTGTCGGCAGGCTGCGTTACATCGGCGTGATGCTCTACGACGCCGACGCGGTCCAGGAAGCGGCCTCGGTCACCGACGACAAGGACCTCTACCCGTCACAGCTCGGTGTGTTCCTGAACCCGCACGATCCGCGCGTGATCGCCGAGGCCGAGAAGGCCGGCATCTCGCCGGAATGGATTCAGGCCGCGCAGGATTCGCCGGTCTACAAACTGATCGTGGACTACCAGCTGGCGCTGCCGCTGCACCCGGAGTACCGCACCATGCCGATGGTCTGGTATGTGCCGCCGCTGTCGCCGGTGGTGGATGTGCTCACCGAGACCGGCCACGACGGCGAGGACGCGGGAAACCTGTTCGGCGCCATCGACGCGCTGCGCATCCCGATCGAATACCTGGCCGAGCTGTTCACGGCCGGGGAGATCGGGCCGGTGCGCGCCGCTCTGCAACGGCTGGCCGGGATGCGCGCGTTCATGCGCTCGGTCAACCTCGGAGAGGAACCCGAGCCCGGCATCGCGCCATCGATCGGGCTCGAGCCCGAGGAGATCGAGGCCATGTACCGGCTGCTGGCCATCGCCAAGTACGAGCACCGCTACGTGATCCCCTCCGGCGCGACATCCCGCGCGCACGAACTGGATTCGCTGGCCACCGGATGCAGCCTGGACACCGACGGCGGGCCGGGCATGACCGCGTTCGACCAGGTTGTCGAGAAGTTCTCACTGGCCGACACGAATCAGGCCGCGCCCGAAGAGAAGTCGGGCCGGATCAATCTGCTCAACTGGGACGGACGCTCCACCAGCGGCCTGGTACCGACAGCAGCCACGAACGGAAACGGCAATGGGCACAACGGCAACGGCGCCGGCCCCGGTGGTGGCGGCAACGGCGCCGCCACCACCGATTCCGCCGTCAGCGGAGTCACGCCATGAGTCACCGACAACCGGCCCACCCCGCCTGCACCGCCACGTCGTACGACACCGCCGATCGAGGTAACCGGTCCGCCGGACCACACCGGAGCACGGTGCGCGACCATCGCGGATGCGCCGGCCTGCGGCCCCTGGATGCGGCAGCGCCATCAGCCACCGACGCCGACATGCTGCGATCGGCCGCTGTGGCAGCGGCGTCGAGCGTGGGAGGAGCGCGATGAACCTGCTCACGATTCGCAAGCGGCCGCAGCCGGTGCTCGCCTTGGCCGAGCACGACCGTCGCGTCGTCTGGCGGCTGGCGGCGCTACTGCTCGATTACCCGGGCGAGCGGACGTTGTCGCTGCTCGACCAGATCTCGGGAGCGGCGGCAGAGCTGCCCGAGCATGTCCGCACGCACTTCGACGCCGTGCTCGCCTACCTGCGCGACACTCCGTCGATCGAGGTGGCTCAGTCCTATGTCGAGACCTTCGATATGCGGCGCAGAGCCAGCTTGCACCTGACGTTCTACGCCTACGGCGACACCCGCAAACGCGGCATGGCGCTGCTGCGTTTCAAGCACGCCTACCGCCAGGCCGGTGTGGAACTCGGCGACGAGGAACTGCCCGACCATCTGCCGGTGCTGCTGGAATTCGCCGCCACCGTCGACCCGATCGGCGGCGAACGCCTGCTCGGCGAGCACGTGCCGGTACTCGAGCTACTGCGACTGTCTCTGGGCGACAACGACTCTCCCTACAGCGACGTGCTGGCGGCGGTACTGGCCACGCTGCCGCCGGTGACCACCGCCGACCGGCGGCGCATCGCCGAACTCGCCGCGCAGGGCCCGCCCGAGGAGGAGGTCGGGCTCGAGCCCTTCGCCATGGACCCCTCCCTGTTCGACGCCACGGAAGGCCGCCGATGAACGCCACCATCCCACTCCCCGAGGGGCTCTGGCTGATCCTGCCCTATATCGCCGCGACCTCGTTCGTGCTCGGCCACGTGTGGCGGTACCGATTCGACCAGTTCGGGTGGACCACCCGGTCCTCGCAGATCTACGAGTCGCGGATGCTGCGGCTGGGTAGCCCGCTGTTCCATTTCGGCATGCTCGGGGTGTTCGGCGGGCACGTGATGGGTCTGCTGATCCCGCAGTCGTGGACGAGCGCGGTCGGGATCTCCGAACACGCCTACCATCTGCTCGCCGTCGGCGCCGGATCGATCGCGGGCCTGATGGTCGTGGCCGGGGTGGCGATCCTGTGCTATCGGCGCATCGTGGTGCCGTCGGTGCGCAAGGCCACCAGCCGCAACGACGTGCTGATGTACACGCTGCTGACCCTGGCCCTGGTGACCGGCCTGCTCAACACCTGGGGCTCGAACCTGCTCTGGGGCACCTACAACTACCGCACCACCGTGTCGCCGTGGTTCCGCAGCCTGTTCACCATCAGCCCGGAACCCGGCCTGATGGTCGGCGTGCCGTGGACCTTCCAGTTGCACGGTCTGGTGGTGCTGGTGCTGGTGGCGGCCTGGCCGTACACCCGCCTCGTGCACATGTTCAGCGCTCCCATCGGCTACCTGACCCGGCCCTACATCGTCTACCGCCGCAAGGAAGTCGATCTCAAGGACAAGACCCGCTTCGCCAAGGCGTGGGACGCCCCTGTCACGCCTGACCGCTGGTAGTCGCTGATACCCAGCTGAACGCGGGTGCCGAGTCTCGGCTCGGCCCAAGGTCGAGCCCATCTCCGCTCCCGGGGCCGGAGTCACGGGCCAGGCGACGCCGCAGTCGTCCGGCGGACCAGCCGTAGTTCCTGTGCCGAGCCAGGACCGCGCCCCTCGGCGTAGCCGGGTCGCCGGCGCGAGCCGAACCCGACCGCACTCTCGCGCACGTACCGCCTGCCCGGCCCTGGTCATGGCCGAGCCAGGCCATTGCCGTCCAGCCGACCCAGGCCGACTTCCCGATGCCCGGCGGCGGGCCGATGGTATGGCCATCAGCGCACCAACCTGGTCAGCTGATCACCACGCTCCCAGGTAAGGATCCGCGCCGGAGTACCGCCATAGCGGCGTGGTGATCAGGTGCCCAGTTGCTTGCGGAGGGTGGCGAACCAGGTTTGGGTGTCGGGGAGGCCCTTTTCGTTGTCTTTGCGGCCTGCGGTGAAGCCGAAGAGGTCGGCGGCGGTGCGGGACAGGACGGTGGCCTCGGTTTCCTCCAGGTCGGTGAGGACGTCGGTGTCGTTCAGGAGGTAGGCGACCACCGCGACTCGGCCGACCGGCCAGGTATCGCGAAAGTCGGCCCAGCCGTTGGCGCGCACCGCTTTCGCCTTGGCGAGCAGGTCCGCGCGCAGGGCGTCGCGGTCGGCGTCTTTGGGGCGGCGCGGTTTGCCCCAGGTGATCTCCTTCGGGTCCGGCATGGCGTTCCTCTCCGGCAAGCGGCGGTCCGGTGACCGCCGGGGACATAGACGAGCCTGGCAGACGGATCCGCGAGTAGTGCGCACCGGCCTGTGCCCAGCTAGCACACACAGCACCGTGCCCGGCTACTACGCAGCACCGCACCCGACTCGCGCACGGCACCTCGCCACTCAGCCCGCACCCAGCACCGTGCCCGGCTACTACGCAGCACCGCACCCGACTCGCGCACGGCACCTCGCCACCCAGCCCGCACTCAGCACCGTGCCCAGGTCCCGCGTGCAGCACCACTCCCCAATTCGCACACAACACCGCGCCCAGGTCTGCCGCGCAGCACCACGCGCCAGTTCGCACACGGGCATCTCGCCACCAGGCTCACGCCCAGCACCGTCGTCGGCTCCGGTGCAGGGGCCGTGGTCAGCTCGCGCGCAAGAAGCTGCCGACCCGTTCGGTGCCGAGTGCCGGGTCCGCCTTGCCGGCACCGAAGACGTAGCGGCCGTTGACGAAGACGGCGGTGACGGTGTCGTCGTTGCGGTTGACCATCCGTGACAGGTTGCCGAACACCTCGATCGGGTGCTCGGCGTAGGCATCGAGGGATTCGTCCAGGTAGGCCGGATCGATGACCGCGACGTCGGCGCGGTCGCCGACCCGAAGGTGGCCGGTGTCGAGGCCGTACCAGTCGGCGAGTTCTCCGGTGAGCCGGTGCACCGCCCGCTCGACGGTGAGGAACGGCCGATCCTCGCGCTGCGCGTCGTTGACCCGGCGCAGCAACCGCAGCCCGAAATTGTAGAAGGCCATATTGCGCAGGTGCGCGCCCGCGTCGGAGAAACCGACCTGCACCGACGGATCGGCGGCGAGGACGTCGGCGACTTCGGGCCGGTGATTGGAGATGGTGGTGCGCCAGCGCAGCTTGTCGCCGTGCTCGACGACGAGGTCGAGGAACGCATCGACCGGGTGCAGGCCGCCGCGATCCACACCGACCTGGCCGAAGGTCTTGCCGATGACCGACTCGTCTGGGCAGGCCACGATATCGGCGTCGAAGAAGTCGCGGTGCCAGGCGCGTGGGCCGTACTTGTTGTCGTAGTCCTTGCGGAAGGAACGCCGGTACTCCTCGTCCTGCAACAGGTGACGCTGCTGCTCGATCTGATCGGACAGGTGCAAAGCGGCGGCGCCGGAACCGAATTCCTCGAACACCGGTAGGGCGATGCCGTCGGAGTACACCTCGAACGGGACGGGCAGATGCTGCCAGCGGAAGTTGCCGCGCAGCCCGTTGATGATCTTGCCGACAGCGGGGAACATCTTGGCCGCGCCCGGCACCGCCTTCACATCAGCCGCCGACAGCAAGCTCACCTTGAGCGGTTTGCGGAACAGGCCGGTGCTGGAGAGCGCCATGGAAACCAGACTTGTCGGGCTGCCGATGTCGGGGCCGCCCTGGAGCGCCCGGTTTCGGTTGCGCAGGAGGGTGTTGAGCCGGTGGCGTTCTTTGCTTTTCGCGTAGGTGGAGGGCAGGGTGCGCGACCGGCAGACCACGCCGTCGAGCTTGTCGAACATCAGCTGCTGGGAGGACATGCCGACGAAACCGGCGTCGAGTGCCTCGACGAGCATGCGTTCGATCTCGGCGAGTTCGGCCGCGGTCGGCTTCACCTCCTTGCGGGTGGCGCGATCCAGGCCCATTACCGCGGAGCGGATATCGGAGTGCCCGATGAAGGCGGCCAGGTTGGGTCCGAGCGGCAGCTGTTCGAGCGCGTCGACGTACTCGGCGGCATTGGTCCACGACTTCTTCGTCTCCACCGCGCTCACCACGTACTCGCGCGGAATCGCCTCGACCCGGCCGAACAGATCGCCCGCCACCTCGCCGTCGACGTGCACGGTCGACAGCGAGCACGAGCCGAACAGCACCGTGGTGACACCGTGGCGCACCGACTCCGACAGCGCCGGGTCGAGCAGGACCTCCACGTCGTAGTGGGTGTGGATGTCGATCATGCCGGGCATGACCCACTTGCCGGTCGCGTCGATCACCCTGGGGCAGCCGGTTTCGTCGAGCGGGGTCTGCGAGACCTCAGCGACCCTGCCGTCGCGCAGGCCGAGGTGACGGATCGCGGATGGGGCGCCGGTGCCGTCGAACCACCGGCCGCCCTTGATGATGCTGTCGAACATAGCTTTCCGACCCCTCTTACAGCGCGAGCTCGCGTCGCGTGACTTTACCTGTCGCGTTGCGCGGCAGCATGTCCGAAGTGATCCGCCAGCGGGCGGGCACCTTGAAGTGAGCGAGGCGGGCGGCGAGATAGGCGCGCAGCTCCTCGGCGTCCACCGTGCCCGGGTAGTCGGCGACGACCACCGCCGCCACCTCCTGACCGAGATCCGGGTGGTCGACACCGAACACCGCGCATTCGAGAACACCGGGATGCTCGGTGAGCACGTTCTCGATCTCGGTGGGATACACGTTCTCACCGCCGCGCAGGATCAGGTCGGTGCGCCTGCCGGAAACGGTGAGCCTGCCGTCGCGCAACGTGCCGAAATCGCCTGAGCGCAACCAGCGTTCGTCGTCGATGACCGCCTTGGTCGCGGTCTCGTCGTGCCAGTAGCCGAGCATCACGTAGGGGCTGCGGATGCAGATCTCGCCTTCCTCACCGTCGGGGACGACGGTGCCGTCGATGTCGCGGATCCGGATCTCGACACCGAAGATGGCCCTGCCGACGGAGGCATCGTCGGCGGCCAGGTCGAGCGGGGTCGCGACCGTGGCCGCGGTGCCGCTCTCGGTGAGCCCGTAGCTGGTGGTGAGCGAGAACTGCAGCGCCGGGATCTTGGCGCGCAGGGCGGCGAGCAGCGCCGGCGCGGTGGGCGCGGAGTTCAGCGACAGCGCCGTCAGCGAGGACAGATCGTGCTCGGCGACATCGTATTCCAGTAGCCGCGAGGCCATGGTCGGCACGGCCGCCCAGTTGGTGACCCGCTCACGTTCGATCAGGCTCAGCACCCGGCCCACGTCGAACGCGCCGTGCGGGAACACCGCGGCGGCGCCGGTGCGCAGGCGCGGCACCACGAGATTGTGCAGGCTGGCGATGTGGAACAGCGGCGCGGTGACCAGGTAGCGGCGATCGCTCGGAGCATCACTCGGCTGCTGACCAGTGAAGGCGGCGAGCATGGCATCGGTGAACCGGTGATAGTCGCTGACCGCCACCATGTTCCGCTGCGAATGCACCACACCTTTGGGCCTGCCGCTGGTGCCGCTGGTGTAGAGGATGACGGCCGGATCGTCTTCGGCTACCGGGGTGCTCGGGATGGGGCCGCCGTCGAATTCGGCGATCAGCGCGGGCAGGTCACCGTCCATGGTGAGCACCGGGATGTCGGTGTCGGCCGGCAGCCCGGCACGCTTCGCGTCGGCGACGACGACTTTGGGGGTGGTGTGTTCGAGTCCGTAGGCGATTTCCGGTGCCGCCCACCAGGCGTTGTAGCCCACCGGGATCGCACCGAGGCACTGCGCGGCCCAGAAAGTGATGACCCAGTCCGGGCCGTTGGCGGCGAGGATGCCGACCCGGTCGCCCTTGCCGACGCCGTAGCGAGCCGCCAGCGCGGTGGCCAGCGCACCCGCTGCGGCAGCGTGCTCGGTGAAGGAGATGCGCCGGTCCTCGGTGACCAGGTAGTCGCGGTCGCCCCAGCGCAGTGAGTGCTCGAGCAGCTCACGCAGGCTGCGGTAGCGGTCGGCCAGCACCGGGATCGGCACGCCGAGCACCGGTTCCACGGTGAGTTCGAACGGCGCGCCGGGCGCGGTGAGTCCGGCGGCTACCTGGGCCACGAAGTCCTGCGGGTCGGTCATGTTCTGCTCCATCAGGGGATGAGGACGGCGCGGCCACGGATCGCGCCGGAGTCGAGTCGGTCGAAGGCGGTGCGGGCGTCGGCGAGGTCGAAGCATTCGATCTCGGCGCGCACCCGGCCCGCGGTAGCCAGCGCCACCGCATCGATCAGGTTGGTTCTGGTGCCGCCGTACGACTTTCGGACGGTCGCGCCCCACGGCAGGCCAGGCCCGCCTGCCGGGCCGGAGTCGATGCCCGGCACCCCGCCCGCTAGGCCGACCATCCGGTAGGCACCATTGGGCGCGACGCTCTGGACGGCGAGGGTCGCGGTGGCGTCGGAGCCGACGAAGTCGAACACCGCTTCGGCACCGCGCCCACCGGTGTGGTCCAGGATCGCGGCGGCGGTGCCGTCGTCGGCGGCCAGGGTCAGGTCGGCGCCGCACGCGGTGGCCAGCGCGAGTTTGGCCGGGTCCACGTCGACCGCGATGACCGTGGTCTCGGTGAGCGCCTTCAGCAGCTGGACCGCGACATGCCCGAGACCGCCGATGCCGATGGCGACGGCGGTCGCACCCGGCCACAGCTGTTCCATGGCGCCACGGATGGCGTGCATCGGGGTGAGCGCGGCGTCGGCCAGCGGTGCGGCCTGCGCGAAGTCCAGCTCACCGATCGGGACGAAGGAGCGCGCGGGAATCCGCACATACTCGGCCATCCCGCCGTCGGGACCGAGACCGGGACACGGCGGCATGGCGGTGCGCCCGGCGGCCAGGCATACATTCTCGTTGCCGCGCAGGCATTCCCGGCAGGACCCGCACGACCAGCACAGGTACACGATGCCGCGCTCGCCGGGCCGCAGGTCACCGGCCTCGGCGCCGACCGCCTCGATGGTGCCCGCGATCTCGTGGCCGAGGGTGAGGGGGCGCTCGCTCACCGGGAAGGGCAAACCGAGGACATAGGAGTCCGAATGGCAGATGCCCGCCGCGCCGACCCGGAGCAACAGCTCGCCGGGCCCGATCTCGGGGACAGGCACGGTGCGCAGTTCCAGGGTGCCGGGGGCGGTCAGTTGCACGGCGCGCATCATCGGCGCACCCCCTCGAAGGTGGCCCTGAGGTAGGAGTCGCAGCGGTCGGAGCCGATCAGGCCGGTGGCCATGCGATTCATGGTGTAGGCGAAGGTGATCCGGCGATCCAGGTCGTTGACCACCATCGCGCCGCCGTAGCCCGCCCACCAGCAGACCCGGCCGTCGGGGATGTGCGGGAAGGTCTGCGGCCGTGGCAGGCCGTAGCCGATGCCGAAGCGCAGCGGGGAGAGCAGCGCGAGATCGATCCCGTCGGCCTGCTCGCGGAAGATGAGCTCGATCGTGCTGGGCGAAAGGAACTTCCGGCCACCGAGTTCACCGCCGTTGGCGATCACCGACTGGACACGCGCCACCGACCTGGCATTGCCGTGACCGTTGGTGCCGCCGATCTCGGCCGCCCGCCACTGGGGCGTCGCGGTCTCGGCGACATCGAGCCACGGGCTGGTCAGGGTCTTGATCAGCACGCTGTCCTGGTCGAGGGCGCCGAGGTCGAATTCGGGCAGTTCCGGCGGGACGAGGGTGGCGATCCGGTCGGCGTGCTCGGGGCCGGTGCCGATGTGGAAGTCGGCGCCGAGTGGGACGGCCAGCTCCTCGGCGAAGAAGCGGCCGAGCGAGCGGCCGTCGATCCGGCGCACCAGTTCACCGACGAGGTGACCGTAGTTGATGGCGTGATAGCCCGAGGCGGTGCCGGGTTCCCACCACGGGGCCTGGGTCGCCAGCCGGGCCGCCGCCGCCTCGGCGTCGTAGATGTCGGCGAGTTCGATCGGCTTCTCCCAGCCCGAGACCCCGGAGGTGTGCGCGAGCAAATGGCGGACCTCGATGGCGTCCTTGCCGTTGGCGGCGAATTCGGGCCAGTAGTGGGCCACCCGCTGGTCGACGTCGAGGTCGCCGCGCTCGACCAGCAGCAGCGCGCACAGCGCTGTCATCGTCTTGGTCACCGAGAAGACATCGACCAGGGTGTCGGCCCGCCACGGTACGCTCCGGGCCGGATCGGCGTAGCCACCCCACAGGTCGACCACGGGATCACCGTCGACCGTGACACACAGTGCCGCACCGAGTTCCGCGCCGGAGCCGAGGTGTTGGTCGAACGCCGCGCGCACGGCCGCGAAGTCGTCGTGGCACAGGCCCGAGGAAACGCTCATGCCGTCACCTCGCCTGTGCTCGGCCACGGCATGCGCGATGCACGCCCGCACCTGATTCGCTCGCTCATCGCGACACCCCCTCCGCCGCGCGGGCGGGCACCGGCAAGCTGTTGCCCGCGGCAGCGGCACGTTTCGCGCCTCGCGCCATTTCCTTGGTCAGTGCCCGCACGTACGGCTCGAACTCGGTCTGGATGGTGTGGCGGGGCGAATCGTAGTAGCGCCCAGCGCGTTTGGCTTCCTGCGCGGCGAGCACCTCGTCGATCCGGTCGCGCGGCGGCAAGTGGTAGCGGCCGGTGAGATAGGCGGCGACCAGCTTGCTCTGCTGCTCGGCGAAATTGACCAGCGTCGGCATCGGCTGGGCCAGACCGAGATAGAACAGATTGTCCACGCCCGGCTTGTGCATCAGCTGGAACAGCGGGAACCGGTTGTTCGCGTCGGGTGCCAGCTCCGGGTCGGTGAAGAACGGGAAGCTGATGTGGTAGCCGGTGGCGCAGACGATCACGTCGATCTGTTCGCTGCTGCCGTCGGCGAAATGCACGGTGTCACCGTCGAGCCGGGCGATCGCCGGTTTGCATGCCACGTCGCCACAGCCCGCGCGGTGCAGGAATTCCTCGCTCGCCGACGGGTGGGCCTCGAACGGCTCATGATCGGGGGTCGGCAGCCCGTAGTTCGACATCTCGCCACGGTTCTTGCGAACGAAACGCTGCTTGAGTTTGAGCGCGACCTTCGGCGGAATCCACCGCGGGACCGAGGCCCGGTCCCCGACGCGACCCTGCACGTACTTGGGCAGCACCCACACCCCGCGGCGCGCGGAGACGAACAGTTTCGACGCGAGGAAACGCTGCGACAGCTCCGAGGCGATATCGAGGCCGGAATTGCCCATGCCGACCACGACGACCCGCTTGCCGCGCATGTCGATCGGGTCGAAGGGGTCGTTGTAGGCGTGGCTGTGCATCAGTATGCCGTCGAATTCGCCTGGGTAGTCCGGGAATCGGGGGTTCCAGTGGTGGCCGTTGCACACGATCAGCGCGTCGTAGGTCTCGGTGCCGGTCGCGGTGCTCACCCGCCACAGCCCGTCGTCGTCGCGCTCGGCGGCGGTGACCAGGCTGTTGAACCGGATCCGGTCACGCAGGCCGAAATGGTCGACGTAGTCCTTGAAGTACTGCAGCAGTTGGGCGTGGTGCGGGAAGTCGGGCCAGTCCGCGGGTGCGGGGAAGTCCTCGAATTGCAGGCGGTACTTGGAGGTGTCGATGTGCAGGCTCTGGTAGCACGCCGACATGCCGTTGGGGTTCTTGTAGTACCAGTTGCCGCCCACCTCGTCGGAGGCTTCGTAGCAGTCGAACGGGATCCCGTATTCGGCCAGCCTTTTGGCGACGGTGATTCCCGATGGTCCGGCGCCGATGACGCAGACGCGGGGTAGCTCGCGTGAATTCATGCACAACTCCTGAATGTCCCAGGATCATCGATGACCCGTGGTGACCTGGAACACAGGATAGCGACTCGCTGGACATGGTGTCTAGTGAATAGTCGAATCATCTAAGATGAGTTTCATGACGTCCGAACCGACCCGCCGTGGCTCGCTGCGCGAAGAACAGAAGCGCCTCACCAGGGCCAGGATCGTCGAGACCGCGCGCACCCTGTTCGAGACGCAGGGCTACTCCGATGTCCGGGTCGACGACATCGCCGCCGCCGTCGGCTGCAGCCGCGCCACCTTCTACCTGCACTTCACCAGCAAGGGCGAGGTGCTGCGGGCCATCGCCAACGAGGGCACCCTCACCAGCGTGCGCGAGTTCTACGCCGACCTGGACCGGGTGCTCACCACCGGCTCGCGGGAAGCGTTCGCGGAGTGGATGTCCCGCGCGATCGATTGGTTCTTCACCAACAAGGACATGCTGCCCGCCTGGGACGAGGCGACCGCGCTCGAGCCGGAGTTCCGCGCCGTCGCCCGCGAGGGCATCATGACCCTCGCCGATACCATGCCCGCCTACCTCGCCCGCTGGCCCGAACACCGCCGCGACGAGGCCCGCCTGCGCATCGAACTGCTCGTCGCCCAGCTCGAACGGTTCTTCACCCGCTGGGCCATGCAGGGCACCATCGACGTCTCGGCCGAACAGGCCGCCGCCGTGCTCACCGACGTCTGGTTCCCCGCGCTGCAGGCGCCGTGATCAGCGGGTCGGCCAGCCGCCGTTGCGTTTGCGCTGGTCGATCTTGTCGTCGTCGGCGAGACGTTCGATGCCGAGCTTCTCGGCGAACAGGTGCCGCTGGGTGATCCAGCCGAGGACCGAGAGCCCGACCCACGCCAGCGTCGAGGTGACCTGCTGCACACCAGGTTCCGGGTCGCGCAGGAAATGCAGCGAATCGCCCATCCGGCCGAGACCGCTGAGCACCATGCTGGCGCCGCCGATGGAGGTGAGCCACAACAGGGCGCGGGCGCGGAACTTCTGTGCCAGGAAGGCGCCCGCCACGCACACCGCGAGCGCGACGATCATGCTCAGCGCGATGTTCTTGTCGCCCGGCTGGAGCACGGTAGCCAGCTTGGTGCCGATCATGGCGCCGGTGAGGCCGCCGATGAAATAGGACGCGAAGCGGAACACCAGCGAGGTCACCACCCACGACGAGATCGCGCCGATCAGGCCGATCAGCAGCAGCCACCAGAACGAGGCGTTGAACAGGTCGGCGATCAGCCAGCCGAGGCCGAAGCCGATCGCCAGGATGCCGAGATGGACCGAGCGAATGCCGTAGAAGCACAGCAGGACTCCGACCACCGCGACGATGATGCCGTTCATGGCACTCCTTTCCAGGGTCGAGCGTGATCAGGGTTGGGCGGGCAGGTCGGCGGTGGCGGCGGCCACGGTCGGGTAGACACCGATCGGGGTGGCACCCTCGACGGCGGATCCGAGTTCGTCCCCGAACTGGGCCACCGAGCGAGCGATCCGGAAGTCGATGCGGCGGTGCGCAAGGTCCTTGCGCAGGGCGAGCAGGGCCGAGGCGGCGGTGACATCGATCGTCGGTGAGGTCTCGGCGTCGAGGACGACCACGCGGGTCGCGTCGGTGCACAGTTCCTCGATCCGTTCGCGCACGTAGTCGGCGTTGGCGAAGAACAGCCCGGATTCGACACGCACCACAAGCAGGTCCGGTCGGGCGGGCAGGTCGGGGTGCCTGGTCCGGTCCACCCAGAGCGGGCCGCTCTTGGCCAGTGCCGCGACATGCGGCTGGGAGGCGCGATAGACCAGCAGCAGGATCGCCACCCCGATACCGATCAGCAGACCGGGCAGGGTATCGAACAGCAGGACACCGAACATGGCGGCCATCGCGCCGAGGAAGTCGGCGCGCGCGGCGGCACCGTAGATACTGCCGAGCAGTTGGGACCAGACGCGGTAGAGCCGACGCAACGCAGTGAAGTCCACCAGTTCGATGACCGCGGCGATGACCACGGCGGCGAGCGTGGCTTCGGGAAGTTTCTCGAACAGGCCGGTCAGGAACAGCAGGGTGAGTAGGGTCAGCGCGGCCACCACCAGGCCGCTGACCTGGGTCTTTGCGCCCGCACCACCATTGACGGCGGTCTTGGACAGGCTGCCGTTGACGACCATGCCCGACCCGAGTCCCGCCCCCAGATTGGCGGCGCCGAGCCCGATCAGCTCCCGGTTGGGGTCGATGCGGTAACCCGCCTTCGCCGCATAGGTCTTCGCCGCACCGAGCCCCTCGGCGAAGCCGATCAGCAGCACGCCGCACGCCGGGCCGAGCAGGTCCAGGTAGTCGTGGAAGCCGACGCCGGACGGCAGCCCGACGGCGGGCAGCCCGGCGTCGATGTGCCCCACGATCGCGACGCCCTTGTCGTCGAGGCCGAAGATCTGCACGGCCAGGATACCGAGCACCACGGCCAGTAGCGACCCCGGTACCAACGGCAGCCAGCGTTTCACCGCGAGCACGACGGCCAGGCTCACCACGCCGATCAGCAGGGTTCGCCAGTGGGCGTCGCCGAGTTCGCCGAGCACACCCCAGGCCTGGTCGAAGAAATCGCCCTCGTGCTTGTCGACGCCGAGCAGCTTGGGTACCTGCCCGATGATGATGGTCAAGGCCAGGCCGACAATGAATCCCTTGAGCACCGGCTCGGAGATGAACGACGCGGCGAAGCCGAGCCGGATCAGGCCGGCCACCAGCCCGGCGATCCCGGTGGCGACCGCCAAGGCGGTGGACAGTGCGAGGTATTTGCCGCCGTCCGCACCGGCCAGCGGCGCGATGATCGCCGCGGACAGCGCCGCCGTCGCCGACATGGGCGCGACGATCAGATGCCGCGAACTGCCCGCCAGCGCGTAGAGCACCAGCGATGGCACCGCCGCGTAGAGGCCGACGACCGGCGGCACCCCGGCGATCGAGGCGTAGGCCAGGCCCTCCGGCACCAGCACCGCCCATACCGTCAGGCCGGCGAGCACATCCGGCCTGATCCAGCCGCGCTGGTAGCCGCGCAGGGATTCGAAGATCGGGACCGCCATCGTCGTGCTCCTCCTACAGTCCGCCGATCCCCTTGCCGAGCACCACCGCACCCATCACCACCAGCACGATCGCCATCACCGCGTGGTTGTTGTCCTGCAGCCACGTGCGCAGTGAGTTCAGCGCCGGGCCGAGCCGGTCGGCGGCGACGAGATAGCCGAGCACCACCGCGAGCACGGTGAGCGAGGCGAGCAGGGTGAACACCACGATCGCGGTGATCGCGCCGCCCGCGCCGAGCCCGGCCCCGCCGATCGTCAGGCCCGCCGACACACACAGCAGGAGGTTCTTCGGGTTCACCCCCGACAGCAGCGCGCCGAGCCCGGTCGCCTTCACCGTGGTGAGCGTGTCGACCGCCCGCATCCAGGGCGGGATCTCGGTGTCGGAACGCGCACTCCACTGTGTGGCCGCGAGCACGATCAGCCCGGCCCCGACCACGATTTTGATCCACGACACCGCCGCCGACGGCTCCTTGTCGTCGCCGCCGCTCAGTGATCCGGCGATCAGCGTCACCACCACGGTCACCGCCAGGATGCCCGCGACCCACCCCGCGGCGAATCCCTTCGCCGCGCCGCCCGCGTTCTTGGACAGGATCATCAGAATCGCCGCCACGATCGGTATCGGCGAGATCGCCACACCGACCGCGAGCGGAAGCAGATCGCCGAGCACGGGTCCCATGCCATGACGGTAGAAACAGCGGACCGTCCGTACCTCACACCTTCTGGATGAGATCGACGTGCCCGACGGCGGCTGCCTCCGGATTCATCCCATTCGGATGAGGTGCGAATCTCCGAAGGAGCGGATCGTTCTCGTCGCAGTGTCCGCCAGTCTTTCGCCCGGCAACGCGGGCATGCGGGGTCTCGATCATCTCCTGCGTGTGGCCCGACCTGTCGTGCGGATGCGACAGCCGGCACCGAGGCGCCCGTCATCGACCGCGCCGGTGTCCCGAACCCGCATCAGCTCACCGGGTTGACGATGCCACGCACCGCGAACAGGGTGCCGAAACCGAGCAGCACCCCCAGGGTCAAGGCGCGGCTGTGGCCGAGCATCCAGGTCTCCAGTGCCACGAGCCTGCGTTCGGCACGCGCGCCGAAGACGACGAAAAGCCCGATGGGGATCAGGAAGTCGGCAATGGCCGCGATCAGCAGTACGAGGATGGCGAGCAGGGCCGCGCCGACGCTGACCGCCGAACTCGAGATCACGCTCATCCCGGCCAGCATGATGAACAGGTTCGGGTTGAGCACGCCGAGCACCACGCCGAGCGCGAAGGCCTTGCGCGGGCCCGCCGATTCGAGTTCGGCCAGCAGCCCACCCATGTCAGCTCCTCCGCTCGTCGACGCGGATCTCGGCGTCGGCGTAGGCCGACAGGGTCGACTCGCCGACGGTGCTCGACGCCGGGAAGAACTCGATCTTGATGCCCTGACTCTCGAGCAGCTCATCTGTCCATACCGAGCGGATCTGCGGGGCGACCCCGCTGAGGTAGAGGCGCCCGCCCACCGCGTCCAGCCTGCGTGCGTAATCGGCGACGATGTGCAGGAAGGTGGAACTGGCGGTGGTGCGGCCGCGCAGCCGCAGGATGACGACGCAGTTGGTGGCGCCGGTGGGGTCGGGCAGCTGGGACTGCAGCGTGCGCGCGCCCGCGTAGAACAGGCTGCCGTACACGTCCAGGATGACGATCTCGTTGTCGGTCAGCCGTTTCGGGGCAGGCGATTCGACCAGATACTCCCCCTGCACCCGCAATCGCACCACCCGCAGATCCATCGCCTCCTGGTTCATCTGCATCAGCAGCGACACCCCGACACCCACCCCGACCGCCGAGGTCACCGGCAGCACCAGGGTCGCGACGAAGGTGACCCCGAGCGCGACACGGGAGATGTTGCCGCTGCTCCAGATGGCGACGATCTGGTCGATATTCATCGAGCCGACGGCGGCGACGATGAGGATCGCCGCGAGCGTCGGCATCGGCACCCGGCCGACCACCCCGCTGAGCAGAACCAGGATCACCAGGATCCACAATCCCGACCACATCGCCGCCCACCGGGTGCGCGCACCGGAGGTCACATTGATCGCGGTCTGGCCCAGCGAGCCGCCCACCGGCATGCCACGGAACAGGGCGGAGAAGACATTGCCGATGCCCTGAGCCCGGAAGTCACGGTCGGTCTTCGCCCGGAATCCGTCCGGATTGGGCGAGGACTCGGCCACGCCCGCACCCTGCACCAGCACGATGACGGTCACCGCGAGCGCCCCGGCGATCAGCGACGGCGACAGCAGACTGAGCTCCGGCATCTGGGGCACCGGGAAGCCCCTGGGGATCTCTCCCGCGTCCGAGACCGTCGCCACCTGATCCCAGCCGAGCCCGATCACCACCGCCGCGGGCACGATGAGCCCGGCCAGCGAGGCGACGGTCCGGAACCTGGTGCGCGCGACGACCAGGAGCAGGACCACGGCGAGCGCACCGACCAGCGCCGATGGCCAGTGGATCTGCCGTGGATGCGTGATCACGTGCAGCGCCTTCAGCGCCGCCACCGAGCCTTCCGACGGCGCCCCGACCAGCACCGGCAGCTGCCCGAACACGATGTTCGCCGCGACACCGAGCAGGAATCCGGTCATCACCGAATGGGAGACGAACCGGGTGTACCGGCCGAGCCGCAGCGCGCCTGCGACGAGCATGGCGATGCCGGCGAGCAGGGTGAGCACCACCATCGCCGCCGACCGCTGCTCGGGCGCGACCTCGGTGAGCACCGACCCCGCCGCCAGTGCCGACGCGGAGGTCGTGGTGATCACCATCAACCGGGTGCTCGTACCGATGCCGCCGAAGAAGCGCCCGGCCAGACTCGCGTAGAGCCCGTGCACGGGACTCACCCCCGCCAGCAGGCCCGCCGCCATCCCATCGGGGACTCCGCCGATCGCGCCGGGAACCCCGGCTACCACATCTGCTTTGGTCATGCGCTGGCCCGCGAATGGGTTACGCATGCACGCTCCTTCGGGCCGGTGGAAGGGTCCGGGTCCGGCGATCATCGCAATCCGGTGGGACGCCGCGCATCATCCGAACCGGGTGAGGTCGATGCCCCGCGACGGGCGTTCCGGTCACGCGGCCGCCGGAAGCCCGCGACCGATCCGCCGACGGGCGCGCACACTCGACGCGGCCCCGATGGCGCCGTCGCCGCCCGGCGCGCGGAACCGGGAGCGCGGGCTCGGATGATCGCCGGCCTCGGTCTTCACCCGAATCGGATGAGGCGGCGCGCGGGAGATCAGCGCACCATCACCCCATGGGATCAACACCTGTACTCGGCCCGGTCGAATTCGTCGTCCTCGCCTTCCCCGGCACCTCCATCGACGTGTCCGTCACCGACGCGATCGCCGAGATCGTCGGCAACGGGCTGGTGACCTTGCTCGACATGGTGGTACTCACGATGGACGAGGCGGGCAATGTCACCGAGTCCGAGATCGATGACGACGTGACCGAGGTCGGTCACACCGGGCTCACCGCCGCCGATATCGACCTCGTCAGCGACTCCGATGTCGAGGTCGTGCGCGCATCGCTGGTGCCGGGCAGTAGTGCCCTGATCCTGGCGTTCGAGCAGACCTGGGCGGTGCGCCTGGCCTCGGCGGTGCGCGGGGTCGAGGGCGAGGTCGCCATGCAGGTGGCGGTGCCGCGAGATGTCGTCGAGGCCGCGGTGTCCGCCGCGGCGACGGCCTAGGAAGGAGCAGACATGCCGCTACGACGGGGCCGCATCGGGCGGCCGGGACTCCTCGGGACGGTGGCGCGGACGGCGGTGGTCGCCGGCACCGCGACCGCGACCTCCAACGCGATCAACAATCGGGCCGCCCGCCACTCGGCGCAGCAGCAGGCCTATGCCGACCAGCAGGCGGCCCAGCAGCAGGCCTACGCGCAGCAAGCGGCCCAGCAAGCCGCGCAACAGCAGGCCGCGTACGCGCAGCCGCCCGCTGCCACACCGCAGGCCGCCGCGCCGGTGGACATGGTCGAGAAGCTGAAGCAGCTGAGCGAATTGCACTCGGCCGGTGCGCTTTCCGATGCGGAGTTCGCGGCGGCGAAGGCGCAGTTGCTCGGCTGAGCCGGTTACGAAAACGCAGCGCGCCGCCGGACCTGTCCGGCGGCGCGCTGCGTTGCGGCACTACTCACCCTGAAGTCTGGCTCCGACCGTGTGCACGACGACCACCCTCGGGTCGAACGGCACGACATCGTTCACGGCTCGCTGCAACTCGTCCACCGGTGGCAGCTGCTGCGGGCCGAGCACCGAGATCGTGGCCGTGTCGCTGTGCAGCGAGACATCGATGACCTGCGCGCCCGGCGCGTCACCCAACCAGTCCTCGGTCACATCGGCGATCTGCCTGGCCCACAGGCTCGACAGCGAGTTGATCACCATCGGGATCGCCACCAGCACGAGCGCGATGCCGAGCACCAGGTACGCGCGACCCCGCCGGGCACCCGACGCCTCGGCCTCCCGCGCGTAGCCCGCGATGAGCAGCACCGCGGTCACCGTGATGATCATCGCCACCACATTGGAGGCGAACAGCACGAAGGCGCCGAGCGCGAGCGAGGGCGCACCCGAACCGAGACACACCCCGACCACGCCGAGCGGCGGCACCAACGAGATAGCGATCGCCACGCCGGGCAGTACGTCACCGACGTCGCGGCGGGTGATGGCCACCGCCGCAACGAGCCCCGTGGCCAGCGCCGCGGTGAGATCCATCAGTTTCGGTGAGGTGCGGCCGAGGACCTGCCCGTTCGATAACACATTGACCGGATTCGGCAGCACCTGCGCGAAGACGAAGCCGAGTGCGACGACGACCAGAATGCCTGCCAGCACCAAGATCAGGCTGCGTCCGACCAGCGGTGCCCGGCCGGTGACCACACCGAGCGCGACACCGAGGATCGGCACCGACAGCGGCGCGACGATCATCGCGCCGATCACGGTGGCGGTGGAGTCGCCGACGACGCCGGAGATCGCGATGACCGCCGAGAGCACCAGCATGATCCAGAACGCGGAGCGTTTCGCCGTCACATCACCGACGGACAGGTCCAGCTTGTCGGTGAGCTCGTCTAGCGTGCGACGCTGCTGGTCGGGAACCAGGAATCCGAGCATCGGGTGTCCTTCCGGAGAGCGGGCTCGCGAACGCGGTACCGGCCGCCCGACGATCGGACGGCCGGTACCGTGCGTCGCTCATGGCGTGACGATCGAGAAGTCCGGGTCGGGTTCATCGAGGTAGCCGACGAGTTCGGTGAGCTTGCTCGCGTCACCGTCGACGGTGACGCGGCCCGCCGCGATCAGGTCCGGCAGCGATTCGCCGCCGAGCAGGGCCGCGTGCAGATCTTCCGTGGAGAGGGTGAACGTCGCGTCGGCGGGCGGGAACTCACCGTCGAGGTCGAAATGGACGAGCAGCCCGTTGCGCAGCTGGGTCCGATGCACCGGACCGCCCTCGACCCGCCAGTCGATGACGATCGACGCCCCCCACGCCTTGGGACCGTCGACACGAAGGGCGATGGCGTCGAACAGCTGCTCGACGGACAGGGCCGCCGCGATATCGGGGGCGGCGGCCACCGTCGGCGTCCCGACCTTGCCGTTGCGCAGTTCGTAGGCGCCCATCAGGAAGAAGTTGCGCCAGGTGCCGTTCTCCGCGCCGTAGCCGAGCTGTTCGAGCGTATTGGCTTGCAGCGCTTTCGCTTCCGCGTTGTCGGGGTCGGCGAAGATGACGTAGTTGAGTACCTGGGCGGCCCAGCGGAAGTCGCCCTCGTCGTAGGCCTTGCGTGCCTTGGTGAGAACTTCGTCCGCACCGCCCATGAAGTCCACGTGGCGGCGGGCCGACGCGACCGGCGGGTGCTGCCACAGGGTGGCCGGATTGCCGTCGAACCAGCCCATATAGCGCTGGTAGATCGCTTTGACATTGTGGCTCACCGAGCCGTAGTAGCCATGGGTGGACCACGAGGTCTCGATCGCCGGCGGCAGCTGGATGTCCTCGGCGATCTCGATGCCGGTGGCGCCCTTGTTCAATGCCCGCACGGTCTGGTCGTGCAGATAGCCGTAGAGGTCGCGCTGGATCGACAGGTATTCGGTGAGCCGTTCGGTGCCCCAGGTCGGCCAGTGGTGCGAGGCGAACACGACATCGGACCGGCTCGCGTACCTGTTGATCGCCTCGGTCAGATACTTCGACCACACATGCGGGTCGCGCACCAGCGCGCCACGCAGGGTCAGCAGATTGTGCAGGGTATGGGTGGCGTTCTCGGCCATGCACAGCGCTCGCCGGTCCGGGAAGTAGAAGTTCATCTCCGAGGGTGCCTCGGTTCCCGGGGTCATCTGGAACTCGATGGTGACCCCGTCGACGGTCACGGTCTGGCCGGTGTGATCGATGGAGACCGTGGGCAGGATCAGCGTCGGCGTTCCGGTCGAGGTGGTCGGTCCGAGTCCGGCGCCGACCGCGCCGAGCGGCCCGGCGGGCAGGGCCGCGCCGTACATGTAGGCCGCGCGGCGGGCCATCGCGGTACCCGCGTAGACGTTCTCCTCCACCGCGTGTTCGGTGAACCCCACCGGCGCGATGACCGGGCATTTCCCCGCATCCACCGCGTCCTGGGTGGTGACACCTTTGACGCCGCCGAAATGGTCGATGTGGGAGTGCGAATAGATCACCCCGGTCACCGGGCGATCCCCGCGCTGCTCGCGATACAGCGCGAGCCCCGCCGCAGCGGTTTCCTCGGAGATCAACGGATCGATCACGATGACCCCGGTATCGCCTTCGATCAGCGACATGTTCGACAGGTCGAGCCCGCGGATCTGATAGATACCGGCACTCACCTCGTACAGCCCCTGCATCACCACGAGTTTCGACTGCCGCCACAGGCTCGGGTTGACCGTCGGCGGGCACTCGTCGTCGAGGAAGGAGAACGCCCCGCTGTCCCACACCACCGCACCGTCGTCATTGCGCACCACCCCCGGCGACAGCGCGGCGACGAACCCGCGCCCGGCGTCGTCGAAGTCCCGGGTGTCGCCGAACGGTAGTGTGCGCGCGGCCTTCTCGTTGCCCGCTTCGATACTGGCCGAGGCTTCCTGCTGACTGGTCATCAGTTCCCTTCCCACGACAGTTGAGCGACCGCGTCGACCCCGCTCCGAGTCGGCCGCCCCCGCAGCGTGCCATCGCAAGACGGACGGAACTTCACCCAAAGCGGGTGAAGTTGGGGCGGTGGCTATGGGTCGAAGTCGCCCCGCTTCCCACGACGGAGTCGTGATAGATCGCCTCGGCCCGAGATACCACCGCTCGTCTCCGGTCCGGCGAGGACCGCCGTATTACTCGCTGCGTCGCGCATCGCCGACGGCGATGGTGAAACGGACGAAGGCAATACCCCGCCGCGACGCCAGCGCGTTCACCTCCGGGTCAGATCACGCCGAGCCCACGGGCCCTGACGATGGCGTCGGCACGCGAGTTGACGCCGAGTTTCTGATAGATGCCGCGCAGATGGGTTTTCACGGTGTTCACCGACACGCCCATCCCCGCCGCGATCGTCACCGCGGTCATCCCGGACGGCAACTGGCGCAGCACCGCCAGCTCGGTATCGGTGAGTGGTGGCGCATCGGTCGCGGGACCGCGGTGGGCCCGGACGCGGTCGGCGAAAGTGTCGTACCGGCCGAAACTGCCGCCGAGCCGGTCGAGCAACTCGACCGCGCCGGGCACATCGAGGAACGGGCGGATCAGCTGATCGCCGCCGGCGACGGCGAGGGCGTGCGCGAACGCGTCGTCGACCTTGCGCGGCCGGTCGAGCCGGTCGGCGGCGACCGCGACCAGCAGCCAGGCCGTCACCGCGTGGCCGGAGTGCCATCGCGGCGGACCGGCCAGCATCGGCTCCAGCACTCCCAGCGCCGCCGCCGGACGCTGGGTGGCCAGCGCGAGGCCTGCCATCGCGACCAGTATCTCCGGCGTCTCACCGAGCGCACGGGCCGCATGCTCGACCAGTTGCTGTGCGTCGGTCTTCGCCTGCACCCGCAGCAGCGGCCACAGCACGTCGGGCACGAGCGCGTCGGTGCCGGGCAGGACCGGGGATTCATCGATCAGCCGATGCAGTTGCCTGCCGAGGGCGGTCGCCGCCACGGCCCGGTCGGGTGCGGTGTCGAAGGCCACGATGCCCGCGATGATCGCGGCCTGCCGCACCGGCGCCGGGGTGGCGATCTCGAATTCGGCGTCGCCGGGCAGCGCGCCGAGCGGCCGGGTGGTCGCCATGCCCTGCTGGTGGGCGGCGTGCGCGCCGATCACCCCGGCGAACACCGCCTCGGCCGCGCCGGTGAGGCCGTAGCGGTCGGCGCAGTCCAGCGCCGCGTCGGCGAGCGCGCGCTGCTCGCCCACCCGGCCGGCGTAGCCCGCCGCGACGGCGAGGGCGGTTCTGGCGCGCACCGCCGTGCGGCCGAGTCCGGCTTCCTCCGCGTGTACGAGGGCGTGTCGCAGCGTCGCGACCCCGCCGTCGGCCTCCGTGCGCGCGACCTCGGCATAGCCACATTGCAGCGCGGCGTAGCAGTCCAGATCGGGTTGCCCGGTAGCGGCGGGCAGCGGCCACCGCGTCGAGGCCGAATCACCCACCAGCACGGCGACTCCCGCGCTGACCGCGTGGTCGAGCGCCGCCGTCCAACCCGGCGGGACGAGCCGGGAGGTCTGCTCGGCACCGACGTGCGCGGTCTCGAGATACACCTCGGCGGCGGCGATCTCGCCCGCCTCCACCGCCACCGCCGCGCGCAGCAGCCGCACGTAGGTGTCGTCGGCCAGCTCGGGCAGGTGTTCCACCGCGGCGAGCAACCGATGACCGCCGCCGTCGAGGACCAGGCGCATCCCCCAATCCCGCAGGAACGTACCGAGGTGCGGGGTGCCCGGTTCGGCGAGCACGTGGTCGAGCGCCCGGCCCGGCTGCGCGGCGGCGCCGAACCAGGCGGCGACCCTGCGGTGCAGCGCGGGCAGCCGGTCGGCCCTGCTGTGCGCGGCCTCGGCCAGCAGGTAGGCGCGCAGCAGCGGATGGTAGGTGTGCCAGAGCTCGCCGCCGTCGGCGACGGTGTGGATGGGGAAGTTGGCGCGCAGCAGTTCGTCGACGATCCGGGCCGCGTGCTCGCCCGCCAGCTCCTCGGCCAGCGGCAGGCAGAACCGCTCGGGGATCGCGGTGACCAGCAGGAAGTCCAGTGTCCGGGCAGGCAGCGCGGCCATCAGCTCGGCGACGAGGAAGTCCGCCACGGCGTGCGACGGCCTGGCCAGTGCGGTGAACGCGGTGTCGCGGTCGTCGGTATGGGCGGCCAGGTAGATCGCGGCGATCCGCACCAGCGCGGCCCAGCCGCGGGTGAGGGTGTGGACGACGGCGAGTTCGGCGTCGTCGAGCCGGCAGCCGTGCTGGGCGAACAGCCGCGCGATCCGTTCCGGCGAGAGCGCCAGATCGGGGGCACCGAGCCGGGTGAGCCTGCCGTCCAGGTCGAGCGCGTGCCAGCGCAGCGGCGGATCGAACCTGGCCGCGATCAGCGCGGTCACGGTGGCGGGCAGGTGGGTGAGCAGGTGTTCCAGACCCGCGAGTTGCAGCGGGTCGGTGATCAGGTGGGCGTCGTCGAGGACGAGGACTGTCGGCTCGGCGTCGGTCAGCGCCGCGACGAGGTCGGCCGCTTGGTCGACCGGAGTGCACAGGGCTCCGTCGGCGACCAGATCGGCCGGTCGGCCGAGCGCGCGGGCGATCGCGGGCAGCAGGGCCCCGGCGGCAACCTGTTCGGTGACGGTGAGCCAGCCGAGAGCAGCCGCGCGGGTGCGACGCGACCGCGTGACCCAGTCGACCAGCGCGACGGTCTTGCCGATGCCCGCGGGCCCGCACAGCAGCACGGTCTGTCCGGCACCGACCCGGTCCAGGCACGCGGTCAGCTCGCCGGAGCGGATCGAGGTGAAGGACAACTCCGGGATCTGAGCTGACGCGGCACGCTCAGCTATCGCACGGTACGAGGTAGCCACCACCCACACTCCTGCGCTCGTCGGCTGCTCTCCTGGTCGATCCGTTCGCAGGTACGACGGTAGGCCAATCCTGAACTACGCGTTTGCCGGTGAGCCCGCGGCGGGGTGCTCGTTATCAGATCGACGTCATCGTGACCACAACCCACGATCCAGCTAATTCACGGCTATCAGTCGGGTAGTCGGGACATGCCGAGCAGGGTGAGCCCGAGGGCGTCGATCTTGGCCAGCACGCTCCGCATGGCGGTGTTGTCGGCGAGCTCGCCGTAGAGGGTGGTGGTTCCGGTCGCCGAATGCGCGCTGCGCCGCAGCTCAGGGAAGGCCGCGACGGCACGCTCGGTGAGTTCGCCCTCGATGACGAACTGGTAGCGAACCTGACCCGGCGTCGGCATGTCCCCAGTGTCCGCCGACCGCGCGGGCCGCCGCCTCACCCGCTCCGGGTGAAGCTGCGCGCGGTGGCGGACCTGGACCGCTCAGGCCTGGTCGTAGGCTCGCCGCAGCGCGGCGATATCCAGCTTGGACATCGCGCGCAGGGCCGTGCCGACTGCGATCACCCGGTCCGGTTCGCCACCGAGCAGCGTGGGCAGGGCCGCGGGCACGATCTGCCAGGAAACCCCGAACCGGTCGGTGAGCCAGCCGCATTCGCCGGGCTTGCCGCCGTCGGCGGTGAGCGCCTCCCACAGCGCGTCGACCTCGGCCTGGGTCTCGACGATCACCTGCAGCGAGGCGGCATCGGTCTGCGGGTGGCCCGGTCCGCCGTTCATCAGGGTGACGGCATGCCCGTCGAGCTCGATGGTGACGATGAACGCCGACCCGTCACCCTGCCGGGTGACCTCGACGATCCGGGAGTTCGGCACGGTCGCGGCGTAGAGCTCGGCCGCGGCCTCGGCCTCGGTGTCGAACCAGAGGAAGGTGTTGACGGACATGATGTGCTCCTCGAGGAGTGGTTACTACTGCTGACACCACACGGTCGGAGCCGGGATCGCCGTCTCGACACACTTCTCCTACTTTCTCGCGCCGGATTTCTTCGGCGGCAGGGTGCCCGCGAAGCCGACACCACGTTCGACCCAGGAGCGCAGGGCCGCGTCCTCGGCCACCGCGGCCGTGCTGACGCGCAGCCAACCGCGCATCTCCCGTCCGCCCATCACCATGGGTGCCACCGCGTCACCGTCGACCAGCTCGGCGGAGTCGGCCGGGTCGACGCGGACCATCAGCCCACCCTTGCCGCTGGCGGCGACCGCCATATTGCCGCCGATCAGGAAGGCGAGGCCACCGAACATCCGCTGCTCGGTGACCGCTTGCCCGGGGTAGACGATCTCCCGGATGCGCTCGGCGAGTTCTTCGTCATAGGCCATAGCGACAGTGTGCGCCGTGGTACCGACAGATTCAGACGCCGAGGGCGGCGGCGAACATGGGCCACGAGTCGTGCACGTCGTCCTGCCAGTACGGCCAGGCGTGGGTGCCCGCCGCGCGGAAACGCACGTCGGCGGGAATGCCCAGCTGGGACAGGCGGGCGGCCATCGGTGCGGTGCAACTGCCTGCCACCGCCTCCATGGTGCCGCCGACCAGCAGCCGGTCCACCAGCACGGCGAGATCGCCCGCGATGCTCGGATCGTGGAAGGCTTCGTGCTGACCCGGCAGGCCGTTGCCCGCGGACAGGTAGATGGCCGTGCCGCGCAGCCGTTCGGCGTGCACGAGCGGATCGTTGGCCGCCCACGCCGGATCGCCAGGTAGGCCCCACATATTGGTGGCATCGGCGGCGAACAGCGCGAGCTGGGCTCGGACCAGGGCCTGGGCCAGCGGATTCGCCGTCTGGGTGCAGCCGCTGAACGCGCCGACCGCACGGTAGCGCCCCGGCGCGGCGATGGCGAGATTGAGCGCTGAGGTGGCCGACATCGACAGACCGGCGATGGCATTGGCGCCGGTCATCCCGAAGCGGGCGTCGAGCAGCGGCGGGAGTTCCGCGGTGAGGAAGGTGGTCCACTTGTTGCGACCGAGCACCGCGTCCTCGCGCTGCCAGTCGGTGTACATGCTGGCCCGGCCGCCGATCGGCACGATCACGTTCACCGGTTTGTCGGCGAAGAAACCGGCCACATCGGTGCGCCGCATCCACGGCCCGCCGCTCTCCCCACCGTCGACGGCGTTGAGCAGGTACAGCGCGGGCGCGCCGGCGCCGGGATGCGACATCCACAGGGTGATCGGGCGGTCCATCGCCGCCGAATACACCACGACTTCCAGCTGCCTGCCGCCGAGCGGCCGCACCGTGACGATCCCCGGCTCCGCCGACACCGCGGGCGCCGCGAGGAACCCACAGCCGAGCACCACGAGCACACAGCACAGGAGCTGACGCATCCTGTCAGCATGCCGCACCAGACCGTGGATATCCGGCATTTATCCGCCCGTCCGGGTGTCTGGCAAACCAGGGGCATCCGTCAGATCCGCGCCGCCCGCTCGGGCAGTACGCCGGCGAACACCTCGTCGATGGACGAGGCGGTGACCCCGAAGGTGGTACGCAGGGCCGAATCGTCGACCACGAATTCGCGGTGCGACATGTGCTCGGTCTCGAACAGCTCGGCCCAGAACGGATCGTCGGCGGCCAGCGCGGTGATCTCGGCGTCCGAGAGTACCGCCAGCTCCGGGACCGGGGCACCGGCCAGCTCCGCCAGCCGGTTCGCGACCGCGCGGACGGTGGTGGTGAGCATCGGGGCATGCCAGGCGCGGCCCCACGCCCGATCGTCACCGGCGACCGCGACCAGGGCGGCGGCGGCGTCCCCGATCGCGGTGAACGAATGCGCGAGGTCGAGTTCCTGCGGCACCCGCGCCGGTCGGCCCGCGAGGACGGCGGGCTGGACCAGCAGTGAGAAGATCGACACCGCACCCGCCCCGAGGAACTGTCCGGCCCGCACCTCGGTGACCCGCAGCCTGCCCGACTCGTGCGCGGACAGCGCCTCGCGCCACATCCTCGCCCGCACCTCGCCTTTGCGGCCGGTGGCGGCCAGCGGCATCGTCTCGTCGAGGACGCCGTCGACCGGGCCGTAGCCGTACAGGTTGCCCAGCATCACCAGGTTCGCGCCGACCGCCTCGGCGGCGGCCAGAATCGAACCGAACAGCGGCGGAACGGTTTCCGGCCAGGTGTGGTACGGCGGCATGGCCAGGTTGAAGACCGTCGCCGCGCCGGTGGAGTGCGCGATCACGGCGGCGGTGTCGAGGGCGTCCACGGCGACCCGATGGATGCCGGGATGGTCGGGGCCGAGGCCGCTGCGGCTGATCATCGTCACCCGATCACCGGCTTCGGCGAGTGCAAGGGCGGTGGCCGACGCGGTGCCACCGCGGCCGATCACGACATGGGAATCCATATGAATCACCTTTTCCGGCAAGATATTTCGTGGCGACCGCGCATTGCGGCCGCATATCGAGACTGCCGTGGCGACCCCGACTACACTAGTGGCCGGATTGCCAGCTATCCCAAGGATCAGGCCATGAAGACCGTTGCCGTCGTCGCCGTCCCGCCGGTGAAATCATTCGATCTGGCCATGCCGGGCACCCTGCTCGAATCGGCGGTGGTCGACGGCGCGCCCGGCTACCGCGTGCTCGTGTGCACCGCGGAACCCGGCGTGGTTGCGGCGAATGCGGGTGGCTTCGACGTAGTCGTCCCGCGTGGGCTGGAGGTGCTCGAGGCCGCCGATATCGTGATCGTGCCGAGTACCGGCAGCCGCGGTGACGCCGACGCGGCCACTCTGGCAGCGCTGCGCGCGGCGGTCGAGCGCGGCACCCTGGTCACCTCGATCTGCACCGGCGCGTTCGTCCTCGCTCAGGCCGGGCTGCTCGACGGCCGCACCGCCACCACCCACTGGGCACTGGCCGACGAGCTGGCCGCGGCCTTTCCCACGGTCACGGTGCGCGCCGACGCGCTGTTCATCGAGGACGGCCCGGTGACCACCTCGGCGGGCGCCGCGGCCGGAATCGACCTGTGCCTGCACCTGATTCGCACCGACTACGGCGCCGCCGTGGCGAACGCGGCGGCGCGGGCCGCGGTGGTGACACCGGTGCGGCCCGGCGGCCAGGCCCAGTTCGTCGACACCGCGCTGCCGCCCGACGACGACCTCTCGCTCTCGGCCACCCGCACCTGGGCGCTGCAACGCCTCGACACTCCGCTGTCGCTGCGCGAACTGGCCGGGCACGCCAACACCAGCGTGCGCACCCTGACCCGCCGCTTCCACGCCGAGACCGGGCTCAGTCCGCAGAAATGGCTGCTGCATCAGCGGTTGCAGCGGGCGAGAGACCTGCTGGAATCGACCTCGCTGCCGATCGAGCAGGTGGCGCGGCACAGCGGGATCGGATCGGCGGAATCGTTGCGCCAGCACATGATCCGGCACCTCGGCGTACCGCCGAGCACCTACCGGGCGAACTTCACCACTGCCCGGTAGGCGCGAAGGGCTGGTATCCGGCGGGTGGCGCCGGGGCGAAGAACGGTGCCGAGCGCGGCTGCCACAGCAGGATCACCACGGCCAAGCCGATCAGGAACGTCACGCCGGTGAAGATCAGCGACTGCCAGTCGCTCCCCCCGGTGCCGAGGCTGGGGGCGAACACGACGCCGAGCACACCGATCAGCGAGAACAGCACATTGACGCCGAAGAACACGGTGCCGGTGATCCTGGCCCAGTTCTTGCCCGCCCGGCAGGCGAACGCCATCCACACCCACAGCCCCGCCGTGACCGCCGTGGTGAACAGCCCACCGGCGATCCCGGCGTACACCACCATGTCCAGATCGTCCCCGCGCAGCACCCCACCCGAGGCGTCGAGCGCCTCCGACCGGATCTGATCGATGGTGGTGAGCATGTACGCGGCGCTGAGCACGGTGACCACGGCACCGGCGAGCATCAGGAAGAACGCCATCCGCACGCTCTCGGGCAGCACCCTCGGCCCGGCGTCAACCGCCATGGCCTGCGGCTGCCCGGGAGCAGGAGCGCCACCGCTGTACGGCTGAGCAGGAACAGGAGCACCGCCGGGATACGGCTGACCGGGAACCGCCACGCCACCGGGATACGGCGGTTGTCCCGGGACCGGAGGCTGCGGTCCGCCCGCCCCCGGCGGCGGCCCCCAGACCGCCGCCGGATTCTGCCCGGTGCCGGGCACCGGAGAAACGGGCGGCTGACCCAGCCCTGGAAACGGCTGCCCACCGGGCGCACTCGCGACCGGCGGCAGCGCCGAGATCGACGGCTGGCTGGGCGCCTGTTGCGGCTGTCCGCCGGGAGCAGCAGGCGCAGCACCTGCCTCCGCACTCATCGGCTGACCCCAAGCCGCGACAGGGCCCGATGCGGGCTCGGCTGCCGGCACCGGTGATGTACCCGCGGTCGACTCCGGCGCCCCTGGGTCCGAGGTCGCGGGCTGCGGGTGTCCCGCATCGGCGCCCTGGCTCGACGAGGGTGGGATCGGCTGCTGACCGGGCACCGGATCCGACGCCCCAGCGGGAACCGGTGGCTGACCGGGTACCGGGTACGGCTGCCCAGCGGGGACTCCCGAATACGGCGGCCGGCTTGGTGCCTCTAGCTGCTGTCCGCCGGGTACCGGCGACGAACCAGGTGCCGGATAGGCACCGGGTACCGGCGGCGGACCGGGTGTCGGGTGGGGCTGGGCACCGGGTACCGACGGCGAACCGGGTATCGGGTACGCCTGTCCGCCGGTGACCGGCGGGTACGGCCCGGAGGCGGCAGGCGGCGCGGGGAACGGCGGGTGGGCGACCTCGTCGGGATACGACGTCAGCTCGTCACGGTGTTCCCGCGGATGTTCGTGCTCTGCGGACGAATCTGGCACGGTGCCTGCCCCCTCCATGTGAAAGTCAGGCCAACTCTAGTCGCCGGACCCACGGCGAGCCGACCGGCGACAAGCGGCCGTGACCCAGCCCATCCACGCCTACCGACGTGACGGTCGCCGCACGCGACCGCGCTGATGACGTTCGGCACAAGCACGTCACCGAACTCGACGGGGCCGGACAACGAACTGTCTCCCCGATTACCGACGCGCGGACGATCCGGATTCAGCGCGCGCGGACGAGCTCCACGGCCGCGGTGCGGTAGCGGTCGGCGATGAGGCGGACGACGGCGGGATGAACGCCGATCGGTTCGGCGACGCCGTCGGCGCCCGCGTCGTGCAGGCGCTGGTGGAACAGGCCGTGGGCGAGCAGGTACGAGGCGACGAACACCCGCCCCGAACCCGAGGCGCGCAGGTCGGCTACCACGTCGGGGACTCTGGGGGCGCCGGTCGCGACATAGGCGATGCGGACCGGGGTGCCGAGCTGTTCGGCCAGCATGCCCGCAGCGCGGCGCACGTCCTGGCGGGCGCGGGCGTCGGAGGAACCCGCGGCGGCGAAAACCACCGCGTCACCGCGACGCCAGCCCGCGGCCCGCAGCCGGACCGCCATGATCCGGGTGAGGGCCGGGTCGGGGCCCATGGCCGCGGTCACCGCGACCGAGGGATGACCGCTCTCGGCGACCTCCCGCGGCACATCCTGATACACGTGATACCCGGACGCGAGGAACGCCGGCACCACCACGGCCGGGCCGTCGAGATCGCGCAGTACCTCCGACGGGGACGGGCCGAGCACGTCGACGAACGCGGTACGCAGCGCCGGATTCGGCGCCGCCCCCGCGGTTTCCGCCGCGGACACCGTGGCGCCGAGCTCGGCGGCCACCGCATCGGCGAGCGCGGCGATCATCTCCACCCCGCGTGCACTGCGGGTGCCGTGCGCGACGAGTACCAGAGCCGGCTCACCCGGCCGCGCGGCACTCACCAGACCCCGATCGTCTGCGCGGGCCGCGGCGACCGGGCCGGTGTGCCGATCCCGGCCTGATGCGGCGGCTGCACCGGCGGACGTCCCGGCGGCGGGTCGGCGCAATCGGCGGCGTCGAGCGCGAGCCGGTAGCCACGCTTGACCACGGTCTGGATCGCCTTCGGCGTGCCGAGCCCGGCCCGCAGCCGCGCGATCGCGGTCTCCACCGCGTGGGTGTCGTCACCGCCACCGGGCAGCGCGGAGAGTAGGTCTTCCCTGGAGACGACCCGGCCCGGCTGACGTGCCAGCGACCGCATCAACGCCATCGGCGCCGGCGCCAGCTGGCGCACCTCACCGTCGACGACGACGCACCCGCCACGCACGCTGATCAGGTGCCCGGCCGCGTAGATCCGGCTGGCCCTGCGCGGCAGTTCCTCGGCGACATGCCGTGCCAGCGCACCGAGACGTGCCCGCCCCGGCATGGTGGTCGGCACGCCGAGCTCTTCCAGCGGCGCCGCGGTGATCGGGCCGACGCAGGCCGCCAGCACTCGCCCGCGCAGGGCGTGCAGCAGCGACTCCAGCAGACCGGTTTCCTTGGCGCGCATCAGCATCGACGCCACAGCGGGCGCGCTGGTGAAGGTGACGCAGTCGAGACTGCCGGAGATGACCGCCTCGATCATGGTGTCCATCGGGCCGCGGTCGGCGGGCGGCTCCCACCGGTAGACCGGCACCGGAACCACGTCGGCGCCCGCGCAGCGCAGCACCTCGCAGAAGTCGGGAACCGGCTCCCATTCGGTGGTGGCGCCGTGCAGCTGCACCGCGATCCGCACGCCTTCGACACCCTCGGCGAGCAGATGGTCGAGGACCTCGGCCGAGGACTCCGAGGCGGGCGACCATTCCTCCCGCAGTTCGGCGGCGCGGATCGCGCCCTTGGCCTTGGGGCCGCGGGCCAGCATCCTGGTCGAGGCGAGGGTGTCGCGCAGCGACTCGGCCAGGCCCCAGCCCTCGGCCGCCTCCATCCAGCCACGGAAACCGATGCCGGTGGTAGCCACGGTGATCTGCGGCGGATCGGCGATCAGCTGTTCGGTGACGCGAGCGAGCTCGGTGTCGTCGGCCAGCGGGATGATCCTGATGGCGGGCGCCGAGACGACGGTCGCGCCCTTCCGGGTGAGCAGGGTGCCGAATTCCTCGGCGCGACGGGCGGCGGTGACTCCGATGGTGAAGCCGGCCAGCGCGGGGCCGACGTCGGTGGGCAGCGTCATGGACTCACCGGTTCGTTCGAGACGGCGACCACGCCACCGTCGAGGCGAACGGCGTACACCGGCAGCGACTGGGTGGCGTCGTCGAGGCAGCGACCGTCGATCAGGGAGAACGCCTGCTTGAGCAGCGGCGAGGCGACGACGGGCACCCCGCCGCGGTCACCGACGATGCCGCGCGACATCACCGCGGCCCGGCCGATCGGGTCGATATTGCCGACCGCGGCCAGCGTTCCGTCGGCGAGCAGGAACAGCGCGGCTTGCTTGCCGCCGGCTAGCAGCACGGCGACGCCGCGTCCGGGGATCAGGAAGTCGAGTCGGCACGCCTGCGTCCAGGTCGTGGTCTCGGTGGTGCTGGATGGTGTGTCGATAACGGTCATCGGGTTCCTCCTCCGAACGCCTTACCTATTGGTACAGGCGCCCTGTTTCCGCAGCGTTAAGTGCCTATTTCCCGGCCGCGGCTGTGTCCGAGCCAACACCGGCGGGCATCGGAGGCAAGCCGAGAAGCACCGGTACCTTGCGCTCGCCGCTGTCGTCGAACGAGATGGTCGGGTCGGCGGCGTCAGGGGCATTGACGAAGGAGACGAACCGCGACAGCTTGTTCTCGTCCTCGAGCACCGCGGCCCACTCGTCCTTGTAGCCCTCGACGTGCTTGGCCATGGCGGCCTCCAGGTCGGCCGCGATGCCGAGACTGTCGTCACAGACGACGGCCTTGAGGTAGTCCATGCCGCCTTCGAGCGCCTCCTGCCACGGCGCGGTGCGCTGCAGCCGGTCGGCGGTGCGGATGTAGAACATCAGGTAGCGGTCGATGTAGCGGATCAGGGTCTCGTCGTCGAGCTCACCGGCGAGCAGCACGGCGTGCTTGGGGGTGAGGCCGCCGTTGCCGCCGACGTAGAGGTTCCAGCCGTTCTCGGTCGCGATCACGCCGACGTCCTTGCCGCGGGCCTCGGCGCACTCACGGGCGCAGCCCGACACCGCCAGCTTCAGCTTGTGCGGCGAGCGCAGACCCCGGTAGCGCTTCTCCAGCAGCACGGCCATGCCGACCGAGTCCTGCTGGCCGTAGCGGCACCAGGTGGACCCGACGCAGCTCTTCACGGTGCGCAGCGACTTGCCGTAGGCGTGGCCGGACTCCATGCCGGCGTCGACGAGGCGCTGCCAGATCAGCGGCAGCTGCTCGACCCGCGCGCCGAACAGGTCGATGCGCTGACCACCGGTGACCTTGACGTAGAGCCCGAACTCCTTGGCCACCTCACCGATGACGATCAGCTGCTCGGCGGTGACCTCACCACCGGGCATCCGCGGCACCACCGAGTAGGTGCCGTTCTTCTGCAGGTTGGCCAGGAAGTGGTCGTTGGTGTCCTGCAGCGCGGCCTGCTCGCCCTCGAGGATGTGATCGCTCGAGGTGGAGGCGAGGATGGAGGCGACGGTCGGCTTGCAGATATCGCAACCGGTGCCGGTGCCGTGCTTGGCGATCAGCTCGGAGAAGGTGCGGATGCCGGTGACGGCGACGATGTCGAACAGTTCGGCGCGCGACTGCGCGAAGTGCTCGCACAGGGCCTTGGACATCTCCACGCCCGACTGCTCGAGCAGCTTCTTGATCATCGGCACACAGCCACCGCAGGAGGTACCGGCGTTGGTGCAGCTCTTGACGCCGGGGATGTCGCAGGCGCCCTCGGCGATGGCGCCGCAGATGGCGCCCTTGCTCACGTTGTTGCAGGAGCAGATCTGCGCGTCGTCGGGCAGCGCGTCGGCGCCGAGTTCGGCACCGGCGGGCGAGATGAGCGCGGCGGCGTCGGCGGGCAGCGGACGGCCGACCAGCGGGCGCAGCGCCGCGTACTGGCTGGCGTCGCCGACGAGGATGCCGCCGAGCAGGGTCTGCGCGTCGTCGGAGACGACGAGCTTGGCGTAGGTGCCCTTGGCGGCGTCGTGCAGCACTACCGACAGCGCGCCTTCGGTGCTGCCGTGCGCGTCGCCGAAGGACGCCACGTCGACACCCATCAGCTTGAGCTTGGTCGACATGTCGGCGCCGGGGAACTCGCCCGCGCCCCCGAGCAGCCGGTCGGCCACGATCTCGGCGGTGGTGTAGCCCGGCGCGACCAGGCCGTAGCAGACACCCTCGACCGCGGCGCACTCACCGATCGCCCAGATGCTGGGGTCGGAGGTCTGCAGCGAGATGTCGGTCAGGATGCCGCCGCGCGGGCCGAGCTCGAGCCCGGCGTCCTTGGCGACGGCGTCGTGCGGCCGGATGCCCGCGGAGAACACGACCAGCGAGGCGTGGATCTCGGACTCGTCGGACAGGTGCAGCCGCACCCCGCCCGCTTCCTCCTCGATGGATTCGATCTTGGCGGTGCCGACACCGGTGTGCACGTTCAGGCCGATATCGCTGACCAGCTTCTCCAGGATCGCGCCGCCGCCGGCGTCGACCTGGGCGGGCATCAGCCGGTCGTTGTATTCGATGACGTGCGGGGTCATCCCCATCAGCCGCAGCGCGTTGGCGGCTTCGAGGCCGAGCAGACCGCCGCCGATCACCACGCCGTGCGCGCCGGGGCCTGCGGCCTCGGCGGCCGCGCGGATCCCGTCGAGGTCATCGATCGTGCGGTACACGAAGCACTCGGGCAGATCGTGGCCCGGCACCGGCGGGACGAAGGCGTAGGACCCGGTCGCCATGACCAGCGCGTCGTAGGCGATGACCTCGCCACCGGAGGTGGTGACGGTCTTGGCCGCACGGTCGATGGTCTCGCCGCGCTGGCCGAGCCGCAGCTCCACCAGTTCGTCGCCGTCGTAGGTGTTGCCCGACAGCGCCAGCTCGTCGGGGTTCCAATTGCCGACGTAGTAGGACAGGCCGACCCGGTCGTAGGCGGGCAGCTTCTCCTCGGACAGGACGATTACGCGCCACTGCCCGGCATCGTCACGGGAGCGCAGGGCTTCGACGAAGCGGTGCCCGACCATGCCGTGGCCGACCACGACCACTGTCTTACGCGTGCTGTTCATGAGGGTGGCCTCCTTGGTGCTGGTCGCCGCGTCAGCCGCGAGCCGACGAGGTGGTGGACTGTTCGGCCGCGAGGACCAGGTTCTCCGCCTCGACCACGACGTCGGAGTCGGACAGGGTGGTGCTGGGGCGGCGCAGGAACACCAGGTAGGTGACCGCCGCGCAGATCACGTAGAAGACCAGGAAGGCCCAGAACGCGGTGGTGGCCGACTGGGTCGCCGAGTACGACGACTTCAGCGCGATATTGATGCCGACGCCGCCGAGGGTGCCGATCGCGCCGACGAAGCCGATCAGGGCGCCGGAGGTGTTGCGCGACCACGCGGCCCGCTCCCCCGCGCTGCCCGGCCTGCTCTGCGACTTGGCCTCGAACACCGACGGGATGATCTTGGTGACGGCACCGTTGCCGAAACCGGACAGGATGAACAGGGCGATGAAGCCGACCACAAGCACCGCCATCACGGCACCGTCGGCGACTCCGCCGTTGCGGTCGCTCAGCGTGCTGGCCACGATCACCAGCGCGGTGGCGCCCATCATGGCGAAGAAGGTGCCGATGGCGACCTTGCTGCCACCGATCCGGTCGGCGAGCTTGCCGCCGTAGGGACGCGAGAGCGAGCCGAGCAGCGGGCCGATGAAGGCGATCTGCGCCGCGTGCAGCGAGGCCTGCACCGCGGAGTCACCACCGGCGGCGAAGTTGATCTGCAGGACCTGGCCGAACGCGAAGCTGTAGCCGATGAACGAGCCGAAGGTACCGATGTAGAGGAAGGCGATCGCCCAGGACTGCGGCACCCGCAGCGCCTCGACCATGGACGACATATCGGCCTTCTGGCTCTTCAGGTTGTCCATGTAGAGCGCGGCGCCGATACCCGTCATCGCGATCAGGACCAGATAGACCAGGCAGACCACCGAGGCGTATTCGGCGCCGAGGGTCGCCAGCACCAGCAGGCCGAGCAGCTGGATCACCGGGACGCCGATATTGCCGCCACCGGCGTTGATGCCGAGCGCCCAGCCCTTGAGCCGCTGCGGGTAGAAGGCGTTGATATTGGTCATCGACGAGGCGAAGTTGCCACCGCCGATACCGGCGAACGCCGCGATGATCAGGAACGTCGTGTACGACGTGCCGGGCTGGTTGATGAAGTACAGCGCCAGCAGGGTCGGCACCAGCAGCATGCCCGCGCTGATCATGGTCCAGTTGCGGCCGCCGAACTTCGCGGTCGCGACGGTGTAGGGGATGCGCAGGAAGGCGCCGGTGAGGGTGGAGACCGCGACCAGGAAGAACTTGCCGCCCGCGTCGATCTGGAACTGGTCGTAGGGCATGAACAGCACCATGACCGACCAGATCGACCACACCGAGAACCCGACATGCTCGGCGATCACCGACCAGATCAGGTTGCGCTTGGCGATGTCCTTGCCGCCGGCCTCCCAGGCCGCGACATCTTCGGCATCCCAGTGCTCGATGTCGTGGTTACGCTTCAGCGTCGTCAAGTTGGGCCTCCCAGATATGCGATGGCCCAACGGTAGGAAATGGGTATTGCCGGAATGCTGCGGGAAATGTCGCCTGAATCAACGGTTTCTCACGATTCCCCGGTCAGGGACGTGAGATCGACTCGTTTGTTACCGCCAGGTAACGCAACGGTTTCCATGGGTAAGAAGGCGGCGAGAAATCGGCGTAAACGCCGGTGAGGTGTGACCTGGGACGCCCCACAGAGACTTTATGCCAAACTCACCCCGGTCGCATCTCGACGGTGAGGAATTCGCCGCGGCAGACGATTACCAGGTGTCCTCGAGCATGCGCGGCTTGCACGCCTGCCAGGCACCGGCCAGCAGCACGCCGAGCGCGACGAGCAGCATGGCGAACGGGACCGCCCAGCCACCGGTCCAGGTGTGCAGCATGCCGAACAGCAGGGGGCCGACACAGGCCACCGCGTAGCCGACGCCCTGGGTGAACCCCGACAGCGCGGCCGAACCACGCGGGGTGCGGGTGCGCAGGTTGATCAGGGTGAGCGCCATCGGGAAGGTGCTCGGGCCGAGGCCGAGCAGCACCACCCACAACACGGGCGCGCTCATCGGCGCGAGCAGCAGTCCGGCGAAGGCGATGACGAACAGCACCATGCAGCCCACGACGACCGGGAACGGATTGCGCATGCGCGAGACCACGGTGGGCGCGGCCAGCGCGGGGATCAGCCCCATCAGCGCGAACAGCCCGACCATGCTGCCGCCGAAGCCGGCACTCGCGCCCGCGTCGGACAGGATCTTGGGCAGCCAGGCGAACATGGCGTAGGTGGTCAGCGAGGTCATGCCGAACATGGCCGCCATGCCCCAGGCCAGCGGCGAGCGCCATGGCCGACCGACGGCCGGAGCGGGCTCGGCGGGCAGCGCGCTGACATCGACGAGGTCGCGCCCCTTGCGATCGCGCAGGACGAACAGCCACGGCACCGCGGCCGCGAAGCCGACCAGCGCCCACACGCCCATCGAGATCCGCCACCCGTGTTCGTCGGCGAGCGGCACCGCGACGAACGCGGGCACGACCGTGCTGAGCTGCACCATGACGATGTAGAGGGAGCTGATCGCGGCCAGCCGGTCGGCGAAATACCGCTTCACCAGCGGCGGGATGACCACATTGCCGATGCCCATGCCGAGCAGGACCACCCCGGAATAGGCGAGCAGCTCGCCGGTGCTGTGGGCGAACACGCGGGTCAGCGACCCCACGCCGGCCAGCAGCATGGCGACGAGCACCGTGCGCTCGAGCCCGTACCGGCGCACCAGCAGCGGCGTGACCAGCCCGGCGACGGCGAACATGGCGGTCGGCAGCATGCCGAACACCCCGACGATCGCCGTCCCGTACCCGATATCGGCGCCGATCTCCTCCGCGAGCGGACTGAACGCCGTCACCGCCGCCCGCAGGGTGAGCGCCGACATGACGATGGCCGCCAAGACGAGCAGGCGGCCCTCGAGCAGCGCGCGGGCACGACGGCGCGTGCCGACCTCGGGCAGGGATCGGGTTTCGGGGAGGGTCGCGGTCACCCACGAATCATAGGATGACCCGATGACTGAAGCCAAGTGTTTGTGAGCCATCTCCACACGGATGAGTACGCTTGCTGCGTGCAACCCGTCCGGCGAACCAGCCTCATCGCTCAGGTCACCGAACAGCTTCGGGCCGAAATCCGTTCCGGCCGTTGGCCAGTCGGCCAGCGGATCCCCACCGAACCGGAGCTGACCGAACTCACCGGGACCGGGCGCAATACCGTCCGCGAAGGCGTGCAGGCCCTCGTGCACGCGGGCATGCTCGAACGCCGGCAAGGCTCGGGGACCTATGTGATCGCCACCTCGGAGGTCGGCGGCACCCTGGCCAAATACTTCGCCGACGCCGAGGAGCGCGACATCCTCGAACTCCGGCAGGCCCTCGACACGACCGCCGCGGGCCTGGCCGCGCGCCGCCGCGACGACACCGATATCGCCAATCTGCGCAGGCTGCTGGCCGAACGCAGCAACCGCAGCTGGAACGAGCCGGATCCGGTGGCCATCGCCGCCGACGTGGAGTTGCACCGCGCGATCGTCGTCGCCAGCCACAACGCGGTATACCTGGAGTTCTACGATTCGCTGCTGCCGATCATCGAACAGGTGATCCACGCGCGCACGTCCCGCTCCGACGACGCCTACGACACCGAGCACGCCGAACTCGTGCAAGCCGTCATCGACGGCGACGCCGACAAGGCGATGCAGGCCACCCGCTGTTTCCTGGCCTCGCTCATCGCCGACTATCCCGACCGCTGATATCCGAACAGCCGCCTCTTCTACATCCAGGTAACCGGACAGTCACCGGCGGCCGATCGCGGCGGTGAGCCCGAATTGGCTGGAACGTCACCTGAGGCCATTGGTACGCAACAACGGCTTTCTACGGTTGTCTCGACCCCGCACCATGTGCTCGATCGAGAGGAAGCCGATGACCGCGATTGCCGCCACCGGCCAGCAGACGGAAACTCCGTCCTTCGAATTTCAGAAAAAGGGTCGCTGGTTGACCCACTGGGAACCGGACAATCCGGAATTCTGGGCATCAGGCGGTGAGCGCACCGCCAAGAAGAACCTGTGGTTCTCGGTGTTCGCCGAGAATCTCGGCTTCAGTGTGTGGGTCCTGTGGGGCTCCATCGTCACCGCCATGGGCGCCGCGGGCTTCACCTTCCTCGAGGGCCTCGGCAAAGGCAACCCGACAGCGGTGGCCAACGCGCTGCTGCTGACCTCGGTCCCCAGCCTGGTCGGCGCCACCCTGCGCATCCCGTACACCTTCGCCATCCCCCGCTTCGGCGGGCGGGCGTTCACCGCCTTCAGCGCCGGCCTGCTGCTGGCACCGACGCTGGGCATGGCGTTCTTCGTCAACCAGCCGGACACCCCGATGTGGGTCTTCGTGCTGCTCGCCGCACTGGCAGGCGTCGGTGGCGGTAACTTCTCGTCCTCGATGGCCAACATCTCGTTCTTCTTCCCCGAGGGCAAGAAGGGCGCCGCGCTCGGCATCAACGCCGCAGGCGGCAACCTGGGTGTCGCCCAGACCCAGCTGGCGGCGCCGCTGCTGGTCACCCTCGGCACCCACCTGCTGGCCAAGGACGCCGCCGGCTACCGGCTCGGCATCACTCTCGCGATCCTGCTCTGGGTGCCGTTCATCGTGGTGGCCGTGGTCGGCGCGCTGCGCTACATGGACTCGATCGTCTCGGCCAAGGCCGACGGCAAGTCTTACAAGCTGGCGCTGACCAACCGCAACACCTGGATCATGGCGTTCCTCTACATCGGCACGTTCGGTTCGTTCATCGGCTTCTCGTTCGCCTTCCCGACCCTGATCAAGGCCAACTTCCCGCACCTGGCCCAGATCGGCTGGATCACCATGGTCGGCAACCTGGCCTTCCTCGGCGCGTTCGTCGGTTCCTTCAGCCGCCCGGTCGGCGGCTGGATCGCCGACAAGGTCGGTGGCGCCAGGATCACCGTGTACGTCTTCACCGGCATGGCGGTCTCGGTCGCGCTGATCATGGCCGCGCTGTCGATGAAGAGCTTCCCGCTCTACCTCACCGCGTTCCTGCTGCTGTTCGTGCTCACCGGCATCGGTAACGGCTCGACCTACCGGATGATCCCCTCGATCTTCGGCGCCACCACCAAGCAGTACGCGGCCGAGAACGGCCTCGACGCGGCCGAGACCGCGGCCACCGCCCGCCGCCAGGCCGGTGCCGCGATCGGCGTGATCGGCGCGGTCGGCGCCTTCGGTGGCTTCATCCTGCAGCAGGCGCTTCGCCTGTCCAACATCAACTTCGGCTCCATGGCCCCCGCGTTCTGGGGCTACGCCGTCGCCTTCCTGGTGATGGCCGCCGTGACCTGGTGGTGCTACCTGCGCACCTCGTTCGCCGTCGAGCGGATGCCGTCGCTGGCCTACGCCAACGTGTAACGACACGGTCCAACTCCGCAGCCACGCCCGGGTTCTCTTGCCCGGGCGTGGCTGTTACAGCACCAGCCGCACCATGTCGGCCGTGCGGGCGAGGCCAGGGAAGGCCTCCGGGGTGGAGCGTGGGTGCAGGGCGTGTACGGCCAGGCGGAAGATCAAGGCGCGCAACAGCATCTGTGGCCATTCGGGCAGTGTCGACCAGCGTTCGAGCAGTCCGTCGTCACCGCCGCCCCAGGCGAGAGCGTCGACGACGACCACGCCGGCGGCCCAGGTGGCGGGTCGCCAATAGGGGGTGATGTCGGTGAGCCCCGGGGTGTGCGCGCCGGCGAACAGGACGGTCCCGAACAGATCGCCGTGGACCAGCTGATCCGGGCTGCGCACCGGCTTGCGCAGGGTGGCGAGCTGGCCGATCAGTTCCAGGCTGCGCTGCCCGTCGGGAGTCGGGGCGATGGGCACTCCGCCCGCGCGCAGGCTGCGCAGTGGCACCGATTCCCAGGCCGCGCGATCGGCGGCGACGAACACGTCGACGTCCACCCACGGCGCGACCGGTGGTTGCACGAGGAACCGCGGCCGCTCCAACTGCGAAGTGGCCTTGTGCAACCGCAGCGACACCGAGACCACCTCGTCGTGACGCGGCTCCGGCGCACCGTCGATATAGGTGTCGGCGCGCCAGCCGGAAACCACGTATCTGCCGTCGGTGGCACGCACAGGGCGGGCCAAACGCACCCCGTCGACGGCGAGCGTTTCCCTGACCTTCGCCGACCAGGCGGCCCGCGCGTGATCGGCCACCGGGCTCAGCACCACCTCACCCAGCCGCCAGCCACCGTCCCAGTCCCCGAGGGACACCGGTGTCACTTCGCGAAGCCCGAATGTGGCTCGCACATGTTCGGGAGGTTCGACTGAGGTCACGGCCGTACCGTAACCCCGCAGCCACCGCCGAAGCCCGCAGGCACGCTGGCACACAGGCACTTCGCGACCTCGCCGCAATCTTCGGCGAGGTCGGCAACAGCGCAGTTACCGGGTCAGTAGACCGGCAGCGACGGATCGACCTGCTTGGCCCAGGCCACCACGCCACCCTGCAGGTGAGTGGCGTCGGCGAAACCGGCGCGCTTGAGCGCGGCCAGCGCCTCGGCCGACCGGATCCCGGTCTTGCAGTGCAGCACGATCGGCTTGTGCTGCGGCAGTTCCGAGAGCGCCTCGCCGGAGAGGATGCGGTCCTTGGGGATCAGTGTCGCGCCCTCGATGTGCACGATCTCCCACTCGACCGGTTCGCGCACGTCGACCAGCTCGATCTTGTCGGCGTCGAGCAGATCCTTCAGCTCGGCGGCGGTGATCGTGGACCCGGCCGCGGCGGCCATGCCTTCGTCCGAGACCACACCGCAGAACGCCTCGTAGTCGATCAGTTCGGTGATCGGTTGGCGCTCGGGATCACGGCGCAGCTTGATGGTGCGGTAGTTCATGTCCAGTGCGTCGTAGACCATCAGGCGGCCGAGCAGCGTCTCACCGATCCCGGTGATCAGCTTGATCGCCTCGGTCACCATCACCGAACCGATCGAGGCGCACAGCACGCCGAGCACGCCGCCCTCGGCGCACGACGGCACCATGCCCGGCGGCGGAGCCTCCGGGTACAGGTCGCGGTAGTTGATGCCTCGGCCGTCGGGGGCGTCCTCCCAGAACACCGACACCTGGCCCTCGAAGCGGTAGATCGAACCCCACACGTACGGCTTGCCCGCGAGCACGGCGGCGTCGTTGACCAGGTAGCGGGTGGCGAAATTGTCGGTGCCGTCGACGATCAGGTCGTATTCACCGAACAGTTCGACGGCGTTGTCCGGCTCCAGCCGGATCTTGTGCAGCCGCACATCGATCCCGGAGTTGATCTCCAGGATGGAATCGCGGGCGCTGTCGGCCTTGGAACGGCCGATATCGGATTCGCCGTGGATGACCTGGCGCTGCAGGTTCGACATGTCGACCTCGTCGAACTCGACGATGCCGAGCGTGCCGACCCCGGCCGCGGCCAGGTAGAGCAGCGCGGGCGAACCGAGCCCGCCGGCGCCGATCACGAGCACCTTGGCGTTCTTCAACCGCTTCTGACCGTCCACGCCCAGATCGGGAATGATCAGGTGCCTGCTGTAGCGAGCGACCTCGTCCTTGGTCAGTTCCGCGGCCGGCTCCACGAGCGGCGGCAGAGACCCGTTGAATGACACGTCAGAGCTCCTGTATCTATGGCGGCTGGCGCCGCGGGTTTTCGGCCTCGTGACCTCGCCGCCCAGGGGCGATTCTCCGGCTTCGCCGTTACGCCTCGCCCCTCGGCGGCGAGGCGGCCGAAAACCGTGCGGGTTGGCACCGTTGACAACGTCGCCCGTCGCGTGGTTCTTCCCGTCCATGGTCGCGCATCGCTCGTGGCCTCAGCCCCTCGGGTACGGCCAGGGGTTGAAACGGCAGGTCTTGCCGTCGGCGGGCACCACGCCGTGCGGGTCGAGCGCGGCGATGTCGTTGTTCCTGGTGCCGAAGGTCTGCTGCATCATGATCGGGGCCAGGCCGCCGTCACTCTCGCACGGCTGGTGACTGTGGTAGCCGATGGCGTGGCCGACCTCGTGATTGATCAGATATTGCCGGTAGGAGCCGATGTCGCCGTCGAAGGCCAGCGCACCGCGCACCCAGCGCACCTCCGACAGCACCACCCGGTCGATACCGGCGTTGTAGCAGGACGAGTCGATCGGGATCTCGAAGCCACAGGCGGCACGGGTACTGTCGCGCGAGGTGAGCGAGAGCCGGAAATCCGGCTCGCCCGTATCGATCCGCTGGAAGCCGAACTTGGGGTCGTTGGTCCAGCTCTTCGGGTTGGCCAGAGTGGTCTCGATCATCGTCGCCACCGCGGCGTCGCCGCCGAACGGGGTGGTGTCGACGCCGTCCTCCACCTCGACGGTGTAGCGGAACACCCGCTCGGTGCCCGCGCCGACCTGAGGGCCCGTCCCCGGCACCACATGCCAGGTGCCCGCGCCGCGCTCGGCGAATTCGCCACCGTCGGGCAGCGCGCCGAGCGGCAGATCGGCGGGGAACTTCCCGTCACCGGGCGGTGCGCCGATGATGCCGGCCTCCGCGGTCCCCGGACTGAGCGCGCCGAAGCCGGGATCGGCGGCGGGCGGCGCCGGTCTGGTGCGCATGGCGTCGACGACAACGAACACAGTGACCGCGAGCAGCACCGGCAGCGCGTAGGCCCGCCAGCCGTAGCGGGAGACGAAACGGCCGAGCGCGCTCTGCTTCTTGGCGTCACGCTGCGGGCTGCGCGGGCGGCCGTTGTCGGTCTCGGTGGGATTCCAGCGGGCACGCAGCGGCTGACGGGAGCGGTCGGCGGGCTGGTACAGCCCCAGCGGGTCGTAGACCTCGAGTTTTCGCCCTGCTGGCGCCGACGTCACGGAACCTGACTCGGTGGGTGGAATGGGGCGAGCGGCATCGCGCCCGCCGCCGGAGGGTCGTTCCGGGCGGTCGGTCACTCCACCAGATTCTCACAGTGAGCCTCCGGGCACACGCGGCGGCCGCGTGCGATCGGCCGGTTACGGCCCGACGAACCCCGCGGCCTGGTACTACAGTTCCAGGGCGAAACTTATCCGGAACACCAGGCGGGTATCGTTCGTGGCACACCGGTGAAGCGCCAAGGCCCGGACATAATCGACAAAGAGAGCCGAGATGACAGACCTCGTGGACCGCATGACCTCGCGCCGATCGGTGCCGGAAACGGTCCCGGCCAAGCGCGGCACCCGGCTACCCCGCGACGAGCGGCGTCAGCAACTGCTGCTCGCGGCCAGCGAGGTGTTCGTGCAGCGCGGCTATCACGCCGCCGGGATGGACGAGATCTCCCAGGTGGCCGGGGTCAGCAAGCCGGTGCTCTACCAGCACTTCACCTCCAAGCTCGAGCTGTACCTGGCCGTGCTGCAGAACTACGTCGACATCCTGGTGTCGAGTGTGCGGCAGGCGCTGCGCTCCACCACCGACAACAAGCAGCGCGTGCGCGCCGCGGTGGCGGCCTACTTCGATTTCGTCGACAACGAGATGCAGGGCTTCCGTCTGGTCTTCGAATCCGACCTCACCTCGGAGCCGCAGGTGCAGCGCCGGGTCGAGCAGGCCACCGAGGCGTGCGTCGACGCGGTCTTCGATCTGGTCGCGCACGACTCCGGTCTCGATCCCTACCGCGCCCGCATCCTGGCCGTCGGCCTGGTCGGCGCGAGCCAGTTCACCGCCCGTTACTGGCTCGAGGCCGACCGCCCCATCCCCAAGGACGAGGCCGTCGACACCACGGTCGCCCTCGCCTGGGGCGGCCTCAAGCACGTGCCGATCCGCCTCTCCGCGTCTTGAGGCCAGACCCGAGCGCGGGGCGGGTCGCGTGGGCGGTCGGCCCCCCGTGCTGGCCCGGTTAGCCGGTACCCGGCGAGTTACCCATGTCGATACGAGCTCAGGTGTCTCGTCGCCATGCCGAACGCCCCACGATCAATTGATCGTGGGGCGTTCGATGTTTCGGGGTTCTATCAGACCGTGGCGAAGCCGACGCGGCCGACGGCGGGCGAGCCGATCTCGACGTAGGCGACCTTGGCGGATTGGATCAGGAACTTGCGCCCCTTCTCGTCGGTGAGCGCGACGACGCCGCTCGCGCCGCTGAGCGCCTCGGTCACCAGCGCCTCGATCTCCTCAGGGCTCTGCGCGCTGTTGATGACGAGCTCACGCGGGCTATCCGAAATACCGATCTTGACCTCCACGGCCAACCTCCGAACGTAAGAGTCCTGTGTTGTCGGTTCCAGGCTAGTCGAGGCCGACGACACCGGTACCACTCCGCCCTGCGCTGTGAGCGAACGTCAAGCGGGCTCGATCAGCTCGATCTCGAGTTCGATCTTCACCGCGTCCGACAGCATGCCGGGCATCGGGCCGCCGACGCCGAAGTCGGTGCGCTTGATCGAGCCGGTGGCGGAGAAGCCCGCGTGCCTTGTGCCGTCCATGAAGGGGGCGACGCCTCCCCATTCGGCCTCGAGGGTCACCGGCTTGGTGACGGCGCCGAGGGTGACCTCGCCGGTGACGGTGAACGATTCGGCGATCGTCACCGGTCCGCTGGCACGGAAGGTGAGGGTCGGGCGGTTGGCGACATCGAGGAAGTCGGCGTTGCGGATGTGGGCGTCGCGGTCGGCGTTGCCGGTGTCGAAGGAGTCGAGGTCGATGGTGGCGCCGATGGTCGCCGCCCCGTTCTCGTCGACGACGAACTCGGTCTCGAAGCGGGTGAAACCGCCGCGGACCTTGGCGATGCCGAGGTGACGCACGGTGAAGGCCACCGTGGAGTGGCTGGCGTCGAGCGCCCAGGATCCGGCCTTCAGCTGCTGGGTCTGTGTCGAGGAAGTCATGCCACCACCCTGACCGGACCGTGGTCCGGTAACCAGACCGCCCCTATCCTGGACCCGGCAGGGCGTGGCTGGCGGGGCGGGGAACGGGAACGATCGAGACATGGCAGGTGCAGGAATGACGGACAAACCGGGTGCGCGATCGGCCTTCGCCGAAGTGCTCGTCGCCCGCCGCGCCGAGCTGCGTCCCGAGGACGTCGGCCTGCCCGCGGGCGGGCGGCGCCGCACGCCGGGACTGCGCCGCGAAGAGGTCGCGGTACTCGCCGGGGTCAGCGCCGACTATCTGGCCCGGCTCGAACAGGGCCGCGACACCAATCCCTCGATGGCGGTGGTCGACGCACTGGCCACCGCGCTGCGCTTCAACGACACCGAGCGCTCCCACTTCGGTTGGCTCGCGCTCACCTCCAGCGCGGAATCCCGGTGCCCGAGTACCGCTTTCGACCCCGCACTGGACCAGGTTCCGGCGGGGCTGCGCGGCGTCATCGACGCCATCGCACCCACCCCGGCCTTCGCGCTCGGTCCCCGCGCGAATGTGCTGGCGTTCAACGACGCCTGGGAGGACCTGGTCGCGCCGCTCGGCCTGCTCGACGACCGCGAGGAGGTGAACCTGGCCGTGTGGGCGTTCCGGCATCCACTGGCCCGCAGCACCGTCACCGACTGGCCCCAGTTCGCCGATCTGCTCGCCGACCAGCTCGCCCGCACCAGGTTGCGCCGCCCCGACGACGAACGGGTCGCGGCGATCATCGCCTTCCTGTGCGGCGAACCCGAGTTCGCCCGCCGCTGGCAGCCGCACCGCCTGGCCGAGGACATCCCCACCCTGCTCGGGATCGAGCACCCCACCCGCGGCACCCTCACCTTCACCGTGCAGACCCTGACCGCCGAACGCGATCAGCAGGTGACGATCTGGCTGCCGCGCGAGACCGCGGCCCGAGCACCGGAGTTGCGGCTGGTGCAGGGCAGGGCCGCGGGCGAGTAGGGCTACAGCCCGAGTTCGGCCATCCGGGCCGCGTGCCGCTCCTGCATGCGGTCGAACAGGGTGGCGATGCCGTTGAGGTCGCCGGTGGCGGCCAGCACCAGTTCGGCGAGTTCGTCGCGCTGGGCCATCACGTACTGCGCCTGGGTGATGGCCTCGCCGAGCAGCCGCCTGCCCCACAGGGTCAGCCGATCGCGCTCGGAACGGCTGGCCGCGACCGCGCGACGGACCTCGTCGACGACGAACTGCGAGTGCCCGGTCTCGGCGAGCACCTCACGCACGATCCCCGCGACCTCGGTGGGCAGCACCCCGACGATCTCGGAGTAGAAGTCGGCGGCGAGCCCGTCGCCGACGTAGAACTTCACCATCGACTCGAGCCAGGTCGAGGGATCGGTGGAGGCGTGGTAAGAGTCGAGCGCGCCCTGGTACTGCGCCATCGCGGCCTCGGCATCGGTCCCCCGCGCACGCAGGGCCTCCGCCAACACCTCGAAGTGGGACAGCTCGGCGGCGGCCATCTTGGCCACCGCCACCCGCCCGTGCAGCGAAGGAGCCAGCTTGGCCTCTTCGGCCAGGCGGTAGAACGCGGAGACCTCACCGTAGGCGAGGACCGCGAAGAGTTCGGTCACCCCGGAATGATCCGCGGCGAGCGGTTCGGTCGAGACAACATCCGGCCCGGCAGAGGTCTGTGCTCCCATGGGTACCAACTCTAATCCCGATCGGCGTTCAGTCGCGCTCCGCCAGGAACTTGTCGAGATAGGTCCAGGTGGTGTGGCGCGCGTCGGGTCCGGCCAGGATGCCGAGATGACTGCCCGGCGCCACCTCGTAGGTGACCGACGGCGACCCGGTGAGCGTGCGCAGGCCCGCCTCGACGGCGGCCTTGGGCGTGATCACGTCGGCGGTCCCGCCGACCAGCAGCACCGGCACCCGCACGTCGGCCAGTTCGACGGTGCGATCACGCAGCCGCAGCCTGCCCTTGCCGATGTCGTTGGCGAGAATGAACCTGCCCCAGATCTGGCCGTAGAAACGACCGGGATATCCCGGCATGGCCGCCTGGAAACGGTCGATGGATTCCATTCTGGCCAGCGTTTCGGTGCGCGCGATATTGCTCGCGACGAACAGCGGCCGCGCGATTTCCCGGTCGATCGCGGCGACCCGGTACGCGAGTTTGGTCAGCGGCGCCGGAATACCGCCCGCGGCGCGCACGAACGTGGTCATGGCCCGGCCGCCGGTCAGGCTCGCGACCGCGCGCACCTGCGGCATCCCGAGCATCTTGTCGTAGTCGAGCGGGGCGCCGACACCGGTGACCGAGCGGATCGGCAATTCCGGATTCGCGGCCGCGGTGAGCAAGGCGAACACGCCGCCGATGGACCAGCCGACGAGATCGACCGGCGCGCCGCCCCGATCGGCGCTGGTGCGCAGGATGGCCTCGGGCAGGATGTTGGTGACCCAGTCCTCGAAGCCCATCGCGCGGTCGGCGAAGGAGATGTCGCCGTAGTCGACCAGATAGGTCGGGCGGCCCGCGGCGACGAGATGACGGGCAAGGCTCTGGTCGGAGCTCAGGTCGAAACAGGTGGCGGGCGCGGCCAGCGGCGGCACCAGAAGTACCGCGGCATCCGTTGTAGCCGAAGCACTTTCGTGCTCGTAGCGACGCAACAGCCGATGCGGTTCGTCCCACAGCACGGTCGACGGGGCCGGGTCGGGCGGCGCGATGCCCGCGCCGAAGCTCAGCGCCCACGCGTTGCGCGCTGCGGTGGTGACGGTCTCCGCGATGCTCATGACAAGAATGTCTCATACCCGGTACCGGCGGTACCAAGTGAGTTCTGTTACATCGCCGGACACGCGCGGTAATCCGGGCCGCCGAATTGTGCTGTGACACAGCATCCGAACGACGAAAGCGAAGGTCACGCCAGATTTCGCGAGGTCGCCCGCCGGGGCGGAATTCGGGCTGCGCACATTATCACGCTACAATCACCGTGGACAACGCTAGTTTCCTCGCCCCGGCAGACTCTGCGGGCGCGGCAGGCGTTGCCTCCACCGGCGCTACCGCGCGGGCGGACGGCGGCAGCGAAGTCCACGGAAAATGTGCGCGCACCGAATCCGCATCGCCGATGTGCCGCGCCGATGACGCGTCAGCGCTCGGTGCAGGCCCGGTGAATATCACAGGCGGATATGTGGTCGTCGCGGGCCGTCCGGCCCGCCCCACCTCGTGCGTGCGTAATGCGATGACGAGGAAGGCACGAACCCTGAGCAAGATCACTGTCGAACAGGAACCCGGTTTGACCGACACCCTGCTGACGGCCGAACTGGACAACACCCACACCCCCCCGAGCTTCGCCGAATTGGGGGTTCGCGACGAAATCGTGCGCGCGCTCGGCGAGATCGGTATCGAACGCACTTTCGCGATCCAGGAACTCACCCTGCCGCTGGCGCTGGCGGGCGAGGACCTCATCGGTCAGGCCCGCACCGGAATGGGCAAGACCTTCGGCTTCGGTGTGCCGCTGCTGCACCGGATCGCCACCGCCGACACCGGAACCACCCCGCTCGACGGCACCCCGCGCGCACTTGTCATCGTGCCGACGCGCGAGCTGTGCATCCAGGTCACCAAGGATCTGGAGAACGCGAGCAAGTACCTCACCAACCACCAGGGCGCGCTGAAGGTCGCCGCCATCTACGGCGGCCGCCCGTACGACACCCAGATCGCCGCGCTGCGCGACGGTGTCGACGTGGTCGTCGGCACGCCGGGCCGGCTGCTCGACCTGGCCAACCAGAACCACCTGATCCTCGGCAAGATCGGCGTGCTCGTCCTCGACGAGGCCGACGAGATGCTCGACCTCGGCTTCCTGCCCGATATCGAGCGCATCCTGTCGATGGTGCCCGACGCGCGCCAGACGATGCTGTTCTCGGCCACCATGCCGGGCCCGATCATCACCCTGGCCCGCACCTTCCTCACCCGGCCGACCCACATCCGCGCCGAGGAAGCGAGCGATTCTGCGGTGCACGACCGCACCGAGCAGTTCGTCTACCGCGCGCACGCGCTGGACAAGAGCGAACTGGTCGCGCGGGTGCTGCAGGCGGAAAGCCGTGGCGCCACCATGATCTTCACCCGCACCAAGCGCACCGCGCAGAAGGTGGCCGACGACCTGGCCGAGCGCGGATTCGCCGTCGGCGCCGTGCACGGCGACCTCGGCCAGATCGCGCGTGAGAAGGCGCTGACCAAGTTCCGCAAGGGCACCATCGACGTGCTCGTCGCCACCGACGTGGCCGCGCGCGGTATCGATATCGACGACGTCACCCACGTCGTCAACTACCAGTGCCCCGAGGACGAGAAGACCTACGTGCACCGGATCGGCCGCACCGGCCGCGCCGGGCGCACCGGCGTCGCGATCACCCTGATCGACTGGGACGAGCTGCACCGCTGGGAGTCCATCGACAAGGCGCTCGGGCTCGGCATCCCCGACCCGGCCGAGACCTACTCCCGATCACCGCACCTCTACACCGATCTCGGCATCCCGGAGGGCGTCACCGGCGTCATCCGCAAGCCGAAGCCGGCCCGCGAGGAGGGCGACGTGGTCGAGGAGCGGCCGGAGCGGCCCAAGTCGACCCGGACCCGCCGTCGCACCAGGGGTGGCAGGGCGGCCGAGCCGACGACCGCCGATGGCGCGGCAGCACCGGCCGATGGCACCCCGGAAGAGGGTGAGGCCGGTGCCGACGCGGACAAGCCCGCCCGCCGCAGGCGGCGCCGCCGCAAGCCCGCCGACGGCGCCGAGTCCACCACGACCGAGTCCACCGACTCACCAGCCGACGCCGACGCCGGCGAGGCCAAGCCTGCCCGCCGTCGCCGCAGGCGCAGGCCCGCCACGTCCGACAGCCCGGCGAGCCCGGTCAGCGTCGACGCCTGATTCCCCTCGGCCACGCCGACGTGGCGGTGGACACCCGCTGTGGCACCACAAATCGCGTCAATGGTCTCGTTTGCGACCGAAACGCGTGATTGTGTGCGCTCAGCGTGGTGTTGCAGCCAGGATCGTGGACACCAGGGGGCCGCGACTCGAGCGCGCCAGCACTCGAAATACACTGCTGCCGTGCTCGCACCCGAGCGGCGCACGCGCGCCGATATCCTTGCCGCAGCAGCGATCGCCGTCACCCTGGTGGTGGCGGCGGTCGTGGTGTGGGCGCGGTCCGATGCCACCGGGACCGATTCTGTCACCGCGGGCTCGCCCGCACCGACGATCACCGCGGCAACCCAGCTGCCCGCCTCGCTGCACGAGCTGTGGCATGCCGCGGACGCGGCGAGCTCGAGGGCGCTCATCTCCGGCAATGTGGTGGTGACCGGCGATGCCGGGACCGTCAGCGGCCGGGATCCGGTGAGCGGAGAGCAGCTGTGGTGGTATCGCAGGGACATGCCGCTGTGCGCGGTGGAGTCCCAGTACGGCACCGTGATCGCCACCTATCGCGATCAGCGCGGATGCAGTCAGACGACGATGCTCGACGCCGCCACCGGGGAGCGGGAGGCCGCGCGCAGCAGCTATATGGACGACGCCATCCGGGTCAGCGGCGACGGCACCTACCTGCTCGCCATGGGCACCGACCGGTTGGAGATGTGGCGCTCCGATCTGGTGCGCACGCTCGAGTACGGATACGTCGACGCGCCGATCAACCCGAACTACCAGCCACGCAGCGGGTGTTCGTTCGCCTCGGCCGCGTCGAGTTCGTCGCGGCTCGCGGTGCTGGAACACTGCCCGGACGATCCGTCCGCCCGGCTCACGGTGCTCGATCCGGCGCCGAAGGAGGCCACCAAACCCGAGGAGCACGGTTCGCGGGTGCTCACCGCGGCCGGAGCCGAGTCGCCCGGGGTGCGCGTGCTCGCGGTATCGGACGACAAGGTCGCGGTGTACTACCCGCCGACCACCGCCACCGCCACCCAGCCGGGCAGGGGGCCGCGGATCGCCGTGCACGACGGCACCGGCAACGAGATCGCCGTGCATCAGCTCGCCGCGCCGTGGGGCGAACACGCCACCGTCACCCGGCTCGGCTCGGCCGTCTACGTCTTCACCGGCGAGAGCCTGATCGCCTTGAGCGCGGCCACTTTCCAGCCGGTCTGGACCGTGCCCGATGCCATCGGCACCCCGGCCCTGATGGCGGGCAGACTGCTCGTCCCGGTCGCCGACGGCCTGGTGGCGGTGGACACCGGCAGCGGCGCGACGGTCGCCACGATCCCGGTCCAGCGCACCGACCACAGCGGCGGCACCGTCTCCACCGCGGTCCTCGGCGATACGGTGCTGGAACGCCGCGACGGTAGGCTCTACGCCCTCGGCTGAGCGGGCGCGCCTGCCATGATGGACCCATGTCCACACCCGATGCCCGAGTGGTTCTGCTGCGCCACGGCGAAACCACCTGGTCCATGCAGCGACGGCACACCAGTCACACCGACCTGCCGCTGACCCCGCGTGGCGAGGCGCAGGCCCGCTCGGCAGGGGTCCTGCTGAAGGCGCTGGCCCTGCGTGATCCGCTCGTCGTCAGCAGCCCGCGCCTGCGTGCCCGCCACACCGCCGAGCTGGCCGGGCTCGGGCCCGCCGAGATCGATCCCGACCTGGCCGAATGGGACTACGGCGACTACGAGGGCATCACCACCACCCAGATCCGCGAGACCGTCCCCGGCTGGACGGTGTGGACCGCCCCCACTCCCGGCGGCGAGACCGCCGAGCAGGTGGGTGCTCGCGCCGACCGGGTGCTGGGCCGGGTGGAGCCACTGCTGGCCGAGCGTGACGTGGTGCTCGTCGGCCACGGCCATTTCTCCCGAGTGCTCATCGCCCGCTGGGCCGAACTGCCGGTGGCCGAGGGCCGCCGCTTCGCCATGACCACCGGCGCGCTCAGCGAGCTCGGCTACGACCACGGCGCCCACACCATCTGGGGCCACAACCTCACCACCCGCACCGAACCGGCCGAAGGAGCGACGCGATGAGCGCCCGGATCCGCCGTGCCACGCCCGCGGATGTGCCCGCGCTGGTGGAGTTGGTGCACGAGCTGGCCGACTACGAGAAGGCGCCGGAGGAGTGCACGCTCACCACCGAGCAGCTCGGTGCTGCGCTGTTCGCAACGGCACCCGCCCTGTTCGCGCATGTCGCCGAGCTCGACGGCGAGGTGGCCGGTTGTGCGATCTGGTTCCTGAACTATTCGACCTGGGACGGGGTGCACGGGATCTATCTGGAGGATCTGTACGTGCGGCCGCGCACGCGCGGAACCGGGCTCGGTAAGGCACTGGTGGCCGCGCTGGCCGCGGAGGCGGTCGAGCACGGGTACAGCAGGGTGTCCTGGTCGGTGCTCACCTGGAACACCCCGTCGATCGCCTTCTACGAATCCCTAGGGGCCGCACCGCAGGACGAGTGGATGGGCTATCGGCTCGCCGGTGCCGAACTCACCGCGCTGGCGGCGAGTGCTCAGTCGCGATCGTCGGGGATCTCGCCGTAATCCTGCGCCATGTACCGGCTCGACGCGGGCGCGAACAACGCACCGAGCGCGGTGACGACGACGATCGCCAGCAGTGTTCCCAATACCGGCTGGTGCGAATCGGTCAGCAGCGACCAGGCCACCGGCAACAGCAGCACCTGCGCGATGACCGCGATGGCCCGGCCCCAACGCTTGCCGAGCAGCAGCCCGATGCCTGCCGCGAGCACACCGCCGAACAGCACGCCGAACCAGATCGCGGTGCCGCCACCGCTGGCCACCGACTGATCGTGCCCGGTCAGCGCACGCACCACGAGCACGATCGCGGTGCCGACGCCGGCCAGCCCCTCCAGCGTCACCAGCGCACCGGCGACGCGCACCGCCGTCGGAATCCCGGACGCCGGGCGCCCGCCGCCTGCCTGCTTGTCATCGGTCACGTCGCGCTCCACCACACTGCCAAGCCTACGACGCGGCCGTCGGCACCACCTCGCCCGAGGCGCACCGTGCCGGGGTGTTCACGATCTCCCATTACGCTCGACTCGTGCGGACGCTGCTCATCGTCAATCCGAATGCCACTTCGACCACCCCGGCCACCCGGGATCTGCTCGCGCACGCGCTGGAGAGCCGGACGCAGCTGACAGTTGCGCACACCCAGCATCGCGGTCACGCGGCCGAACTGGCGCAGTGGGCATCGACCCAGGAGATGGACCTGATCGTCGTGCACGGTGGCGACGGGACGGTCAACGAGACCATCAACGGTTTTCTGCCGCTGCCGCAGGTCGCCGACGATCAGCTCTGGCGGCCTCGTCTCGGCATCATTCCCGGCGGCTCGGCCAATGTGTTCGCCCGCGCGCTCGGCATCTCCCCCGACCCGGTCACCGCGACCAATCAGCTCATCGATCTGCTCGCACGCGACGCCGATCGCCGGATCGGGCTCGGGCTCGCCGACGACCGGTGGTTCACCTTCAGCGCGGGCGTCGGGCTGGACGCCGATGTGTGCGAGTCGATCGATGTCGCCCGCGCGAAAGGCCGCAAGGCGACCCCGGCACGCTATCTGCGCACCACCGTGCGCCAGTTCTTCCGTGCCCGCCGCGAAGAACCACGCGTCACCGTCGAGGTGCCGGGACACGATCCGGTGGAATCGGTGTATTACGCCTTCGTCACGAATTCGAGTCCGTGGACCTATCTCGAGGACCGCCCGATTCGCACGAATCCCGGGACGACGTTCGAAACGGGGCTCGGGGTGTTCGCGGTCCGTTCGATGAGTGTGACGCGCACCCTGTTGCTCGCCCGCCAGTTGCTGACTGAGAATGGAAATCCACAGTCGGACAAGCTATTCCGCGTCGACGATGTACCGTCGGTGCGGATCGAGGCCGATGGTGAGATCGGCCTGCAAATCGATGGCGATTTCCTCGGAAAACGCAAGATGGTGCTTTTCACATCGGTGCCCGGCGTCCTCGACGTGGTGGCCCCGAAACCCTCCTGAGCTCGGGACACGCGGAAAAATCTCCCGGTTGCGCTGCGAAAATCGGGAGACGCGAGTACAAAGGACCGGGCAGGTCCCCCGCGAGGGCCCTCTAGAGCGTGAGCTTCCCCACGGTGCGCCGGACACCTATTGACATCTACGGTGTTCGTGAAAGCATTCACAAGCAACCGTGCGGAAACATTCGAGTCGCACAAGTGAACGATCCACTAACCAGCGGTGCCCTTGTGGCGCCCATGCAAAGGAGCAGAGGAATGGACTGGCGCCACAAGGCCATCTGTCGCGACGAGGACCCCGAGCTGTTCTTCCCGGTGGGTAACAGCGGTCCTGCGCTCGCGCAGATTGCCGATGCCAAGCTGGTCTGCGCCCGCTGCCCCGTCACTGCCGATTGCCTGTCGTGGGCCCTGAAGTCGGGCCAGGATGCCGGCGTGTGGGGTGGAATGAGCGAAGACGAGCGGCGCGCGCTCAAGCGGCGCAACGCGCGCACCCGTACGCGCACCTCCGTCTAGTCGACGAGGAGGCGTTGCCGGGCCAGCAGCCCCGGCCCGGTAACGCGTGTGAGAACCCGGCACCCTGCGGTGCCGGGTTTATTGTTGTCCCACAGCGGTTTTCACGTCGTTGTCAGCGCGCCGAACGCCGCCCCAGCGGCACCCGCAGCACCGCGTCGGTACCGACGTCGGCACCGGGGTGCAGGCCGATCGAACCGCCGAGTTCCGAGGTCACCAGGGTGCGCACGATCTGCAGCCCGAGCCGATCCGACCCCTCCAGGCTGAAGCCGGCAGGCAACCCACGGCCGTCGTCGCTGATGATCACGTCGAGCCAGCGAGCCGACCGTTCCGACCGAATCGTCACGGTACCGTCCTCGCCCGGATCGAAGGCGTGCTCGATCGCGTTCTGCACCAGCTCGGTCAGCACCATCACCAGCGGTGTGGCGCGCTCGGCCGAGAACACTCCGAGCGAACCAGCCCTGCGCACCTTGATCCGCGCGGTATGCACCGTGGCAACGTCGGCCATGATCGGCAGCAACCGGTCGACGACCTCGTCGAGATCGACTTCCTCGTCCACCGACATCGACAGCATCTCGTGCACCGAGGCGATCGAGGTGACCCGGCGTACCGACTCGGTCAGCGCCACCTGCGCCTCCGGGTTCTCGGTGCGCCGCGCCTGCAGCCGCAGCAGCGCCGCCACCGTCTGCAGGTTGTTCTTCACCCGGTGGTGGATCTCCCGGATCGTCGCGTCCTTGCTGAGCAGCGCGCGGTCGCGGCGCTTCACCTCGGTGACGTCACGCACCAGCACCGCGGGCCCGGCCAGTTCGCCACCTGGACGCATCACCAGCGTGCGCAGCAGGACGGTCGCCCCGCGTGCCTCCACCTCCATCCGGCGACCGGTACGCCCGGCCAGCGCGGCCTGGATATCGGCGACGACCTCCTGCGCGTCGAACGGATCGGTGATCAGCGAGCGCGTGGTCACCGCCAGATCCTGACCGACCAGATCGGCCTGCATCCCCATCCGGTGGTACGCCGAGAGCGCGTTCGGGCTGGCGTAGACCACGATGCCCTGCGTGTCGAGCCGGATGAAACCGTCGCCGGCCCGCGGGCTGGAATGGGTGGCCGCCCGATCCTCCGGGGTGGGGAAACTGCCGTCGGCGATCATCTGGCACAGGTCGTCGGCGCAGGACACATACGCCTGCTCCAGCGTGCTGCGGACCCGGGAGCGGGCCAGATCGGAGTCGCGGCTCAGCACCGCGATCACATCGTCGCCGCAGCGCACCGGGATGGCCTCGCGCACGGCATGTACCGGACTGGGGTGATATACCCCGCTCACCTCGACCTCGGTGTCGGTGCGCACCGTGCGGCCGGTCAGCAGGGCATCGAACACCTGGGAGAAGTCCGCGCGCGATGCCCTGGTGTCCACCTTGTCGTCGAGGTGGACGGTCGGTGCGGTGGTCGGGCGGATCTGGGCGACGCACACCACGTCGGCGCCGTCGGCGACCGGGCCCGCGCCCACCCACAGCAGCAGATCCGAGAAGGACAGGTCGGCGAGCAACTGCCAGTCGCCCACCACCCGCTGCAGGTGGTCCACGGCGGTGCCGGGGAGATCGGTGTGTTCGGCAAGAAGCTCACTCAGTGTTGCCACGGGGGATCTACCGCTCCGGCGCTAGGCGATGGTGGCGATCAGGTCGCCAGCCTGGAGGACCTGTCCCGGGGCCACATCGATCGAGGTGATATCGCCCTCGACCTCGGTGAGCACCGGGATTTCCATCTTCATCGACTCGAGCAGCACCAGGGTCTGATCGACCGTCACGTGCTGACCGACCGCGACCTCGACAGCGAGCACGGTCGAGACCATCTCCGCGCGCACTTCTTCAGGCATGGCACCCCGTTCATGTAGTCATCGGCCACCGCGCGGCGGCGCCGGCCGTATCCGCCGGAAGTACAGCCAATCACACGTGGGACAATGACCGTCGATCAGACCGAAGAAGGGAGCCACCTATGGGTAAGCGTGGACGTAAGAAGCGCAGCCGCAAGGGCAACGCGGCCAACCACGGCAAGCGGCCCAACTCCTGAGCCGCGCTCAGAAGCTGAAAAAGGGGCACCCGTTCGAACGGGTGCCCCTTTTTTGTGCCGGTGCGCTCGGGTGCCGGTGCGCTCAGCCCTCGGTGCGCTCGATCCTGGTGACCGTGATCGACCGGTGGATCTCCAGCTTCAGCCGCTCCCGCAGGCCCTGCGGCGCGTGCTCACCACCGCACTTGCGGCTGAGCAGACTCTTGATCTTCTCCTCGATACCGTAGGCCTCGATGCACGGGCTGCAGTGATCCATGTGCTGCTGCAGCCGGTCACGGGTGGCCTGATCGCATTCGCCGTCGAGCATGAGCCACACGTCGGCGAGAACCGCCGTGCAGTCCATCTCCATATCGGGGTCGCTCACTTGCTTACCTCCTGGCGTTCCCCACGGTCGAATCCACGGTCGCGCGCCACATCGGCGAGCAGACCCTTCAGTTGCTTGCGGCCGCGATGCAGCCGGGACATCACGGTACCGATCGGGGTGCCCATGATGTCGGCGATTTCCTTGTACGGGAAACCCTCGACGTCGGCGTAGTACACCGCCATCCGGAATTCCTCCGGCAGCTGCTGCAGCGCGGCCTTGATCTCGTCGTCGGGCAGCGCGTCCAGCGCCTCCACCTCGGCCGAGCGCAGGCCGGTCGAGGAGTGTTCGGCGGTGGCGGCGAGCTGCCAGTCGGTGATCTCGTCGGTCGGGTACTGCGCGGGCTGGCGCTGCTTCTTGCGGTAGGAGTTGATGTAGGTGTTGGTCAGGATGCGGTACAGCCAGGCGCGCAGGTTGGTGCCCTCCTTGAAGGACTTGAACCCCTGGAACGCCTTGACATACGTCTCCTGAACCAGATCCTCGGCATCGGCCGGGTTCCTGGTCATCCGCAGGGCGGCGCCGTAGAGCTGGTCGAGCATCGGGAGCGCATCGCGCTCGAACCGTGCCGCCAGCTCGGTTTCGTCGACTCCTGAGCCGGATGCCCCGGCAGGCACCACGTCATCGTCGCTCGTCACACCAATCCCTTCGATCGCCGTAGTAGCCGAATCTACCGGCAGCACGGAATCGAAGGGCAATCGCGCACCCCCGGGCGAGCTGGGACGCTCCTCGAGCAGCAGTGTCACGCTCTCTCCTTCACGGGTCGTGGTGGGCGCTTGTCATTCGTGTGCAACATGAGCCCCCGGATCGGTGTTCCCGCCGATGCGGAAAATCGTTTGCCGTCGGGGGCGCCCGCCTGGCTACTGTGACGCCCATGGCATCGACTCCGGCGATCAAGGCCCTCACCGCGGCGGGGATCGCGCACCGTGTGCACAGCTACCATCACGATCCGCGGGCGGAGTCCTACGGTGACGAGGCGGTCGACGCGCTCGGCGCCGAGCTGGGGGTGCGGGCCGAGCAGATCTTCAAGACCCTGGTGATCGAGCTGTCCACCGGCGCGCTGGCTGTCGCGGTGTTGCCGGTGCCCGCCAAGCTGTCACTCAAGGCCGCCGCCGCGGCACTCGGCGCGCCGAAGGCGAGCATGGCCGACAAGACCAAGGCCGAGCGAACCACCGGCTATGTCCTCGGCGGGGTGTCCCCGCTCGGCCAGCGCAAGAAGCTGCCGACGGTGCTCGACGCCTCGGCGCTGGACTGGGACCTGGTGTTGTGCAGCGCGGGCAAACGCGGCCTCGAGATCGAGCTCGCGCCTGCCGATCTGGTGCGCGCCGCCACCGCGGTCACCGCCCGGATCGCCAGCTGAGCCCATCCGATCGCGACTTCGTTCCGAATCCACTCCCGACGCACTCCGCGCCCGGTACGACCGATTCGACCCGAGGATGTGATGCGAGAGATGTCCACTCGTTCGACGATCGCCACCCTGTCCGGTGCACTTGTCCTTGCCTTCGGCGCCGTCACCTTCGCCGCGCCGGCCACCGCCATTCCCCCGGTGGCCCCCACCCATCCCACCGAGCCAGGCGATTTCCCGCTCAACGGCAACGGCACGGCGCCCAAGAACTCCCCGCAGGCCGCGCCGGAGCGGGACGAGAAGGCCGAGAAGGCGGAGAAGCTCGGCGGCGGCGTCGTCACCGAGCTGATCGACCTGGCCACCGGAGTCATCAAGTGCGGCCTGAACATCGCCACCGATTCGGTGCCCTGCAAGCTCTGATCGCCTGCCGACGGCCGGGCCGGATCACTCGCGGATCCCGCCCGGCCGTTCCGTGCGCGCGGTCAGAACAGGGCGTCCGGCGCGGTATCGGGGTCGGCGCTCAGCAGTTCGGGGCCGTTGTTGCCGACATTGTTGACGAGGGTGGAGACCGGGCGGGCCACGATGGCGGCCACCTCGGTGGGGGACGCGCCGGTGAGCAGGTCGGCGGGGGCGGGGCGGTCGGGGTCGAGCCAGGCGTCCCAGTGTTCGCGCGGCATGGGCAGTGGCATGCGGTCGTGGATGCGGGCCAGGTCGCCGACGGCGTCGGTGGTGAGGATCGTGCACGACAGCAGCGGGGCGGCGTCGGGAACGTCGCGGTCGCGCCATACCGACCACAGCCCGGCCATGTACAGCCGTGATCCGTCGGCGTGTGACATGTAGAACGGCCGCTTGACGGCCTTGCCCTTCGCCGTCGGCGCCGGCTCGACCAGCCATTCGTACCAGCCGTCCATCGGGACGAGGCAGCGCTTGTGCTTGGCCGAGTCGCGGAACGAGGGCGCGCTGATCGCCCGGTCGGCGCGCGCGTTGAACAGCGGCTTGCCCTTCGTGGGCACGCCCGGCTCGCCCGCCTTGGTCCAGGCCGGGATCAGGCCCCAGCGCATGCGCCGCACCCGCAGCCGCGGATCGTCGTCGGGCGCGCCGTGCTCGTGGCGTTCCACCACGGTCAGCACCTGGCTGGTCGGCGCCACGTTGTAGCTGACCGCGGCGGCGGGGTCGCTCGCGTCCAGATCGGTCTCGTCGACGGCGTCGAGCTCGGCCGCGAGGCGACCCGGATTGGTGGTCGTCGCATATCGTCCGCACATAAGTGTCATCGTCGCACCGCCGTCCGACAACTACCGACCACGCCGAATTCCGCACCACCCGTGTGTCCCGGACGCACATGCGCGAAGATGGGCGAGTGAGTTTCTGGCCAGCGCCCCATATCGAGGTCCCCGTCCACGCCACCGTCACCCTGCCCGGATCGAAGTCCATCACCAATCGCGCGCTCATCCTCGCCGCGCTCGCCGATGGCCCGTCCACCCTCACCGGTGCGCTGCGCAGCCGCGACACCGACCTGATGATCACGGCACTGCAGGGCCTCGGTACCGAGATCGTCGGTGACGCCGAGACCCTCACCGTCACGCCCGCCCCGCTGCGCAGCGCGGCCGTCGACTGCGGCCTGGCGGGCACCATCATGCGCTTCCTGCCGCCCGCCGCCGCGCTGGCGACCGGTGACGTCGCCTTCTTCGGCGACGAGCAGGCCAAGCACCGCCCGCTCACCACCATCCTCGACGCGCTGCGCAAGCTCGGCCTCGACGTCGACGGTGACGCGCTGCCGTTCGTCGTGCACGGCACCGGCAGTCTGCGCGGTGGCGCCGTCACCATCGACGCGTCCGGCTCCTCGCAGTTCGTCTCCGGGCTGCTGCTCTCGGCCGCCCGCTTCGAGGAGGGCATCACCGTCCACCACGACGGCAAGCAGCTGCCATCGATGCCGCACATCGAGATGACGGTGGAGATGCTGCGCCGCGCCGACGTGCGCGTGCAGACTCCCGCCGACTCACGCAGCGCGCAGACCTGGACCGTGGAGCCGGGCCCGATCCGCGCCGTGGACTGGGAGATCGAACCCGACCTGTCCAATGCCACCCCGTTCCTCGCCGCGGCCGCGGTCACCGGCGGTGAGGTGAGCATCCCGATGTGGCCGCGCGGCACCACCCAGCCCGGTGACGTGATCCGCGAGATCCTGGTGCGGATGGGCGCGGAGGCGCGGATCTTCGACGGCGTGCTCACCGTGCGCGGCCCGGATCGGCTGGCGGGCATCGATATCGACCTGCACGACGTCGGCGAGCTCACCCCCACCGTCGCCGCGCTGGCCGCGCTGGCCGACTCGCCCTCCTCGCTGCGCGGCATCGCGCATCTGCGCGGCCACGAAACCGACCGGCTCGCCGCGCTGTCCGCCGAGATCAACCGGCTCGGCGGCGCGGTCACCGAGACCGACGACGGCCTCGAGATCGTGCCCGCCCCGCTGCACGGCGGACAGTGGCACTCCTACGCCGATCACCGGATGGCCACCGCCGGCGCGATTCTCGGCCTGCGGGTGCCCGGGGTGGCGATCGAGGACATCAGCACCACGGCCAAAACGCTGCCGACTTTCGTCACCTTGTGGGAGCAGATGCTGGCGCCCGCGTTATCGGGTGAGGGAGCGGCGCACTGAGCCGCCGCGGCCGCACCGCAGCCAGCTACGACGAATCCGATGTGCGGGTCCGTCCCGGCAAGGCCTCGCGTCCACGCACCAAGACCCGCCCCCAGCACACCGACGCCGAGGCCGCGATGGTGGTCTCGGTGGATCGCGGGCGCTGGGGGTGTGTGCTCGACGGTGACGCCGAGCGCCGCATCGTCGCCATGCGTGCGCGCGAACTCGGCCGCACCCCGATCGTGGTGGGCGATCAGGTCGACGTCGTCGGCGATCTGACCGGCAAACCCGACACCCTCGCCCGGATCGTGCGGGTCGCCGAGCGCGGCACCGTACTGCGCCGCACCGCCGACGACACCGATCCGTTCGAGCGGATCGTCGTCGCCAATGCCCAACAGTTGTTCATCGTGGTCGCGCTGGCCGATCCGCCACCGCGCACCGGATTCGTGGAGCGGGCGATGGTCGCCGCGTACGCCGGTGGGCTGGAACCGATTCTGGTGCTCACCAAGCGGGATCTGGCGGCGGAGTCCGAATTCGCGGCCGCCTTCGACGGTTTGGATCTGCGGATCATCTATGCCGGGATCGACGATCCGATCGAGCCGGTGCGCGACCTCGCCGACGACCGGCTGACCGCCCTGATCGGACACTCCGGGGTCGGCAAGTCGACGATGGTGAATCGTCTTGTGCCCGACGCGTATCGGGCGGTCGGCGAGGTGTCCGGCGTCGGCAAGGGCAAGCACACCTCCACCCAGTCGGTGGCGCTGCCGCTGCCCGACGGCGGCTGGGTGATCGACACGCCCGGTGTGCGCTCGTTCGGCCTCGCGCACATCACCCCCGACGACGTGATCGCCTCGTTCACCGATCTCGCCGACGCCATCGAGGACTGCCCGCGCGGCTGCACCCATCTCGGCCCGCCCGCCGATCCCGAGTGCGCGCTCGACCAGCTCCCCGGCACGGAACGGCGCGTCGCCGCGATCCGTCAGCTGCTCGCCGCGCTGATCTCCAACGAGACCTGGTAGCAACCGATTCCGTGCCGGGATCCGGGCTCAGAACCCGAGCGAACCGGTGCCGCTGCCGGTATCGACGCCGCCGCCGTCGCCGGGATCGGTCGGCACGTCGGCCACGGTGACGACCTTGGTCGTCGACGAGCTCGCCACGCCGCTGCGCCCGGAGAAGGTCGCGCCGATGGTGTATGACCCGGCCGCGCCGGGCGTCCAGACGATCGTGGCCGTGCCGTTCGCGTTGACCGGGATGTCGCCGAGAACCTGGTCGCCGGCCTTGAACTGGACCGTGCCACCGGCACCGGGCGGGCTCACGCTCGCTTCCAGTGTGACCGCCTTGCCGACCTGCGCGCCGGTCACATCGGTGAGCACCGTGCTCGACACCGCATCGCTGGACACCGTGATCGCCGGGCCCTTGCCCTGGTAGATGCCGTCGCCGAGCGAGCCGCCGTAGTGCATGGAGGTCGGCAGCGGGACGTCGCGGGCGCAGTTCACGCCCACCTTGTACTGCACTTCGAAGGTCTGCGATTTCGGCTGGATGTTCGGGTACACCGGGTATTTGGTGATGCCGAACTCCGCGCGCACCCAGTCCGAGGACGAGGTGTCAAGGGTGACCACGTCACCGCCCATCTTCGCCGACCCCGGTACCGGGGTGAGGCACGCCGGGTGCAGATCCTTGATGTTGTAGATGTATTCGACCGGAATCCCGGTCCGCTCGAACTTCGTGGTCACGGTGATCGTGTCGCCGACGACCGGGGTGGTGTTCGAGACGGTCCGGGTGAACTTGCTGTTGCCGTCTGTCCAGACGACCGACCCCGGCGCGGCGGTGGCGGTGCCGGGCACGGCCGCCACCGCGAAGCCCGCCGCCACCGCGAACGCGGCCAGAGATCCGGCCACCCGCTGCATTCTGCTGTCCACCATCGTTGTCTCCCACATGGCCGCGGACGGCGCCCGACTCCGGCGTCGGTGCGCGGTCACGCCCGCGTCGGCAGCAGTAGATCACGATATGGTTCCGCACGGAGGTAAATAAGAAACATGTATCAGTCAGATTGCGAATCGGCCTCACGTTCACTCGCGCACCCGGCAACGGACACCAGGCGCCGGTACCGTCTACCCCCATGAAGCCACCGGCGATCGGGTATCTGCGCCGCGACATCTCAGGTGTCGCCCAATCCTGGGACGAAACGCAGATCCGTTCCCTAGCCGAACGTCTCGGCTACCGCTTCACCAAGACCGTGGTGTTCAGCGACCGCACCACCGACCCGATCGGCAGGCTCCTCGACGTGGTCGGCACCACCGAGGCCGCCGCCGTGGTCACCCCCGACCTCGGCCACCTCGGCGACCACGCCGAGGTGGTACTCGCCGCCTGCGACGTCATCACGGTCTCGCCGGAGACCACGCACGCCCGTCCGGCGGCCCCAGCGCTGCCCCGCTAGGTTCCGCGCGGCCCGCGGCTGGGACTCAGCCCCGTCCCGGCGGCGCGTGCCAGGTTCCGCTGAGCTCCATGAGTTCCCGGTACGCGGCGCGATCGGCGGAAAGGCGCTGCGCGGCCGCGGCGATCGTCGCCGGGGTGAAGTCGCCGGCCCCGAGCGTCGCCTGATGCTCGACGGCCTCGTCCGCGAGCGCGACGAGCAGATCCGCGAGCCTGCCGATCTGCTGCTCGACCGAACCCGAGCGGCGTCCACCCAGCTGGTCGGTCATGCCGTCGGCCACGCCGAGTTGATACAGGCGATTCATCGAATCGGGCAGCCCGCGCGTGCTGTCGGCGTCGACCCAGCCCTTGTGCTGGAGTTCGGTGACGACATTCCAGGCCTGGGTGAGTCGGTTCCACTGGCCTTGCAGGCGTGGTGGTAGTTGCGGGGGTGGCGGGCCGACCGGGGTCGGTGGACGAACAGGCATCGGCGGCATCGGTATCCGGCCACCATGCAGACGATCGTGCCGCTGTTCCAGCGCCTGGTCGTAGTTGAACACCGCGACGAAGGGCGCGGCGCCGACGAAGACGGCGATCAGGACAACCGTCTTTGAGTCGACCACAGCGCCACCGAGGATGGCCGCCGCGATACACAGCGCGAACCAGAATCCCGCGAATGCCCACGCCCAGAGCACCGAATCCGGCCGTTGATACTTCATCCCTACCCCCGCCCACCGGTTCGACTCCCCACATTATGCCCGGCGGCCATCCGGGCCCCGATCCGGGAAGCCCCACCCGAACATAGCCCTTCCTATCGTCTGATCGAGGTGTCCATCGACACCGACCGGGCGGCCACGCAAGCGCGACGATGAACCTCGCAAAACGCCCACTGTTCGCGCGCCAGGAGGCTGTGCCGATGTGTTCCGAGATTCTCGAGCTGGACGCTGTCGACGTCGATCCCGACGACTACGTCCGGGCGTTGATGACCTGGCATTTCGATGCCGCGACGGGAAGCCCGTACTGGCTACGGCGGGCCGAGCTGCTGGATTTCGATCCGCGCGCCGATGTGCGGACCTTCGCGGATTTGCGCCTGTTCCCCAACGTCATCGACGAGTTCCGTGATGTCGCGGTGGAGGACCTGATTCCGCGCGGGCTGACCGGAGCGGACCGGGAGATCGCGGGGATCTTCGAAAGCGGCGGAACCACGGGGGCACCGAAGCGGTTCGTGATGTTCGAACCGTGGATGGAGTTCGCGCTGTCCTGGGACGAACACCACTACGCCGAGCTCGGCACGATGAACACCCTGGCGATCGCGCCGAGCGGCCCACACATGTTCGGCGAATTCGCTTCCCGGCGAGCCCGCAGGCACGACGGAGTGAAGTTCACCGTCGATCTGGATCCCCGCTGGATCAAGCACCTGATCGGCTCCGGGGACACCGAGGGCGCCGACCGCTACGCCGAACACCTGATCGATCAGGCCGCCGCCATTCTGACCACCCAGTCCGTCGGCATCCTCATCGCGACGCCGCCGCTGCTCGAGCGCCTGGCCCGGCGCCCCGAACTGGTCGACGCGGTGCGCAAGCAGGTGAAGTTCCTGTGCTGGAGCGGCGCGCACATGGACGCCGACACCAGGGATATCCTGCGCCAGGAGGTCTTTCCCGGCATCCCGCTCAAAGGTCTGTACGGCAGCACCACCATTCTCGGCATGTCCCGCGAGCGCGACGAGGAACGCGCCGACGGGCTCGCGGTCTTCGATACCCCGAGCCCGTTCATCGCCTTCCGGGTGGTCGATCCGGCCACCGGCGACGACGTCGCCTACGGCGAGCGCGGTCAGGTCGTGATGAACCACCTCACCAAATACGCACTGCTGCCGAACAATCTGGAACGCGACACCGCCGTGCGCGCCGAACCGGCACCGGGCGCGCTCGGTTGCGCGGTCGCCGATGTGCGTCCGGTGACGACCTTCGCCGAGAAGTCCGTCATCGAGGGGGTGTACTGATGATCGAGATCGACGCGCTCGGCCCCGCTGGCGACTACCGCGCCAGGCAGCGTATTCCGATCACCGCGCTCGACGGCACCGAAGTCGGCTCGCTCGGCCAGGTTCCGGCGCTGTTCGTGCGGCGCGCGCTCACCGCCATGCGGGCCGCGCCCACCGTCCCCGTCGCCGAACGCCTCGCCCTGATGAGCAAGGCCGCCGAGCTGTTCACCACCGCCACGATCGGCGGGCTCGACCCCGAGGACTACGTGCGGATCGTCTCGACCGTATCCGGCGTGCCGCGCCAGGTGGTGCGTCAGTCCGCCGACTGGGTCGCCGAAGTCCTTCGGTCCCAGGCCGACACGATGACGCTGGCCATGCCGCGGGGCGCGGTGCCCGAATGGCAGGACGAGCCGACCCGCACCGGCGCCGCGGTCTGGGTGCGCAAGGGCGAGGTGTTCGCCGTCCACGCGGCGGGCAACACCCCCGCGGTGCACGGGCTCTGGCCCGAGGCGCTGGCGCTCGGCTACAAGGTGGTGGTCCGTCCGTCGGCGCGCGAGCCGTTCACCGCCGTCCGGCTGGTGAGCGCGCTGCGCACGGCCGGGTTCCCCGCCGAGTCGGTCGTACTGCTGCCCACCGACTACGCGGCGGCCGACGTGATCATCGCCGAGGCCGACTACGCGATCGTCTACGGCGGACAGGACGTCGTCGACAAGTACGGCGCGAGCAGGCGGGTGCTGACCCAGGGTCCGGGCCGGTCGAAGATCCTGATCACCGCCGAGGTGGACTGGCGCGAGCACCTCGACGTGATCGCCGATTCGGTGAGCCATCTCGGCGGCACCGCCTGCACCTGCACCACCGGGATCCTGGTCGAGGGCGACCCGGAACCGCTGGCCACCGCGCTGGCCGAGCGGCTCGACCGCATTCCCAGCCTGCCCGCCGACCACCCCGACGCGCTGCTCACCGTGCAGCCGTTGCCCGCGGTGACCGCGCTGGACGAGTATCTGCACGAGGTCGCGGGCAGTGCGGTGCCGCTGCTCGGCGGCGAGAGCATCGTCGACGAACTGCCGTCCGGCGGCGCGGTGCTGCGCCCGGCCGTGCACCTCCTCGACTCGGCGACCGCACCGCAACTCGGGGTCGAACTGGCCTTCCCCTGCGCCTGGGTCGGACCGTGGCAGCCGTCGGACGGTGTTGCGCCGCTGCGTGATTCACTGGTCCTCACCGCCATGACCACCCGCGCCGAGCTCGTTGACGAACTGCTGAACGAACCGAGCATCACCAACCTGTACCTGGGCGACAACCCGACCACCTGGCTGCGCCCCGGCGTCCCGCATGACGGCTACCTGGCCGAGTTCCTCATGCGCTGCAAGGGGATGATCCGCTCGGGCATCTGATCGTCCGGGCACTGCGCGGTCGCCGCTCGCCTGCGCACGCTGTCGATGCTCGGCGGCTCTGCAACCTGCTCCGGGCGGTGGCCGTCCTGATGATCGTGCGCAGGCGGATCCTGAATTCCGCCGCGCGACAACCGATCAGCCGTGTCCCGCGCCGATGGTGTGCAGGATGTCGTGGATGACCGGGTCGGCGAGGCGGTTGGCCACCGTGCGACCCTCGCGGCTGGAGACGACGCAGCCTTCGGTGCGCAGTACGCGCAGCGCCTGGGAGATGGCGTTCTCGCTGCGGCCGACGGCGGCGGCGAGTTCGCCGACACTGATGCCGGGACTGCGGTGCAGGCACAGCAGGATCTCCAGGCGGTTCGGATCCGCGAGCAGGGCGAAGCGCTGGGCCCATGCGGCGATCTGGACATCGCCGATCGCGCGGCGGCCCAGTTCGACCGGCGATCCATCCAGCGTGCGCGGCTCTCCCATGGCGTCATTCAGCTTACAACTCGTCTATCATCTGTCCACCTGTTCAGATAGACATGAGTTGGGATTGATGAATGAGGCTCCGCACTCGGCCGCTGTTCGCCCTCGGAGCCGCGGGCGCGCTGGCCGTCTCGCTCGCCGCGTGTTCGGCGCCGAGCGGCGGATCCGACGACGCGCTCGTCCTCGCCGACGCCTACGAACTGGGCGGATACAACCCGATCGCGGGCTACGGCGCGGCCGGTGAGGCCAAGATCTACGACGGCCTGCTGCGCCTGACCGGCGGCGACGGCATGCCGGGCTTCGCCCCCGCACTGGCAACCGAACTGCCGACACCGAACGCGGACGCCTCGGTGTGGACCGCGCCGCTGCGCTCGGGTGTGCGCTTCAGTGACGGCTCCGACTTCGACGCCGCCGATGTAGTGGCCACCTACCGGGCGATCCTGGATCCGGCGTCGGCCTCGGAGGCACGCTCGTCGTTCTCGATGATCGAGCAGGTGGAGGCCGTCGACCCGGCGACGGTCCGGTTCACCCTGCGCCACCCGTACGCGGCGTTCCCGACCAAGCTGCTCATCGGCATCGTCCCGGCGGAGTCGGTCGCGACGCCGGGCCCGGCCACCGACTCCCCGCTCAACACCGCGCCGATCGGCACCGGGCCCTACCGGCTCGACACGCTCGACCCGACGCGTGCGGTGTTCGTGGCGAACGAGGACTATTGGGGCGGCGCGCCCGCGGTGAAACGGCTGACGCTGCTGTACGTCCCCGACGACAACACCCGCGCTCAGCGCATGGCCGCGGGCGAACTCGACGGCACCACACTGCCACCGCTGCTCGCGGCGACCTTCGCCGATCGGCCCGCGATGTCGGTGCGCGCCAACACCTCCGCCGATTGGCGCGGTGTCTCGATGCCGGCCGCCGACCCGGTGGCGGGTGACCCAGCGGTGCGGCTCGCCCTCAACCACGCGGTCGACCGGCAGGCGATGATCGACAACGTGCTCGGCGGCTACGGCCGTCCCGCCTACACCCCGATTCCCGAGGTGTACGGCGAATCCCACAATCCGGCAGTCACTTTCGCCTTCGACCGGGCCGAGGCCGAGCGGATCCTCGACAGCGCGGGCTGGCGGCTCGGCGCCGACGGCGTCCGCGCGAAAGACGGGGTGCGCGCACGGTTCACGGTGATGTACAACTCCACCGATACCCTGCGACGTGACCTCGCGATGGCCTTCGCCTCCGATGCCAAACGAGTCGGCGTCGAGGTGGACTTGGAGGCGCTGTCCTGGGATCGGATCGAGCCGCGCATCGAGAAGGCGGGCATCCTGCTCGGCGGTGGCAGCGAACCCTACGATCCCGACACCCAGGCCTACCGCACTCTGCACTCCCCCGCCGCCGACCCGGCCGCGAGCAGCCCGTACGACAACGCGAGCAGGCACACCGACGCGGAGATCGACACGCTGCTCGACCAGGCCCGCCGCACGACCGACCCGGCCGCACGGGCGAGCGCCTACCGCGCGGTGCAGGCCGAGTACGCGCAGGACCCGAGCCATGTGTTCCTTGTCCATCTCGATCACACCTACGTGGTGCCCGAATCCGGGTGGTCGATGTCGGGCCCGATCCTCGAACCGCACACCCACGGGGTGACCTGGGGTCCGTGGTGGTCGTTGCAGACCTGGACGCGCCGATGACGCGCAGCCGGTTCCGCGATCGCGGTATCGGCGCGATGGTCGGGCTGCGGCTGGCGACCTTGGTCCCGGTGCTCGTCGTGGTGTCGGCGGCGCTGTTCGCCGCGGCCGCGGTCTCACCGTTCGACCCGCTCGTCGGCTATCTCGGGGCCCGCTACGAGTCCACCAGTGCCGCCGACAGAACCCTGCTCACCGAGCAGCTCGGACTCGACGCGCCCTGGTATCAGCTCTACGGCCGCTGGCTCGCGGCTTTGGGCACCGGCGATCTCGGGATCTCGCGCAGTTTCGCGCAGCCGGTGGGTGAGCTACTCGCCCAGCGTATTCCGTGGACGATGCTGCTGGTGCTCGCCGCCATGGGAGTGGCCGTCACGGTCGCGCTGATCGCCGGGGTGTGGTCCGGGATGCGGCGCGGCGGTGTCGTCGACCGGATCGTGACCGCGAGTTGTGTGGCGATGCAGGGGCTGCCGCCGTTCGTGGTGTCGCTGGCTGCGATCGCGGTCTTCGCGGTCGGGCTCGGCTGGCTGCCACCCGCCGGGTTGACCGACGCGGGCGCCGACGCCGGATTCGGCCAGGTGGCACGGCATCTCGTGCTGCCCGCCGCCGCGCTGGCCGTCTCCCAGGTGCCGTGGCTGTTGCTCGCCGTGCGGGAGTCGGTGTCGGACCGGCGCGGGGAGGATTTCGTCGTCGGCGCGGCCACCCGCGGCATCGACACCGCCACCATCACCCGCAGGCATATCCTGCCGACCTCGCTCGCGCCGTTCGTGACGATCCTCGGCGCGCGGTTGCCCGAGGTCGTCGTCGGCGCGGTGCTGGTGGAGGAGATCTTCTCCTGGCCGGGCGTGGCCGGGGCGTTCGTCCAGTCGGCGAAGGATCTGGACATGCCCTTGCTCGCGGTGCTCACCGTGGGAACCACCTGCGCGGTCATGCTCGGTTCGCTGCTCGCCGATGTGGCCGTCGTCGTGCTCGATCCACGGGTGCGGGCCGATGGCTGAGCGGCGGCTGATCCTCGCGCTGGCGGTGCTGGCCGCGGTCGTGCTCTACGCGATCGGTGTGCCCTGGTACAGCGGTGTCGACGATCGGCTCACCGATTTCGCGACCGCGCGGCAGGCCCCGTCGGGGCAGTGGTGGTTCGGCACCGACTCCGCGGGTCGCTCACTGTTCGTCCGGATCGCGGCGGCGCTGCGCACCTCACTGCTGGTCGCCGCGTGCGCGGCGGCGGTCTCGACGGTGCTCGGTGTGCTGATCGGCGCGCTTTCGGCGCTGGCGGGCGGCTGGGTCGACCGGGCCGTCATGCGGTTCGCCGACACCGCCAACGCGCTACCGCATCTGCTGCTCGGCATCGTGATCGTGGCGCTGTTCCGCGGCAACGCGCTGGCGGTGGTGCTCTCCATCGGGCTCACCCACTGGGTGCAGGTGGCGCGGATCGTGCGTGCGGAGAGCCTGAGTCTGCGCGAACGCGAATACATCTCGGCGGCGGTGCTGGCGGGAGCCAGCCGCGCGCATCTGCTGCTGCGGCACCTACTGCCCGCGGTGGCTCCGCAAGCCCTGATCGCGGTGGTGCTGTTGCTGCCCCACGCCATCTGGCACGAATCCACCCTGTCGTTCCTCGGTTTCGGGCTGCCGCCGCACGAACCGAGCCTGGGCACGCTGCTAGAGGAGGCCCGTTCATCGCTGCTGCTCGGCGGCTGGTGGACCCTGGTCTTCCCCGCCGGGCTCCTGGTACTCACCACGGTGGCGGTCGCCGTCGCCGGATCGTCGCTGCGCACCCTGCTACTACCACCGAAACCGTCGAGGATGCCGCGATGAGTCTGACGATCGAGGGGCTGACCGTGCGCATCCCGGTGCGCGGCGACGCTGTCGTGCACGCGGTGACCGACGTGTCGCTCACCGTGCCCGAGGGCACGGTGAGCGCGCTGGTCGGCGAATCCGGGTGCGGGAAGTCGGTGGTGGCAGGCGCGGTGCTCGGGGTGCTGCCGCCGTCGGCCGTGGTGACCGGTTCGGTGCGCGTCGATGTGGGCGAGCTGGCTTTCGATGTGCTGGACCAGCCACTCGGCTCGGGCCGAATACCCCGACGCCGTGGGACTTTCGGGTGGCGCGGCTGGGTCGGCCGCCGCGACGGGCATGCCGGTCCGCCCACCCGTAACGCGGTCACCGCCGATCCCGGCCACGCGACATCCCCGGCCGCGGCCGCGCACAGCCGCGCACCGCGAACCGACGCGGCCGCCCACCGATTCCGTGGGCGCACAATCGCCCTGATCCCGCAGTCGCCCGGTACACATTTCACCCCTGTCCGCACGATCGGTTCACAGCTGACCGAGACGATCGCGACGCTGGGCACCGACCACACTCCCGCCGACCTGCTTGCGCTGGCCGGACTGCCCGCGTCGGCGCTGGAGCTGTATCCGCACGAGCTGTCCGGCGGGATGGCGCAGCGGGCGGCCGTGGCGGCGGCGCTGGCCGGTGACCCGGCGGTGATCGTCGCCGACGAGCCGACCTCGGGACTCGACCGGGATCGCACCGACCAGATCGGTCTGCTGCTGCGCGCCTGCGCCGATCGCGGCGCGGCCGTCCTGCTCATCACCCACGACCTGGGTCATCTGCTGCGCGCCGGGATCGCCGACACGGTGGCGATCATGTACGCCTCGCGGCTGATGGAGGTCGGCCCGGCCCCGCAGGTGCTCGCCGACCCGTGGCACGACTACACCGGCGATCTGCTCGCCGCCCTGCCCGAACGTGGCCTGCGCCCGCTGCCGCATCCGCCGCTGGCACTGACCGACCTGTCCGACGACTGCCCGTACGCGGGCGGTCCCACCGTGCTGCGCCGCGAGGGCCCGCGCCTGATCCGCCGAGCGAGGTCCTGATCCCATGCTCATCGCCGACGCCGTCACCACCGGGTACCACCCCGACACCCCCGTGCTCCGCGACATCGGCCTGCGGATCGCCCCCGGCGAGATCGTCGGCGTCACCGGCGATTCCGGCTCGGGGAAGACCACGCTGGCCCGCACCCTCGCCGGTCTGCTCACGCCGAGTTCGGGACACGTCACCGTCGACGGCCGGTCACCGCGCGCGGCTCGTGGCGACATCGCCATGGTCTTCCAGAACCCCCGCGCCGCAACCAATCCCCACTTCACCCTCGCCGAGATCATCACCGAACCGGCGAAGATCCGCCGCCTGCCACCCCCCGACCTCGCCGCCCTCACCGCGGCCGTCGGCCTCACCCCCGACCTCCTCGACCGCCGCCCACACGCCCTGAGCGACGGCCAGCTCCAACGCGCCTGCGTAGCCCGCGCCCTCACCCAATCCCCCCGCTACCTCATCCTCGACGAACCCACCGCCATGCTCGACGCCGCCACCACCGCCACCATCACCCACCTCATCACCACCCGCGCCCCCGACACCTTCGGCGTCGTCCTGATCACCCACGACCACGCCTTGCTCGAAGCCACCTGCACCCGCATCGCCACCGTCGCCGAGGGCACTGTGAACACGTGAATCCCGGTATGTGCCGAACGATCAGAGCAGTTTGTGCTTGCGCGCCCACCCGGCGAATTCGGGTCCAGTGCAGGGCAGCCGCATGCCGGAGTCCGCGAGCATCTCGATGAGGGTAGAGACCTCGCCAGTACCCATCTTCCCCAAACGACACGACCTCGCGAGGAGCCAAAGTGTGCCGTGAACCTCGAGACCGTGTTTCCGTGCGACCTTCGTCGCCGCGCCGTCGTCGGTGATCGCGATCGCGCTGTTCAGCTGGGCTGCGGCGAACACGCTCGCCTCACCGATATCACGCGTGCCCGACCCGATGCGACTGGCCCAGCGTTCGAATGTCATCAAAGCTTCGACCGTATCCAGTTGGTCGACTTCCACCCAGTCGGCTTCGAGCGCCGCGGCGATCTCCGGGTGGTGCGCGAGGCCTTCGCGCAATTCCGCTCGCACGAATTCGGTTGTAGTACACGAGCAGTCGACCAGTTGATGACCGAGAACATCCAGTCGGTCGATCCGCGAGAAATGATTCAGGCACATTGCATCGAACACCAACCTCAGCTCGGAAGTCATGGGTCGACGACATCCTCCTCATCGATGACAGCGAGGTCATCAATGGCAAGCTGCCCGTGCAGTAGTTCGATAGCTCGGCGCGCGGTCACTTTCCGCTCCCGCCAAGCAGCGAGCACAGCATCAGCGTAGTCCGGTGGCACACGAACGTTCTCGAGGTCGGGCTGCGGCGCCCATCCGACTGCTTGCATCAACTCGGCGCGAGTGGGTTTCGGTGCACCTCGCCAGCGGCTGAGGTCCCTCTTCTCGATGAGGCCACCGGCCAGCGCTTGTCGCAATGTCAGCGTCCACGACGTGCGGTATCTCGCGGAGCCCGTGACCAGTCCGGCGCGGAGGTCGTTGTCACCGACCACCGTTCGCAGGGCATCTGCGGGCAGCAGGAACTCCGCGGCGAAGGCATCGATGACGGCTTCCCGATCCGACTTGGCGGCAGCAACGCCGCCGCCGAGATCGCTCGAGTACTCGTCACCGAGCACCATATGGCCGAGCTCATGCGCCGCGGTGGCCCGCCGTCGACCGGGGTCTCCTACCCTGCTCACGACCGCTACCGCGACATCGCCGTCGATTACGGAGGCGCCGTCACCCGGCACATCGACGACCAGAACCAGCTGCCCCGCTGCTTGACACGCTGCCATCATCGTGGGAATCGGTTCCGCACCGTATCCCAGACGCTGCCGGACCCATTGCGCAGCCGCCCGCGCGTCTTCGGCAGTACCGACCTGCTCGCCGTACTGCAGACGCTCCGCAATTCGCAGCTCGCCGACATCGCGGACGTCAGCTACATCCCGCAGCCATCCCGCCAGCGTGGCTTCCATCCGATAGGACTCCCGAGCCGCGACGGTGGTTGTGTCCTCGTCCAACGGCGACCGGCGCGAGACAACCGTCGGGCGCGGGTAGAGGAAATGCCCGAGTGGCATGTCGAGGGCCGTGGCCAGCTTGGTCAGCTCGACAGCATTGATCTGCCGGGTTCCCGCTTCGATCTTCGCGATCTTGCTCCGCTCGGACGAAGCTCTGCGGGCCAGCTGTTCTTGGGACAGACCCGCAGCGATGCGGCTCTCACGCACACGGTCGCCGATCTCGACCCAGACACTGTCGTCGGACATAGTGCGATTTTCGCACATTACCGCCTCGATGTCACCCACCCGCGACGACAATGCGATCCCACCGAGCCGTGTCGCTCAGCAGAATACTTCTCACAGCGGCCCTTGGAAGGAGGCAGGACCATGGCCGAATGCACCGATAGCGACTACGAAGCGTTCGCCACCAGCTACGAGTCGTCGCCACCGACGCCGGACGAGATCGCGGGCACGGTTGTTGTCACTCCCGGTCGGCTACGTACTGGCCGGCCGAGCAAGGGAACGAGCGAGTCGGAAAGACACCGGTGACGACCGCGCGACTCCCCAGACACATCCGCGCAGAACTCATGCCTGCGACTCGTGCTCAATCCGTGAGCCGGATGCGGAGTGTTTCGTAGGTGGGGATGAAGACATTGCGGCGGTAGCGGCGCTCGACGATGTCCCAGGGTTTGCCCGCGGCGGTGAGGGAGTGGAGCAGGGCGGTGAGTTCGGAGTGCACGAGCTGGGCGCCGAGGCACAGGTGGCGGCCGCCGCCGAACCACAGCTGGCGGGTTTCGGGGTTGTAGTCGCGGGCGATGTCGAACTCGCCCGCGGCGTTGTTGATGGTCCAGGTGAGGATCTTGACGTGCTCGCCCGCGCGCAGGGCCCGGCCCGCGACGGTGACGTCGGCGGTGACCGAACGACCGACCAGGTAGGCGGGGCTGGTGACGCGCAGGGTCTCGCGGACCGCGTCGGGCAGCCGGTCGGGCGCGGCGAGCAGGGCACGATGCTGGCCGGTGTCGTGCATGATCGCGACCATCCTGGTCATGGCACTGGCCAGGGTGTCGGTGCCTGCCACGGCCATCAGGATCGCCAGCCCGGCCGCGTGCTCCACCGGGAGACCGAGTTCCCGGCAACGGCCCAGTGTGGTGTCGGGATCGGCGCGGGCATAGGCGGTAGGGACATCGACAGCCAGCTGGGTGGCCAGCTCCCGCGCCCGCGTCACCGCGACCGGGTCGAGGGTGGTCGAGGCCATGGTGCCGAAACCCAGGTTGACCAGCTCCTCCACATGGTGGAACAGCCGCAGGAACAGGTCGTCGGTGTCGTCGGTCGCGGCGCCACCGATGGCGGCGGCGATGTCCTCGGGCCGCATCCCGACCAGGTCCGACACGCTGCGGCCGACCAGGATCTGTGCGCGGGTGGCGATGTCGACGGTCTCGCCCCGAGCCAGCCGTTCCTGAAGAACTCGCAAGTCAGGACCGATCACGCGCTCGACGAGCGCGTCGGTGTGCGCGAGGGTGAACAGGTCGCGCACCTTGGTCCGCAATTCGGTGTGCCCCGGCCCTTCGAACAGGTCCTCGACCCACTCCCCGATGACCTGGGCCCACCAGTGCCCGGCCGCGCCCTCGGAGACGATGCTGAAGTGGGTGCTGTCGTTGTAGATCTGGCGCGCGACCAGCGGATCGGCGACGAACCAGCCGAGCGTGGGGATCTTGCGGATCGGCCGGGCGACGCGCCCCAACAGCAGAACTGCGGGCAACCAGGGCTGACCTGCGGCGAGTAGGGTGAGTTCATGGCGTCGGGCAGCGCTCCACACCCCGGCACAATCTAGTCGAGTGTGACCGAATAGTGAAGGTCTGTGACTAGGATCGGCGAGATGCGCTGATGGAGGACTCCGCATCACGCGCGATATCCGGAAGTGAACTGGCACATGGTGAGATCCACAATCGAAGCGGTCGGCGCGTACCTGCCCGCCCGCGAAGTGACCACAGCGGAATTGATGAGCCGGCTGGCCGTCGACGCACCGCTCGACCTGGAGAAAGTGAGCGGGGTGGCGGCACGGCGCGTCCGCGGCGTCGATGCCGATGGCGCCTCGGAGGACTCGTTCAGCATCGCGCTGGCCGCGGCCCGCGGCGCGCTGGCCAATTCCCGCTACACCGCGGCCGAGCTCGATGTGATCATCTCCTGCTCGATCACCCGCACCCGCGGTGACGATTTCTGTTTCGAGCCGTCGTTCGCGCTGATGTTGCGCAACACGCTCGGCGCCACCAGAGCGATCCACTTCGACGTGTCCAACGCGTGCGCGGGGATGCTCACCGGAGTCCTGTTGCTGGACAGGATGATTCGCTCCGGCGCGGTCCGGCGCGGCATGGTGGTCTCCGGTGAGTGCATCACCCCGATCTCCGACACCGCGGTGCGGGAGATATCGCAGCGCTATGATCCGCAGTTCGCCTCGCTCACCGTCGGCGACGCGGGCGCGGCCGTGATTCTCGACGGCACCGACGGGCCAGGACTCGACTACGTGGAGCTCAATACCAGCGCCGCGTTCGCGAAGCTGTGCCTCGGTATGCCGAGCGATCAGAGCCCCGGTGTGGCGCTCTACACCGACAATCGCGCGATGCACAACGAGTCCAGATACCTGCTGTGGACGTCGCGGCAGCGTGAATTCCTCGCCGCCCGCGGCACCGATTTCGCCGCCGAGGGCTACGACTACCTGATCCATCATCAATTCAGCGGTCCCGCGGTGGAACTGATCGACAAGATCGCCGAACGCGAGTTCGATTCGGCGATGCCACCGCGACTCGCCGTACTGGACAGATATGGCAATACGGCGTCGACCTCGCATTTCGTGGTGCTGCACGACGCGCTGCGGCGGGGCCGGATCGCACCGGGGTCGAAGGTGCTGCTCGTGCCTGCCGCCTCCGGGGTGGTAGCCGGATTCCTCTCGGTGACAATCGGCGATCTGCGGGTATAGGACAGTATGGGAATCATCATTTCTGCGGCCGCGACACAGACCGGCGGGGTCAGCTCGGTGAGCCAGGCCGCCGCGGCGGCGCTGGCCGCGCTCAGCGACGCCGGTTGCGCGCCGGAACGAGTCGACGCGCTCATCAACGTCGGTGTGTATCGCGACGCCAACCTGGTCGAACCTGCCGTGGCGGCACTCATCCAGCAGGCCGCCGGGATCGGCCTGGAGTACCGGCCCGGCGATGTGCCGTGTCTGTCGTTCGACCTGATGAACGGCGCGTGCGGGCTGGTGAACGCGGTGGGAGTCGCCTCCTCGCTGCTGGCCGACCTGCCCGCCGGGAATGTGGTCGTGGTCTCCGGTGACGCGCATCCGTCCGGCCGGGCCGACGCCGAGTTCGCCTTCGAACCCGTCGGTGCGGCGCTGGTGCTGGAGAACCGTGCCGCCGCAGCCGGTTTCGGCGGTGTGCATGTCAGCGCCGGTGACACGCCGCCCGATCCGCAGGGCTATGTGACACTGTCGGCGATGGGCGCCACCGGGCGCTCGGCGCTCACCATCGAGCTCGACACCAGGACGAGCGAACTCGTCGAGCACGCGGCCGCCGCGGCGCGCGAGGCACTGGCTGCCGACGGACTAGACGTCGAGCAGGTGGTGCTGGTGTGCGGCAAGCCGACGCCGGAGTTCGCCGAGCTGCTGGCCGCCGAACTCGGCGTCGGCACCGTGGTCACCGACGACTTCGCCGGTGACGCGCACACCTCCGCCCTGACCGCCGCCTACGTGGCCGCGCGCGCGGCCGGGTTGATCGACCGCCCGTTGCTGTTCGTCGCCGCCGACGGCGGGCCGACCGCCGCGGCGGTCACCTATCGCGGACCGGAGGTGCGGTGATGGCCATGCACGCGATCCCAGGCGCGGACGACGACGGACGGGTCTGGACCCTGGATCCCCCGCGGCACGGGCAGGCGCGCCATCGCGCCGAACCGCAGGGCGCGCCGAGCCGGACCACGGTCCTCGCGCTTCGGTCGATCCCCGTATTCGGCTGGGCGTTTCTGCTGCTCGGCGTGTTGCGCCCGTTCCGGTCGCGGCTGCTGAAGGTGGCGTTCTGGATCGATGTGGTGCTCAGTGTCGGGGTGCACGCGGCCCAGATCCCGGCCGCACGGCGGGTGGCCGCCGAACGTGGCATCGCGCCCGGCCGGGCCGCCGTGATGACCATGCTGTTCGGCGCCACCTGGTGGAAGACCCTCGGCGATCATGACGGTTCCGCGTCACCACGCTCGTAGGCTGACACCCATGACGGTGCTGGTGACAGGCGCGAGCGGGTTCGTCGGCGGAGCTGTCGTCCGCGGCCTGCGCGCTCGTGGCGTGCCGGTCAGGGCGATGGTCCGCGACGCGGCCACCGCGCCGGCGGATGCCGAGATCGCGGTGGCCGATCTCGCCGACGCAGGGGCGCTGGCCGCCGCGGTGGCCGGGACGTCGGCCGTGGTGCACGCGGCGGCGCGGCTCGGCGAGTTCGGGCGGCCGGCGGAGTTCTTCGCGACGAATGTCGCCGGAACCGACCGGCTGATGCAGGAGGCCGCGGCGGCCGGGGTGAAGCGGTTCGTGTTCGTCGGCAGCCCGAGTGCCCTGACGGCGCCCGACGGCAGCGATCAGCTCGGGATCGACGAGTCGCAGCCGTACCCGTCGCGGTTCCTCAACAGCTATTGCGAGACCAAGGCGGTGGCCGAGCAACTGGTGCTCGCCGCCGATTCCCCGGAGTTCACCACCTGCTCGCTGCGGCCACGCGCGGTGTGGGGCCCCGGCGACCGGAGCGGACCCGTGGTGCAGCTGCTGGCCAAGTTGCGGGCAGGTCGGCTGCCGGATCTGTCCGGCGGCAAGGACGTACGGGCCTCACTGTGCTACATCGACCACCTCGTTCAGTCGGTGGCGCTGGCGCTCGACGCCGAGACCATCGGTGGCCGTGCGTATTTCGTCGCCGACGCCGAGCCGATCGCGGTGTGGCCGACCCTGACCGCGGTCGCGCGGCGGTTCGAGCTGCCCCCGCCGAGTGTCACCGTGCCCGCCCCGATACTCGGTGGCGCGCTGGCGGCGATCGAGACCGTGTGGCGCATCCCCGCGGTCGCGCAGCGGTGGACGCCGCCGCTGTCGCGGTACGCGGTCGCGCTGGTCACCCGGTCGGCGACCTACGACATCTCCCGCGCCGAACGCGAACTCGGCTACCGGCCGACGGTGTCGTTCGACGACGGCCTCGACCGCTTCTACACCTGGGTCACCGAAACCGGTGGTCTCGACCGGCTGCTGGCGGGCCGATGAGCACGTTGTGGGTCGTGATCCCCGCGTTCGACGAGGAACGCGGTATCGAGGCGACCTTGGCCGCCGTCTGCGCGCAGCGCGATACCGACTTTCGCGTGGTCGTGGTGGACAACAACTCCACCGACGGCACCGCGGCGGTGGTCGCGGCCTACGCGGCCGCGCACCCGGTCCCGCCGATCGAGGTGATCACCGAGCAACAGAAGGGCACCGGTGCCGCCGCCGATACCGGAATGCGGTACGCGATCGCCAACGGCGCGACACTGCTGGCCCGCACCGACGCCGACTGCCTGCCCGCGCCCGACTGGACCGAGCGGATCAAGGTCGCCTTCGGTTCGGGATTGCGGCTGGTGAGCGGCCAGCTCATTCCCCGCACCGACGAGGACGTTTCCTGGCGGGACCGCACGATCATCCGGGTGGCGCTGGAACTCGCGTCGACCTTCGGGAAGGTGCGTCCGGGCAATCGCGATCCGAAGTATCTGGGCCCCTATGTGATGACACCGGGGTGCAATATGGCGATCACCGCCGAGCTGTACCTGGCCGCAGGCGGCTTCCCCCGCACCGCGATCGAGGACCTGCACGAGGACCGGGCACTGGTGAACGAGGTGCGCACCATCACCACCGACTACGGATTACGCAGGGATGTCCGGGTTTTCGGGTCGAATCGGCGAGTGCGAGCCTGGGGTATCCGCAAGACACTGGCCTGGTACGCCGATCACCGGTACCGGCCCGAGGTCGTCGACATCCGATGAGCATCGACTTCATCGAGCACCTGGCCGTTCAGGCCGACCGTATCCCGGACGCCTCGGCACTCGGCACGGTCGGCCACCGCGCACTCACCTATCGGGAACTGTCGGACACGGTCGATCGGGTGGCCGCCGGTCTCGATGCGGCCGGGTTCCGGCCCGGCGACCGGATGCTGTTCTCGATCCGGCCGAGTGTGGCGTCGGTGAGCCTGATCTTCGGCGTGCTCGCGGCGGGTGGGGCCATCGTGTTCGTCGACCCGGGGATCGGGCCCGAACTGTTCGCCCGCCGGGTCGAGCTGGTCGAACCGAGATGGGCTGCGACGGAATCGCTGCTGTACGCGGTGAGTGGACCGCTGGCCGCGTTCGGGCGGCGGCGTGGCTTGAGCCTGCCGCGATTCGGGTCGCTCGCGGTGCGGCACATCCACAGCGGGCCGTGGTTGCCCGGCACCCCCCTCCACTCGATTCCGCTGCGCCGCTTCACCGATGGCACGGCGAGCAGAACCGGTCAGGGGTACAGCCGTCCCGCGGCCGACCCCGACGCACCCGCGCTCATCGTCTTCACCTCCGGCACCACCGCGGAGCCGAAAGCCGTTGTGCACAGCCGCGCGTCACTCGGCGCCGGCCTGAGCGCGATGGCCGGACGCACCACCCTCGCCCCCGGCGCGTTCCTGCACACCGAACAGCTGATGATGGGTCTACCCGCGCTGATGGCGGGAGCTCGCTGGGCCATGCCGCGATATCCACGTTTCGGCACCCATATCGACCCGGTCGGGTTCACCGCGGGGATGCGCACCGCGACGCACGCGTTCTACACCCCCGCCGACCTCGCCGTCGCCCTCGACGCGCTCGAGTCGGGACGGGTCGGTATGCCACCCTACCTGCGGCAGGTCGCGCTCGGCGGCGCACCCGTCACCACGGCATTGCTGCGGCGCGCCCGGAAGTCCTTGCCGTACACCGAATTCCTCGCCATCTACGGAATGACCGAGATTCTGCCCGTCGCGGTCACCAACGACACGGCCAAGCTCGCGCATTCCGGCGATCTGCTCGGCGCACCGGTGCCAGGGGTGCTGGCGCGCATCGCCGACGACGGTGAGCTGATGCTGTCCGGCCCGAACCTGTGCCGCGGCTATCTGGGCGCCGAACCGCTGGCCGAGGTCGACACCGGCGACCTCGCGCGCTGGGACGACGGCCGGCTCGTGCTGACCGGCCGCAAGAAGGACATGATGATCCGCGGCAAGACCAACATCTATCCCGGACTCTACGAACCGGCGATCAACGCCGAGGACGGGGTACGCGAGGCGGTCATGGTCGGCTTGCCCGACGAGATCGGCGACGAGCGGATCGTCCTCGCGGTTGTCCCCGAACCCGGCGACAACGGAGTCGTCGACCGCCTGCGCACTCGATTGCCACAGCTCATCGACACGACGGCCGTGCCGGACGACATCGTGCTCATCGACCGCATCCCGGTCAGCGGTCGCACCAGCAAGCCCGACCGCACCGCCCTGCGCGCCCTGCTGCGCGAACGACTCGGCCGGTAGGCACAGCGCATCCCCGAGGCGTTCCGTAACAATCAGTACACCCCCTAGCATCTTTATAGAATTGTTGCATGAAGCGGATCCAGCAACGCGATCTTCGTAACGACAGCGGCAAGGTACTCGCCGCTGTCGAGGCGGGCGAGAGCTTCATCATCACCCGCAACGGCAACCCGGTCGCAAAGCTCGAGCCACTCGTGCGACGGACCTTCGTCCCGGTCAGCGAGCTGGCTCGAACCAGCGCCGCCCTCCCGCACGTCGACTACGCGCAGTGGCGCGCCGATCTCGATGCTTTGATGGATCCGGAGATCCCCGGCCGTGAATGAGCGCGCGGAGCCGCTCCACATCCTGCTCGACACATCGGTCCTGATCGACTACGCCGAAATCCACACCGAGTTGCCCAGCGATGCCGATGCCGCGATCAGCGCCGTCAGCCTGGCGGAACTCGCCGCCGAGATCCACGCGACCAGGGACCCGGTGCGCCAGTCCAACGGCAGCTCCCATTCCAATGGGTCACGAGATCATTCGATCCACTGGCATTCGACGCCGAGAGCGCTCTGGTTTACGGATCGCTGACGTTGCTCGTCGAGCGCATCGGACGCAAGCCTCATGAACGAGTGGCGGATCTCCAGATCGCGGCCACCGCGATACAACACGCGCTTCCGCTGTATACCCGCGATCCCGATGACTTCAAAGGGACTCTGAGCGCTGCTCAACGTTGTCTCGGTATGAACCCGCGCCGGTCACCAGCGCAGGACCGATGCCACGGTGCGGTCGGCGAGTAGTTCGATGGCGGAGTGGGGCACCAGGGTGTCGACGTAGCAGAAGGTGATCGACAGGGTATCGCCATGGGTGGCGACCGCGACAGTCATGGCACTGGCGCAGGAGTTGGTGCCCGCGACGGTGAGTGCGGTGATCCGCAGGGGCTCGGGGGTTTCCGGGGTGGCGAGCCGACCGAGGTTGCTGAGCGTGATGTTCCATGGCGCGCGGCGGTCGACGAGTTCGATGGCGCGCTTGCCGGATTCGAGCGTTCGTGGGCATCCGTAGCGGATGGCGGCGAGCGCGGAGAGGTCGGTTCCACGGTGAATATGCCGGGACAGTTGGCTTTTCACCGCCCACGCCGCGTCGTGGACTGACCGTCGTCGACCGAAGGGGACGAAAGTCGGTACGACGGCGGTGAACATGCCCGGCTCGTCGGCGGCGGGGGCGGGGCGCAGCCTGGACCGGACGTCCACCGGGATGCCGATCCCCGCGAAGCCGGTGCCGCCGGGACGGAACAGCTCACCCATCGCGGTGGCGAGCGCGGCGACCAGGGCCGAATTGACGGTGACGTCCTCGGTTCGGCATCGGTCCCGCAGTGCCACGAGCTCGGCGCCGTCGATCGTGCGGTGCACGGTGCGGGTGCGGCGCACCGGAAGCGGCGGCGGCTCCCCCGGAATGCCGAGCGCGCGCCGTCCGAGTGCGCCGAGCTGACCGGCGAGATTGGCTCGCAGACAGGGCACGACGCCGGTGTAGCGGGGCGGGATCATGGCATCGGCGGGCAGGATCGGCGGGCGCGCACCCGCGCCTGGGGCAGCGCCGACGGCGTTGGCCAGCAGCCGCGATGCCAGCGATGCCAGCGAACGGCCGTCGATCAGCACGTGGGAGAAGACCACGATGACATCGTGGAATTCCGCGGAGGTGGCCGGGCGCCAGGCGAGATCGATGATCCGGCCTGGCGCGGTCGCCAGGTCGACCGGTTCGTTGAGCTGCTCGTCGAAGACCTCACGCCACTCCTGCGTCCCGTCCACCACGCGATGCACCACCGGCAGATGCGGATCGGCAGACGGCTCGAATCGCGGTCCCTCCCGCACCACCGCGCGCAACAGCGGAAACTCGGCGACCAATGCCGCGGCGGCCTCCTCGAGCCGGTACGCCCCGATCGCACCACGCACCCGGATCCGCACCACGCAGTTCGCCGGCGACAACTGATCGATCAGCCAGAACCAGCGCTCCCCCGCCGACAGTTCCCTGCGCACCTCGCCGCGCATGCGGACTGTCACCAGATATCGGTCCGTACCGGAAGTTTCACGACTTCCACCATGGCACTGTTCTCGCCGACCGCGACGCGAATCGGCGATCCGATCGCGTGGTATCGAGGGCCCGGGTTGCGGTTCCGGGTGCGACCCGCTACATTTACATGCATGCACATGAAACCAACTCCAGGGGGTGCCCAGCCCGCGGACGTCACCGCCGAAACCTGGTTTCGGGCCACCACCGCGGTGACGTCGGTCAATGCGCAACTCGGCGCCTGGCTGACCGAGCGACATCGCGTCTCGCTCAGCGAATACCGCGCCCTGCGCTACCTCAGCACGATGCCGGACCTGGAGGCCAGGGTCAGCGAACTGGCCCACCGGATCGACCTGAACCAGAGCTCGGTGACCCGCCTGCTCGGCCGCCTCGAGGCGCGCGGACTCACCCGTCGCGACCTGTGCTCCGAAGACGGCCGCGGAGTGTACGCGGTGCTCACCGATGCGGGACAAGCGCTGGTTCGCGATGCTCGTGAACCGTTTCTCGCCCAGCTCGAGCGCGCACTCCAGGACGCAGGCGACCTCCGGCACGAACTCGACACGCTGCTGCCCGCCGCCGACTGACCAGGCGGGCCGCCGGCACGGCCGAGCCCTCCGCTCCGCCGAACTCTTCTCAACTATCTGCATGTACATTCATCTTCTAGGAAAGGCACTCTCATGCACTGGGTCCACCTCGCCATCGCGGTCGTCTTCGAGATCGCCGTCGCCATCTCCGCGGGCAAGGCCGCCGGCTTCACCAACCTGCCGTGGACGGCAGCCACTCTCATCAGCGGCGGCATCGCCACCTACTTCCTGAGCTTGGCTCTGCTCACCTTCGACGTCGGCGTCGGATACGCGATCTGGACCTCGGTGGCCGGGGTGGGGATCGTCCTGCTCGGCACACTCCTGTTCGGCCAGCGTCTCGACTGGCGCAAGGCCGCGGGGATCGCCGTCGTCATCGTCGGCGTGGCGGGCCTCCAGCTCAGCGGCGCCGCCTGAGCACCACCGACAACACCGAAACGAAGGATTCCGTCATGAGCACCGCAACCATCGAAACCACCCGGCGCAACACGACCACCGCCTGGATCACCCTCGGGCTGGCAGGCGCGTTCGAAATCGGCTACGCCCTCGCCGTCGGCGGCAGCCAGGGCTTCACCGTCGCGACCTGGTCGCTGGTGGCCGTCGTCTTCTTCCTGCTCACCCTGTTCGCCCTCAGCGTCGCGCTGCGCACCATCGAAGTCGGGATCGGCTACGCGGTCTGGGCAGGCATCGGCGCGGTGGGTGCCGCGCTGCTCGGCCCAGTCTTCTTCGACGAAACACTCACCCCGCTCAAAGGATTCTGGCTCGCGGTGGTGATCGCCGGCGTCGTCTGGCTCAAACTCGCCGACCGTGCCGCCGACGCCTGATCCGTCGCGCCAAGACCGGCTACCGCCCCGGTAGCCGGTCTTTCGCGGACCCAGGCTCAGCGACTTCCCAGGAAATTACTACGTGCGTATTATGAACTTATGGGTTTCGAGTGGCCTGATTGGGCGATCGCTCACCTGATCGGTATCGAACCCAGCGAGGTTCGGCAGGTCCTCGCAGCGTCTCGACGCTGGCCGCGACCGGCACACGCCGGTGACGTCGCCGTCCTGACGATGTGGGGGCGCACCACGGCCGGACGCCCGCTGATCGTGGTGACACGGCGGCGCGACGACTGGACGTGGGTGATCATCGGCGCACGTGCGATGCGCGCCGAGGAGCTGGCGCAATTCGAGCAGTGGGAAAGTGGGAATCAAGCATGAGCGATCAGGACTTTCCGTCCAGCAGCGAAGAACTCGCCGACTTCATGGACCGGCTGAGTTTCTCCGACGAGCCCGCCGATGCCCCGCCCCGCCTGCCCGCCAACGAGGACATCATGGTGACCACCTCCATCCGGTTGCCCCTCGGCTTGCATTCCCGGCTCAAAGACCTGGCCGACGAACGCCGCGTAGGAGTGTCGACACTGCTGCGCGAATGGGCCGAAGCCGCCGTCGCCGACCTCGACGACGAAGACCAGTTGATCTCGTTGGCCGAAGCCAAACGCGCCCTCTCCCGCGTCCACCCGATTCATCGCGCGAGCTGAGGATCTTTCCGCCGCGATCGGCTCGGCAGATAGCAGTTTGCGACCCCGGCAGATTGCAGACGATCGTTCACCGGGTATGTGCGCACCATCGTCGAACGCGATATCACCGAGTTCGCCGATGTTCGACATGCCGAGGCCCTACCACGACTGGCGGTAATGATCGCTGCCCGCGCAGGCCGCCCCTTCGTCGCCACCGATGTGGGCAACGGCTTCTCACCGCGAGCGCGCCGGCGTGGTCGACAATCTCGTCACCGACTGACCAAGGCTCCCAAGGTGTTTCTCACCGAGTCAGGTGTGGCGGCGAACCTCACGAACACCGACGTCGACTCGCTCCGTCGCCCGGGACAGCGCAGCCTCAGTGCGCTGACGGAAACCTTCGTCTTCAGTGAATACCGCGGGCATCGTCCTCCACCTGGGCAGGGTCATGCTCCGTTACGGACCAGCTGAGGGCCCGAGTGTCGGCCACGTCGGTCCACGATGAGCGGCGGTCAGCACGCGGACCGTGCAGGTGATGCCCGGCGCGTTCGCCAGCCTCGAGTCGGTGGTGAGTAGGTCGCAGCCGTAGGCCTCGGCCGCGGCGATGTAGGCGGCGTCGTAGGCGGTCAGGTTGTCGTGCAGTTCCCAGATTCTCGGGACGAGTACGCGGGTGACCGGAACTTCTGGATCCAGCTTTTCCGATGCGGCGACAGCTCGAGTCGCTTGCTCGGTGGTGATCGTGCCCGCGCGGGCGAAACGGCGGACTACGGACAGCACCTCGACAGTCCAATGCGCCGGGGCGATCCAGCGGTTGTCTGCCTCCAACGCATCGCGGCAGACCACACCGAGCGGGTCGGGGTTCAGGAGCGCGTGAACGAAGACCGAGGCATCGACCACGATCACTCGTCGACCCCCGGAACGTCCGACACCGCGTCCCGCTCGGCCCGTTCGGCATCCAAGGCCACCACCACGTCGCGAGCAGTGAACGCGACATCCCAGGTAGCAGGACTGAACTGCTTCAGAACCGCGATGTTGTCCTGCCGCCGGGCCTCGTCTCGCACCAGGTCGAAAAGGAACGCCTGCAGCGACTGGCCGCGCTGCCGTGCCAACGCGACAAGCTGGTCCCGGAGAGGCTCCGGAACGTCTCGAATCTGCAGGGCGACCATGCATGCGATTGTACATGCACGACCATTACAGTGCAGGTTCCCACGGAAACCGCGGGAGCCTGCACTGTTCGAGACGTCAGCGGCGGCGCTTGCCCTTGGTCTCCGCGCGGGCGGCCTCGCGGCGCTCGCGGCGGGTGCCGGACTGCTGGCGGCCACCGTATTCCTGGGCGTCGGAATGGGATTGGGCGCGGCCGTCCTCGGCGGGGCCCGAGTAGTTCAGGCCGCGCGGAGTGGAATCGCCGATGCCCTTGGCGCGCAGGGCCGGTGGCGCCTGGGTTTCGGCGGGGGCGGCATCCTGGGGGCGGCTCGTGCCGACCGGGGAACGCAGACCCGCGCCGACCGAGACACCTTCGGGCTGGGCCTGCTGCACCTCGACCTGCAGGTTGAACAGGAAGCCGACCGACTCCTCCTTGAGACCCTCCAGCATCGCCGCGAACATGTCGAAGCCCTCGCGCTGGTACTCGACCAGCGGATCGCGCTGGGCCATCGCGCGCAGGCCGATGCCCTCCTTGAGGTAGTCCATCTCGTAGAGGTGCTCGCGCCACTTGCGGTCGAGCACCGAGAGCAGGACCTGGCGCTCCAGATTGCGCATCGCGCCCTCGCCCGCCAGTCCGTCGATCTCCTTCTCGCGCTTCTCGTAGGCGTTGTGCGCGTCGGCGAGCAGGGCATCGCGGAGTTCGTCGCGGGTGAGATCGCCCGCCTCACCGGTGGCGGTCTCACCGGCGAGCTCCTTGTGATCGAGGCTCACCGGGTACAGCGACTTCAGCGCGGTCCACAGCTTGTCCAGATCCCAGTCCTCGACATAGCCCTCGGCGGTGGCGCCGTCGACATAGGCGGTGACCACGTCGGTGATCATGTTCTGGACCTGACCCTCCATGTCCTCGCCACGCAGGATCCGGTTGCGCTCGCCGTAGATGACGGTGCGCTGCTGGTTCATCACCTCGTCGTACTTCAAGACGTTCTTGCGGATCTCGAAGTTCTGCTGCTCGACCTGGGTCTGCGCGCTCTTGATGGCCTTGGAGACCATCTTCGCCTCGATCGGCACATCGTCGGGCAGGTTCAGGCGGGTCATGATCGCCTCGAGCGCGGCGCCGTTGAAGCGGCGCATCAGCTCGTCACCCAGCGACAGGTAGAAGCGGGACTCACCCGGATCGCCCTGGCGGCCGGAACGACCGCGCAACTGGTTATCGATGCGGCGCGACTCGTGCCGCTCGGTGCCGAGCACGTAGAGGCCGCCCGCCTCGCGCACCTTGTCGGCGTCGTCCTCGGTCTGCTTCTTCACCTGCTCGAGCGCCGAATGCCAGGCGGCCTCGTACTCGTCGGGAGTGTTCACCGGGTCGAGGCCCTGCTTGCGCAGCAGGATATCGGCGATGATGTCGGCGTTGCCGCCGAGCACGATGTCGGTACCACGACCGGCCATGTTGGTAGCCACGGTGACCGCGCCGGGCCGACCGGCCTCGGCGATGATCTGGGCTTCCTGCTCGTGGAACTTCGCGTTCAGCACCGAGTGGGCCACCCCGCGCTTGGTGAACTGCTTGGACAGGTACTCCGAGCGCTCGACGCTGGTGGTACCGATCAGGACCGGCTGGCCCTTCTCGTGCCGCTCCACCACATCGTCGACGACCGCGTTGAATTTGGCCTCTTCCGACTTGTAGATCAGATCGGCCTGGTCCTTGCGGATCATCGGCTTGTTGGTGGGGATCGGGACGACGCCGAGGTTGTAGATCGAGTGCAGCTCGGCGGCCTCGGTCTCGGCGGTACCGGTCATACCGGACAGCTTGTTGTAGAGGCGGAAGTAGTTCTGCAGGGTGATCGTGGCCAGGGTCTGGTTCTCCGGCTGGATCTCGACCTTCTCCTTGGCCTCGATCGCCTGGTGCATGCCCTCGTTGTAGCGGCGGCCGACCAGGATGCGGCCGGTGAACTCGTCGACGATGATGACCTCGCCGTCGCGGACGATGTAGTCCTTGTCGCGGGTGTAGAGCTCCTTGGCCTTGACGGCGTTGTTCAGATAGCTCACCAGCGGCGAGTTCGCGGCCTCGTAGAGGTTGTCGATGCCGAGCTGGTCCTCGACGAACTCCACCCCGGCCTCGTGCACACCGATGGTGCGCTTCTTGATGTCGACCTCGTAGTGCACGTCCTTCTTCAGCAGCGGCGCGATGCGCGCGAATTCGGCGTACCACTTGGACGAGGCGTCGGCCGGGCCCGAGATGATCAGCGGGGTGCGGGCCTCGTCGATGAGGATGGAGTCGACCTCGTCGACCACGGCGAAGTTGTGCCCGCGCTGGACCAGATCGTCCAGCGAGTGCGTCATGTTGTCGCGCAGATAGTCGAAGCCGAACTCGTTGTTCGTGCCGTAGGTGATGTCGGCGGCGTAGGCGACCCGGCGCTCGGCCGGGGTCATGCCGCCGAGAATCACGCCGACCTCGAGCCCGAGGAAGCGGTGCACGCGGCCCATCCACTCGGCGTCGCGCTTGGCCAGGTAGTCGTTGACGGTGACGACGTGCACTCCGTCGCCGGAGATCGCGTTCAGGTACGCGGGCAGCACACAGGTCAGGGTCTTGCCCTCACCGGTCTTCATCTCCGAGATGTTGCCGAGGTGCAGCGAGGCGCCACCCATGATCTGCACCTTGTAGTGCTTCTGGTTGAGGACCCGCCAGGACGCCTCACGAGCCACCGCGAACGCCTCGAGCAGCAGGTCGTCGAGCGTTTCACCGTCGGCGTGGCGCTGCCGGAACTCGTCGGTCTTGGCGCGCAGCTCGTCGTCGGTGAGCGACTCGATCTCCTCGCCGTACCCGATGACCTCGTCGGCGAGGTTCGACAGCCGCTTGACCATGCGGCCTTCACCAATCCGTAGCAACCTCGTCAGTGTCAGCGCAGGCACGGGTCTCGTCAGTCCTCTGGTCGGAGTGTGTTCGGCTAGTGAGCCACGGTGTTATGGGCCATCGTAGTCCGCAGACCACCGTACCCGGCCCGCAGTACCCGTGCCTGGCGTACCGGGCGATGCCATCCGCCCAGGTCACACCCGCCGATGAGGCGCATTGCCCAACACTGTGATTCGCCTACGGTGACGTAGGATGAGGCACGTGCCGGATCTGCGCGGTGCGGCAGCGGAAGGAGCTTCGGAGCGCGTGATCACGAGATTGACGCCGCAGGACGCGTCGTTCTACCGGCTCGAATCGAGCAGCAACCCGATCCACATCGGATCTCTCGCGATCCTGAAGAACTCCGTGCCAGGTGCGCCCGAACCGGTCCTCGACTACGAAAGGCTCATCGAACTGGTCGAATCCCGTCTGCCCATGGTGCCGCGCTACCGCCGCAAGGTGCGGGAGATCCCGCTCGACCTCGGCAGGCCGGTCTGGGTGGAGGACAGCAGGTTCGACATCAGCTACCACATCCGCCGCTCCGCGCTGCCAGGTCCTGGCAGCGACGAACAGCTCTACGACCTCGTCGCCCGGCTCGCCTCCCGCCCGCTGGACCAGGGTCGGCCGCTGTGGGAGATGTACCTGATCGAGGGTCTGACCGAGGGGCGAAGCGCGGTGTTCACCAAATCGCACTCGGCGCTGGTCGACGGCGACACCGCGCTCGAGATCGGGCACGTGATCCTGGACAACAGCCCGATGCCGAGGGAGCTGGCGGACACCGCGTGGCGGGCACCCCGCGAGCCCTCCGACGTGGAGCTGCTCGCCGGTGCGCTCAGCCAGCTCGCCGCGCAGCCGAGGGAGGCCTACAAGGTGGCCCGCGACGCGGGCGCCGATGCGTTCGGGCTGGTCCGTGGCACCAGGATGGCGGTGCAGGCGGCGGCCAACGCGGTGCGCGCCGCGACCTCCGGTGTCGCCGACAGCCCACTCAACGCCCGCACCTCCCGCAGCCGCCGGTTCGACGTGGTGCGCACCGACCTCGAGGACTACCGCACCATCCGGCGCCATTTCGACTGTTCGATCAACGACACCGTGCTGGCCGTGGTCACCGGCGCCCTGCGCAACTGGCTGCTGTCGCGCAACGAGGCGCTGGTCGAGTCGACCAATCTGCGGGCGGTGGTGCCGATGTCGGTCTACGTCGACAGCGGCGACCAGCCGACCCCGGCCAGCGAGGTGTCCTCGTTCCTGATCGACCTGCCGGTGGGTGAGCCGAACCCGGTGATGCGGCTGTCGCACATCTCGCACGCCACCGAGGCCGCGGGCAGGCAGCGCCGCGGCGTGCGGGCACGCACCCTGGTCCACCTTGCCGGGTTCGCGCCCGCGAGCCTGCACGCGATGAGCGTGCGCTCGGCGAGTACCTTCGCCGACAACACATTCAACCTGGTGATCACCAACGCGCCGGGTCCACAGACCGCGATGTACATCGGCGGCGCGCGCATGCTGGAGATGTATCCGGTCTCGCCGCTGCTGCGCAATCAGACGTTGAGTTTCGGACTCACCTCGTACGACGGTCAGGTCTTCTACGGACTCAACGCCGACCGCGACGCCATGGCCGATATCGACGTTCTCGCGGCGTCGGTGCACGAATCGATGGAGGAGTTGCTCGGTGTCTGTCTCTGAGAACGGCAAGATGCGCGTCTACATCCCGGCGACCATCCCGATGCTGCGGCAGCTGGTGGCCGAGCGGGAGCTGTTCCCGCTCGGCGCCACCGCCTTCGCGGTGACGCCGGCGCTGCGGGAGGCCTACGCCGCCGGTGACGACGACGAACTGGCGGAGGTCGCGATGCAGGAGGCGGCGCGGGCGTCGCTGCGGCTGCTCGCCGCCGACCGCGACGTCGACGACGAGACCGAGGCCGACGACGCGGCCGCAGGCCCGGGCAGCCCGGTGTACCGGCGTGCGGTGATCGCCGCCGACGTCACCGGCGCCAAGCTGCGTCCCGATCTGGACGACGCCGTGGTGAAGCTGGCCGGGCCGATCACCTACGACCAGGTCGCCTCGGTACACGTCGACCTGGTCGAGGCCGAACCGCAGGTCGCCAAGGCCGTCGACGTGATCGACGCCGCCGACCTCGGCGATCCCGACGCCGAGTTCGTGCTCGGCGACGCCGAGGACCATCAGCTGGCCTGGTACGCCACCCAGGAGCTGCCGTTCCTGCTCGATCTGCTCTGACATCGACCACTAACCTACGATGCCGTAACCTGGCTGCGAGCGAGCCACCTCATGGCCGCTCTCGGGCACGACAGGGAGACAACGGCAAGCATGGTCATGAACAAGTTCCGGGAATGGCTCGAAGCGCCCGCGGCGCAGGTCGCCGACCGCGGCGGCAAGCTCAACCTGCTGCGTGGCGCGGTGGCCCGGGTGACCACTCCCCTGCTGCCGGACGACTACCTGCACCTGGCCAACCCGCTGTGGTCGGCGCGGGAACTGCGCGGGCGGATCGTCGAGGTGCAGAAGGAGACGGCCGACTCGGCGACGCTGGTGATCAAGCCGGGCTGGGGCTTCGACTTCAAGTACCAGCCTGGCCAGTACATCGGCATCGGCGTGCTGGTCGACGGCCGCTGGAACTGGCGGTCGTACTCACTGACCTGCCCGCCGGACTGGACCGGCGAAGGCGGCAAGCGACTGATCTCGATCGCGGTGAAGGCGATGCCGGAGGGCAAGCTGTCCAGCCACCTGGTCAACGGGGTGCCCGCGGGCTCGATCGTGCGGCTGGCCGCGCCACAGGGCGGGTTCGTGCTGCCGGAGCCGACCCCGGCCAAGGTGTTGTTCCTCACGGCAGGCAGCGGCATCACCCCGGTGATGTCGATGCTGCGCACGATGGACCGCCGCGACGGCGTTACCGACGTGGTGCACGTGCACTCCGCGCCCACCGACGCCGATGTGATGTTCGGCGCGGAGCTGCGCGCGCTGCACGACAAGCACCCCAGCTTCGTCTCGCACCTGCAGCTCACCGACGCGTACGGCCTGTTCTCGCTGGCGAGCCTCGACGAGCTCTACCCCGACTGGCGCGAACGCGAGACCTGGGCGTGCGGTCCGGCACCGATGCTGGACGCGATCGAACAGCACTGGAAGACAGCGGGAGTCGCGGAGAAGCTGCATATCGAGCGCTTCGAGGTGGAGCGCTCGGCGATCGGCGAGGGCGGCACCGTCACCTTCGGGACCACCGGGCGCAGCCTGACCGTCGACGGAGCGACCAGTCTGCTGGAGGCAGGCGAGTCGGTGGGTGTGCAGCTGCCGTTCGGCTGCCGGATGGGCATCTGCCAGACCTGCGTTGTCACCCTGTCGGCAGGCCATGCCCGCGATCTGCGCAACGGCGACGAGCGCCAGCCCGGCGACAAGGTGCAGACCTGCATCTCCGCCGCCGCTGGCGACTGCACGCTCGACATCTAGCTCGACGCGGCGGCGCGGGCCTGCGGGTACCCTGATGGCGTGCGCCAGGCACCGACACGGTTGCACCCAGTCCGTTTTCGGCCGCCTCGCCGCCGAAGGGCGAGACGTCACGCCGAAGGCGCAGTGTCGCCCCTCGGCGGCGAGATCACGAGGCCGAAAACCCGCGGCGCCAGCCGCCGATAAACACAGGAGGACCCCGGTGGCCATCACCGATATCCAGGCCTTCGCCCATCTCACGGCGGCCGACATCGAGACCCTGGGGAAAGAACTCGATTCGATCCGCCGTTCCGTCGAGACCTCCCGCGGGGAGCGCGACGCGAAGTACATCCGGCGCACCATCGCCGCCCAGCGCACACTCGAGGTGGCGGGCAGGGCGGTCCTGTTCGGCAGCCGTAACCGCTGGGCGTGGCTGACCGGCACCGCCCTGCTCTCGGTCGCCAAGATCATCGAGAACATGGAGCTCGGGCACAACGTGAGCCACGGGCAGTGGGACTGGATGAACGATCCGGAGATCCACTCCACCAGCTGGGAGTGGGACATGACCGGAACCTCGGCGCAGTGGCGCCGGGCCCACAACTACTCGCACCACACCTACACCAACGTGCTCGGCAAGGACGAGGACCTGGGGTTCGGCATTCTGCGGATGACCCGCGACGAGACCTGGCATCCGAAGCATCTGGTGCAGCCCGCGGCGAATCTGCTGCTGGCGGCGACGTTCGAGTGGGGCATCGCGCTGCACGATCTCGGGATCGAGAAGGAGCTGGCAGGCATCCCCCCGAAGCAATTGCTCTCCGAGCCGAACAAGGAGTTCGCGCGCAAGGCGGGCCGCCAGGTGGTGAAGGATTTCGTGCTGTTCCCGGCGCTCACCGGCCCGGCGTGGAAGTCGACACTGAAGGCCAACGCCACGGCCAATCTGGTCCGCAATCTCTGGGCGTACGCGGTGATCTTCTGCGGGCACTTCCCGGACGGTGCGGAAAAGTTCACGATCGAGCAGCTCGACGGGGAGACCCAGGGCGAGTGGTACCTGCGCCAGATGCTCGGCAGCGCCAACTTCAAGGCGGGCCCCGCGATGGCCTTCCTGAGCGGTAACCTCTGCTATCAGATCGAGCATCATCTGTTCCCCGACCTGCCGAGCAACCGCTACCCGGAGGTCGCGGTGCGGGTGCGCGAACTGTGCGACAAGTACGATCTGCCCTACACCACCGGCTCGCTCGGCAAGCAGTATCTGCTCGCCTTCCGGACCATCCACAAGCTGGCCCTGCCCGACCGGTTCCTCAAGCGCACCGCCGACGACGCGCCCGAGACCTCCTCCGAGCGCAAATTCACCGGCATCGCCCTGCCCGAGCGGCTGCGGGTCGACCCGGAGACCGGCAAGCGCTTCGGCCTTCGCTCGGCCATGCACGATGTGAAGGTCACCTTGGAGGCCAAGGCCAGGCACGAGAAGGAAGTGCTGCGCGAGGCCAAGGCGGCCCTCAAGGTGCGGGCCAGGCAGGAGAAGCTCGCGCTGCGCGAGGCCAGGCGCGCGCTGAAGGAGCGGGCCGCTCAGGAGCGGGGAGCGCTGCGGGCCATGGCGGCCCGGCGACGCGGCGCGCCGGCGTGAGGTAACATCTCGATTTCGATTACGCAATAGGACTTATCACACATTCTGGCCCCGAATTCACCAACCTACGCTCTCGTAACCTACGGTAGTGTAACCGGCATGGCGATCTCGGATGTCAAGGAATACGCGCACCTCACCGCCGCGGATGTCGAAGCTCTCGGTGCTGAGTTCGACGCGATCCGCCGCGAAATCGAATCTTCGCGGGGGGCTGCCGACGCGCGCTACATCCGCAACGTCATCCGCTTACAGCGAGCGCTGGAGATCAGCGGTCGCACGGTGCTGTTCGCCAGCTTCCTGCCGCCCGCCTGGCTGGCCGGAGTCGCCCTGCTCGGGACCGCCAAGATCATCGAGAACATGGAGATCGGGCACAACGTCATGCACGGGCAGTGGGACTGGATGAACGATCCGGAGATCCACTCCACCTCCTGGGAATGGGACAACGCGGGTCCGTCCGCGCACTGGAAGATCACCCACAACTTCCTGCACCACAAGTACACCAATGTCCTCGGCATGGACGACGACATCGGCTACGGCCTGCTGCGCGTCACCCGCGACCAGCGCTGGATGCCGTTCTACCTCGGCAACCCGGTCTACAATCTGCTGCTGCAGATGCTGTTCGAGTACGGGGTGGCCGTCCAGCACCTGGAACTCGGCAAGGTCGCCAAGAAGAAGTGGGCCAAGGACTCCCCCGAGTGGCAGCAGTTCGACGCCGACCGCAAGCTGGTGCTGAAGAAGATCGGCAAGCAGGCCGCCAAGGACTACCTGATCTTCCCGCTGCTCACCGGCCCGTCGTTCTTCTCCACCCTCACCGCCAACCTGGCGGCCAACGTCGTGCGCAATGTGTGGACCAACGCGGTGATCTTCTGCGGCCACTTCCCCGACGGCGCGGAGAAGTTCACCAAGGCCGACATCGACAACGAGACCCAGGGCGAGTGGTACCTGCGGCAGATGCTCGGCAGCGCCAACATCAGCGGCGGCAAGGTCATGCACTTCATGACCGGCAACCTCAGCCACCAGGTCGAGCACCACCTGTTCCCCGACCTGCCGAGCAACCGCTACGCCGCTATCGCGGTGCGGGTGCGCGAACTGGCCGACAAGTACGACCTGCCCTACACCACCGGCTCGCTGCCGGTGCAGTACTTCAAGTCGTGGCGCACCATTCTCAAGCTGTCGCTGCCGAACAAGTACCTGCGCCACACCACCGACGACGCGCCGGAAACCAAGTCGGAGAAGCTGTTCGGCGGGAACGCGGTCGCCAGCATCGATCCGGCCACCGGTCGCCGTCGCGGGCTGCGCACCGCCCTGGCCGCCGGTCGCAAGCTGGCCCGCCGCTCGGTGGCCTGACCGGCTGAGGTTGACTGGTCGACGTGTGTGCCGACCAGCTCAGCGTCTACGACGCGATCCACCTGCGCCGTGATGTGCGCGCCGAATTCAGCGGCGACCTCGTCGACGACGAGACACTGCTGCGTATCCTCGATGCCGCCCACCGCGCGCCGAGCGTCGGCAATTCCCAGCCGTGGGACTTCGTTGTGGTCCGCCGGGCCGACACCCTGCGCCGGTTCGCCGAGCACGTCGCGACCAAGCGCGCGCAGTTCCGGGATTCGCTGCCCGCCGACCGAGCCGCGACCTTCGACCCGATCAAGATCGAGGGCATCGTCGAGAGCGGCACCGGCATCGTGGTCACCCACGATGACCGGCGCGGTGGGCCACAGGTGCTCGGCCGGGCGAGCGTGCCCGCGACCGGCGTGTACTCGACCGTCCTCGCCATCCAGAATCTGTGGCTGGCCGCCACCGCGGAGCGGGTCGGTGTCGGCTGGGTGTCGTTCTACGATCCGGAGTTCCTGCACGCGCTCGTCGGGCTGCCTGCCGGCATCGAACCGGTCGCCTGGCTGTGCGTCGGGCCGGTCGACGAGTTCCAGCGGGTACCCGATCTGGAACGGTTCGGCTGGCGTTCCGGGCGGCCGCTGGCCGACGCCGTGCACCACGAAACTTTCGGGGGCTGAACAACATCCGGGCACCCGCTCGACGCGGGTGCCCGGACTGGCTCGACGGATTCAGGCCAGTCGGATCAGGCCGTAGTCGAAGGCATGCCTGCGGTAGACGACCGAGGGGCGGTCGGTCTCGCGATCGTGGAACAGGAAGAAGTCGTGCCCGACCAGTTCCATCTGGTAGAGCGCGTCGTCGACCGACATCGGGGTCGCGGTGTGCACCTTGGTGCGCACGATATGACCGGGACCGCTCAGGTCCTCCGATTCCTCTCCGTGGTCGTGCGCGAGCGCGCCGTTGGGCGGGGTGAACAGGGAATCGTCCACGAGCGCGGCGGTGGCCTGGGCGACCGAGACCGGGGTCTTGTCGCCGTAGTGCACGACGCGCCGCTTGTCCTTCGTCCGGCGCAGCCGGCTCTCGATCTTCTGGGTGGCCGACTCGAGGGCGGCGTAGAAGCTGTCGGCGCAGGCTTCGGCGCGCACGATCGGGCCACGGCCACGCGCGGTGATCTCCACCCGCTGGCAGGCCTTGCGTTGACGACGGTTGCGTTCGTGGAACAGTTCCACATCGAAGAGGAAAATCGACGGATCGAAGCGCTCGAGCCGAGCCAGCTTCTCCGCGACATGGATTCGATAGTGGTCGGGGACTTCGACATTGCGACCGGAGACCACCACTTCGGCGCTTGGGCTCTGGGTCGAATCGACGGCGCCGTCCTCGAGCGCCGTTGGGTCAGCATCTCGTACTGATGCCCGTGCAGAAGTCGTCACGCGTACCTCCCGGATATGGCTGTACACGGTCGAATGTGTACAGCGGGATTGAGCTGTGCCGATCGGGAATCGCTCGGCACCAGATGTCCGCGGCGCCACCTCCCAGAACTTGTTGTTCGGTGTGTGATCGCGACGCTAGTACGCCACGGGCAAGTCCGCCACTGTTCACGCAAATTTCGCGGCGTCAAGCCGCGCAGGTCACCAAAACCGCCCGTGGCCGTGCGCCGATTCGGCTAAGCACCCGGACCGACTCGGCCGCGGTCGCCCCGGTCGTCAGCACGTCGTCGACCAGCACGACCTCGGCATTCGCCGGGATACCCGCCATGTCGGCACCGTGGCGGATCACCATGATCCGGCCCCGCAGGTTGTGGGCTCGCTCATGGGTGCGCAGGCCGACCGAATCGCGCACACCCCGGCCCATCCGCAGCAGCGTGACCGTCCGGCAATCGATCAGCCAACCCGCCGCGACACCCGCCGCACGCGCCACCGGATCGCCGCCACGGCGCCGGGCGGCCACCGCCCTGGTCGGGGCCGGAACCAGCACCAGCGGCCGATCCAGGGCCCGCAAACCGGCAAGCACGGTCGCCATGGCCAGGCCGAGCGGGCCGGCCAGGTCACGCCTGCCGTGTTCCTTGGCCGCGACGACGGCCCGGCCCGCAGGCCCGGCGTAGGGCCCGACGGCCCAGCACGGGACGCCCGGATCGGTCCGCGGACGCACGCGTACCGGACCGCGGGCCAGCTCGGCCGCGCACTCTCCACACCACCCGGTGCCCGGCCGCGCGCACCCACCGCACCGGGCGGGCAGCACCAGATCCAGCAGTGTCTTCATAGCGACCGAGTATCACCTCGGCCACCGACAACTCAGCTGGGCAGCACCGGGATCACGCTGTCGCCGGTGAGCCCTGGCACCTCGCGCCAGAAGCGGTCGTTGCGGGTCGGGTCGGCGGTCTGCAACTGCAGCACCGCCCGGGAATCGGCGACGTACTGGCTCGACGGCGCCGCCGTCACCACCCGCACCGGCGGGGTCAGGTTCTGCGAGGTCACGGGGCTGAGCTGGGAGCCGTCGACGGACACGGTGAACACCGGGTCGACATTGCCCTCGCGCGCCACCATCAAGGTGTCACCGCTGGCCCAGCTCAGCGAGACCGCGTCGCTGCTGAGCCCGAGTGCCACCGGAACCGGGGTGGTGAGCGCGTACCTGCCGTCGCCACGGCGTTCGATCACCGCGACGTAGACCTTGCCGTCGGCGATCAGCGCCGCGCGCACACCGGTGCGCGAGACCACCACCTCGGTGACGGGCGCCCGTGGCGCGGCCGACCCTTCGAACAGCGCGGTGGTGTCGACGTCCTGGAGCGAGACGTTGCCGGTGGCGCGATCGGTCACCGCCCGGACGACCCGTTCGCCGTCGAGCACCGTCCAGGCCGCGCCGCCGTCGGCGGTCCACGACGGCCTGGCGATGCTGGCGCCCTCGACCACCGCGAACGCCTTGGCGCCGTAGTTGCCGATGAGCAATGATTTGGCCGGTTCCGGAGCAGGCCGTCCGGTGTCGGCGACGGCGGCAACGAACTGGCCGTCGGCGGAGATGCCGACCGACTCGAGATTGGTGGCCTCGCCGAAGGACCCGCTCGGGGTGACGATGCCGTCCTGCGTCACCTGGACCAGGGTGCCGTCACGCAGCGCGTGCAGCCCGACCCGGTTCTGGCCGGGCGCCGAGGCACTGAACCGGTCGAGATCGGCGACCGACCAGCCGTTGGCATAGCGCTCGTCGAGTGGGCGCCCGTCGGCGAGCAGCTCGTACGGGCCGAGGATGTCGGCGCCCGCCAGGGTCAGCACCACCTGGGCGGCGAGCAGTTCGCGTTCACGCTGGTCCAGATTGCCCGCGCCGGCGAAGTCGATCCGTACGCCGCCGATGCCGACGCCCACCTCACCCGGCTCGTTGTTGGCCTTGACGATCGGGCCGCGCAGGGTGATCGGCGGGGCGAGCTGATTGTCCACCACCGGCGCGATGGTGGCCTGCGGACCGGCACCGAGCAGGCCGATCAGCTGTGCGGTCAGCTCGCCGCGCGGCACCGCGAGCCACCGCGGGTCGGGCACGAGCACGTCGCCCGCCGGGTCGATGTACTGCAGGACATAGCGCCCATAGGTACGCTCGAAGGCGCCGGAATCGAAGACCACACCGTCGGGCAGCTCGGTGATCCGCCACTCGCCGTCGATCTTGCTCATCTCGATCTTGTTCTCGACCGTGCCCTCGACGGCACGGTAGCTGCCGTTGTCGGCCAGCTCGCCCACCTTGCGGGCGCGGATCACATAGCTGGCCTTGTCGCTGGAGCGCGACTCGCGCAGGGTGTCGGGGCGGTCGACGATGGTAGTGCTCGCCTCGTCGTCCCATTCGGCCGCGGCCTCGGTGGCGATGTACTGCCGCGCCGCGGCGTGCCGATTGGCCGGGTCGGCGCTCGCGGTGAGGAAGTCGCCGACCAGCAGATCGGGATCGCGGCCGGGCTGCGGCGGTGGCGGCCCCGCCGAGGTCGGCGCGCGGTTGATGGTGCCGAGCGCCTGCGGGGCCGAGGACTCCGGCAGGCTGGCGCACCCGGAGAGGACGAGCAGCCCCGCCAGCACCGCCGCGAGCAGCGCGGCGCCACGCGCGTTCGTCATGACTGTCGTTCTCCGGTCTCGGTGGACATCGGCTCCTCGTCCTCGGCGGCGGGGCGGCCGTCGGTCGCCTGCGGCTCGGTGGGGTCGGTCTCGACGGGCGGCGCGGCGGACGGCTCCGGCGGCGCGGCATCGGCCCGCTCGTCGGCGTCGGGGTCGTTGTTCTGGCCGAGTTCGGGCAGCGCGGGCACCTTGCGCAACATGGGTTCGAGGGCGAGCGGGCTCGCGCCCAGTTTGCGGCCGCGCACCATCGGCAGCAACAGCCGGAAGCTGGCGCCGACGCCGGGGTCACCCCACGCTTCCAGCCTGCCCTCGTGCAGGTTGGCGTCCTCGACACTGATCGACAGGCCGAGCCCGGTGCCACCGGAGCGGCGCACCCGCGAGGGGTCCGAGCGCCAGAAGCGGTTGAAGACGAGCTTCTCCTCGCCGGGCCGCAGGCCGACGCCCTGATCGCGCACCACGGTCGCGACGGCGTTGGCCTCGGCGTCACCGCGCATCCTGATCAGGACCGGTTTGCCCTCGCTGTGGTCGATCGCGTTGGCGAGCAGGTTGCGCAGCACCCGCTCGACCCGGCGCGGGTCGACCTCGGCGACGACCGGGTCCTCCGGCAGGTCGATGACCAGCTCGACCCCGGCTTCCTTGGCCAGGTGCCGCACCGTGGTGATCGCCGCCCGCGCGCACATCCGCATGTCCAGCGATTCCACCTGCAGCTCGGCGACGCCCGCGTCGTGCCGGGAGATCTCGAGCAGATCGTTGAGCAGGCCCTCGAACCGGTCCAGCTCGTTGACCAGCAGTTCGGAGCTGCGCGCGAGTGCCGGATCCAGGTCGTCGCTCGACCCGTGGATCAGGTCGGCCGCCATCCTGACCGTGGTGAGCGGGGTCCGCAGCTCGTGGCTGACGTCGGAGGTGAACCGGCGTTGCAGATTGCCGAACTCCTCCAGCTGGGTGATCTGGTTCGACAGGCTCTCGGCCATCTCGTTGAACGCCTGCGCGAGCCGGGCCATGTCGTCCTCGCCGCGCACCAGCATGCGTTCCTTGAGCCTGCCGTCGGCGAAGCGGCCCGCGATCCGCGCCGCGGACCGGATCGGCAACACCACCTGCCTGGTGACCAGCGCGGTGATCGCGGCCAGCAGCACCAACAGCACGACACCGCCGATGAGCATCGTGCCGCGCATCAGCGACAGGCTCGACTCCTCGCTGGCCAGCGGGAAGATCAGGTAGATCTCCAGGGTGGTGACCTCGGCGCTCGGGCTGCCGATGATCAGCGCGCGGCCGCGGTAACCGTCGGGGTCGGCGACGGTGGTGAACTGGTAGGACACCTGGTTGCGCTGCACGAACCGGCGCAGCTCCGGCGGCACCTCCGAGATGGAGGCGGTCGCGATCTCCTGCGGTGGCGCGCCGCCGACCATCGCCAGCGCCGAGTCGAAACTACCGGCGGCGCCGCTGGACTGACCGCCGCTGCGGCTCGACAGCGCGGCGCGCGCGTCGGCGAGCTGCTGCTGCTGGCTGGTCGCGTCGTGCACGCCGGAGAGAATGTTCTCGACGGTGGCGCGCGCCCGGTCCATCTCCTCGACCGCCGCGTTGATCTTGGCCTCGAGCAGCCGGTCGGTGATCTGACCGGTCAGCACCACACCGAGGATGGTGATGACGATCAGTGAGAGCGTCAGCGTCGACACGATGACACGCAGCTGCAGCGACCGGCGCCAGAGGTGACCCAGCGCGTTCCCGACAGCCTGGAACCAGGCCATGAAGGGGGTCGCCCATCGCCGCAGCCGCGCGACGAAGGATCGCGCACGATCGTCGTGCGCTGGAGGCGCCGGCGCGGTGCCGACAGGTTGACCGTTGGTCACCGCGGCGCCTCACCTGAACCGATCACGGCGGTCCGGCCTTGTACCCGACGCCACGCACGGTCAGCACGATCTCCGGATTCTCCGGGTCCTTCTCGACCTTGGCGCGCAGCCGCTGCACGTGCACGTTGACCAGGCGGGTATCGGCCGCGTGCCGATAGCCCCAGACCTGCTCGAGCAGCACCTCGCGGGTGAACACCTGCCGCGGCTTGCGCGCGAGGGCGACCAGCAGGTCGAACTCGAGCGGGGTGAGCGAGATCTGCGTGCCGCCGCGGGTCACCTTGTGCGCGGGCACGTCGATGACGATGTCGGCGATCGAGAGCAGCTCGGCAGGCTCGTCCTCGGTGCGGCGCAGCCGCGCCCGCACCCTGGCGACCAGCTCCTTCGGCTTGAACGGCTTGACGATGTAATCGTCGGCACCGGACTCGAGGCCGAGCACCACATCGACCGTGTCCGTCTTGGCGGTGAGCATCACGATGGGGACGCCGGAATCGGCCCGCAGCACCCGGCACACGTCGATGCCGTTCATGCCGGGCAGCATCAGGTCCAGCAACACCAGGTCGGGGCGGATCTCCCGCACCGCCGACAGGGCCTGCGTGCCGTCGCCGACCACGTGCGGGTCGAACCCTTCCCCGCGCAAGACGATGGTCAGCATCTCAGCGAGCGCCATATCGTCGTCGACGACCAGAATCTTGGGCTTCATAGTCCTATGTTGTCATCTCCCAGGCCAGGATCGGGCCGCCACGCCATTAATGGTGTCAACCCGTCGTCTATCCAACCCTATCCGGCAAGTATTTCCGCGCAGAGGGTGAGTAGCGCGGGCCGGTCGTCATCGGATCGGTATGTCCACCACCGGCCGTGCCAGTCTCGCTCGGCGAGTTCACGATAGACCGCACCGGTGCGCCGCTGCAGCCCGCCGTCGCGCTCGTAGGCGTCGAGGGCGCGGGCCGCGTCGAGTTCACCACGGCGCCGGGCACGTTCGGCCGCGACGTCGTCGCCGGGATCGATCAGCACGGTCAGTTCGGGCACCGGCAGGGCCAATCTGCCGAACTCCAGATCGCCCACCCAGCCGACGATTTCACCGTCGGCGTCCTGCTCGGCGCGCGCCGCCGAGTAGGCCGCGTTGGAGGCCACCCAGCGGTCCAGGATGACGATATCGTTGGCGTCCAACAGATTCGACACCTCGGCCCTGGCGTCGGCGCGGTCGAGGGCGAACATGATCGCCATCGCGTTGATCGACCCGGCCAGGTCGCCGTGGCCACCACGCAGCGCCTCGGCCGCCAGATCGGCGTGGATCGAGCGGCCGTATTGCGGGAAAGCAAGGCTGCCCGCCCGCAGGCCCTTCGCGGACAGTTCGGTGATCAGTCCGTCGATCAGTGTCCGTTTACCGGCGCCGTCGAGGCCCTCGACCGCAATCAGCACGCCCATGCGCAGCAGATTACCCGACCGTCGAGCGCGCGCCCGGAGCACCGGACGGCCACAAAGTGAAGTGATCGAACTTCAGACCCCCGACAATTGGGGTCTCCCCCGCGCCCCGGACGGACGGGCATGGTCGAAACTCACCGCACCCCCACGAAGGACCAGCCGATGTCACGCCACCTCGCCGCACAGATCGCGGTCGCCGCCGTCGCCGCCGCGACCGCGATCACGCTCTCCGCCGGATCCGCATCCGCCGAAGCCGGAACGATTCCCCGGTCGGCCGTCTCCGCACCCGCCGACACGAACGACACCACTACCGGTTCCGATGCCATCGCGCCGCTGATCAACGAGCTGGTCATGAGCGGCTCCGGACAGACCGTCATCACCGGGAGCAACGCGCTCAACGCGGCGACCGGCAGCTCGGACCTGCTCACCGCGGTCGTCTGCCTCCTGTTTCCCAACTTCGGGAGCGTCGGAATGCTCCCCACCAGCGGCTGCAGCAATCAGTAGACCTCCACGTCACAGCCCGCCGACTCGGCCCACGGGTAGCCGGGTTGACGGGCCGAACATGGCGATGTCGCCCGATTTCGCTGCCGCCACCGGTATGAAGTGCTGTCATTTCAGAGTCCCCGGTCGGCTCGGCCGCTCGCGGGCAGCACTCTCCGCGCCCCGGCCGGGGCCCGCTCGACCAGGAGTCACCATGTTCTCTCGCACCACCCTCCGCACCGCCGTCGCCGCTGCCGCGCTCGGCCTCACCCTCGCAGGTACCGGCGTTGCCGCCGCCGCGCCCGAGGCGGAACCGATCCGGCACGGCCATCACGACAACCGCCCCGGCCTGCTGTCCGGATCGGCTTCGGCGGGCTCGGCCGCCGCCGGGTCGGCGGCGCGCGGTTCCGCGACGCTCGCCGCCTGTGTGCTCCTGGAAGCCGTCGTCCCCCTGCCCGTCTGCCTGCTGCTCAGCTGAGCTCAGCCGGCCGACTCCCTGGTCCCGTCTACACCTGCACGACGACCGGGGCGGCCGCGCCGTTGCGATCGGGCCGGACCTGACCAGCACACTGGCCCAGCGACTACGAAAGTCGCTGGGCCAGTGGGTGTTCGACGACCTAGTACCGGTAGTGCTCCGGCTTGTACGGGCCCTCCACGTCCACGCCGATGTACTCGGCCTGGTCTTTGGTGAGCTTGGTCAGCGTGCCGCCGAGGGCCTCGACGTGGATGCGCGCGACCTTCTCGTCCAGGTGCTTGGGCAGGCGGTAGACCTCGTTGTCGTACTCCTCCGGCTTGGTCCACAGCTCGATCTGGGCTATGACCTGGTTGGAGAAACTGTTCGACATCACGAACGAGGGGTGCCCGGTGGCGTTGCCCAGGTTCAGCAGGCGGCCCTCGGACAGCACGATGATCGCCTTGCCGTCGTCGAAGGTCCACAGGTCGACCTGCGGCTTGATGTTCAGCCTGCCCGCGCCGGAGCGCTCCAGCGCGGCCATATCGATCTCGTTGTCGAAGTGACCGATATTGCCGAGGATGGCCTGGTCCTTCATCGCCTTCATGTGCTCGAGGGTGATGATGTCCTTGTTGCCGGTCGAGGTGATGACGATATCGGCCTGGCCGATCGCCTGCTCGACGGTCACCACGTCGTAGCCGTCCATCAGCGCCTGCAGCGCGTTGATCGGGTCGATCTCGGTGACCTGGACGCGCGCGCCCTGGCCTGCCAGCGACTCCGCGCAGCCCTTGCCCACGTCGCCGTAACCGCAGATCAGCACCTTCTTGCCACCGATGAGCACATCGGTGCCGCGGTTGATGCCGTCGATCAGCGAGTGGCGGGTGCCGTACTTGTTGTCGAACTTGGACTTGGTGACCGAGTCGTTGACATTGATCGCCGGGAACACCAGCTCACCCGCGGCGGCGAATTGGTACAGCCGCAGCACGCCGGTGGTGGTCTCCTCGGTGACACCCTTGACCGACTCCGCGATCGCGGTCCACTTGCCCTTGTCGGTCTCGAGCCGCTCGCGCAGCAGGTTCAGGAAGACCGTGTACTCGGCCGAGTGGTCCTCGTCGGCGGGCGGGACCACACCGGCCTTCTCGAACTGCGCGCCGCGCAGCACGAGCATGGTGGCATCGCCACCGTCGTCGAGGATCATGTTGGCCGGCTCGCCCGGCCAGGTGAGCATCTGCTCGGCCGCCCACCAGTACTCCTCCAGCGTCTCGCCCTTCCAGGCGAAGACGGGAGTGCCCTTCGGCTCGTCGACGGTGCCGTGCGGCCCGACGACGACCGCGGCGGCGGCGTGATCCTGGGTGGAGAAGATGTTGCAGGACGCCCAGCGCACCTGCGCGCCGAGAGCGACCAGCGTTTCGATCAGGACAGCGGTCTGCACGGTCATGTGCAGCGAACCGGAGATGCGCGCGCCTTTCAGCGGCTGCACATCGTGGTATTCGCGGCGCAGTGCCATCAGGCCGGGCATCTCGTGCTCGGCGAGGCGGATCTCCTTGCGGCCGAAATCGGCCAGCGAGAGATCTGCCACCTTGTAATCGATGCCGTTGCGGACGTCAGCGGTGAGCTCGGTGCGCGCGGGAAGTTCTGAGGTCGTCATCAGCCTCTCCTGGTAGTCAGTACCGAGGCAAGGCTACCGCCTGGGGACGCGCCTGTTTCCCTGTCCCATCGTGGCCGCACCTCAGGCCGTGGCGCGGTATCGGGCCAGCAAACGCCGCGGCTTGGGCGGCGCGACATTGGCCAGCGACAGGTCCCCGCCGTAGTGCGCGGCGACCTTGGGATCCATCACCGCGCGCCACAGCGGCGGGACCGCGGCGAGCAGCAGCATGGTGGCATATCCGGCAGGGAGCTGCGGCGATTCACTACAGCTGCGCAGGGTCTGATAGCGGCGGCCAGGGTTGGCGTGATGATCGCTGTGCCGCTGCAGATGGAACAGGAAGATGTTGGTGACCAGGCGATCGCTGTTCCAGCTGTCACGCGGGGAACAGCGCGCCCAGCGGCCGTTGGGCTTGCGCGCGCGCAACAGCCCGTAGTGCTCGACGTAGTTCACCGCTTCGAGCAGCCCGATCCCGACCACCGCCTGCAGCACCAGCCACGGCACGATCGCGGGACCGAACACCAGGATCAGCGAACCGAAGAGCACCCCGCTCATCGCCCAGGCCTGCAGAATGTTGTTGCCGCGGCTCCACCAGCCCTGACCCCGCCTGGCCAGCCGGACCCGCTCCAGTTGCAGCGCCGACCGGAATCCGCCGATCACGCTGCGCGGCAAGAACTCCCACAGCGATTCGCCGAGCCGGGCACTGGCCGGGTCTCCCGGGGTAGCGACCCTGGCGTGGTGGCCCCGATTGTGCTCGACGAAGAAGTGCCCGTACCCCGACTGGGCGAGCGCGATCTTCGACAGCAACTTCTCAGCACGCTCCACCCGGTGGCCCAATTCGTGCGCGGCGTTGATGCCGATTCCGCTCACGAAGCCGACGGTGGCGGCCAGACCGAGTTTGTCGACGACATCGAGATCGTCACCGGCCCACATGGCGCAGGCGATCACCAGCCCGATCAGCTGGATCGGTAGGAACAGGTAGGTGCACCAGCGGTAGTAGCGGTCGGCCGAGAGGGCCTCGTAGTCCTCGTCGCGCGGGTTGTTGCCGTCCTCGCCGACGATCCAATCCAGCACGGGAATGGCGATGAGCACGATCGCGGGACCGATCCACCAGAACACCTCGGCGCCGGTGCGGTAGACGAGCTGGGAGGGCAACAGCGCGCACGCGGGCGCGATCAAGCCTAGAGCCCAGAGATACCGCTTGGGGTCACGAAAACCCCCCGGTTTGCCAACCGCTTGCACACCCGCTCCGCTGTAAAAAGACCAATCGCCAACGGATGTGAATACTGACAGACCGGGCGCTCGTTACACAGAGCCAAATCGGCAAACGTGGTGATGGTTACACGTTGACGAATCGGCACACATCAGCGCGCGGAGTGGTCACCGTCACCCTGCGGCCGGCGGATCCCACGTACCTGCACGATCGCTTCGACGTACGGACCGAGCAACGCGCTCATCTCCGCCGGCGCGTCCCGCTCCGGCACCGGCGGGTTCGGGATATAGCTCAGCGCGATGCGCACCAGCGCGTGCGCGAGCACATCGGCCTCGACATCGGAGGCGTCGACCCAGCTGTGCTGGAACACCCCGGTCAGCCGCGCCGTGGCGTGCTCGAGCAGGGGGCCCGCGTCGAGCGTGATCAGGCGCAGCAGGTCGGGCTTCATCTCCCCGGCCAGCAGCGAGCGGACCAGCGGGTCGGCCGCGGCGGCGAGGAAGAATCCGGTCATGCCGACCCGGATGGCGGCGCGGGCATCGCCGACATTGTCGTCGAGCGCCTCGCGGACGTGATCGACCAGCTGGTCGGCCAGCCGCAGCGCGTAGGCCTGGGAAAGCCCAGCGCGCGAACCGAATTCGTTGTACAGCGTCTGCCTGCTGACACCGGCGCGCGCGGCGACGTCACCGAGAGTGATCTTGGACCAGTCCCGCTCGGTGAGCAGCTCGCGCATCCCGTCCAGGACCGAGCTGCGCAGCAGTTCCCGCGCGGCCTCCTGGTACGGGATGCGCGCGCCTGCGCGCGCCGTGCCCGCCGTACTCACGAACGTTCGATCTCGACCATGAAGAAGTCGGACTTGGCCGCACCGCAGTCCGGGCAGGTCCAGTTGTCGGGGATGTCCTCCCACCTGGTGCCGGGCGCGATGTCGTCATCGGGCCAGCCCTGCGCCTCGTCGTACTCGAAACCGCACTGCACACACTGGTAGAGCTTGTATTCGGTCACTGCGACACTCCTACCGCCTCGAAGTCGATCTTCTCCCGCACGCCACAATCCGGGCAGCACCAGTCGTCGGGTACCGACGCCCACGACGTGCCTGCCGGAAATCCTTCGCGCGGGGCTCCTTTCGTCTCGTCGTAGACATAATCACAGACCGGGCACCGGAACGCACTCATCGGTTCCCCTCCTGTCCGTATCGCGCGAGGACCTTGTCCCGGCGCTTGGGTTCGATATTGGCCTTGGTGACGTCGCCGGAGTAGTGCGCGAGCACACGCTTGTCCATCACCTTGCGCCAGATCGGCGGGAAGTAGGCGATCAGGATCATGCTGGCGTAGCCGCTGGGCAGGTTGGGCGCTCCGTCCCAACTGCGCAGGGTCTGATACCGCCGGGTCGGGTACGCGTGGTGATCGCTGTGCCGCTGCAGGTGGTACAGGAAGATGTTGGTGACGATGTGGTCGCTGTTCCAGCTGTGCTCCGGCGCGGGCCGTTCGTAGCGTCCGGTCGCGGTCTTCTGCCGGACGAGGCCGTAATGCTCGAGGTAGTTCACCGACTCGAGCAGGCTGAAGCCGACCACCGCCTGCAGGATCAGATACGGCAGTACCTCGATGCCGAAGACCGCGATCAGCCCCAGCCACAGCACCACCGACATCGCCCAGGCGTTGAGCACGTCGTTGCGCAGCGTCCACGGGCTCTTACCGAGCCGGTGCAAGCGTTCTTTCTCCAGATGCCACGCGGACCGGAAGCTGCCGACCACGGTACGCGGCCAGAAGGCCCAGAAGGTCTCGCCGATGCGGGCGCTGGCCGGGTCCTCCGGGGTGGCGACCCGGACGTGGTGACCGCGATTGTGCTCGATGTAGAAGTGCCCGTAGAACGACTGCGCCAGCGCGATGCGGGCCAGCCAGCGCTCCAGGTCGACCTTCTTGTGGCCGAGTTCGTGGGCGGTGTTGATGCCGATGCCGCCGATCATGCCGACGCTGATCGCGATGCCGATCTTGTCGAACAGGTTGGCCCCGCCGGGGAAGCCGAGCCAGTGCAGGTTGTCGGCGGTGATGATGTAGCAGGCGAAGATCAGCGAGGCGTACTGGAACGGCAGGTAGAGGTAGGTCAGGTACCGGTAGTACTTGTCGTTCTCCAGGTACTCCATCACTTCGTCGGGCGGATTGTCGCCGTCGGGGCCGAAGAACAGGTCGGCCAGCGGGATCACCAGGTACACCAGGATCGGGCCGAGCCAGAACGGCACCTCGGCGAGCCGGTGCCAGCCGAGCTGGTTGAGCCCCCAGATCAGCGGGATACCGATGGTGAACAATCCGGTCGGGGCGAACAGGCCCCACAACCAGAGATAGCGCTTGGAATCGCGCCACTGCGGGGGCGCCACCCGCTGTTCGGACGCGTTGGCATCTGTAGACATCGTCGTCTCCATCCTGCGGCACATCTCACACTTGTGATGTGCGTAACCCTGTGTCACAGACGATAGAGCCGGATTTGTCCGACGTCTAGACAAATTCGCAAATTTGTAAAGCCGCAATGGCCAGGTCACGAAACGGCGACCGCACCCAGCTCGGTGCGGTCGCCGCTATCGCAGTTCGGAGACTCGTCCAGGGGCCTTTACCGCGGTCCGGGAGGCAGCAGCACGTCCGCATCGGGCGGTAGCCCGTCGACCGGCCACCACCGCAGATCGGTCGACTCGGCACTGCGCACCGGTACCGCGCCGGGCGGCGCGACCACCTCGAACAGAAGGTCGAGATGACGGGTCGGCACCCCGAGCGAACAGGTGATCGGGTGCGCCTGCGCGCCGTACAGCCCCGGCATGAGCCGCAGGTCCGCGATACCGGACTCCTCCACCGCCTCGCGCAGCGCGGCATCGGCAACGGTCGCGTCGCCCGGTTCACAGTGCCCGCCGAGCTGGATCCAGCGACCGACCCGCGGATGCAAGGTCAACAGCACCTCGCGCCGATCATGGGACAACACGATCGCCGATGCGGTGATGTGGCCAGGCGCGTGTTCGCGCAGACACCCGCGCGGTGCCGAACCGAGGAAGGCGAGCATCGCCTCCCGCAACGAACTGTCCTGTCCCGCCTCGGGTTTCCACTCGGTGAGCAGTTCGGTCGCTGACGCGTGCAGCGACTCCGCGGTCATGCCCGCCCCTGCGCGACGTTCACAGCTCGACCAACCCGGCACCCGGCGCGCCGACACTCCGCGGCGCCGGCTCGTCGAGCGGTTGACCGATCGCGATGGCCCCCAACGGCATCCAGTCACCGTCGAGACCGAGTACCTCGCGGGTGACCTCGGGGGCGAAGATCGTCGACCCGATCCAGCAACTGCCCAGACCGTCGGCAGCCAGCGCGACGAGCAGTCCCTGCACCGCGGCGCCGACCGCGACGGTGAACATCGTCTGCTCGGCGGCCCTGCGCCTGGCATCGGGATAGTCGTGCGCGCCGTCGGGAACGCAGAACGGGATGATCACCTCCGGCGCGTCGAACAGGATGCGCCCGCGCGCCACCCGGCGCTCCACCCGCTCGGTGTCGAGCCCATCGGCGGCGAGATCGGCACGCCACTTCTCCGCCATCGCCGCGAGCAGCCGCTCACGCGTCTGCCTGGAACGGAGCCAGACGAAACGCACCGGCCGGGTGTGGTGCGGCGCGGGCGCGGTGAGCCCGGCGGCGACGGCCGACCTGATCCGTTCGGGGTCGACCGGCTCGTCGGCGAAGGCCCGCACGGAACGCCGCAGCGGCACAGCCTCTTTGCGCCCCTTCTCGACGGCCTCGGCGGTGCCGAGCCAGAACAGGTCGTCGGAGCCCCCGCGCAGCAGCGCCGCCGCATTCGACCCGTCGTCGTCGGTGACCAGACCGCGCACCACCGCGACCGGGACCCCGCCGAGCTTGCCCTTGACCAGGTCGGCCGCCGCGGCCAGTTCGTCGGCGACGGCCACCTGGGTCACCTGCAGTTCGTTGCCCTGCCCGTCGACCGCGCCCGCGTAGTCGTGCAGCACCCGCAGGCCCGCGGCACCGATGGCGGCGTCGATCTGGCCGTTGCGCCAGGCCCGACCCATGGTGTCGGTGATGACGACGGCCACCCGCACCCCCAGCCGCTGAGCCAGCGCGGCCCGCAACGCCGTGGCGCTGGCGTCGGGATCGGTGGGCAGCAGGACCAATTCGCCCTCGGCCACATTCGAGCCGTCGACGCCGGAGGCCGCCTGCACGATGCCGAGCCGGTTCTCGGTGATGAGGGTGCGGCCCTTGCGCGCGAGCACCCGCACCGCTTCGGCGTCGACCAGCTTGCGCCGGGCGGTGTCACGCTCCTCCGGGTCGGTGGGCGCGGCGACGATGCGCCCCTCGACCTTGGACACGATCTTGCTGGTCACCACGACGACATCGCCGTCGGCCAGCCACGGCGCCCGCGCCGCGAGATGTTCGGCGAGGTCGTCGCCGGGCCGGAACTCGGGGAGCCCGGTCACCGGCAGGATCCGCAGCTCGCCCGCCGCATGGTCGGACAGCGCGGTCACGGCTTCACCTCGGCCAATTCCAGTGCGGCACGAGCCATCTCGGCCGTGGCGTCGGGGTCGGTCATCAGCAGCGGCACGCTGCGCACCTCGACACCCGGCACGTCGGCGGTGTCGGTGGCGTGCACCAGCCAGCCGTCGAGGATGCCGGTGGCCGAGCGCGCGCCGTAGTGCCGCCCGATCGCCTCGGCGGTGGACTCCACGCCGATCACCGACAGACATTCATCGGCCATGCCGCGCAACGGCTTTCCATCGATCACCGGCGACAGGCCGATCACCTTGGCCGCGGTGGTGCGCAGCGCACCCCTGATCCCGGGGACGGCGAGGATGGCGCCGATGCTCACGACAGGGTTGGAGGGGGCGAGCAACACCGCGTCGGCGGAGGCTATGATCTCAGTCACATCGGGTGCCGGGGAGGCCTGTTCGGCGCCGATGGAGGCGAATCCATGGGTCGGCAGCGCCGCGCGGTACCGCACCCACCATTCCTGGAAATGGATCGCGCGACGTTCGCCGGCGTTGTCGGGATCACTGACGACAACGTGGGTCTCACACCGGTCGTCGGTTGCCGGGATCAGGCGGACGCCGGGCTGCCACCGGTTGCACAGCGCCTCGGTGACCGCCGACAGCGGATATCCGGCGCGCAGCATCTCGGTGCGGATGAGGTGGGTGGCGATATCGCGGTCGCCGAGGCCGAACCAGTCGGGTTGCGCGTTGTACTTCGCGAGTTCTTCCTTCGCGTGCCAGGTCTCGTTCGCATGACCCCAGCCGCGCTCGGGGTCGATCCCACCACCGAGGGTGTACATGCAGGTGTCGAGGTCGGGACAGATGCGCAGCCCGTGCATCCAGACGTCGTCGCCGACGTTGACGATGGCCGAGACGGTCGCGTCGGGCAGCAGCTGCCGGACGCCCTGGAGGAACCTGGCACCGCCGACACCACCGACCAGAACGGCGATCTCGGGCTTGCGCACCGCGTGTTGTGCAGTCACGGGTCACAGCCTAGTGGTGGCGGTTGCCGCGCGATTCCGCGCCGAATTCCAACAAAGTTGCTGGTCATTTGCCACAGCACATAACAAGATCAAAACGAAAGGCGGGTGCGGAGTGTAACGGAAGGGTGACGGCGGGTTGACCACCGGCGCTTGCGGCGTGTCTAATCACAGTCATGTCATTCCGGTCACCGCGTGAAGGCATGGCGCGGGGGCGTTTGCGAGAGCGGTTCGGCTCGCCGGAAGACAGGTTCGGGGAAGCCCGCGAGACTACGTCGCGGTGTTTTGCTGCCGGGGTTCGTTTCCGCCCGGCGGAAAGAATCATTCTGCGCTAACACATAGTGAGGAGGCGGAACGATGACCGAAGACATGGTCTCGCCGACCGATTCCACAGCAGGCGCAGCTCACGCTGTCATGAGCTGGCCGGAACCGGACGTGGCGAACGAGGTCGCGGCTCCCCGGCTGAGTCTGGTCGTGCCGGGCTTCGACGAGATGTTCGATTCCATCGAAGAACAGTGGCAGGAACGGGCACTGTGCGCTCAGACAGACCCCGAGGCGTTCTTCCCCGAGAAGGGCGGCTCGACCCGTGAGGCCAAGCGTATCTGCTTGGGCTGCGAAGTTCGTGACCAGTGCCTCGAGTACGCGCTGGCGCACGACGAACGTTTCGGCATCTGGGGCGGTCTCTCCGAGAGGGAGCGTCGCAGGCTGAAGCGCGGAATCGGCTGAGAGAATGTTCGAAAGTAGACTCTGAGGCTCCAAGCCCGGAGCACGCAGGCGCAGTACGTCGGTGCTTCGGGCGCACGCCCAGTAGTCGCACCGTCTACCGGTTCGACGGGCACGACCAGTGCACGCGAGAGAGGTGGACGAGTTCCATGGCACGTTCCCGGCGTCATCCCCCGGCACCCACCGCCCGCTCGGTGGCCCGCCGCGGCCGTGGTGTCCGCGGACCCATGCTCCCGCCCACCGTTCCCGCGTGGCGCACGAGGGGCCAGAAATTCGATCGGCTCGTGCTGGAGGCCTTCGCCCCGCTCGACACCCGCTGGCACGACCGGCTCACCAAGCTCGACATCGCCGTCGACGATGTACCGAAAATCCGTCCGCTGCACCCTGATTCGGTCACCTGGCCGGACGAGGTGGTCGCCGACGGACCGGTGCCGCTGTCGCGGCTGATCCCCGCCGGCGTCGACCGGCACGGCGCGGCCACCCGCGCCAGAGTGGTGCTGTTCCGTAAGCCGCTGGAATTGCGGGCCGCCGATCCCGACGATCTCGTCGATTTGTTGCGCGAGGTTCTGGTCCAGCAGATCGCCACCTATCTCGGCGTCGACCCGGATCTGATCGATCCCGAGCCCGAATAAAGGCGTGTCCGATCCCCCTTTTACGGGGCGGAGGAGTTAATCTCGACGGCGTGATCCCCATGCGTCGTTGCTGCCGACCCGGCTGCAAGAACCCGGCTGTAGCGACGCTGACGTATGTGTACTCCGACTCGACCGCCGTCGTCGGACCACTCGCCACCGTCGCCGAACCGCATTCCTGGGATCTGTGCGAAACCCACGCCTGCCGCATCACCGCCCCCAAGGGCTGGGAACTGGTGCGCCACGAAGGCGGATTCGCCTCCAGCACGCCCGACGACGACGATCTCACCGCACTGGCCGAAGCCGTCCGCGAGGCGGGCCTGCGCCGTCGCCCCGACGCCGACCAGCCCGGCTACCGCGACTCCGCCCCCGCAGCCCCGCGCCAGGCCCGCACCGGCCGCCGCGGCCACCTGCGGGTCCTCCCCGACCCATAGAAATCCCTGGTCATCGCGCTGGCCGACAGGTACGTGCGTGACCAGGACCGGTTCCCTACTAGGGTTAGGGCTATGACGACTGTCGCGCGCTCTGGCGAACTCGTGAATGCCGTGATCAAGGCTTATGACGTCCGCGGCGTCGTTGGCGAACAGATCGACGCGGGGTTCGTCACAGACGTCGGCGCCTCATTCGCGCGACTGATGCGTGCCGAGGGCGCCGGCAGGGTCGTGATCGGCCACGATATGCGCGAGTCCTCGCCCGAGCTGGCGGCCGCGTTCGCCGCCGGGGTCACCGGCCAGGGCCTCGATGTGGTGCACATCGGGCTGGCCTCCACCGATCAGCTCTACTTCGCCTCCGGCAAGCTCGGCTGCCCCGGCGCCATGTTCACCGCCAGCCACAACCCGGCCCGCTACAACGGCATCAAGCTGTGCCGGGCGAACGCGCTGCCGGTCGGCCAGGACACCGGCCTCGCCACCATCTCCGCCGAGATCGTCACGGGCGTGCCCGCCCACGACGGCACACCCGGCACCGAGACCACCGTCGATCTGCTGGCCGACTACGCCGCCTTCCTGCGCGAACTGGTCCACCTCGACGACATCCGCCCGCTCACCATCGCGGTCGACGCGGGCAACGGGATGGGCGGGCACACGGTGCCCGCGGTGCTCGGCACACTCGGGCCGGTCACCGTCGTTCCGCTGTACTTCGAGCTCGACGGCTCGTTCCCCAACCACGAGGCCAACCCGCTCGACCCGAAGAACCTGGTCGACCTGCAGGAGCTGGTGCGCCGCAGCGGCGCCGATATCGGCCTGGCCTTCGACGGCGACGCCGACCGCTGCTTCGTCGTCGACGAACGCGGCGAGCCGGTCTCCCCCTCGGCGATCACGGCGCTGGTCGCGCAGCGCGAACTGGCCAAGGAGCCGGGCGCCACGATCATCCACAACCTGATCACCTCGCGCGCGGTGCCCGAGCTGGTCGACGAACTCGGCGGCAAGCCGGTCCGCACCAGGGTCGGGCACTCGTTCATCAAGCAGGAGATGGCGGCCACCGGCGCGGTGTTCGGCGGCGAGCACTCCGCGCACTACTACTTCCGCGACTTCTGGGGCGCCGACTCGGGAATGCTGGCCGCCCTGCACGTGCTCGCCGCGCTCGGTGAAGGGCAGCGTCCGGTCTCGGAGCTGATGGCCGCCTACGACGTCTACGCGGCCTCCGGCGAGATCAACTCGACCGTCGCCGACGCCGCCGAACGCACCGACGCGGTACTGACCGCCTTCGCCGACCGGACGGTCTCGGTGGACCGGCTGGACGGCGTCACCGTGGATCTCGGCGAGCACGCCTGGTTCAATCTGCGCGCCTCGAATACCGAACCGCTGCTTCGGCTCAACGTCGAAGCCGGATCGCAGGAGGAAGTAAACACACTCGTGACTGAGATCCTCGCCATCGTCCGCGCCTGACTGGAATAGTGGAATCACAGACCTTGTATTCGCCGACGGATCGGCAGACGACACAGCGCGATGAGGGGAGGTGGGATCGGCGATGATCGCTGGAACACCGGTATTCGACCTCGACGATGCCGCGTCGCTGGAGGCGGCCGACACCGGCGGCGCCTTGCGTTCGGCGGCTTCGGGTGGCGCGCAGGTGCGGGCGACGGCCGCCGCGGTCGCCGAGACCTCGCTCGTCGAGCGGCTGACCGAGCTGCGTCCGCGCAGTCTGGTCCTGGTCTCCGGGTCGGGCAGGGCCGCTCGGGCGGCCGGACTGCTCGTCGCCACGCTCGGTGACCGGGCCGGGCTACCGATCGTGTCCGTCACCTCGCTACCGCCGTGGGTCGGCCCGCTGGACGTGGTGCTGGTCGCCGGCGACGACGCGGGCGATCCGCGACTGATCGACGCCGTCGACCGGGCCATCCGGCGCAGTGCCGAGGTGATCGTCGCCGCGCCGAACGAGGGCCCGCTGCGCGCGGTGGCCGCCGGGCGCGCCGTCGTGCTCGAACCGCGCGTGCCCGTCCTCGATCACAACCGGCTGCTGCGTTTCCTCGCCGTCGGCATCGCGGTGCTGCGCGGCATCGACGCCCAGCGCAGCGTGCCCGCCACGCCCGAGCTCACCGAGCTGGCCGACATGCTCGACGCCGAGGCACTGCGCGACGGCCCGCACCACGAGGTCTTCCACAATCCGGCCAAGACGCTGGCCGCGCGCATGCACGGAGTCGGGGTGGTGCTGGCCGGTGACGCGCCCGCCGCGGTCGAGCTGGCCGGGCACGGTGCCGAGGTGCTGTTGCAGTCCGCGGGCAAGCTGGCCGCCGCCGCCGATCTCGCCGATACCGTCGCCGCCGTCGGCAGGCTGAGCGAGGCGACCGGCGGCTCGGCGCCCGGCTTCGATCCGCTGTTCCACGACGAGGAACTCGACGGCCCCGCCCCGGTCGACCGGGTGCGGGTGCTCGCACTGAGCGTGCATCCCGATCAGGCCGCCGCCCGCCGCAAGCTGGCGGTGTTCGACGGCGCCGGTGGTGGGCTCGTCGACGCCGATCTGGTGCACGCCGATGTCGATGTGTTGCAGGCTCAGCTCGCCGAGCCGGGTGCGGTCCAGCCCGCCGAGGCCGAGGCCGCGTCGACGGCCTTCGGCGGACACGGCAGCGAGATCGAGCAGCTGGCGGTACTCGCGGTGCGTCTCGACATGGCCGCCGCCTATCTCCGGCTCATGGGCGCGCGCGGTGGCACCGCGCCCGCCCCTGACCCATATCACGACGGGGGACGCTACTAGTGCAGGAACTCGTTGGTGCGCTGCGTTCCTACGCTTGGGGGTCGCGCACCGCGCTCGCTCAGCTGTGTGGAAGGCCGGTGCCGTCGGCCCATCCCGAGGCCGAACTCTGGTTCGGCGCGCATCCCGCCGATCCGGCGCGGGTCAAAGCCGCGGGCAGCGACCGGTCACTGCTCGATCTCGTCACCGACGATCCGGTCCGCGAGCTCGGCACCGTCGCCGACGCCTTCGGCGCCCGATTGCCGTTCCTGCTGAAAATCCTGGCCGCCGAGGAGCCGCTGTCGCTGCAGGCGCACCCCAGTTCGGCGCAGGCACGTGTCGGTTTCGAGCGGGAGAATCGCAGCGGCGTCCCCGTGGACTCACCCCTGCGCAACTACCGCGACGACAGCCACAAGCCGGAGCTGGTCGTCGCGCTGGACCGGTTCGAGGCGCTGGCCGGGTTCCGCGACCCACTGCGCACCGTCGATCTGTTGCGCGCACTGGACGTGCCCGGCCTCAACGTGTACGCCGAACTGCTTGCCGCCCAACCGGATTCGGACGGCCTGCGCACCCTGTTCACCACCTGGATCACGCTGCCCGCCGCCGCGCTGTCGACGCTGCTGCCCGCCGTGCTCGAAGGGTGCGTGCGGTACCTGTCCGGCAAGGGTGCCCGTGAGTTCTCCGCCGAGGTGCGCACCGCGCTGGAACTGGCCGAGGTCTACCCTGGCGACGCCGGCGTGCTGGCCGCGCTGCTGCTCAACCGGCTGACCCTGGAACCGGGCCAGGGCCTGTTCCTCGCGGCCGGCAATCTCCACGCCTACCTGCGTGGCGTCGGTGTGGAGATCATGGCCAACTCCGACAACGTGCTGCGCGGCGGGCTCACCCCCAAACACGTCGACGTCCCCGAGCTGCTGCGGGTACTCGACTTCGAGCCGATCGACCTGCCGATCCTGGAACCGGAGGCAGGCGACGACGGCGGCGCGCGCTACCGCACGCCCGCCCCGGAATTCGCGCTGTGCCGCTTCGACCTGCCCGCGGGCGGCGAGCCGATCGCGCTCACCGACGCGGGCCCTGGCATCGTGCTGTGCACCGAGGGCACGGTCGAACTGGCGCAGGGCGGACACACGCTCACCGTCCGCTGCGGCAGCGCGGCGTGGATCTCCGCGGCCGACACCGACATCAAGGCACGCGCGGTCGATGGTCCCGCGCAGCTGTTCAGCGCCTGCGTCGGCGGGAACTGACCCCGAAGTCGGCACTGTGCCCGATGGCGCCGACCTCCGAGGGCCCTGCGTGGCCACACTCCGCTACCACCTCCGGCCCCACCGGAATCGGCGCTAGGCTGTTGCCGCACGATCGTGTTCAGCGAATCTGGAAGGGCGGGCCGGAATGTCGGCTGGTGGTGGCAAGAAGGCGATTCTCGCCGCGTTGACGGCCAACGCGGGAATCGCGGTGGCGAAATTCATCGGCGCGGCGATCACGGGATCGGCGTCGATGCTGGCCGAGGGGGTGCACTCGGTCGCCGACACGGCCAATCAGGGTCTGCTGCTGTTCGGGCAGCGCGCGGCCGCCAAGGATGCCGACGAACTGCACCAGTTCGGCTACGGCCGCAACCGCTACTTCTACTCGTTCGTCGTGGCACTCGTGCTGTTCACGCTCGGCTCGGTGTACGCGATCTATGAGGGCATCCACAAGGTCCAGCATCCCGAGGAGCTGTCGCAGCCGATCGTGGCGATCATCATCCTCGGCATCGCGATCTGTCTGGAGACCTTCAGTTTCGTCACCGCGATCCGGGAATCCCGCCCGCTCAAGGGCACGTCCAGCTGGTGGCGGTTCATCCGCACCTCGCGCAGCCCCGAGCTGCCGGTGGTGCTGCTCGAGGACACGGGCGCGCTGATCGGTCTGGTCATCGCGTTCGGCGCGGTCGGGCTGACCATGGTCACCGACGACCCGATCTTCGACGGTATCGGCACCCTGGCGATCGGTGTGCTGCTCGGCATCATCGCGATCGTGCTGATCGTGGAGATGAAGAGCCTGCTGATCGGGGAGGGCGCCACCCCGGAGCAGGATCGCGCGATCCGCGACAATCTCGTCGACGGCGCCGAGATCACCTCGGTCATCCACCTCAAGTCCGAATACATCGGCCCGGAGGAGATGCTGATCGCGGCCAAGGTGGCGATCGCCCCCGACCTCGATATCGCCGAGATCGCCGAGGCGATCGACGCCGCCGAGATGCGGGTGCGGACGGCGGTGCCCGCCGCCAGGCTGATCTATCTCGAGCCCGACCTGTACCGCACCCAGCCTGCCTGATTCTTTCCGTTCGCGGTCGCCGTCGTCCCTGCCGGGGCGGCGGCGATCGACGTTTTCCCGACGACGACACGGTCCGGCGTCCACTGGATCCGGCCAGGTCCGGCGGTACCGTTCGGTGCTATGGCCGTCGAGGGAGACAGCAAGATCGCGATCCTGGCCGCGCTCGGCGCGAACACCGGCATCATGATCGCCAAGTTCGTCGGCGCGTTCATCACCGGGTCGTCGTCGATGCTGGCCGAGGCGGTGCACTCGGTCGCCGACACCGGCAACGAGGCGCTGCTGCTGCTCGGACGGCGCAGGGCCGAGCAGGGCCCCGACACCCTGCATCCGTTCGGGTACACGCGCAACAGATACTTCTATTCGTTCGTCGTCGCACTGATCCTGTTCACGATGGGCAGCCTGTTCGCGTTGAACGAGGCCGTCCACAAGATCCGGTTCCCGCACGAGCTGGAGTCACCCGCGGTCGCGATCGTGATCCTGCTGGTGTCGATGGCCTTGGAGGCGGCCAGTTTCCGTACCGCGCGCCTGCAGTCGACACCGCTGAAAGGCGAACACTCCTGGTGGCATTTCATCCGCAACACCAGGAACCCGGAGCTGCCGGTGGTGTTGCTGGAGGACCTCGGCGCGCTGGTCGGCTTGCTGTTCGCGCTGGCTGGGGTGAGCCTCACGGTGCTCACCGGCAACGGCGTATGGGACGGCGTCGGCACCCTGCTGATCGGTCTGCTGCTCGGAGTGAACGCGATCGTGCTGATCGTGGAGACCAAGAGCCTGCTCATCGGCGAGGGCGCGACGGCCGCCGAGGACAGCGCCATCCGCGCCGCGCTGCTCGCCGATCCGCGCATCGTGCGGGTGCTGCGCATGCAGACCCAGTACCTGGGCCCGGAGGATCTGCTGGTGAACGCGAAGATCGCGCTGCGTGCCGGGCTCGATGTGGCCGAGGTCGGTGAGCTCATCGATGCCGCCGACGACCGGATCAGGGCGGCGGCGCCGAATGTCGACATCGTCTATCTGGAACCCGACGTGTTCCGGCCCGAGAAAGCAGCCGCCACAGCATGACTCAGTGGTAGGCGGGAACCTCACCACGCAGGATGTCCAAGGGGTCGGTGACGATGCCGAAACGGGTGCGCAGCATGTGCCGCGCGGCGTGCAGGCCGGGCATGCCGTGCACCCCTGGCCCCGGCGGGGTCGACGACGAGCACAGATAGGTGCCCGCGATCGGCGTGGCGTACGGATTCCACCTGGCGAGCGGCCGGAAGGCGGTCTGGCGCAATGTCATCGCGCCCGCGGAGATGTCACCGCCGATGTAATTGGCGTTGTGGGCCGGCATGAACGCGGCGGGGGTGACATGGGTGGCGAGGACGAGGTCGCGGAAGCCGGGCGCGAACCGTTCCACCTGGGCGATGACGGCCCCGCTCACATCGCGATCGGATCCGTTGGGCACGTGCGCGTAGGTGTAGAAGGTGTGCTTGCCCGCGGGCGCGCGAGTGGTGTCGACGACGCCGGGCTGGATGGCGAGCACGTAGGGCCGCTCGGCGAATTCACCAGCGGCGACACGGCGTTCGGCGTGCATCGCCTCCGCGCGGGTGCCGACCAGGTGCAGGGTACCCGCGAGGTCGCAGCCGGGCGCCGTCCACGGGACCGGCCCCGACAGCGCGAAGTCGACCTTGCAGGCGGCGCCGCCGTAGTGGAACCGGCCGAGCCCGTCGCGGTAGCGCGCGGGCAGCCGGTCACCGGCGATGCGCAGGAGTTCGGCGGGCGCGGTGTCGAACAGGACCGCTCTGGCACGGGCGAGTTCGGCGAAATCGTCGACGCGGTGTCCGGTGACGACCTCGCCGCCGAGCCGCTCCAGCTCCGCGATCAGCGCGTTCGGGATGGCCTGGCTGCCACCGCGTGGGATCACCCAGCCGCCGGCGTGCGCGAGGGTGCCGAGCAGCAGCGCGGCACCGACCGCGGGCAGGGCCCGCGGCGGGGTGATCGCGTGCGCGGCGACCCCGGTGAGCAGTGCGGGCGCGACCTCGTCCCGAAAACGCTTGTTCCACAGCGGAGAGCCCTGTTCGAGCAGGCGCAGCCCGAACCGGACGGCGGCGCTCAGCCGGGCAGGTGGCCGCCGTAGATCCGACATGGCCAGGTCGACCACGTCGGGCCAGTGCAGGACGAGCGGGCCGAACAGGTCACGCCAGGCCGGACCGTCGCGGCCGAGGTCGGCGACGGTCGATTCCAGGTTGCGCCAGGCCAGCCCGGCGTTGCCGCCGTCGAGCGGATGGGCGTAGGAGATGGTGGGGGTGAGCAGTTCGACGCCGTGCGCCGGCAGATCGAAGGCGCGGAAGAACGGGGAGGCCAACGCCATCGGGTGCGCCCCGGCGCAGACGTCGTGGTGGAATCCCGGCAGCGTGAGCTCCGCGGTCCGTGAGCCACCGCCGGGCTGGTCCTGCGCCTCCAGCACCCGCACCGAGATTCCGGCGCGTGCCGCGATGACCGCCGCCGCCAGGCCGTTCGGTCCCGACCCGACTACTACGACTTCCGCCATCCGTCGTCCCTTCGCCATCGACCACCGTGTCGCCCCGCGTCGTCTCCAACCTACGCGGCGCGCGGCCCTCGGCCCACGAGTCGCCGGTCCCGCGCACGGCTGCCGGAACACTGTCCGATGAATTCCGTCCGGCCGCACCGTCAGCAGAGAAACGAACAACATTTCGAGGAGAGCATCATGGCGAACGGGCCTGCGTCCTACTTCCCCAGCATCGAAGCCAAGTACGGCAAGCCGGTGGACGAGTGGCTGACGTTGCTGGCGGCCGCCGGGACAACCGGGCACAGCGCACTGGTGAACTGGCTCAAAACCGAGCACAGCCTCGGGCACGGGCACGCCACCGCACTGGTGCAGTTCCACCTGAACCCAGGGAAATGGGCCCGCGACTGAACGGACCGCACCGTCTCACCGCACCGCGACCGGTTTCGGATCGGCAGGCAGCGCGTCCGCCGGATGCCCGCCGACCATCGTCTCCTCGTCGAACGCCAGTTCGCGAGCGAGCACACGGCGGGTTCGATCGGCGTCGACGGTGCGGGTCCAGGTGCCGATGAACAGGGTGGCCACGACCGAGCACAATCGTGCAGAAGAGGTCGGGTGCGATCATCATCGTGATCAGGTTCACGAACGGCGTGCCGAGCGGCGCCGGTGACTGCCCGAATTCGGGCGCGAGCCGGCCGACCAGAACGCCCGCGAGGACGGCGAAGATCACCGCCAGGCACAGCCAATGGGTATGGTCTCGTTTTCGCGGAAGTGCGCCAGTTGTACCCATGACGACCGATCAAGGGCACGACATGTGATACCCATCACTTTTGGTGCATAGGTTCAGGACGAGGTGGAGGCACAATGCGACGACGGCAACTGTCGCTCGCCGGACAGGCCTTCGTCTGGCAACTGGTGGTGCTGGCGCTGATGATCGGCACCGGCACCGCGCTGGCCTTCCTCGACGCCAGTCGCGACCACGACGTGGCGACCGAACTCCAGGTCCGCGATGTGGCCGTCACGGTGGCCCGTGCGCCGTCGACCCTGGCCGCGGTGAACTCGCCGTACCCGAGCGGGTTGTTGCAGCCGACCACCGAACGCATCCGCGCCGACACCGGTATGGACTTCATCGTGGTGATGGCCCCCGACCGCACCCGCTACACCCACCCCAACCTCGAACTCATCGGCAAGCCGTTCTACGGCACCATCGACCCCGCGCTGGCCGGGCAGACCTTCACCGAGACATTCACCGGCACGCTCGGCCCTTCGATCCGCGCGGTCACCCCGGTCTACGACAACGGCCGGGTGGTCGCGCTGGTCTCGGCCGGGGTCACCAGGGCAAGGATCAGCACGCAGGTCGCCTCCCAGCTGCCGGTGATCCTCGGGGTCTCGGCGGCAGGCCTCGCGCTGGCGGCGCTGTCGTCGTTCCTGATCAGCCGCAGGCTGCGCCGCCAGACCCACGGTCTGGCGCCCGACGAACTGCGCGTGCTCTACGAACACCACGACGCCGTGCTGCATTCGGTGCACGAGGGCCTGGTGGTGTTCGGGACGAACCAGGGGCCCGCCGAGGTGGTCAACGATCAGGCCCGCACGCTGCTCGACCTGCCCGACGGCCCGGTCCACCGCGGCGATCTGCCGGTGTCCCTGCAGCAGATGCGCGCCGGCGTGGTGCGGGACGAGACCCATGTGACCACCGACCGGGTGCTGCTGGTCAATCAGGACGTGGTGAGCTGGGAGGGCAAGCCGATCGGCACCGTGCTCACCATCCGTGACCAGACCGAGCTGCGTGCGGTGCTCGGCGAGCTCGACTCGGTGCGCGGCTTCGCCGAATCGCTGCGCGCCCAGGCACACGAGGCAGCCAATCGGCTGCACACCGTGGTCACCATGGTCGAGCTGGGCCGCCCGGAGGAGGCCGTCGCCTTCGCGACCGCGGAGCTGCAACTGTCCCAGGTCCTCATCGACCGGCTGCTGGCCTCGGTCGGCGACGCCGCGCTTGCCGCGCTGCTGCTCGGCAAGGTCGATCAGGCCGCCGAGCGCGGAGTGACCCTGGCCATCAGCGAGGACACCGCACTCGACTCCACCGATCCGCTGTCACCGCACGAGACCGTCACCCTGGTCGGCAACCTGGTCGACAACGCGATCGATGCCGCCGCGGGCACCGTCGACAAGCGGGTGACGGTGACGGTCCAGCATCGCGGCGCCGAACTGCTGGTGCGGGTCGGCGACAGCGGTCCTGGCATGCCGGCGCAGATGTTCGCGCGCGCCGCCGAACGCGGCTACACCACCAAATCCGACCACGCCGGGCTCGGCCTGGCGCTCGTGCACCGCCTCGTCGATCGGCACGGCGGTGTCATCACCACAACGGCCGCACCACACAGCGCGGTCATCGTTCGAATTCCGCTGAGGGAGAAGTCATGATCCGGGTCCTGATCGTCGAGGACGAGCCATTGATCGCGCAGGCGCACCGGGCCTACCTCGAGCGGCTCGACGGCTTCGTCACCGGCGGCGTCGCCCACACCGGCCACGACGCGCTCACCATGGCGGCCGAGGCGATCGCCGACGGCAAGCCGTTCCACCTGGTGCTGATGGACATCGGCCTGCCGGATATCAGCGGACTCGAGGTCGCCGCGGCGCTCACCGGCCTGCAACCGCGGCCGGATGTCATCGCGATCACCTCGGCCAGGGAATTGAACATGGTGCGCAACGCGGTCGCTCACGGCGTCGTGCTGTATCTGCTCAAGCCGTTCACCTTCGCCGCGTTCCGCGAGAAGCTGGAACGCTACCGCGATTTCGACACCGCGCTGCCCGCCGGCGAGGCGGCACTGTCGCAGTACGACATCGACCGCGCGCTCGGCGCGCTGCGCACCGCCGATCAGCGGGCCGGTGCGCCCAAAGGCGTTGTGCAACACACGCTGGAGGAGGTGTCGCGGGCGGTGCGCTCGGCCGAGTCGGGCATTACCGCCACCGATGCCGCTGCCGCCGTTGGTGTTTCGCGGATCACCGCGTGGCGGTACCTCGAGAAACTCGCCGACGACGGGTTGGCCGAGCGGCGCGCCGACTACGGGCGCGCCGGGCGGCCGAAGACCCGCTATCGCTGGCGGGCGGGGGCGTAGTAGACCCGGTACCGGAGTTGGAGCGGCGCGCGTGGCGGGTCAGGCTCGCCACGCGCGCCACGACCAGCTCACACGTCGGTGGAGAAGCGGATGCCGCCGTCGGGGATCTCGACGCCCGGCCACACCCTGGCACCGCGCAGCAGCTCGCAGCGGGCACCGATATTGGCGCCGTCGCCGATCACACCGTCGCGCACCAGCGCGCGCGGGCCGATCCTGGCGCCGAACCCGACGATCGACCGCTCGACGGTCGCACCGGCCTCCACCACCGCGCCGTCGAAGATCACCGCGCCGTCCAGTCGCGCGCCCGCGCCGATCTCGGCGCCGCGGCCGACCACGGTGCCGCCGATCAGCAGTGCGCCCGGTGCCACGCCGGCACCGGGATGCACCAGCGACTCGCCCCGCTGTCCCGGCAGTGCGGGTGAGGGCGCGATGCCGCGGACCAGGTCGGCCGAGCCGCGCACGAAGTCCTCCGGGGTGCCCATGTCGCGCCAGTACGACGCGTCGACATGGCCCTGGACGCGCGCGCCCTCGGCCAGCAGCGCGGGGAAGACCTCGCGCTCCACCGACACCGGGCGACCGGTCGGGATCTTCTCGATGTACTCGCGGCGGAACACATAGCAGCCGGCGTTGATCTGGTCGGTCGGCGGATCCTGGGTCTTCTCCAGGAACGCGGTGACCCGGCCCTCGTCGTCGGTCGGCACGCAGCCGAACGCGCGCGGATCGCTCACCCGCACCAAGTGCAGGGTGACATCGGCGTTGCTCGACTCATGGGTGTCGAGGATCGCGCCGAGGTCGGTGCCGCCGAGCACGTCGCCGTTGAACACCATCACGTTGTCGGCGCGCAGCTTGGGCAGCACATTGCGGATGCCGCCGCCGGTGCCGAGCGGTTCGGTCTCGGTGACGTACTCGATCTCGAGCCCGAGCTCGGCGCCGTCACCGAAATGCTCCTCGAACACCTCGGCCTTGAACGAGGTGCCGAGCACCACGTGGGTGATCCCGGCCTCGGCGATGCGGGCCAGCAGGTGGGTCAGGAACGGCAGCCCCGCCGTGGGCAGCATCGGCTTGGGCGCCGAGAGGGTGAGCGGACGCAGCCGCGTGCCCTGTCCGCCGACGAGGATGACCGCGTCGGTGCCTGCATTGCCTGCCATCGAGTTTCCCCTGTTCACGGTGGACCGGTACCCCTAGGCGCCGGTTCGCGCTTTCTCGCGCAGCGCCGATCGAACCGCAATCCGGGAGCGGACCGCAAGTCCGGCGCGCAGCGCACCCCGCAACGGTGCCTGCCACCAGTGCGGATGCCGGTCGGCCTGGAAACGGTAGGCGCTGGCGTGGTGGGCGGGCAGCATCAGTTCGGGATGCTTGCCCGCGGCGTGCCCCTTGGCGTGGGTCACCTCGGCGTCCGGGACGAACACATTGTGCCAGCCCGCCTTGCCCATGCGGTCACCGAAGTCCACGTCCTCCATGTACATGAAGTAGCGCGAGTCGAAGCCGTCGATGCTGTCGAACGCCGAGCGCCGCACCAGCAGACAGGAGCCGGACAGCCAGCCGACGACCCGTTCGGAGATCTCCTCGTTCTCCTGCCGGTAGCGCACCGACCACGGGTTCTTCGGCCAGATCGTGCCGAGGATCGCGTGGCCCGCGCCGTCGGCGAGGCCGGGCACCCGGCGCGCCGAGGGATAGACGCTGCCGTCCGGCTCGCGGACCATCGGGCCGAGCGCGCCCGCCCGCGGCCAGCGCTGCGCGGCGGCGAGCAGCGTGTCGATGGAGTCGACACCCCAGCGGATGTCCGGGTTGGCCAGGATCACGAACTCGATCGACGGGTCGATCTCGGCGACCGCGCGATTGATCGCACCGCCGTAGCCGATATTGCCGCCGGTGCGCAGCAGCCGCACGTGCGAGTTGGCCTCGGCGACCAGTTCGGGAACGCCGTCGGTCGATCCGTTGTCGGCGAGGATGACCTGCGGCTTCTCGCTGGTCGCGTCGGCAAGGGTGGTGATGAAGTGCTCGAGGTGTTCGCCCGGTGAATAGGTCACCGTGACGACGGCAAGGCCCGCTGGGGCCGCGGAATCGGCTGCGTTCACGACTGGGCAGCCTAGTCGGCGACGCGCCGTAGCGCGTCGGTCAGCGCGGATTGCCAGGAACGCAGCGGGGTGAGCCCGGCCTCGTCCCACGCCGCGGGGGAAAGCACCGAGTAGGCGGGGCGCGGCGCCGGCCTCGGGAAGGCGCTCGAATCGCAGGGCAGCACCCTGGCCGGGTCGGCGCCGAGCTCGCCGAACACCGCGGTGGCCAGGTCGAACCAGCTGGCGGTGCCGGAGTTGGTGACGTGCAGGAGCGTGGGTGCGTCCGGGCGGGTGGTCAGTTCCAGCAGCGCGGCGGCCAGATCGGCGGCGCTGGTCGGTGAGCCGAGCTGGTCGGCGACCACGGTGACGGTGTCGCGTTCGGCCTCCAGCCTGCGCATGGTGGCCACGAAGTCCCCGGCCACCCCGGAATACACCCAGGCGGTGCGCACGATCTGCGCGGACGGGCACAGCTCACGCACGGCCTGCTCGCCCGCCAGCTTCGACTGCCCGTAGACGGTGGCCGGACCGGTCGGGTCGCCGGGTTCGTACGGGGTGTCCGCGTCGCCGGGGAAGACGTAGTCGGTGGAGACATGGATCAGCCGCGCCCGCGCCGCGGTACACGCGGCCGCCAGCACGGCGGGGCCGGTCGCGTTCGCGGCGAAGGCGGCCTCGCGATCGGTCTCGGCGGCGTCGACCGCGGTGTAGGCCGCGCAATTGATCAGCACCGCGCCCGGAGTGAGCGCGGCGTCGACGGCGACGCGGTCGGTGATGTCGAGCTCGGCCCTGCCCAGCCCGGTGGCCGTCGGCGCCAGCCGCAGGATCTCGCGCCCGAGCAGCCCGCGCGCTCCGGTTACGATCAAGCGGGATGGGGCGGGGAAATCGGTGTTCACGCGGCCAGTCTGGCACGCCGGGACACCTGCGGTTCGGCGCGACTGTGGTAACTGTTGGTTAGCCTGTGATGGCCGGTTTCGGCGGATGAGCCCTGGGTTCACGCGATGGCGGGGTTTGCCGGGGGAGATACGGAGCTGGGCGCGGAGTTCGTCGAGAGGATGCGCGATGCGAGAGTCGACCAGACCACCGACCGTGGCCACTCGAGTGGGTGCCTTCGGTCCGGTGCAGGTGATCGTGGCGATCGCGGCGGTCCTGGTGCTCGCGCTCACCGGATTCGCCTGGCGGAGTGTGGACAATCTGATCGCCAATATCGACCGGATCGGCGGGCTCGGCCTCGGTGGTGGCCGCGACGGTGCCGTCGACATCCTGCTCGTCGGGGTCGACAGCCGCACCGACGCGCACGGCAATCCGCTGACCTCCGCCGAACGCGCGATGCTGCACGCAGGCGACGAGGTGGGCACCAATACCGACACCATCGTGCTGATCCGGGTACCCAACGACGGCCGCTCGGCCACCGCGATCTCCATCCCGCGCGACTCCTACGTCGACATTCCCGGCCAGGGCAAGGGCAAGATCAACTCCGCCTACGGCGCCACCAAGGAGACCGAACGCGCGAAGCTGCTCGAGAAGGGCGCCACCGAGGCCGCGGCCGAGCGCGACTCCACCAAGGCGGGCCGCACCGCGCTGATCAAGTCGGTCGCCTCCCTCACCGGCATCACCGTCGACCACTACGCCGAGGTGAGTCTGCTCGGTTTCGTGCTGCTCACCGATGCCGTCGGCGGCGTGGAGGTGTGCCTGAACAACGCGGTCGACGAATGGATGTCGGGTGCGGACTTCCCGGCGGGCCCCCAGCGGCTCGACGGACAGCAGGCACTGAGCTTCGTACGGCAGCGGCACGGCCTGCAACGCGGTGACATCGACCGGATCGTGCGTCAGCAGGTGTTCATGGCCCAGCTGGTGCGGCAGCTACTCAATGCCAAGGTGCTGGCAAATCCGGGCAAACTCAGCGATATCAGCGAGGCGGTCGGCCGGACCGTTGTCCTCGACGAGGACTGGGACGTGCTGGCCTTCCTGCAGCAGCTGTCGGATCTGTCGGGCGGCAACGTCGAGTTCGACACGATTCCGGTGGCCGACCTCAACGGCATGACCTCGGCGGGTGAGTCGGTGGTCCGGGTCGAGCCGAAGGCGGTGCAGGACTATGTCGCCGGGCTGGTGGGCGAGGAACGGTCCACCGACGACACCCCGAAGGTCGACCCGTCGACGGTGACGGTGAGCGTGCTGAACGCGGGCGGCACCACCGGTCTCGCGGCCAGGGTGTCGACGACGTTGACCGGCAAGGGTTTCCGCGAAGGCCTGGTGGGGAACTACACCGGCGGCAGCGTGAGTTCGAGCCGGGTGCTCGCCGCCGACGCCGAAGATCCGAAGGCGGCCGCAGTCGCCGAGGCACTCGGCGGGCTGCCCGTGCTCGCGGATCCGTCACTGTCGCCGGATACGGTGAGCGCGGTGCTGGCGAGCGACTATTCTGGTCCGGGCTCGGCCGCCGCGAGCATGTTCGATTTCGACGGAACATCCTCGGCGACCGCGACGCCAGTACCGCCAGCCCCGCCGATCGACGCAGGCCAGAACGGACCGAAATGCGTGAACTGAACAATGCGTGAGCCGAATTCGACCCTCACCGAGGCCCTCCTCGACCCGATCCTCGAGCGAGACCCCGCCGGTCCGCGTGTCACCTGGTACGACGACGCCACCGGCGCGCGCATCGAGCTGTCCGGCCTGACCCTGGCCAACTGGGCCGCCAAAACGGCCAACCTGCTCCGTGACGAATTCGCGCTGAGCCCGGGCGCGAGAGTCGCGGTGCTGCTGCCCGCGCACTGGCAGACCGCGGCCGTGCTGCTCGGCTGCTGGTGGGCCGGGACCGAGGTCGTGCTCGCCCCCGATCCCGACGCCGACCTTGCGCTGGTCACCCCCGACCGGATCGACGACGCCGACGGGGTCGACGAGGTGGCGGCGCTTTCGCTGGACGCCATGGGGACGCCGGTGCGCGACCTGCCGGTGGGCGTCACCGATTTCGCGACCGCGGTGCGCGTGCACGGTGACCAGTTCCATCCGGGCGGCTTCCGTGCCGCTCTCGACGGGCTCTCGGTCCCGCAGGTACTCGCCGAGGCCAGGAAATCGGCGGCGGCGCAGGGCATCTCCGCCGGCGACCGGGTGCTGTCGAGCGCGCCGTGGGACACCCCGGCCGAACTGATCGACGGCTTCATCGCCGTGCTCGCCGCCGGTGCCTCCCTGGTCCAGGTCGTCAATCCCGACCCGGCCGCCGCCGAGCACCGGGCCACGACCGAACGGGTGACGGTCCGGCGCTGAGGCCCAGCGATCTCCTACCCAGGTATAGGTCCGAGTCCGACTGGAACACGTTTCGGTCTGCCAGGAAAGCCCGTACCGTGGAGAGATCCATTCGGCAGAGCGGCAGGGGTGGCGATGAGTGTCCAGTACTGGTTGCGGTGGTCGGCCGAGCACGGAGCGCCGCGGGCGATCCTGCGCTGGCAACGACGCCGGGGTGAACCGTTCGCCACCCTGCTCAGCGGACAGCGCGGCCAGAATGATCCGTACCCGCTCATCGACGACCTGCGCGAGCAGGGCGGGATCCGGCGGACACCGGTGGCCTATGCCGCCTTCGACCACCGCACCGTCCGCGGCATCCTGCGCGACAGCCGATTCGGGGTCAGGCAGGCACTCGGCGGCGAACTGCCCGCACCGTGGCGCTCACTGGCCGCCCGCGTCACGGTGCCGCCCAATCCGGTGGAGCCGCCGTCGATGCTGGTACTCGATCCACCCGAGCACACCAGAATGCGCAAACCCGTGTCCTCGGCGTTCACCCCGCGCGCTATCGCGCGGCTGCGGGACGCGGTGGAGGTGGTCACCGCCGAACTGCTCGACGCCATGCCCGCGCACGGATCGGTCGATCTGATCACCGATTTCGCGGCCAGGGTGCCGATCGCGATCATCGCCGACATGCTCGGTTTCCCCGCCGCCGACCGGGAGCTGTTCCTGCGCTGGGGTGATCGGGTGACCCCGCTGCTCGATATCGGCACCTCGTGGCACGCCTTCCGCGACGCGATGGTCGCCATCGAGGCGATGGACGAGTACCTGGCCGCCCATATCGCCGAGCTGCGCCGCGCACCCGGCGACGACATCCTCTCCACGCTGGTCGGCTCGGGCGAGCTGAACCTGCGGGAACTGCAAGCGGGCGCGAGCCTGCTGATGGGTGCCGGGTTCGAGACCACGGTCAACCTGATCGGCAACGCGATCGCGGCGCTCTCGGCCAACCCCGAGCAGCTCGCCAAGGCCGCCGCCGATCCCGACCGCTGGCCGGATGTGGTGGAGGAGACGCTGCGCTTCGATCCACCGGTGCAGACCACCGCGCGGCAGGCGCTGGAAGACGTCGAGGTGGACGGGTTCCCGGTGCGCGAGGGCAGCACCGTCATCCTGTCGCTGGCCGGGGCCAACCGCGACCCGGAGATCTTCGGCGAGCCACACCGCTTCGACATCGACCGCCCCAACCTGCGCGAACACGTGGCCTTCAGCAGCGGCATCCACGCCTGTCTCGGCGCCAGCCTGGCCAGGATGGAAGCGGTGCACGCCCTGCGCGCGCTGTACACCCGCTATCCCGGTCTGCGGCTACGCGGGAAGCCGACCCGGCGGAATCTGTTCACGCTGCACGGTTTCGAGCACATGCCGGTCGACCTCGGACCGGTCGCCCGCGCGGCGGCGCCCGACGGGCTCGCCGACGCCGCCAGCCACAGCTGAGCCGGGACCGGTGCCTCCTGGTTGGGGGACGTCTCGCTCAGCTGAAGCCGACGGCCTGATCACCCCACGCGGAGTGCAGGTCGGCGTCGGGATTGTCCACCACCCGGTCGATGGTGTCGATGAGCAGGGTGGTGCGGGCCGAAGGTCGGTAGTGCGGCCAGTGCTTGGAGCCGTCGAGAGCCGCGGGCACGCCGTGTTCGGCGAAAGCCAGCCAGCGGCGCTGCATCCGCCCCGACACCGCGACCGAGGCCTTGCGGCCGCCGAGCCAGAAGGTCGGGTCGTGGTTGAGGGTGCCGAAGTTGCCGAACACGTACGGCAGCTCGGTGGCGTGGCCCGCGCCGACTCTGGCCGCCTTCAGCATCGGGGTGGCGTAGTCGAAGCGGTACATCCAGGTCGGCGAGTGCGCGGCATGCGCCTCGGCGACCCATGCGGCGGGCATCCGGAAGGCCGCGTCGGTGGACATGGCCAGCGCTCCACGGGTTTTCGCGAGGTCAGGGTAGGCCGAGGTGATCTCGGCGATCCGTTCCGGTGACATCTCCGGGTGCGATGCGGCGACATCGCGCAGCATGGCGTTCACCGCGTCTGGGGTCACCGGCATGATCGGTGAGCGCAGCACCCGGAACAGCGAGGCCTCGTCCCGGTTGGTGCCGATCAGCAACGGAATCCGGTGCGATCGGCCCTGCTGGAATCGATCGATCGGATAACCGGGCAGCAGGTCGCCATCGACCACCGGCGCCGCGGCGAGCCTGCCCGGCTCCTTGATCGGCACCTCGTCCAGCAGCACGGCCCCGACCTCGACGAGCTGTTCGACCGGCAGTTCCAGCAGCCGATCGGTCTCGCCGGGGCCGAGTTCGAGCAGTTCGAGATACCGCTGTGCGACGACGGCCGCCCGCTCCTGCCCGAACACCGTGGTCGCGGGCGGACTCTGGGCGATGGCCTTGTGGAAAAGCCCGGCGGCAGCAGGCGAAGTGAGCAGGGCGGTGACGCAACCGGCGCCGGAGGACTCACCGAAGACCGTCACATTGCCGGGGTCGCCACCGAAGGCGGCGATGTTGTCGCGCACCCAGGCCAGCGCGGCGAGCTGGTCGCGCAGGCCGAGATTGGGCGCGAAATCGGCACCGAACGAGGACAGGTCAAGGAACCCGAGGACGCCGAGCCGGTAGTTCACCGACACCACGACCACCTCGCCCGCCTCCGCGAGCTTGCGGCCGTCGTAGATGCTCTGCGCGGCGGTGCCCAAGCAGTACGCGCCGCCGTGCAACCACACCAGGACCGGCCGCCGTTCGGTGTCGGCGGGTTCTGGACGCGGGGACCAGACATTGACCCACAGACAGTCCGCACCCATCGACAGATCCGAGTCGACCGGAACCATGGCGCCCATCGCCTGCGGTGCGATATCGCCGAAGACGGCGCAGTCGCGGACCCCGTCCCATGGTTGCGGCGGCCGCGGCGGTGCGAATCGCGCCGGACCGGCCGGGGCCGCGGCGTAGGGCACGCTGCGCCACACCGCGATCGGACCGTCCCAGATTCCGCTGACCATTCCGTACTCGGTGCGCGCCAGCGGCTCGGTCTCGTGCGTCCGCACGTCGGGATCGAGATCTGACTGAATGCTCATCGCACACCTCCTAGCCCGCGCGACCACTCGGGTGCCTGTGGGTTTGCTCCCGTCGGCCGCAGCACCTGGTGACTCATTACGAGAGTACGTCGACCCGCCCCTCGGGGCCGTCCAACGCACCATCTGCGCAGGTAACGGTTGCTCTCCCGGCTCCGGTCGAAAGGTCTGGCAGGCGGATCGCGGAGTGGTCACGATGTGAATTCGGCCATGTGATCTTCCGGCCACGGGCGGCAGAGCCGATCTCGGTCCGGAAGCGGCGGCCGATCGACCCGACCGCCTGTCGCGGTAGCTGGAAGTGCGCTGGTTCGCGATGCCTACACTGTGGCGATGCCGAACTACAGCTTCCGGTGTCGTTCCTGCGACGATACGTTCGAGGTCAGCAGGCCGATGGCCGAGTCGTCGGATCCGGCCGCCTGCCCCGCCGGGCACGACGACACGGTCAAATTGCTCACCACCTTCGGCACCGTCGGGCGCGGCGCCGCACCAGCGCCGGCGCCCCGACAGGCGGGTGGCGGCTGCTGCGGCGGGGGCGGCTGCTGCTGACGATCAGGCGCGGCGGTCGCTGTGGCCGAGGTCGCGGTCGGGAGCGATGCGGTCGCGCACGCGCTGCTTGAGGACGGCGATATCGGGGAAACCTCCGTCGGCCTTGCGTTCCCACAGCTGTTCGCCGTCCAGGGTGATGCGGAAGATCCCACCCTGACCTGGGACGAGCGCCACCTCACCCAGTTCGGTGGCGAAGGTGGTGAGCAGCTCCTGCGCCATCCAGCTCGCGCGCAGCAGCCAGCGGCATTGGGTGCAGTATTCGATCGCGATCCTGGGCACCAGTCGAGTATCGCGCACGGTTCACGCCGCGAACACGCCGTCGAGGTACACCCACGCGCCGTCGACCCGGACGAAGGTGCTGTTCTCGTGCATGGTGTCGCGCACGCCGTCGAGCCGGTAGTGCGCGATGAATTCGACGGTGCCGTTGTCGTCGAACGGTCCGCCCCGCTCGGTGCCGACGATCTCCAGGAACAGCCAGCGCTGTGCCGGGTCGAGGACCAGCTCGGCGGGGCGGGTATCGGGATGCCAGGACCGCAGCAGGTATCCGGTATCACCGACGACATAGGCGGTGTAGCGCGAGCGCATGAGGGATTCGGCGGTGGGGGCGGGCTTTGTCCCGGCCAGGATCGGGCCGCAGCAGTCCTCGAATGGTTCGCCACGACGGCACGGACACGGTTTCGCTTCACCCATACCGGTCATCCTGCCGGGTGGCGGTAGGTCGCTGACCGCCGGGCCGCTCAGGCGAACGGCTGGTGTGCCAGCGGGACCAGCTCGAGCGCCTTGGCCAGGTCGGCGGTCTGCTCGCGCCAGCGTCGCAGGTCGGTCACGCTGGGCGCCATCTCGTAGTCGAGGTGATGCGCGGCGCGCGACAGTGCCGCCCACAGCGCGCCCACCCGGCCCGCCGTCTCGGGTCCGGCGTACCCGCGCAACGCGAGGAGCTGGGCGCGCATCGGGCAGCGCATGAGCTCCGGCGCGATCTGCGCCCACAGCTCGTCGACGGCCTGTTCGAGGGCGAGCCGCAGAATCCAGGCCACCGCCCGCGACCACACCCCGCCCGCGTCGCTGACCGATCCCGCCAGCAGATGTTCGGCGGCTTCGAGCCGCTCGGCCACCGACGGGCGTGGGGTGTGGCCGGTGTGGCGCGCGGCGCGACGGCCGCCGGGTCCGGCCGGACCGCGCAGCCGGTTCATGACCGGACCACGGCGGGTTCGTGCGCACGCAGCCAGGCGATGAATCGTTCCGTATCGCTGATCAATTCCCGCATCGGCCGATCGATCGGAACGTGCGCGCCCGCGGTGGCGTCGCGCAGCACACCGACCAGCCAGCGGCCGCCGACTGCGCTCAAGTGCTTGTTGAGATCGTCGACCCTGGCGCCGGTGCCCATGATCGCCAGGGTGAGCATGGCGCGGGTGGTCTGGGCTTTCCGTACCCGCCGCTCGACCTCGGCGTGGTCGAGACCGGTGGCGAGCAGTTCCTGTCTGGCTTTGGCCAGGCCCGCGGCCTCGATCGCGGAGCGGCAGCAGGTGGCGACCAGTTCGTCGGCGATAGCGGGCGGCAGCTGAGGCGTACGCAGCAGCGATCTGGCGTCGTCGAGGTAGCGGCGCACCGGGTCACCGGTGACCCGCACCTCGACGACGGAACGCTCCCTGCGCTGCACCTCGAGCACGGTCGCGTCGAGCTGCATCCGCCGCACCGCCTCGGCGAGCCGTTCGTCGTGGGTGAACACCACCACCTGGCGGGTCGTCGCCACCTCCGCGAGCACCCTGGCCAGGCCGTCGACCTTGGCCGGGTCCATCGCCTGGACCGGATCGTCGATCATCACGAACCGGAACGGGCTGTGCGCCACCGTGGCACGTGGCAGGAACAGCGAGAGGCCGAGGGCATGCAACTCCCCCTGACTCATCACACCGAGCGCCGCACCGTCCACCTCGTCGACGGTGACATCCAGCAGCACCCGCCGCGCCGTCCCGGCACTCCCCTGCAGCCGGATCGCGCCGAGTTCCACATTGCTCTGCTGTCGCAGGGTGCTCCACACCCAGCGGGCGGTGGTCTCCAGCGGACGCATCCGCTCGCCGCGAATCCGCGCGGCGGCCGACTTGAGCCAGTCGGCGGCCTTGCGCACCACCCGCAGCTCGGCCGCGTCGGCGGCGACCGCACGCGCCGGATCGAGCCAGGCCAGAATCCGCGGGACCAGGGGCGCCCAGACGGCGTCGAGCCGGTCCAGTTCGGCGCGCGTATCCCGGTGCAGAACAGCGAGTTCGGCGGTGAGCTCGGCGTGCGCGACACGCAGACGCTCTGGGTAACCGGCGTCGTGATCCGCGTCGGCGAGGTCGGCCCAGTTCGACCATGCCGCTCTGACCAGTGCGAGGCGTCCGGCGAACGCACCGGACACGGTCGACGGCGGGGTCTCGGCGCCACCATGTCCGCCGACCACACCGCCACCCGCGGCCGACGCGACACGGCCCGCGGTGACCTGCTTCGCGTGGCCACCGGATACGGCTTCCGTGCCGATGTCCGATTCGGCGTTCTCGGCGGGCACGGCGTCCGTGGACGCGGCAGCGGTGGCACCGGCGGATGGCCCGAGTTCGGTGGGGACGCGGGAGATCAGAGCACGCGCGGCGGCCTCGGCGGCCGCGAGTTCCGTGCGCGCCGATCGCAGGGCGGCAAGCCTGCCACCGCGCTGCGCGATCTCGGTGTCGGCGGCGGCGAGCCAGGCCGAATCCAGGTCGCCGCGACCGCACAGCGGGCAGGGACAGCCCCCGCTCGCGGCGACATGTGCACGGGCGCGGGTGAGCAGTTCGAGGACACGCAGGTCGGATTCTGCATCCGTGGTCGACCGCAGCGACAGGTCTGCAGCCGCCGCGACGAGCCGGTCCGCCACCTCGGCCACCTCCGCGGTGTCGGGCAGGGCCAGCCGCAGGATCGCGCGAAGCCCGTCGGGCCCTTCGACGTCGACGACCGAGCCGGCCACCTCGGCCGCCATCGCATCCAGATCCGGCTCCGCCGCGTGCAGCAGCTCCGCGACCCGACGGGCCCGCGCGTCGTCGACCGCGGCGAGCTCGCTCAGCAGCGCGGTCTTGGCCTGGCGTGAATCCTTTACCGCGCGTTCGAGTTCCAGCTTGCGCAGGCGGATGCGTTCGGCGGCGGCGGCGAGATCGTCGAGGCCGAGCAACCGGTGCAGGGCGTCGAACAGGTCGCTCGGTTTGCCGTCGACGAGGGCGCCGAGTTCGCTGTAGGACAGAAACGGCCGATACAGGTCGAGCCGCTGCCGCCACCCGCACGGATCGGCCGGGACCGGCGGGCCCGACCCGCGGCGCTCGGTCCAGCGCGCGTCGGCCAGCTCGCCACCGGGCTCCCACTGCGTGGCGATGGTGACGGCACTGTCCGCGCCCGCGGTGAGCAGGTCCACCTCGATCCGGGCCAGTTCGGGTTCGTGCAGGTTTCGCCAGCCCTCCCGCCACGCGGTCGAGCGGCCGTCCCAGCGCCGGTTGCCTCCGGTCAACGCGAATTCGGCGGCCTCGGCGAAGCTGGATTTGCCGCTGCCGTTGCGACCGACAACCAGGGTGAGCCCTGGGCCGGGATTCAGCCGCAGCGTCGCGGTCGGCCCGATGCCGCGGAAACCGTGCACCGCGATCGAACGCAGGAATACGCCGGTATCGCCCTGCTCGGGCACATTCGGCTCGTCGTCCGTCTCGGCGAGCGCGGCGAGCACGCACTCGGCGACCCGGGTTTCCACAGCGGGATCGGCCGCGAGCTCGCGCGCGACCACCTCGGCGATCCGATCCGAGCACACCCTGCGACATCCCCCTTCGCGCCCGTGCGCAACGCGGTTCCGGCCACGACGCTACCCGATCGCGGGGCGTTCGCCCAGGGGATGCGCAGTGCCCCAGCGAATCTGCCCGCGGAGTGGAATGGCCATCGTCGAGCCGTTCGGCGGCCCTCGATGCCCACCCCTCGTCCACCCCGACGGGCAGCTCGATGAGGTGCTCACACCCGCGCTACGCTGCGTTGAGCGGCGAGGATGGTCCGGGCGAGCCGAACAGGTCAGAATGCCAGACTTTGCCGCTATCAGCAAGAGGAAGTTCGTGAATCCGGCACGGAACCAACGGTTTCCAGGCGGTACGCCGGCGTCGACGGCAGTTTGTCGGTGGGTTGCGGTAGACATTGCGGCGAGAACAGAACGGGGGATGGCGATGGCCGACCGAACGCCGCCGTGGACCGAAGCCCAGGTCCGCGCGCTCGCACCGGACGCGAGCTCACTGACTGCCGCGCGCAAGCTGGCCGGTCGCTGGCGCGAGACCGGTACTGCCGGGAGCGCGGTGTGGGGGCTGTGTCATGGCAGCGGCGCCAAGCCCTATCAGACGGTCGTCGAGCTGGCCGGGCCAGCGTACAAGTGCTCGTGCCCGAGCCGGAAGTTTCCCTGCAAGCACGCCCTGTCGCTGCTGCTCGGCTGGTCCGGCGGCACGGTACCGAACCGAGACACCCCTGCCGATTACGCCACCGAGTGGCTGGCGGGCCGGGCCGCCAAGGCCGCCGCGGCGCCGAAGGCCAAGGCCGCCGCACCGTCGCAGGCGACTGTCGAGCAACGGCGAGCGCGGGTGTCGGCGGGGCTGACCGAGCTGGAGGTATGGCTCACCGATCAGGTGCGCACCGGCCTGGCCCAGGCCGATCGCTCCTTCGCCGGGTACGAGGCGATCGCGGCCCGCATGGTCGACGCCCAGGCACCCGGAATCGCGGCGGTATTGCGCCGCCTGCCCGCCCAGGTACTCGGCACCGAGCACTGGCCGGAGCTGCTGCTGCGCGAGTACGCCCGCCTGCACCTGCTGGTGTCGGCCCATCGCGCGATCGATGCGGTGCCGGAACCGTTGCAGGCCGGGATCCGCACCCATATCGGCTACCCGACGCCCGCGGAGACCGTGCTGGCCGAGCCCGCGGTGCGCGACCGGTGGGCGGTGCTCGGCATGCGGGTCAGCGAGGAGGAGCGCCTGCACACCCGGCGCACCTGGCTGCGTGGCCGCGGCAGTGGGCGCTGGGCGGTCCTGATCGAGCACTCGTTCGGCAGCGCGAACTTCACCGGCGAGGTGCCGCCCCCCGGCCATGAGGTCGACGCCGACCTGCATTTCTACCCCGGCGCCGCCCCGCTGCGGGTGCAGTGGGGCACCCGGCACAGCGCCGTGGAACCGATCACCACGGTGCCTGCGACCGGCGGCAGCACGATCGATGCCGCGCTACGGGCGTACGCCGCCGCGCTGGGTGCCGATCCGTGGGTGCAGGCCTGGCCAGCCGTTCTCGCCGAGGTGGTCCCGGTGCTCGACGAGCAGGGCTGGCAGCTCGTCGACGCCGACGGCGCCGCGCTGCCGCTGCCTGCCGGGGTCCGGCCGTGGCGCTTGCTCGCGGTGTCCGGTGGTCATCCGGTGACGGTCACCGGCGAATGGCGAGCAGGCGGCTTCGATCCGATCTCGGTGTTCAGCGCGGGTGAGGCGCACGATCTGGAGACCGAGTTCCCCACCGCGGTGGCGCCGAATCCGGAACTGGCCGAACTGGTTTCGGTCGCGCTGCTCGGCACGGCCCGCCGCAGTGCCGACAGCGCCGAGGTCGCCGCGGCCGTGACATCCGCACTACCCACGCGGGTGGGCGAACCCGCGGTACGGCTGCTCGAGGCGGCCGCCATGCAAGACCTGTATCTGCGTGGCGGCCTGCTGCCAGGCACCGCGCCGAGGCCTGAACCGGCCGCCGACGATCCGCGGCGCCTGCTGCCGCGCCGGGCCGCCGCCCGGCTGCACCGGCTGCTGGCCGAGAAGTCGGCCTTCCTGCCCGAATGGTTCGCCGCCGCGGCGCCGTTCGACTTCCGGCTGCCGGACGCGCTGTGTGTGCAGGCACTCGGCGCGGCCTCCGACGCCGCCCTGCGGGTGCCACTGCTGCGGCTGGCCGGACGCCGCGGCCGATGGCTGGCGGCCCGCAATCCGGCGTGGACCTCACTGCTGGATTCCTTCCCGGTGGACCCGGGCGCTGCGATCCCCGGCGTCGATGACACGGAAATCTCTGGCGCGCAGGATATCTGGCTGTTCGGCGCACCCGGTGAACGCAAGGACTGGTTCGCCGCGCTGCGGGCCGCCGATCCCGCCGCCGCGCAGGCCGTGCTGAGCGCCGCGTGGGCCAAGGAGTCGGGTCCGCTCAAGGCCGAGCTGCTCGCCCTGCTCGAGCGGGGATTGCATCCGGGCGACGAAGAACTGCTGGAGCGAGCGCTCGACGACCGGCGCGGCGATGTCCGCCGGACCGCGGCCGGGTTGCTCGCCCGGCTGCCAGGCTCGGCGTACTCCAAGCGGATGGCGACGCTGGTGGCGGCATGGGTCAGGGTCGGTGGCGACGGGTTCGAGATCACCGTGCCCACCGATGTCGGTGCCGCGGCGCGTCGCGACGGTGTCACCGACGGCACGGAACAGCCGCGAATGCGCTGGGACACCACCGATTCGACGGTGCTCACCCTGCATCAGGTGATCGCGGCGACTCCCCTTTCCACCTGGGCCCCGCTGACCGGCGGGTCAGCGACGTCCGCGCTCACCACGACGCTGCCACCCCGCTATGCCAAGGCGGTGGTCGACGGCTGGGTCGACGCGGCCCTGGCTCAGCGCGACACCGACTGGGCCCGTGCTCTTTTCGCCAATGCCAGCCCGACCGAGCAAGCCGTGCTGCGCCGTCGGGAACTGTTCGGCCTGCTCGACCCCGCCGACCGGGTCGAGCATGTGCTCGACCTCGACGCCCACCAGCTCACCGAGCTGCACGCGATCCTGCCCGGCCTCGGCCATCCGTGGCCGACCCCGGTGGCCGACCACGTGCTACGCCTGCTGCGGGAGCGCGCACGCACCACCGCACGGCAACCGCACGCCAGTGCCGGGGTCTACACCGACCGCGCCCTGCTCACCGCCGCGGGCGTGCACCTGCCCGTCGACAACGCGAGCCGTGTCACCGCGCTCGCCGACAGCACCGAGGACCCGGCCTGGCAGCAGGCCTTCCACCGACTCGCCCACGATCTCACCGACCGCGCGACCATGCTCGAGGAGCTGCGATGACCACCACCGAACCGGCAACGACCCTGCTGCGCCCGCATGCCGAGCAGGCCTTCGCCGACGAGCTGGCCGCGCTGGCCCGGCTCGACGACCGGCCGCGACCGCCGTCGTGGCGGCTCTCGCCCTGGGCCGTGGTGACCTACGTGCTCGGCGGCACCCTCGACGACGGCACCGTGATCACGCCCAAATACGTCGGGCCGCGCCGGTTGATGGAGGTGGCGGTCGCCACCCTCGCCACCGATCGGGCGCTGCTCCTGCTCGGTGTGCCCGGCACCGCCAAAACCTGGGTTTCCGAGCATCTTTCGGCGGCGATCAGTGGCGAGTCGACGCTGCTGGTGCAGGGCACATCGGGGACCGCGGAGGAAGCCATCCGCTACGGCTGGAACTACGCGCGGCTGCTCGCCGAAGGACCGAGCGACGCGGCACTCGTCCCGTCACCGGTGATGACCGCTATGCGGACCGGCGCGATCGCCAGGATCGAGGAGCTCACCCGCATCCCGTCCGACGTACAGGACGCGCTCATCACCGTGCTCTCGGAGAAGACGCTGCCGGTGCCCGAGCTCGGCGCGGAGGTCCAGGCCGCGAAGGGATTCAATGTGATCGCTACCGCCAACGATCGCGACCGCGGCGTCAACGACCTGTCCTCGGCGCTGCGCCGCCGCTTCAACACGGTGGTGCTGCCCCTGCCCGCCGACGAGGACTCCGAGGTCGACATCGTCAGCAGGCGGGTGGAGCAGCTCGGCGCCGCACTGGAACTGCCGACCGTGCCCGCGGCCGCCGAGGAGGTGCGCCGGGTGGTGCGGGTGTTCCGCGAGCTGCGCTCCGGGATCACCGCCGACGGCCGCACCAAGCTCAAGACCCCGTCGGGCACCCTGTCCACCGCCGAGGCCATCTCGGTGATCACCAACGGTCTCGCGCTGTCGGCGCACTTCGGCGACGGGGTGCTGCGTGCCTCCGACATCGCGGGTGCGGTGCTCGGATCGGTCATCAAGGATCCGGTCGCCGACGCGGTCATCTGGACCGAGTACCTGGAGGCCGTGGTCCGCGAACGCCCCGACTGGGCCGACTTCTACCGCGCCTGCCGTGAGATCTCGGCCTGAGCCGGGCACCGGCGGAGAGAGATTCGCACCATGGGGGTCGTCTATGAGTGAACACCCGATCGGCCGGACCCGTCCGGCCGCGGACCCGCGCGCAGAACCCGACGCGACGGCCACCGGGTCCGCGCGGTCGCGGATCGACGGCACCGACATCGTCGGGGAACCGGTGGCCGACCCGGCCGCCGCCGTCACCAGGGTGTTCGGGATCCGGCATCATGGGCCCGGGTCGGCGCGGTCATTGCGGATGGCGCTCGACGAGTTCCGGCCCGACGCGATTCTCATCGAGGGCCCGGCCGATGCCGATCCGCTGGTCGGCTTCGTCGCGGCGGACACGATGGAACCCCCGGTCGCGCTGCTCGCCTATGTGCCGGATTCGCCTGCCCGCGCGGCATTCTGGCCGTTCGCGGTGTTCTCCCCGGAATGGCAGGCCATGCGGTACGGCGTCGACCACGCGGTACCCGTCCGGTTCTGCGATCTGCCCGCCGCCAACGTCCTGGCCTCCGACGAGGATTCGCGCGGCGATCGCACCGATCCCCTCGGCACGCTCGCCGCGGCAGCGGGATTCGACGACGCCGAACGCTGGTGGGACTCGGTCGTCGAAACCGTCCCCGACAGTGCCGCTTTCGACGCCATCACCGAAGCCATGGCCGCCCTGCGTGCGGATGCCCTCGACCACGCATCGCAGGCACCGGCGCCACCCACCGACGGCAACCCGCCTGCCCGCACCGCGCACTCGACGACCGCACCGAGCCGCACCTCACCTGGCGCTCCACCGCCGACCGCCCCCACACCACCCTTCATACCGGGCTCAGCGACCACCGCCCATGCGCCCACACCGCACGGTCCGCCCGCAGGCAGCCCGATGCCGGGCGACCCGCCACCCGTGGCGGACGCCGGGACGGCCGACACTCGGAAAGAGAGCCCGGCCGCGTCGGGGGCGGATCTTCGGCCCGTCCTCGATGATTCGCCGACGAACCGGTGGGCGCCGCTGGTGGTCGACGAGCACACGTTGCGGCGTGAGGCGTATATGCGGCAGGTGTTGCGGCAGACGCTCAAAGACGGGGCGCGGCGGGTGGCCGTGGTGTGTGGAGCCTGGCACGCGCCCGCGCTGGCGGGTCCGCTCGGACCGGCGGCGCCGGACGCGCGGCTGCTGCGTGGGATGCCGAAGACCAAGGCCGCGCTGACCTGGGTGCCGTGGACGCATTCCCGGCTGGCCGCGAGTTCGGGGTACGGGGCCGGGGTCACCTCACCTGGCTGGTATCACCACCTGTTCACCGAGACCGAGCGGCCGGTGGCGCGCTGGCTGACCAAGGTCGCCGGCGTGCTGCGCGCGCACGATCTGCCGGTATCGAGTGCGCACATCATCGAATCCGTACGTCTCGCCGATACGCTCGCGGCGCTGCGGGACCGGCCGCTGCCCGGCCTGGCGGAGGTCACCGAGGCCGTGCGGTCGGTGATGTGCGGCGGCGACGAGACCATGCTGCGGCTGGTGATCGACGAACTGGTCGTCGGCGAAACCCTCGGCGGCGTGCCGGAGGACACGCCCACCGTCCCGTTGGCGGCCGACCTGCGGGCCAGGAGCAGAACCCTGCGGCTGAAGCAGGAGGCGCTCGCCCGCAGCATCGATCTGGATCTGCGCAAGGACCGCGACGTCGAGCGATCCCACCTGCTGCACCGCCTCCGGCTGCTCGGCATCGACTGGGGCACACCGACCGTCGGCGAGGTGCGCAATACCGGCACCTTCCGCGAGACCTGGACGCTGCGCTGGGAACCGGAGTTCGCGGTGCGCATCGTGGAGGCCGCGGTATGGGGGACGACGCTGCGCACGGCCGCCGAGGCCAAGATCCTCGACACCGCGAGCCGCGACGGCGTGTCGGTCACCGAACTCGCCGACGCGCTCGAGATCGCGCTGCTCGCCGATCTCGGCGGCGCCACCGACGGGCTGATCGCCCGGTTGGAGGCGGCCGCCGCGCTCGATCACGATGTGACCCATCTGCTCGGCGCACTGCCCGGCCTGACCCGCACTCTGCGCTACGGCGATGTGCGCGGCACCGACACCAAGGCACTGACCCATGTCGCCGACGGCCTGCTGGTGCGGATCTGCGCCGGCCTGCCCGGCGCCGCCACCGGGCTCGACACCGACGCCGCCGAGGCATTGCGTGCCCAGATCGACGCCGCGCACACCGCCGTCAGCACCCGCGACGACGAGCACGCCGGCGCCGAATGGCTGGCGACGCTGCAGCGCATCGCCGACCGTGACGACGTGCACGGTGCGATCACGGGCCGCGCGGTGCGCCTGCTGTGCGACGCGGGCCGCATCGACGACGCGGACTCGGCCCGCAGGCTGGCCGCCGCCCTGTCGATCGGCAACACCCCGGCCGCCAAGGCCGCGTGGATCGACGGTTTCCTCGGCGGCCGCGGTCTGCTCCTCGTGCACGATCGAGAGTTGTTACGCCGCATCGACGACTGGCTGCGCGAACTCGCCGAGGACCAGTTCGTGGCCACCCTGCCGCTGCTGCGCCGCACCTTCGGTGCCTTCGAGTCCGGTGAGCGCCGCGCCATCGGCCAGGCTCTGCGCGACACCGGGTCGGCGACCACAATCGCGGCTCCCACCGCTGTCGACCCGGAGCGCGGACGCGTCGCCCTCCGCGCCGCGGCCATGATCCTCGGCGCGGCGCGATGACCCCGCCGTCCCCGACCACCCGGCGCGCGAACCAGGCGCGCTCGCGGCCGGTCGCGCCCGCGTCGGCGATGCGGTGTGCGTCCGTGGCGATGTCACCCGCGCAGCGCATCGCCCCACCCTCGCCACAGGAGCCCACCGCATGACCGAATCCGACGACACCAAGCGCCGCTGGCGACTGGTCCTCGGCACCGCCGCCGACGACCAGCTCGGCGGACTGTCCAGTGGGCCCGACCAAGCCATGGACCAAGCGCTGGCCGCGCTGTACAACACCGGCGAATCCGCCGGGTCGCCGAAGCGGTCCGGCGGCCTCGGCGGGTCGGCGCCGCGGGTGGCGCGCTGGCTCGGTGATATCCGCACCTATTTCCCGGCGACCGTCGTCGAGGTGATGCAGCGCGACGCGGTGCAGCGGCTGAACCTCACCCAGCTGCTGCTCGAGCCGGAACTGCTCGAATCGGTGGAACCCGATGTACATCTGGTCGGCACGCTGCTCGGGCTCAATCGGGTGATGCCGGAGACCACCAAGGCCACCGCGCGGATGGTGGTGGAGAAGGTGGTGCGCGAGATCGAGCGCCGCATCGCCGCCAAGACGGCCTCCGCGGTGACCGGCGCCATCAACCGTGCCGCCCGCACCCACCGGCCGAAGCTGCGCGATATCGACTTCGACCGAACCATCCGTAAGAACCTGGCCAACTATCTGCCCGAGCACCGCACGGTCGTCCCCGAACGACTGGTCGGCTACGGGCGCAAGGCGCAGTCGATCCAGCGTGATGTGGTGCTGGCCATCGACCAATCCGGGTCGATGGCCGCCAGCGTCGTCTACGCCTCGGTGTTCGGTGCGGTGCTGGCCTCGATGCGCGCGCTGAAGACCTCGCTGGTGGTGTTCGATACCGAGGTCGTCGACCTGACCGACCACCTCAGCGATCCGGTCGACGTCCTGTTCGGCACCCAGCTCGGTGGCGGCACCGACATCAACCGTGCCATCGCCTACTCCCAATCGCTGATCACCAGGCCCACCGACAGCCTGTTCGTGCTGATCTCGGATCTGTACGAGGGCGGCGTCCGCGAGGAGATGCTGCGCCGGTGCCACGCGATGAAGGAGGCCGGTGTCCAGGTGGTCGTGCTGCTCGCGCTGTCCGACGAGGGCGCCCCCGCTTACGATCACGACAATGCCGCCGCGCTGGCCGCGCTCGGCATCCCCGCCTTCGCCTGTACGCCGGACAAGTTCCCTGATCTGCTTGCCACCGCGCTCGATCGTGGTGATATCACCCACTGGGCGGACCGCAACGCGCCGGCCGTATGACGCCGCGACTTTCGCCAGGCCGCGAACGGTCGGTTTCGTGGAACGGGGAGGTGTTCGCGGGGTTCGTCATCGAAGGCGAACCAGGGCGCGGCGGGATGGGCGCGGTGTACGCCGCAGGCTGCCGCGACTCACCGCGCTCGACCTGATGCACCGGGATCTGTTCACCGAACACGACAGGCCGACCGAGACCTGGTGGCACCGCTGCCCCGGCTGAGCCACCATCGCCTCGCCGATACGGCCGCCGGGGCAAGCGCACCGAGCCGAATCCCCTTCGAACGGCAGGGGCCACAGGACCGGCTGGAAATGCGCTCGGCCCCCAGCGGATTCGATCCACCAGGGGCCGAGCACGCCGATCTAAAGGTCCGCGATCGCCGCCAGCGGCGGGGTGCGGGCCGCCCGCACGCCCGGCCACACCGCGGCGAGCACACCGACCACGCCCGAGGCGATCAGCACGGCGACCAGCTGCGACCACGGGATGGTGATCTGGTCGATGCCGAGGTCACGCAGGGTGCGCAGGAAGCCGACGCCGAGCGCGATACCGAGAACCAGGCCGACGATGGCGCCGAAGATGGCGATCAGCATGGACTCCAGATAGATGGTGCGGCGCACCTGGAACCGCTGGGTACCGACGGCGCGGAGCATGCCGATCTCGCGGCGGCGTTCCACCACCGACAATGCCAGGGTGTTGATGATGCCGAGCACCGCGATCACCACCGCCAACGCGAGCAGGCCGTACAGGATGGCGAGCAGGGTGTTGATCTGCTGCCCCTGCGCGCCCTTGAACTGCTCGTGGTCCTGCACCTGCACCACCACGAACGGTTCGGTGGCCTGCTCCAGATTCGTGCGCATGGCGGCGAGATCGGCGCCTGGCTCCGCCTTGACCAGCACGAAGATATTGGTGCGCAGGCTCTGCGGCATCAGCTTCTCGTACACGCCGGGATCGATGACCATCGGCCCGAGCAGTGGCGAATCGGCGTAGATGCCACCGACGGTGAGCTCTAGCTGCTGTTTGTCCAGACTGGTGATCGTCACCGTGTCGCCGACCTGCCACCCGCGATCGGCCGCCTCGGTCTCGTCGACGAGCAGTTCATCGGCGCCGATCGCGGTCGAACCGCTGATCACGTCGATGTCCATGACCGGGTCGATCGGCCCGTCCGGCGAGGTGGCGCCGATCTGCTCGCCGTCCACCTCGAACGCGACGACCCTGATACCGGTGACATCGCTGATTCCAGGCACCTCGCTGCGCACGGCGTCGACCGCGCCGATCGGCGCGCCGATCATCGGTGGGCCCGCGAGCACGTATTCGGCTTTCACGCCCTTGTCGATGAGCACGCCGACGCTGGTCTTGGCCGAGGCGCCGAGAATGCCGATCGCCGAGACCAGCATCAGCCCGAGGGTGAGCGCGAACGCGGTCGCGGCGGTGCGGCGCGGATTGCGCACCGCGTTGTTGCGCGCCATCTGCCCGATCGGACCGAACGGGCGGGTGAGCACACCGAGGACCAGCACCATCGGCCGCGAGAGCGCGGGCGCGGCCAGCAGCACGGCCAGGATCAACCCGAGCGCGCCGATCCCGACGGTCACCGCCGAACCCTTACCGGTGCCCTGCGCGCCGATGTACACCAGCACGCCACCGGCCACGGCCAGCACCGCACCGACCGCGGTGCGGATCCGCAACGAGTCGCCGGCACTGGCGAATTCGGACCGCATCGCCTCCACCGGTGGCACCTTCGCTGCCCGCCGCGCCGGCGCGTAGGCGCTGATCACGGTGACGAGCAGGCCGACGAGCAGCGCGACGATCGCGGTCCGCGGCAGCACCGTCAGCGACCCGGTCGGCAATCCGACGTCGAAGGCGTTGAGCAGCGCCGACAACCCGAATGCCAGCCCGATCCCGGCGGCGAGGCCCACCGCACTGCCGATCAGGCCGATCACGACGGCCTCGGCGACCACCGAGCGGCCGACCTGCCTGCGGCTCGCGCCGATCGCCCGCAGCAACGCCAGCTCGCGCAATCGCTGAGCCACGATCATCGAGAAGGTGTTGTAGATGATGAAGGTGCCGACGATCAGCGCGATCGCGCCGAAGGCGAGCAGGAAGTAGTTGATGAAGGTGAGCGCCTCGGAGACTTCCTTCTTCATGTCCTCGCGGACCTCGTCGGCGTTCTGCACCTTGTAGTTGGGCAGTTGGGCGGCCAGCTCGTCGCGCAGATCGTCGGCCCGCACGCCGGGCGCGGCGGCGATATCGGCGTAGGCCACGTGCGCGCCGTCGGTGAACAGCGTGCGGCCCTGCGCTTCGGTGAACATCACCGCCACCACACCGCTGTTGCTTGCGCCGGGCATCTCGTAGATGCCGGTGAGGGTGACGTCGAACGGCTCGCCCCTGGACGGGATGAGCACCTTGGTCCGCTGCCCGACCTCGAGCCCGGCTTTCTCGGCGCCGCTGGTGTTGAGCGCGACCTCACCGGCCTCGGCGGGCGGGCGGCCCGCGACGAAGGTCTCCGGGTCCTCCACCGCCTGCTCCGGCGGCAGGTAGGAGACGCCGAAACTCGGTGCGCCACCGGTCTGCACGGCTTTCTCGCCGTCGGGATCGAGCAGCACGACCGGACCGTTGACAGCCGGGGCCACCCGGTCGACGCCCTCGTACTCGGCCAGCGCGTCGACGATATTGGTCGGCACGCCGAGCGACTGTCGGTCCTTCGGGCCGACGCGGACGTCGACGCCCTCGGCCTGGCCCTCGAAGATCCCGTCGAAGGTGCGCTGCAGGGTGTCGGTGAAGACGAACGACCCGGAGATGAACGCGGTGCCGAGCACCACCGACAGCACCGTCAGAGCCAGGCGCACCTTGTGCGCGGCGAGATTGCGCAAGGCCACCTTGCGCATGGGACTCGGCCCACCCGTCAGACGACCGCTGCCCCGCACCGAATCGTCTTGCGATGCCGCGTTCACTTGGTCTCCAGCGCCTTCATCCGGTCGAGAATCGAATCCTGGGTCGGGTCACGCAGCTCGTCGACGATCCGGCCGTCGGCGAGGAACACCACCCGATCGGCGTAGGCGGCGGCCCGCGGATCATGGGTGACGATCACGACGGTCTGGCCGAACTCGTCGACCGAGGCGCGCAGGATCGACAGCACCTCGCCGGAGGAATGCGAATCCAGATTGCCGGTCGGCTCGTCGCCGAAGATGATCTCCGGCTTGCCGACCAGCGCGCGGGCACAAGCCACGCGCTGCTGCTGGCCGCCGGACAGCTCACTGGGCCGGTGCCCGAGCCGGTCGCCGAGGCCGAGCCGCTTCACCACGGTGTCGAGCCACTCCCGATCGGGCCTGCGGCCCGCGATATCCAGCGGCAGGGTGATGTTCTCCAGCGCGGTCAGCGTCGGCACCAGGTTGAACGCCTGGAAGACGAAACCGATCCGGTCGCGGCGCAGCGCGGTCATCTGCTTGTCGGACAGGCCGGTCAGCGCGGTGTCACCGATGCGGACCTGCCCCGAACTCGCGCTGTCCAGCCCGGCCAGGCAGTGCATCAAGGTCGACTTGCCCGAACCGGACGGGCCCATGATCGCGGTGAACTCGCCCCTGGCGAACTCGGCCGACACCCCGTCCAGGGCTTTGACCTGGGTATCTCCCGATCCGTACAGTTTGACCAGGTCTTGCGCTGCGGCCGCGACCGCGGAGTCGGCCGCCGCGTCGACGGCCTCGGTGCCCATGGCGTGCGAAGTCATGGTGTCCAGTCTGTCTGCCGACCGGGCACCGCGCCATCCGGGATCCCCCCTAGTACCTCTCGGCCTACCGGATGACCCACTCGAAGGCATCTGCTTTCGACCTGGCGCCCTCGGCGGTGCGGGAACGGTTGGGTTCGCCCAGCTCGGCGAGCAGTTCCTCGGTGAGTCCGACCAGGCTCGCCAGCGCGGCCGGGGTGAACCAGTCAGGGCGGGTGGCGAAGAGGATGTCCTCGGACGCGGTGTTGCCGCTGGCGCCGGGAGCGAACGGGCACCCGCCGAGGCCACCGAGCGCTCCGTCGACCATCGTGGCGCCCGCCGCGACGGCCGCGAGGGTGTTGGCCACTCCCATGCCCCAGGTGTCGTGGCCGTGGAAGACGATGCGACGCGGCGGGGTCTGCGCGCGTACGGCCGCGACCAGTGCGCTCACCTGTCCGGGGTGGGCCTGACCGAGGGTATCGGCCAGCACGATGTCGGCCGCGCCGTCGGTGCGTGGATCGTTGGCGATGGCCAGCACCCTGGCCGGGTCGACCGGGCCGTCGAACGGGCAGGTGAAGCTGGTCGCCAGGCACAGCTGGAGCTCGCCGCCCACCTCGCGCGCCACCCGGACGGCGTCCGGCATCGCCGCGACCGAGGCTTCGGTACTGCGGCCGATATTGGCCATGTTGTGCGCGTCCGACACCGAGAAGCAGTACTGGAAGTTGCGCGCGCCTGCCGCTGCCGCCTTCTCGACGTGCCGGGGCGTGGCCACCCACACCCAGCATTTCGCCAGTTCGTCGGGGGTGAGCGCGGCGATCAGGTCCAGCGAGTTGGCCATCGGCGGCACCAGATCCGGCCTGGCCATCGAGCCGATCTCCAGCGCGGGCACACCGGCCGCGAGCAGCCGCCGCACCACATCGACCTTCCGCTCGGTCGGCAGCACCTTGCCGGTGAGCTGCAAACCGTCGCGCAGGGTGACATCCCGCAGCAGCGGGGCGGTCATCGCCGCTGGTCCGGTTCCCGCGCGGGCACGCACATCACGCCGCCGCACGGCTTGTCCCCGACGCTGGCCGGGGTCGGGTGCACGGTCGGCCGCACGTGGCCTGGTCCGCGCTGCTCCCACTTGCTGCGCACCGGTGGGCGGCGTCTGCCGTGTACTCGCCTGCTCACTTCGCCTCCAGCGCGTCGATCTCGTCGTCACTCATCCCGAGCAGCCCGCCGAGCACCTCTCTGGTGTGCTCGCCGAGGTCGGGGCCGACATTGCGGATCGGCAGCGACATGCCCCCGATGACAGGGACGATGCCGGGGAACCCCACCTGCTTGGGTTCGGGCTCGCCCACGTCGACGGGGAACGACTGGATCATATTGCGTGCGCGGTACTGCTCGTCGGCCACGATGTCGGCGGCGGTGTAGATCGGGCCGCACGGGATGGCCGCGTCGTCGAGGATCTTCAGCGCCTCGTCGCGGGTGTGCCGGATGGTCCACTCGGCGATCGAGGCGTCCAGGCGTTCCCGATGGCGCCAGCGGCCGGCGTTGTCGGCCAGTTCCTCCTCGGCTGCCAGGTCCGGCCTGCCGATGACCTGCATGTACCGCTGGAAGATGGCGTCGCCGTTGCCGCCGATGATGATGCTGTAGCCGTCGCTGGTCGGATAGGCGTTGCTCGGCGCGATGCCTTCCATCCGGCCGCCGACCCGCTCCCGGTTGATGCCGTAGGCGAGATGATCGGGCACCAGCGATTCCATCACCGACAGGATCGACTCGTTGAGCGCCACATCGATGATCCGCTCCGCCTGCGGTACCCGGCCCTGCGCCCGCTCGCGCTGGAACAGTGCCATCACCGTGCCGAAGGCGGCGTAGATGCCCGCGATCGAGTCGCCGATCGAGACACCGACCCGTACCGGCGGCCGGTCCGGGTCGCCGACCAGTTCCCGCAGGCCGCCGACGGCCTCGGCGACCGCGGCGAACCCCGGTCGCGCTGCCATCGGGCCGGTCTGGCCGTAGGCGGAGATCCTGGTGATGACCAGGTCAGGGTTCACCTGCTCGAGCACCTCGGGCCCGAGCCCCCATTTCTCGAGCATGCCGGGACGGAAGTTCTCCAGCAGCACATCGCAGTGCCGCAGCAGGTCGAGCACGGTCGCGCGCCCCGCCTCGGTCCGCAGGTCGAGCACGATGGATTTCTTGTTCCGGTTGACGGTGCGGTACAGCATCGAGGTATCACCGCCGTAGAGCCGCCAATTGCGCAACTCGTCGCCGGTTCCCGGCCGCTCCACCTTGATCACCTCGGCGCCGAAGTCACCGAGGATCCGTCCGGCGGTGGGAGCGGCAACATAGTTTCCGAGTTCGAGGACACGCACACCGTCCAACGCCAGTTCCGCCACCCAGCGACTCTATCGCCAGCCCGCCTCTCCGCGTCATCTGGCTCACCCGCCTCTCCGGCCATTCTGGCCGGACTCAGGTGCGGGAAGCGTTGCATTGGCGGCAAGACCAGGTACGGGTCAGGTTAGCCCGTACCCGACGAGTTACCCATGTGCTCACGAGATCAGTCCGGCGTGAGACGAGTGAGTCCGGTGCGATCGAGTAGCTCGCACCTTGGCACCGGAACGGTTCAGCCGAGGTTCTCGCGCAGGTAGGCCAGATCGTCGGCGACCCCGTCGACCGGGGTTTCCAGGATCACCGGCGCGCCCGCGGTACGGCACACCTCGGCCAGCAGCTGCGGATCGATGGTGCCGTCGGCGAAGTTGGCGTGCCGGTCGGCACCGGAATCGAACTCGTCGCGCGAGGAGTTCAGGTGCACCAGGTCGATCCGGCCGGTGATGCCCTTGATCCGCTCGACGACGCCGACCAGGTCCTCCCCGCCCGCCCAGGCGTGGCAGGTGTCGAGGCAGAACCCGGCGCCGTACTCACCGACGGCGTCCCAGAGCCGGGCGATCGTGTCGAAGTGCCGGGCCATGGCGTGGTTGCCACCCGCGGTGTTCTCGATCAGGATCGGCACGGCGAAACCGCCCTTGTCCTGCTGACGTTCGAACAGCTTGCGCCAGTTGTCGATTCCGGTGTCGAGCTCGGCGTCGGAGCGCACATGCCCGCCGTGCACGACCAGACCGAACGCGCCGAGTTCGGCGGCGGCCTTCGCCTGCTGGGCGACCGCGTTGCGCGATGGCATCCGCAGCCGGTTGTTCAGGCTGGCCACATTGATCTGATACGACGAATGCACGACGACGTCGATCGGGCTGGCCACGATCTCGGCGGCCTTCGGATGCGGCTGGGGTTTGTCCCAGCTCTGCGGATCGACCACGAACATCTGGATGACCTCGGCACCGAGCTTCTCACCGAAGCCGATCGGATCGCTCTCGTCACGAACGTGTGCTCCAATGCGCATGAGGCCACCATAATCCGCGGCACCGACAGTTCTCGCGGCCGATGTTGCGGACCGGGGGCTTCGAGAGATACATCGGTAGAATTTCGACGGGTGCTCTTGCCCTGGAGGGGGTGACTTCGCGGTGTTGCGCAAAGGCGACGTGTTCGCCGGCTACACGATCCGGCGTGTGCTCGGCCACGGCGGGATGGGGGTCGTCTACCTGGCCCGCCACCCCCGGTTGCCCCGGCTCACCGCGCTCAAGCTGCTCAGCAGGGAGCTGTCGGCCGACGAGGAGATCCGGCGCCGCTTCGAACGCGAGGCCGACCTGGTCGCCCAGCTCGAGCACCCCAATATCGTCAACGTCTACGACCGCGGCACCGACGACGACCAGCTGTGGATCTCGATGCAGTTCGTGGCAGGCACCGATGTGGCGACCGCCGACGTCAACGTGCTCACCCCGGGCCGGGCGGTCCAGATCGTCGCCGAGACCGCGACCGCCCTCGACTTCGCGCACGCCGGCGGCGTGCTGCACCGGGACGTGAAGCCGGCCAACATCCTGCTGGCCAAGCCACCCATCGGACGCCCGGAACGGGTGGTGCTCACCGACTTCGGGATCGCGGCGGTGCGCGACAGCGAGACCACGCTGTCGTCCGCGGGCACCATCACCGCCACCCTCGCCTACGCCGCACCCGAGCACCTGTCGGGTGCGCCGCTGGATCATCGCGCCGATCAATACTCGCTGGCCTGCACCCTGTTCTGGATGCTGACCGGCTCGGTCCCGTTCGCGGGCCCCAATCCGGCCGCGGTGATCCAGGCGCACCTGGCCAGACCGGTGCCGCCGCTGCGCAGCCTGCGCCCCGGTCTGCCGCCGACTCTGGACGCCGTGCTGGCCAGGGGTACCGCCAAGCGGCCGGAGTTGCGCTACGACAGTTGCGCCGATTTCGCCGAGGCCGCCAAGGCGGCGCTGTTCGCGGTGCCGGGACCGTGGCAGCAGACGCTCACCCCGAGCTACACCGGAGTCGTGCTGCGGGCCAGGGAACCGTATCCGCCCCAGCAGTATTCACGTCCGGCCACCCCGCCGCAGCCGCACCGGCAGGCAACACCGCCCACCGGGGGCCAGCCGGCCGGTGCCCCGGCTCAGCCGCGGCCGACCACCGGCGGCACCGCGATCCCGCGACGTGGCGCGCCGCGACCCGGCACCATCGATCTGCCCGGTGGCCGTAACCATCCCGGCTATATCGTGCCGCCCCGGCCGCGCAGGCCACCATGATCGGTCCCGGCCGGTCGCGCTACCCGCGAGCAAGCGATCGCCCGGTCGGTGACTGCTAAGGTTTCGTTGATTTTCCCGTGGCGGGCCTCCCGGCGCGGCTTTCTTGCTGTACGCGCGTGCGCTGGTGGGTCCCGGCGCACGGCGGGAAGTGGAGCGGTCAATGCTGGCCAACGGAGATGTCTTCGCCGGCTACGTCATCGAACGGCAACTCGGCCGTGGTGGCATGGGTTCGGTCTACCTTGCCAAACACCCACGGCTGCCGCGGATGACCGCGCTGAAGTTGCTCAACCGGGAGATGTTCTTCGACACCGAGGTGCGGGCACGGTTCGAACGCGAGGCCGATCTCGTCTCCCGGCTCGATCACCCGAACATCGTCACCGTCTACGACCGCGGTCTCGACGACGAACAGCTGTGGATCTCCATGCAATTCATCGACGGCGTCGACGCCGCTTCGGTGGATCCGCAGACGCTGCCGCCCGCCCGCGCACTGCAGATCGTCGCCGAGACGGCCGACGCGCTCGACTACGCGCACGGCATGGGGGTGCTGCACCGCGACGTGAAGCCGGCCAACATCCTGCTCGCCCGCTCCGGCGCCGGGCGCGGCGAACGGGTCTATCTCACCGATTTCGGCATCGCCCGCCTGCGCGACGACACCGGCCACCTCACCCAGACCGGCACCTTCACCGCGACCCTGGCCTACGCCTCGCCCGAACAGCTCACCGGCGCGTCGCTGGATCACCGCTCCGACCAGTACTCGCTGGCCTGCACGCTGTTCTGGCTGTTCACCGGGTCGGGGCCGTTCACCGCGACCAACCCGGCCGCCGTCATCCAGGGTCATCTGCAGCAACCGCCGCCGCCGCTGAGCAGTGTGCGGCCCGGTCTGCCCTACGCCTTGGACGCCGTGCTGGCCAAGGCCATGGCCAAGCGGCCCGACGACCGGTTCGACTCGTGCTCGGATTTCGCGAGCGCGGCGCTGGCGGCACTGAACAACCCGAGCGCGCCCGCGCTGCCGATCGTCGGTCAGCACCCCACCACCGGTGGCGCGATGCCGGTGACCGGCGGCCAGCGCCCGACCACCGGTGGCGCGATCCCGCAGACCGGTGCGCCGTATCCGATCGCGGGCCATGGCCAGCTGACCGGCGGCCCGATGCAGGCCCACCCCCAAGGACCGATGACCGGCGGCCCGATGCAGGCGCATACGCAGGGTCCACTGGCCGCCGGACCGCGCACGGCGGGACAGCTGCCGAATCCGCAGCTCACCGGCGGCGCGGCCACGCCGAACCCGTACACCCAGCAGTCGCGGCCGCAGTATCCGACGCCGCCTGCGCCGCCGCGCCCGCCGGTCAGCGGATTCGCGCAGTACCCGCAGGGGCCGCGGCCACCCGCGAAGTCGAATACCGGGCTGATCGTCGGCATCATCGTCGCGGTGGTCGTCGTGCTCGTGCTGATCGTGATCGGGATCGCGGTCAGCGGTGACGATTCCGGAGGCGGGACCACCACGACGACGACCACGACGGCGGCGGGCAGGCACGTCACCCCGAACGCCGACGCGATCAGCGCCGAGTTCGGCCGGATGGTGCCCGCCAGTACCGACGCCGACATCGGCTACAACGGCGCCACCTGCTGGGAGACCGACACCAGCTATGTGCCCTCCCCCAATGACGGCGACCCCGAGTTCGGGGCGTGGTCGTGGCAGTGGCGCTGCTACGACGGCGGCGGCAGCAACGGCAACGACCCGTTCTACCGGATCTACGTCTACAACTCGGCCGCCGACGTGCAAGCGGTGATCGACGGCCTGCCCGCCAACACCAAGTCCGTCGACACCAACGGCGGCAAGCAGTACACCAACTACAAATACACCGACAACGGGAACAAGATCATCACCCAGTTCACCGGAGATCCGGACCGCGCCCAGTTCCTGATGTTCACCGACGGCTACGGCGACCCCGACGAACTCCTGCGCTGGTGGCGCTCGGCCCCACTGAACTGACGGGTTCGAGCTACACCGTGTAGTGCGTGAAGTCGCGCACCGGCTCGTATCCGATGGCTCGATAGATCTTGTTCGAGGTCGGATTCGCCAGATCGGCGAACAGGCAGGCGTCGGCGCCCTCCGCCCGGATGACAGCGGAGACGGTGGCGGTCAGCGCGCTGGCGAACCCGTTGCCGCGCAGTTGCGGCGGGGTGTAGACCGGACCGATTCTGGCCCAGCCGAAGACCTCGGCCTGCCGGGCCACCAGCGTCACCGGCACCCCGTCGCGCTCCCACAGCCACCAGAGCCCGGCCTCGATCCGCTGCCTGACCCCGGCCGCGCCGAACCGTGGCGGGTCACCGATCGCTCGCGAGAATTCGGTCGCGAACGACAAGCAGGTATCCACGTCGTCGACCGTGGCCCGGCGTGGTGTGCCCGCAGTCTCGGGCACCGACAATGTCCCGAGGCGGAACAGGCGGACCGAGTACCTGGCGGTGGCGGCCGGCCAGCCGCTCACGAATGCGGCGGCATCGACCTCGGCACCCTCGACACTGCGCACCGACACACCGTCGGCGAGAAGGGCCGCCGCCACCTCGGGAATGCTGTCGGCGGGCAGTTCACCCAGGTAGACGGCACCTTCGGTGGTGGTGGTCGCGGCGCCGGTCACCGCACCGGCAGCATCGCGGACGGTCAGGAACCTGATGGTCGTCCCGGCGGTCCGGCCACTGCGGGCATTGGCGGCAGCGGTGGCGATGACCGTATGCCGCAACGAGTCTCGCCGCAGGAAGGGCTCGGCGGCGGCCAGGAAGCGGGTCGGGTCGGCGGTGATGTCGATACCCATGGCATCGACGGTATGCCCACCTCAGCGGTATCGCACTCGAATTTCGCTGTGACTCAGCCGTTCCCGAGCGCCTCTCGGTCGGTGCGCAGCTTCAGCAGGATGAGGCCCGCGGTGCAGGCCAGGATCAGGCCTGCGACGGTGATCTCCACGTGCAGGCCGGCGATGCCGAGCCCGGCGCCGACGAGACCGCCGACGAAGAACAGCCAGCCCATGATCCGCGCGACGACCGCGACCGCGCGGTTCGGTGTCGGACCGGACGGCGTGTGCTGAACATTTGCCACCACGGGCGAATCACCGCTCGCCGCCGCACCTTCCAGCTGGGGTGTCGGATATGCTCCCATCAGACTCTCCTCGGTGACGCCGATCAGATTCTTGTCTCGCGCAAACCTCGCACGTCAGGGGTCTCGTTCCGGGCGTCTCATGCGTAACTTTGCTCACACACGCTACGACCCGGCGACGCCGATCGGGCGCGACACGTCCCCGCGACACGCTGCCGAAATCAATCCGATATCTGAATCATTAATGTTTAAAATAGGCCGTTTGGGCCCACCTGAACTACTGTGAGGCGACTCGAAGTCGACGAGGAGTACACGCCCATGGATGACAGCAGGACCAAGCTCGTAGGTCCGGCCATCGCTGTCGGCGCGGTATCGCTCGGCCTGATCGTCATCGGCGCGTGCGGTGTCGGACAGCAGGACGTCTACGTCCCACCACCGCCGCTCCGGGCGAATCTCGCCGCCGCGCCGAGCCCGGTCGCCGACGACACGACATCGACGACCACCCGAATCCCGATCCCGCCGTCGCCCACCTGGCGGATCGCGCCGTACATGTCGCCGCGCAAGCCGTTCAGCCTCAGCTCCACCGAGACCACTCCGTCGGGGGCACCGTCCGAGACCGAGGAAGCCCCCGAGTCCCGCGCCGAGGACAGCACCACCGAGCCCCCTGCCCCGGAGCCGACCACCACGACACCCGAGCCGGAACCGGAGCCGGAACCCGAGCCGACCTTCGAACCGACCACCGAAACGGAAACGCCGACCACCACCCGGCCGTACCGCACTACCACCCCGCCGCTGACCGAGCTGCCCACGCGCACTGTGTCCCCGCCACCGTGGATGCAGTCCCCGGTCGACGAGGAACCACTCGACGAGGAAGAGAACTCGGCCTTCCCGACGCGGGCCAACGATCACACCGCACCCTCGCGAACCCCCACTCCGGCGCCCGCCCAGATCTCCCCCACCATCACCTCGACCCCCGCGCACCCGCACCTGATCCGCTAGCCGATCACCAATTCGGTTCCGGGCGAGCGCCCACCACGACAAGAACCGCTACAGCTCCCAGCAGGTCATAGCTACCGACACGGTCGGCGAGGACCCATGCGGCGATTCTCGAGGCGTCGCAGCTGGATTGCGCTTCCACCACGAGCCCGTCCTCCCACTATGACGGGATAGCCAAGGTCGACCGGTGGTGCGCGCCCATCCCCGGACACGCACCACAAGCGAACCTCTACAGTTCCGGCAGGTCGTAGTCGCCGACACGGTCGGCGAGGACGCGGCGGTGTTCCAGTGCCCCGCCGAGGGTTTGGCCGATGGCGGTGAGGCGGGCGACGTAGTGGCTCACCGGGAATTCGGCGGTGACGCCGATGCCGCCGTGCATCTGGATCGCCTCGCGGCCGATATGGTCGGCCGAGCGGGCGATCTGGAGCCGGGCTCGGGAGGCGACGATCGGGTCGTTGCCGCCGTCGGCCAGCGCGGCCGTGGCGAAAAGGCTCATGCTGCGGGCCAATTCGAGGGAAACGTAGCAGTCGGCGGCGCGCTGGGTGAGCGTCTGGAACTTCGACAGGGTGACGCCGAACTGCTTGCGGGTCTTCAGGTAGTCGGCGGTCATGGTGAGCGCGAGTTCCATCGCGCCCACCGCCTCCGCGCACAACGCCACCTGCGCGTATCCCTGCACCAGCGCGATCTGTTCGGCGGCATCGACGGTGTCGCCCAACAGTTCGCCCGCCGCGCCGTCGAAGTCGAATTGCGCGCCGCGCCTGCCGTCGAAGGTCCGGTACACCCGCTTGCGCACCCCCGGCCCGTTCGGATCGACAAGCAGCAGCCCAACGCCGCCGCCGGGCAGCACCGCGCTCACGATCAGCTGGTCGGCGCAATCGCCGCGCAGCACCGGGTTCTTCACACCGGTCACGGTGTAGCTGTCGCCGGATGCCGACGCGGCGGTGGTGAGCTCCGTCGACGGCCAGCGCTGCCCCGGCTCGGCGTGTGCGAACGCCAACAACGTCTCGCCGCCCGCCAGCGCGGGCAGCAGCCGTGCCCGCTGCTCGGCGCTACCTGCGAGCTTCAGCAATTCGGCGGGGACGACGACCGCGTCGAGCACCGGTTCCGGGGCGAGCGCGCGACCGAGCTCCTCCTGCACCACCATCGCCTCGACCGGGCCCGCGCCGACCCCGCCGTCGTCCTCGTCGATGGTCAGGCCGAGCACGCCGAGATCGGCCAGCTGCTTCCAGACCGTGCGATTCCAGCCGGGGTCGGTGTCACCGGCCTTGGTCAATGACTCGCTGTCGTAGAACCGGTGCAGCAGTTCGCGCACGGTGTCACGCAGCATCGTCTGTTCGTCGGTGAGTTCGAGATCCATGGCAGCGCCTCACAATCCGAGGATCGTGGAGGAAATGATCGAGCGCTGGACCTCGCTCGAGCCTCCGTAGATGGTGACCTTGCGGTAGTTCAGGTAGCCGGGGCCGCTGTGCTGGGCCCAGCCGGGCGAGGCGATATCGTCGGCCTCGACCGGGAGCGCGTCGGCGCCCGCGATGTCGAGCAGCAGTTCGGTGGCCGCCTGCTGCAGTTCGGTGCCCTTGAGCTTGAGCACCGAGGATGCCGGATTCGGTCTACCGTCGGCGGAGTTGGACACCACCCGCAACTGGGTCAGCTCGAGGGCGAGCAGCTCGTTCTCCAGCTCGGCGATGCGCGCGGCGAAAACCGGATCCGCCATCAGCGTGCCGTGCCCGGTCCTGGTCTGGCGCGCGTAGTCTTTCGCGAGCCCGATCTTGACCTTGGTCTTGCCGACACCGGTGATGGAGGTGCGCTCGTTGCCGAGCAGGAACTTCGCGTAGGTCCAACCCTGGTTTTCCTCGCCGACGAGCTGATCGGCGGGCACCCGGACGTTCTCGAAGAACACCTCGTTCACCTCGTAGCTGCCGTCGATCAGCTTGATCGGTCGCATGGTGACACCCGGCGACTTCACATCGAAGAGCAGGAAGGAGATGCCCGCCTGCTTCTTCGGCGCGTTCGGGTCGGTGCGCACGAGGCAGAAGATCCAGTCGGCGTACTGACCGAGGGTGGTCCAGATCTTCTGTCCGTTGACGATGTAGGAGTCGCCGTCGCGGACCGCGGTGGTGCGCAGTGAGGCCAGGTCGGACCCGGCGTCGGGCTCGGAGAAGCCCTGGCACCACCAGATGTCGAGCGCGGCGGTCGGTGGGAGGAAACGCTGCTTGAGTTCCTCGGAACCGAACTGAGCGATCACCGGCCCCACCATCGAGGCATTGAAGGTGAGCGGTTCCGGCACCGAGGCCAGCTGCATCTCGTCGAGCCACAGGTGCCGCTGCATCGGCGTCCAGTCCTTGCCGCCCCAGGCCACCGGCCAGTTGGGCACGGCGAGGCCGTGATCGTTGAGGATCTTGTTCGAGGTGACGATGTCGTCGCGGGACAGCTCGTGGCCGTACTTCACCCGGTCGCGGATCTCGGCCGGGATCTGGGTCCGATAGAAATGCCGGAGCTCGTCGCGGAAGGCGACCTCTTCAGGGGAAAGGGCTAGCTTCATCCGGGTCTCCCAGCGTGGTCGGTAGCCGTCGAAGTGAAACTTACCTCCGGGTAAACGGTGGTGTCGACAAAATCACACTCGCGCGCCGGTCGCGTCGCACCGGTGCCACGCGCGCGAGGTGACCCAGCGACCCGATGGCGGACCTGGTACGTTGCCAGGCGAGCCCGGGGAACCGGTGAGAGCAGCCTCCGAGGAGTTATAGGTGAACGGCAGATCCATCGCAGGCAGGGCAGCGGCGGTCGCTGCCGCGAGCATCGGCGCGCTGGCACTGCTGGCGCCGGGTGCGAGCGCGGCCCCGGTCGATGACGCCATCACCCACCTGACCGAGGCTGCAGGCACCGACGCCGCCGCGAAGGCCGGTGTCGGCGCGCTCGACAGCTTCACCAAGATGGTCGACACGAACACGCTGCGCGACATCTCCGCGCAGTTCATGCCGTTCACCTATGCGGCGCCTACCTTCGGCTGCGGCAGCAACGGCCCGATCACCACGATCATCGCCGCCGCCACCTTCGAGGGTCCCGGTCCGCGCACCGAGATGAGCATGGCCCCCGGTGACATCCGGTTCAGTGCCAGCCCGCGGCATACCGGCTTCGCGCTGGCGTCCGGCCTCAGCGTCGCCTGGGTGAATGTGAACACCGGGCAGAGCGGCATCGTCCCGCTCGACGACCTCACCGAATTCGGTACCCCGTCGCTGTCGAAGACCGTGCACAGCGGCGCGGGCACGGTGATCGCCTCGATGTGGGGCACCATCGACTACCCGTTCGCCCGCTGCGTGATGACGCCGACCGTCGGCACCTTCGTCGTCCCCGATCTGCCGGTACAGGCCACCGAGGCGCCGGCGGCGCCGCCCGCGCCGGAACCGGAGATCACCAGCCCCGGTTCGGGCGAGGGCAACGGCTCCGCGCCGCAACCGCAGGCACCCGCGCCCGAGACCCCGGCGCCCGCACCGGCTCCGGCGCCCGCACCCGCCCCGGTCGAGACCACGCAGCCCGCGCCGCCGCCGGCGCCGTCCGCGGTCACCGTCGGCGGCTGAACTCGCGCCACCACGGCTGAGACTTCGAGGAGCCGGGCCCCACTTGGGTCCGGCTCCTCGCCTGTCGGGGGAATCAGTGCAGCGGGCGGATACGCAGGACAGTGCCTTCCTCGGAACCGGCGAGCAGCGCCGACGGATCAGCCGGATCGGTGACGACGGCGGTCAGCGGCTGGGTGGAGACCACGGTGCACGCGGTGCCCGTCACCGGATCGACGCGGACGAGATGCCCGGCCAGCGTGGTGACATACAGCGCGCCGTCGCGCACGACGAGGTCGTCGACGAAGTCGGGCAGGCTGCCGAACGAGGTGAGATCGGCGATCGTGACGGCCTGCGCCGGATTCGTCCGCGACAGGCGTAGCACCCGGCCGACCGGACCGCCTTCGGCCGCGACGTAGTTCGCCGTGACATAGACCGAATCCCCCTCGACGACAACACCGTTGGGGCCTTCGACCGAGACGGCCGACCACCACTCCATGTCCTCGCTGCCGTCACGGCGCAGGCGGTGCAGGCCGTTGGCGGTGGTCACGTAGAGGTTGCCGTCGGCGTCGAAGGCGGCGCCGTTCGGCTGCGGGAAGCCGGTGGCGAACGGTGTCGGCACCGGGTTCTCGGCGGCCGGATCGAAGCGGACGATCCCGCCCGAACCCGCCAGCGGCGAGTTGCCGGTGACCACGTAGAGCAGCCCATCGGGGCCGAGCCGGACCGCGCCGGGGGCGGCGACCTCGACCGTGGCGGTGAGCCTGCCGCCCTCGTCGTAGCGTTGCACCTCACCGCGCATGACCCTGGCGACCCACAGATCGCCCGCGGCGTCGATGCCGAAGTTCTCCGACCAGTCGAGCAGCGGAACGCTGGACCGGATCGCGATCTCGTGGCCGGACCGCCCGCAACTCGCGACGGGGTCGGCGGTAGCGGTGCCGGTGGCGATGGCCCCGGTGGTGGCAAGAGCCGCGCCGACGGCAACGTGGGCGACGCGACGACGGAACGACGACATGGAGACCTCGACTCTGTTGACCCGGCTCGACGCGCGAAAGTCTAACGGCTACCGGCGGGTAGTGGCTGGTCCGAACGCCGGGGGTCGGCGGCTGGTATCGCGCACAATCCGCGCGGCGCGGACCGTCGATGGCGCGCAGGATGATTCGCGGTGCGGTCATAATCGGTCGGTGCCCTATTTCGACAGCGCCCGCGGACGGCTGCACTACCGTCGCCGCCATGTCGTCGACGCGGCGGCGACGGTGCTGCTTCTGCCCGGCACCGGCCAGCACAGCGGGCACTATCACCGCTTCGCGACCGCGCTGGAGCGACTGGCGCGGATCGAGCTGTGGACCCTCGACACCGCGGGACAGGGTCTCAGCGAGGGCGATCCGGACACGCCTGGCACCGTCGACGAACTCGTCGCCGATGCCGAAGGGCTGCTCGCCGAGCTCGATCCAGGAGTGCGGCCCGTGCTGATGGGGCATTCGCTCGGCGCGGTCACCGCGCTCGCGGTCGCCGCGCGGCGGGCCGACGGGCCGGCCGGGCTGGTGGTCTGTGGCACGCCGCGGCGCGCCGTCGAGATCGCGCCGGACCCGCGGCTGCCGGTGCTCGCGGTGCACGGCGCCGACGACCGCCGCGCGCCCATCGATGTGATCCGGCTATGGACAGCGCGGCACGGATCGGTAGATTTGCGCGAGTACGCCGACGCGGGCCACGACCTGTTACACGAACCGGTACAGCAGCGCGTGACGGCGGATATCGCGGAGTGGGTACTCGCCGCAGTGCGATGACGACGAAGGGGGAACGGTGCAACCGAACAGATCAGGGCTGCCGGATACGGCGGCGCTCGGCCAAGCCGTGGACGAGGGCACACTGTGGATCGACGGCGTGCTGGTCGCCGACGGCGTGCCGGAACGCTGCGCCCGGCGCTACGAGCTGCTGGCCGACGCGGTGGACGCCCAGGTGCTCGCCCTCGGTGCCACCGAGGTGATCCCCGGATTCGGCGGACTGCCCTCCGGTGCCGCCCTGCGGTCCGGCTTCGAGGGCAAGGCGGTGGACGCGCTCGAGCAGTTGCGCGCCTACGCGAGCGCCGCGCGGGAGCTGGCCGCCGTCTTCCGTGCCGCTGCGGCCGCCTATCAGGACGCCGACCGGGCACTGGCCGGTGCCGTCGCCGCGACCGAGATCCCAGGAGGCGGCGATGCGTAGTATCTCCGGCCGCGCGGCGGGCACCGATCCCGATTACGCGCCCGTTGTCGAGGTCTTCGACCATCTCTCGCACGCCGAGATCTATCAGGCCGTGCGAGAGCTCGACCCGGCCGCGCTCACCGGGGCGGGCGAGCTGTTCCTCACTACCTCCACCGCTCTCGGCGGCGAAGTGGAGAACGCGCACGGCGAGATCGGCGCCGCGATCGCCGACGGGTGGCGCGGCGGTGCCGCCCAGCGCGCCGTCGACGCGGTCCGCGAGTTCGAGCAGGCGGGCAGGCGGATCGCCGATGTGCTCACCGCCGTCGGTGTGCGCCTGAGCCGGGCCGGCGACGCCGCCGAGTCGGTGCGCGCCGCCGTGGCCGAACCCGAAGGGACTCAACCGGATCCGGACACGGCGCTGCTGTATTCGGAACAGGCCGGTGCCAATGCCACGATCGCGCGGCAGGCCGAGAACGCGCGGCTGGACGCGGTCCAGGCCATGGAGACGATCTACGCCGGGGTGTTCGTGCCGACCGGGTCGGGTGTCCCCGCGTTTCCCGGAATCGCCTCGGGGACCGGGGATGTCGGCGCTGCCGCGGCACCATCGTTCCTCGGTGGCGGGGCAGCTGTTCCGTCGGGATCGGCGGTCACCCCGGACACCGATACGACGTCCCGGTCCGGGACTGCCGACGATGACGGCACCATCGACACGGATACGACCACCCCGGCAGGCGTTCAGCTCGCCAGTGGAAACTCCGCTGGTGCGACACTATCCGCGGCGACCTCGATGTCGACGCCGACCGCGGCGACGCCGATCCACGGCGCGACGCCCGGTGGCGGCCACACCGGAGCGACCGCAGGCGTCTCGCCCGGCGGCCCCGGGTCCACGGCCCCGTCCGGGGGCGCCCTGCCTGGTGTCGGCGGGCCACCGCGCCGGAATCGCCCAGCCACGGACCGGGTGGCCAATGGCGGAACCGGCATTCCGGTGCTCACCGGCGAGAACGGCGGAGCCGGCGGCGGCCGGTCCACCCCGAACGACAGCGCCCAGGTCAGCGCCCGAACCAACGGCGGTGTCGCCGATCCCGCGAACACCGATGTGGCCGCTGCGGCCGCGCACTCCGGCGGCGATGGCCCGAGCTCCACGGGAACGGCTGGGGTGCAACAGCTCACCCACACCGTGAACAGCGAGTCGACCGAGACCGCGCAGGCCAACGAGGGCCGTCAGGATGTGGTTGCCGCCGGGGCGGACGCGACGGCCGGGATGAGCGCGGGCGCGATCGGCGGGCTGCTCGGCGGGGCGATGGTCGCCGCCGACCACACGCGACCGCCCGGTGGGCCGCGACCGCCCGAGCGGCAGGACGACGAGGACGAGGACGACGAGTTCCTGCGCTATCTCGACGAGGAGCCGACCTATCTGGAGCCCGCCGACGAGGTGAACCCACTGATCGGCAGGATGGAGCCGACCAGTCCCGCCGTGCTCGGTGAGTGGACCGGTCGGGAGTGAACTGGCATCTCACTCCGGACCAGTTCGCGCTGGCCTGGGCGCGCACCGACGGCGACCGGATCCCGTACCCGCTCGCCGTCCGCGCCTCGGCCCGCGACACCGCCGAGCGCGCGGCCGCCCAGCCCGCCCTCGACACCTGGTGCGCCACCGGCCTCGACGCCGATCTGTCTGCGGCGCTGCGGGTGCTGGCCAAGCCGGAGATCCGGGTCGAGGTCTGCGGGAGCGCGGGGACCGCGGTGCGCATGCTCGGCACGGTCACCGGGGACGTCGCCGTGCTCGCGGTGCAGGCCCCCGGTTCCGCCGACGACCGAGGCGGCACCGTTCACATCCAGGTCGGCAGCACGAAACGCTTTGCCGCCCAGGTATTCACCCGGATGCCCGCCCACCAGCCAGGCACCGGGCCGACCCTGTCCGCACCCGCGGCGCGGGTGCGGGAGGACAGCCGTGACCTGGTCACCGCGCCCGTCGCCGGGCCGTCCGACGCCGCAAGGGTGCGCAAGCTGCTGCAACGCCCCCGCAGCGGGATCGGCCAGATCCTGGTCGGCACCGGCACCGACCACGACCTGGTCGGCGTGCTGTCCTGGATCGATGTCACCGGCGACGGCCGCTACCTGGTCCACACGGCACGCAACGTCGACATCGCCCCGGCCACTCCACTGTTCGCGACCGACTGGTTGCGCAGGCTGCTGCGCATGGCGAGCGGCGGCTGAATCCGTTTCGCGCCGATCGCGGCAGCCGTACTCGCCGACCAGATCGGGAACAATCCGGTCGCCCTGACGCTCTTCGGCCTCGCAGTGCTCACCTGGCTCTGTCTCCCCCAGTTCTTCCTGCCGTCGGCCGGCCGGATCGCCACTGACTCCCGGTGCTGGTCGCCGAGTTCGGCACCGCGTGGGCGATTCGTGCCACCCGCGCCGAGTCCGCTGTGCCTAGCCCAGGCGCAGGAAGCCGGTGAGGGCGGCGAGTTCGTCCTCGGTGTCGGGGAGGTACTCGGTGAGCAGCGGCGAGCGGATGACGATGGCCTTCCACATCGCGCGGCACAGGGTCGCGTGGATCATGGTGCGCGACAGCAGTGTTCGCATGCCGAAGGGCGCGTCGGCGGGGGTGGACGTGGTCATCGAGAGGACGACCACGGCGGCCTCGCGGCCACGGAAACGGTCGGGAGTACCGACCAGGACGTCCTCGATCTTGGCGCGCGCGAGCAGGGTGCGGATGCGGGCCACCTGGTTGGCATAGGGGGCGACGACGAACACATCGTGCGGATGCAGGCGACGGGTGCGGCCGCCGGAGGTCCAGGTCTCGCCGAGCAGGGCACGTACCCGGCGCACCACCTCGCGCGCCTCGGCGTCGGATTCGGTCGCGCTGCCACGATGTTCGACCAGCACGGTGCTCACACCCGGTGCGATCCCCGCCAGATCCCGTGCGAGCGTGATGGTTTCGCTCGACCGCAGGCGCCCGTCGTAGCAGCTGGCAGAGACCGGCTCGCACAGCGCGGGATGCATGCGCCAGGTACGGTCGAGGAAATAGCCGCGCTCCGGTGGCAAGGTGGTGGCGCCCGCGCACAGCCACTCCAGCGCCGAGGACTGCACGGGTTCAGGATGCGCCGCGCGCGCCCGCGCCGGGACCGGATCGCCGATCAGCAGCAGATTGCGCGCACTCACCGCGACGGCGACGGTGTCGGCCAGCGAACTCGCGCCCGCGTCGGCGATCACCAGCAGGTCGAGGCTGCCGGGCGCGATGAGTGTCTCGTCGACGAAATCGGCGGTGGTGCCGCCGATCACGCAACCGTTCACGGCGTTGTCGAGGAAGCGTGGGTAGCGGTCGGCATCGATGGCCGACCACTCCGGGCCCACCGAGGCCACATCCTTCTTGGCGACCAGCTCGGGCAGCAGCCCGGCCTCGACGACGGCGTCGAAGATCCGCTCGATCACCGCGTGCGATTGCGCGACAACGCCGATCCGCCATCGGTGCCGGGCGACCAGCCGTTCGATGGCGCGGCCGGTGGTGCCGGTCTTGCCGGTGCCCGGCGGGCCGTGCACGGCCAGGTAGGAGGCGTCGAGTGCGCCGACGGCGTTGGCGAGTGCGGCGGCGGCGTCACCGTGGACCTGTGGCAGCGCCAGGTCCGCACGCAGCCGTGGGGCGCGCCGCAGCAGCAGATCGAAGACGGCGCTCTCCGGGACCGAAGGCAGCGTCATCAGTAGGTCCTGGGCGGTGACCTCCAGTGCCGCTTCGATTTCGGCCTCGCCCTCGGGTGGGCCCGGCGCGATGGCGGCGGGCAGGTCGTCGTAGGGTGGGCAACCCGCGGGGAGCAGCTCCTCCAGGCGGACGGTATCGTCGAAGTTCGCGTCGACGGAGCTGCCGAGCACGATGGCGGTGGCGGTGGCCCGGCGGCCGAGGGTCTGGGTCATGCCCGCGGCGGCGGCACCGTCGTAGATGGTGACCACCGTGGTGCCGGGGGTGAGGGTGGCCCCGGTGCCGAGCCTGCCGGTGAGGGTGAGGTAGCGCCGCATCGTCGGAAGCTGCGGTGTGCGATGCCATTTGGTGTCGACGGTGCCCCAGTCGGCTACCAGCACGCCCGGCGCGTCGGCCCACTCACCCACCGGATGCCCGAGCCGGTCGATATGCGCCCACCACCGCGGCTGCCGTTCTCTGCGGTGATAGCCGAGTACGGCCGACATCAGCGCCGCCGCCCGCGCCGCGTCGCCGGTCGCGCCCGCGGCGAATTCGGCGAGCGCCGCCTCGAGCGAGCTGGTGCGCAGGGACGGCGGCACATCGGCCGTGGCCACCGCGAACCGGCTACCCGGCACCTCGACCCCGGCCTCGCCGGCTCGGTCGAACAACCAATCCCGCAATGCGAGTACGGTTCCGGCTCGCCCGTCGGACCAGATCGGAGCGGGCGACCCCAGCACGCCGCTGTCGGTCGGCACCGCACCGGCCGCGATCTCATCCGCCGGGCGGCCGGCATGCGATCGCGACCCAGCGGCGTCATTCGCCCCGCCGGGAACACCCGGCTCGGTCCCGGTTCTCCGGACGGCCGTGGTTCCCGCCGACGCGCTACCGGCAGCGACCGAGCCGAGGAGAGTCTCCCCTTCGACCGGACCTGCCGCTTCGGTCGCCGAATTGGGCAACCTCGATCGGTCTCCCGCCACGGGCAGTAGGGCCGCGAGGCCGGTGAGATCGTAGGACTGTTCGCCGACGAGCAGCGCGGTACGGACGATGGGGGCCAGGTCGAACAGGGCGCCCGTGGCGAGGAGTTCGTCGAGCTGATCGGCGCCGGTACCGACGCGGCCCGCCCAGTCGAGCAAGGCGGTGCGGACGGCCGAACCGTAGTGGTAGACACGGAGATCCGGGTCGAGGGCGCGGTGCTCGCCGATGATGTCGAGAAGTTCGTCGAGGATCGCGGCTTCGTCGGCGGGTGCGCCGGGACCGATCGGTACCGGCCGGTAGACGACGGTCCGCGCGTCGGCCAGTTCGACGGCGGTGATGGCGCCGCGCGCGTCGAGGTCGATGATCAGTGCGAGGTCGCCGTCGCTCGGTGCGGGCAGCGCGCCGAGGGCGGTGGCGTCGCGCAGCGCGAAAGCCGGTGCGCCGCAGCGTTCCCGCCGCAGCTGGAGCTCGGCCTGCTCGCGCAGCGATGTCACGGTGCGCGGGGTGAGTCCGGCCACCGGCGTGTCGGTGATGGCGAGCCGGTCGATCGTCAGCACGCCCGCCTCGCGCAGCCGCGCCCGCTGGTTGGGGCGGATCCCGGCGACCAGCAACAGATCCCGTGCCGTCCGCACCGCGTCCCGGCAACTCGCGCACCGCCCGCACGCGAGGAAGCGCGGATCGCCCCACTGCACCGGCAGCAGTTCGGTCAGTTTCTCCTCCACGATCGCCGTCACCCTGGCGCGGCGCGCCCGATACACCGGCGCCAGCTCCTCGACCCGCACCCGCCGCACTCCAGCCGATGTCGTCAGCCACGCCACCGGGTCGACCGCGGCACCGAGGTCGGCGAGCGCCGCCGCACAGGCCGCGAAGGCCAGCCGCGCACGCAGGCTTTCCCGGAACGGATCCGGGTCGGCAGCGCTCACCGCCGCCGTAGCCCGTTCGAACGGCGTCCGCCCCGCCGCCAGTTCGCGCCGAAGGGCACGGAAGTCGGCGGTCACACCATGACTCCCGGCCGGATCTGATTGCGGCGCACCGCCGCGCGGTGCGCTGTCCGGCCCGCCACCGGTGACCGCGCCGTGGTTCCTCGTCGCCGCATCCCCCGCGGTACCCAGCCCGGCCGGCTCATCGCGGTCGGCCGGCTCATCGCGGTCGGCCGCCCTCGGGTCACGTTGCCCCGGCCGAACGCCCTCGGCTCGTACCCGGCCGGCCGGATCCCCGGCGGTCGCCTCCGTCTCGGCCACCGAGGCGCTTCGCCCAGTGGAGTCGGCCTGCCCGGCACCGCTCCCGTCACTGTGGTCGCCCTCGGCCCGCGCGAACCCAGCCGCGGGGTCAGTGCCCGTGGCGGTCCCCACCGCATCGGAACGCGGCGAGCGGCCGAGCGGGGTGGGGCCGTCCCCCGGCCGAACCCCGACGAGCCGAGCCGGCACAGTCGTCGGTGCGGTTCCCGGCAGGTCCGACGAGGCACCGCAGGCGATCGCCGCGCGCCCCGAGTCGGCGGCCCGTCCGCCGGTGCCGACCACGCCGCCGGGAGTGGCGGCGTGCAGGGTGTAGTGGCCGGTGTCGGGATCGCGGACCAGAAGGTCCACGCCGCAGGCGAATCGACCGTCGAAGAAGACGGCGCCGTGAATAGCCGGGGCACCCGCACGCAGGGCCGTCGCCGTCTGCTCGGCGGCAGCGGTGAGCGCCGCGAGACGCGCGGCGGGGGTAGCGCCCGTGGTCTCCGGTGACGGGATGCGGACCAGCGTGTCGCCGAAGCGGCGCAGCCGATCGGGATCGACCGCGGCCTGCCGTACGACGGGGGTCGCGGAATCGGCGCTGCCCGACACACTGCCGATCGCCGCGTCGACGGTGCGCAGCAGCGCGAATTCGCAGTCCGCGGCGCGCACGAGGTCGCCGACGGCACCGATCACCCGATCACCGGAGACGAACAACCGCGGCCCTCCTGCTGTGTTCACGCACACCCGACGGCAAACACCTTAACCAGCAGCGCGGGCCACCAGGCGCACCCGGCGGACATGTCCAGCAATCGCCCAGCAGCCCGAGGTACTCAGGAACGCGGCTTGCGCCGTTCGGTCCGCGGCCGGAAATCACGATCCCGGCGGGGACCACGCGCGTTCAGCCGCTGCGCGGGCGGCCCCTGGTCGGGCTGCAGCTGGATGAGCACACCGCTGATCCTGGTGCGGCGCAAGGCTTCCAGCGTCTCGTTCGGCAGATTCGCGGGCAGCTCGACGAGGCTGTAGTCGGGCCGGATGCTGATGTGCCCGAAGTCGCTGCGGCGCAGCCCGCCCTCGTTGGCGATGGCGCCGACGATGGCGCCGGGCACCACACGGTGGCGCTTGCCGACGCTGATCCGGTAGGTCGCCAGCTCCTGGCCGGACTCGCGGGAGAACGACGGACCGCGGCGGCCACGGTCCTCGTCGTCGAAGCGGCGGGGCCCACGATCACGGTCGCGGTCCCGATCGCGCTCACGGCGTGGCGCGGGTTCCGGCTCCGGCTCGAGGAAGAAATTGTCGCCTTCGAACCCGCTCACGGCCAGCGCGGCCGCGATATCGACCAGCGGCGTGTTGTGCTCGGCCTCGTAGTCCTCGATCAGTTTGCGGAACAGCGCCACGTTGTCCGAGGAGAGATTCTCGGTGATCATGTCGCCGAACTTGGTCACCCTGGTGGCGTTCACATCGTCCACGCTGGGCAGCTGCATCTCGGTGAGCGGATGCCGGGTGGCGCGCTCGATCGACTTGAGCAGGTGCCGCTCACGCGGGGCGACGAACAGCAGTGCCTGCCCGGAACGGCCCGCGCGGCCGGTGCGGCCGATGCGGTGCACATACGACTCGGTGTCGTGCGGGATGTCGTAGTTGACGACGTGCGAGATGCGCTCCACGTCGAGACCGCGCGCGGCGACGTCGGTGGCGACCAGGATGTCGAGGGTGCCCGACTTGAGATGGCCGATGGTGCGCTCACGCTGGTTCTGCGCGATGTCACCGTTGATCGCCGCGGCGGAGAAACCGCGCGAGCGCAGCTTCTCGGCCAGCTCCTCGGTGGCCTGCTTGGTGCGGACGAAGATGATCATCGCCTCGAAGTCCTCGACCTCGAGCACGCGGGTCAGGGCATCGAGCTTGCGCTGATGCGACACCTGCACCCAGCGCTGGGTGATGTTGGTGTTGGTCTGGGTCTTGGACTTGACCGTGATCTCCACCGGATCGTGCAGGTACTGCTTGGAGATCTTGCGGATCGCGCCGGGCATGGTCGCCGAGAACAGCGCGACCTGCTTGTCCTCAGGCGTGTCGGCCAGGATGCGTTCGACGTCTTCCTGGAAGCCCATCTTGAGCATCTCGTCGGCCTCGTCGAGCACCAGGTAGCGCAGCTGCGACAGGTCGAGCGTGCCCTTCTCCAGATGGTCGATCACGCGGCCGGGCGTGCCGACGACGACGTGCGCGCCGCGGCGCAGGCCCGACAGCTGCACGCCGTAGCTCTGCCCGCCGTAGATGGGCAGCACGTGCAGTCCGGGGATATGCGCGGAGTACTTGCCGAAGGCCTCGGCGACCTGGATGGCCAGCTCGCGCGTCGGGGCGAGCACCAGCGCGCTCGGCTTCTTCTGCGCGGTGTCCAGACCCATCAGGATCGGGATCGCGAAGGCGGCGGTCTTGCCGGTACCTGTCTGCGCGAGGCCGACCACGTCGGCGCCGGAGAGCAGCGGCGGGATCGTGGCCGCCTGGATCGGGGAGGGCGACTCGTAGCCCACATCGGCGATGGCCGCGAGGACGCGGTCATCGATCCCGAGATCGGCGAAAGTCGGGCCTTCTTCGTGCCTGTCGTCGTCGGCAGGAACGCTGTCGACCTCATTGGTACTCATTGACCAGCAGTTTACTGCCTGACGGTAGCTGTCCCGGCCACCGGGTGAATACGGTGAGACCTATGCAACTGCCGAACGGGTCAGCACATCAGGAACCGGCACCGGCACCGGTGCCCATCGCGGTCGTCCAATTCGCTCCACGAACCGATCCCGCGGCCAACCTGGCGACCCTGCGCGGGCATGTCCGCGCGGCCGCCGAGGCCGGTGCGCGGGTGGTACTCGCCCCCGAATACTCGATGTTCGCCGTCACCCGGCTGGATGAGCGGGTGGTGGCGATCGCGGAGCCGCTCGACGGTCCGTTCGCCACCGGACTCGGCGCGCTCGCAGCCGAATTCGGGGTGTATCTGGTGGCGGGCGTGGTCGAGCAGCCTGGTCCGGCGGCGACCAGGATCAGCAACACCCTCGTCGCGCACGGGCCGGACGGGGCGCGGGTCGCGGTGTACCGGAAGGTGCATCTCTACGACGCGTTCGGGCACAGGGAGTCGGACGTGGTCGAGGCAGGGCCGCTCACCGCGCCCGCCACGTTCACCGTCGACGGTGTGATGTTCGGCATGCAGACCTGCTTCGACCTGCGATTCCCGGAGGGATGTCGGCGTGTCGCGGCGGCGGGGGCACAGGTGCTGCTGCTGGGCGCGCAGTGGATTCCCGGCCCGGCGAAGGTCGACCAGTGGACCACCCTGCTGCGGGCCCGCGCGATCGAGAACACCGTCTATGTGGCGGCCGCCGATCAGTGCGCCCCGCGCGGTGCGGGCGCGTCGATGATCGTCGACCCGACCGGCAGCGTGCTCGCCGAACTCGGCGACGATCCCGGTGTGCTCACCGCGACGGTCGACCCGGCCCATCTGGCCAGGGTCCGCACCGCCAACCCGAGCCTGGCGCTGCGCCGGTTCGTGATCACCGAGCGCGTATCGCCGGAGCCCGTCGCGGAGTAGCGTTCGAGGTGATGGTCTATCCGGATCGCGCAGCCGCGGGCCGCGTCCTCGGCACGGCCCTCGAACACCTGCGGGGTACGCATCCGCTGGTGCTCGGGCTCCCCCGCGGCGGTGTGCCGGTCGCGGCGGCGGTGGCCGCGCTGGTCGACGGCGAACTCGACGTACTGCTGGTCCGCAAACTCGGCCTGCCGTGGCAGCCGGAGCTGGCGATGGGCGCGCTCGGCGAGGGGAATGTGCTGGTGCTCAACCGGGATGTCGTCGAGCGTGGCGGCGTATCCGCGGACGCCTTCGACGAGGTCGAGCGGGCCGAGCGCGCCGAGCTGGCCCGACGGCAGCGGGCACTGCGCACCGGCGAACCGGTTCCACTCACCGGGCGCACGGTGGTGATCGTCGACGACGGGATGGCGACCGGCGCGACCGTGGTCGCCGCGTGCCGCGTCGCCAGGGCCAAGGATCCGGAGTGGCTCGTTGTCGCGATGCCGGTGTCCTCACCCGAAGCCGCGCGCCGGGTGCGCGCGGAATGCGACGAGCTCGTGTGCCTGTGGACACCGGCCGAACTCGGCGGAGTCGGCATGGCCTACAACGACTTCCACCAGCTCACCGACGCCGAGGTGACCACGCTGCTCGCCTGACCGAGCTCCCTAACCGAAGCACTGCCCTTCGCCGCGGTAGGTGGGAACCGTTGTCCGCGTTCCTGATTCGTCGACCAGGTGGATCTCGGCGAAACGCTCGCAGAGTTCCCCCGCCTTGGCGTGCCGGAACCAGACCCGATCGCCGATCGCCAGCTCCCCGGCACCGGCCAGCGGTGTCTGCACCTCACCCGCGCCCTCGGCACCGAGCAGCTTCAGTCCGGCGGGCCAGACCGGCAGGGGGACCCGGCTCGGCCCGGCCGGGCCGGAAGCGATGTAGCCGCCGGCGAAGACGGTGGCGATGGACGGAGTCGGTTTGCGCAGCACCGGGGTGGCGAAGAACAGTGCCGGGCGCGGGGTGAAGGAACGGTAGTGGTCGAACAGCGTCGGCACGTACAGGCCGGAGCCCGCGGTGACCTCGGTGACGTCGGGGTCGGTGATCGACACCTCGATCGAGCCGGTGCCGCCGCTGTTGACGATCTCCAGCGGGCCGCTCACCATGCGCACGGCGTCGAGCACCCTGGTCCGCCTGCGGCCGATCTCGAGCGCCGAGAGCCGTTTGACCACTCGCACGGCGGGGTTGCTGTCGGGCAGTCCGGCGATCTGGGCCTCGTAGGTCATCACGCCGACCACGTCGAAGCCGCGCTTGCGCGCCTCGGTGGCCAGCACCGCTGCCTGGTCGGGGCCGCGCACCGGGGAACGGCGAGTGCCGAGGTGCAGCGGGCCGATCCGCAGGGCGGCGTCCACGTCGAGGCAGACTCGGGGGTGCGCGGTGTCGGTGCCGAGCGCGGCGCGGGTGAGTTCGAGCTGGGCGACATCGTCGATCATCAGGGTGATCGCGTCGCGCAGGGCCGGGTCGGTGGCGAGCTCGGCCAGCGCGGCACGGTCGAGGGTGGGATAGCCGAGCAGGATGTCGCGGGCGCCGAGGCGGGCCAGCCAGATGGCCTCCCGCAGCGAATAGGCCATGATCCCGGCGAAGCCGCCCGCGGCGGTGAGGCCGGTGCCGAGCGCTCGTTCGAGCACCGCCCGGCAGCGGACCGATTTGCTGGCGACCCGGATCGCGACGCCGTTCGCACGGCGGACCAGGTCGGCGGCGTTGGCGTCGAGCGCGGCGAGGTCGACGGCGGCCAGTGGCGGGTCGAGGTCGGCGGTCGCCGCGTGCAGTTCGGGCAGCGATGTCGGCTGGGTCACCAGACTACTGAAGCATCTATCTGGTCAATCGTCCAGCAATTGGCCGGTCAGGCCTCGACGGCCTTGAGGGTCAGGCAGCCGACCAGATCGTCGATGACCACCAGAGTGGTCTCGTCGTTGCCGTCGGCCAGCCAGCGCAGCACCGCGCCATGGATCACCGAAACCATGTAGGTGGCAACCGAATCCACCGGCTCGAGCCACTCGGTGCCGGAGAGCCGGGCGGCGAGCCCGAGGAAGCTGATCGCCTCGTCGTCCATCCGCTGGAACATGGTGGCGGCAGTGGGATCGCCCACGGCCTCGCCGCCGGACCAGCGCTGCCGCAGGGTGCGCAACGCGGACTCGTAGGCGGCGACCTGACGGTCGGGTGCGGCCTTCACCAGCGGCCAGTACGCACTGAGACCGGCATGCAGCAGCACCCGCAGAGCGCGTACCCCGGTGGCGTCCGAGTGCGCGGCGGCCTCCTCGACGGCCCGGCAGACAGCCGGTCGCAGCGAGGTTTCGGAAAGTTCACGACTGGCGCTCAACGACAACTCCTCGGCAACAAATTTCGCTGCCCGCGGCGATGCGAGCGATGCGGAGAGATCGCCCGAATACGGATCAACCTATCCAACAAGCTCGATCTTAGAAGGTTTTCTGGATTCACGAACTGATTCAGCCACCCTTTTCAGACTGAAAGATTGTTTTGTTACCCGAATGCGACCTAGCGTAAAACCGACCATACGGTTGAATTAGCTTTTCCGGTGGCATCGACACCACCGAGCCACAGCAGGCATACCGATCAATACTACAAGTCACCGCAGGTCCGGCCACGTCCTGTGGGCGACGGCACAGTGACACCCGACGAAACGGACACAACACACTGCGTGACCGATGCGCGAACACACCGGCGTCCGCTCCGGCGGCACCGATAATCTGGACGAGTGACTCTCTCGCCTCCCGCCGATCAGTTCGCCCTGAGCGGCACCTTCAATTTCCGCGATGTGGGCGGCCTGCGCACCGCCGACGGCGCGACGACCCGCCCCGGAGTGCTGCTGCGCTCGGCCCAGCTGAGCGGACTCGACGCACAGGGCCATGCGACCCTGCGCGCACTCCGGGTGACCGATGTGCACGATCTGCGCGGCCTCCCCGAGATCGACCACATCGGCCACGACTCGTTGCCCACCGACATCCGGCTGCACGTCACCCCGTTCGATTCCCGGATGGGCGACGCGCCGCCGCACGAGGCACAGACGGTCTCCGCGCTGGCGCACATGATCGAGGTCTACAAGCAATTCCCGGTGATGCCGGAGGCGAGCGCCGCGATCATCCGCCTTGCCACCACCGTCACCGCCGGTGACGGCGCGGCGCTGGTGCATTGCGCCGCGGGCAAGGACCGCACCGGCTGGGCGGTGGCCACCCTGCTACGCGCGGTCGGCGTCACCGAGGACGAGATCTACACCGACTACCTCACCAGCAACGCGGCCGTCGCGCCGCTGCGGACGCTGCTCGCGCCCAAGCTCGCCGCGGGCGCCGCGCTGTCGGACGACCTGCTCGGCGTGCGCGAGGTCTACCTGCGGACCGCCGACACCACCGTGCGCGAAACCTACGGCGGCACCGAGGAATACCTCAGCGCGATCGGGCTCACCGGCGAGCTGCGCGACACCCTGCGCACCCGGCTGGTCTAGAACCCGCTGACCTGCCGCTGCCGCACCGGCAGCACCGCGTTGACCAGACCGTCGGCATCGATGCGCACCAGATTGCCGGTGTGGAACCAGCTTCCGCTGAACCGGGCGGCCGAGGCGTCGGGGTTGTTCCAGTAGCGCCTGCTGACATTCGGTCCGCGGCACAGCAATTCACCCCGACCCGCCCCGGCCTGCGGGCCGGACAGTGCCAGTTCGGTCCCGCCGAAGGCGAAGCCGAGGGTGGTCCCCGGCTCGTCGCGGTCGGTGTCGTCGACCATCAGGCCGATGCCGCTGGTCTCGGTGGCGCCCCAGACCGACCACTGCCTGGCCGCGGGAAAGAGCCCGCGCAGGGCGGCGGTGAGCGAGGCGGGCGCGGCCGCGGCGGCGCGTTCGGAGCGGTGGCAGGCCTTGCTGATGCGCCGCACGCCGGCACCGGCACCGCGCGCGGTGAGTTCGGGCAGCATCCCGGCGAAGATCCGCGGCGTGGCCGAGACGGTATCGATGCGCTCGGCTGCCAGCACGTCGGCCAACCGGTGCGGACGCGGCGCGAGCACGACTGTGCCGCCGACCGCGAAGGTGGGCAGCAGCTGATCGACGCAGCCACTGGCATGGGCCAGCGGCAGCAGCACCAGATTGCGCAGGCCGTAGGCGGGCAGATCCAGCGCCCCGACCACCGACGACACCGCCGAGAGCAGGTTCTCGTTGGTCAGCTCGACACCGGTCGGCACCGGTCGGCGCGCCGCGGTCCCGGTGTAGCAGAGCAACGCCGGATCGCCGAGGGCCGCACCGTCATCGATGTAGGCGGCGCTGTCGGGCAGCGGGCCGTCCGGACCGAGGACGAAATCGGCGCTGCTGTCGGCGATCACCCGCTCGGCGACCGCGGCAGGCAGTGAATCCGGGACGAGTACCGGCACCGCGCCCGACAGCAGCGCGCCGAGGAAGGCCTGCACCCAGCGCGCGCTCGTCGGCATGTGCACCGCGACCCGGTCGCCGTAGCCGATGCCGTGGTCCTGCAGCCCACCCGCGATGCGGGAGGCGCTGTGCCACAGCTCGCGGTAGGTCAGCCGGGGTCCACCGACCTCGACGACGGCCTCGCGGCCGGTGAACGCGTGCACCCGCAGATCCAGCAGCTCGGTGAGCGCCGGATTGAGATCGCCGTAGCGCAGGACGCCGTCGGAACCTCTGGTCAGCCGTCCGGCCGCGCCACCGGTGGGGAACTCGATGATGGTCGCGTCCGGCTCGTGCTCACTCTGACCCATCTGGCGACCTCCACGTACGTCGATGCAGCACCGCACCTGTGACTATATGACGTGGATCACATCGCTGTCAGGTACTCGAGCGTGTCATTCGCCGCGATAGGTCGCCTTGCCCGGCCCCACCTCGAGGAAACTGCGGACCGCGCCGCGCAGGTCCGCGGTGCCGAACAGCTGTCCGGAGACCTCGGGAGTCACCGAATCCGCGTGTGCCACACCGCCGGAACGCCAGGCCTCGATGATCTGCTTGGTCGCCGCGTGCGCCATGGTCGGGCCATCGGCCAGCCGCGTGACCAGCGCGCAGGCCGCGCTGTCCAGGTCGTCGTGGATCGCGTTGACCACGCCCCAGTCGGCCATGGTCGCCGCGTCGTAGAGGTCGCCGGTCATCACGAACTCGCGGGCGCGGCCCGACCCGGCCCGTTCGGCGAGGCGCTGCGGACCACCCATCGACGGAGTGAGCCCGACAACGGTCTCCACCAGCCCGAACTTCGCCTTCGGCGTGGCCAGGATGATGTCGCAGGCCAGCGACATCTCGAAAGCCGCGGTGAGCGTGAGCCCGTGCGCGGCGAACACCACCGGGCACGCCAGCGCCTCCAGCGGGTGGATGATCCGCCCGAACAGGTCGCGCCACAGCTGCGCGCCCTGCTCGACGGTGAGTCCGTCGAAGACGTTCACGTCGACACCGCCGGAGACGACCTTGCCTTCGGCCCTGATCAGCACGGCGCGCGGGGTTTGCGCGGTCAGCGCGGCGATATCGGCGACCAGCGCGTCCATCATGGCGCGGTCGAACAGGTTCAGCGGCGGGTTGGTGAGGGTGATCGTGGCGAACTCGGCACCGGCGTCGGTGAACTCGCGCGTCAGATTCGTCGGCTTCGTTGCACTCATCCGGTCAGCCTAGAACCGGCGGCGGCCGCCCGGCGAGACCGTGCCCACATGCCGGAACCGGCGAGGTGTCGGTACACGTTGGCATGATGAGCTGTCGGGGACCGCGGTGCCCTACAGTTCGATTCGTCGCAGGCGAAGAGGAGGACGACGCCGTGTTCAACAAAGCGATCGAGAAGGCCGTGGTCGACGTGCTCGACACCGGTTCGAAACTGCAGGCGCCCGCCGTGCGTCGCTATGTCGAATTCCTACGCGAGCGTCATCCGGGCGATAACCCGGCGCAGATCGTCACGCGACTGGAGAAGCAGTACCTGCTCGCCGTCACCGGCAGCGGTGCCGCCGTCGGCGCGACGGCCGCCGTCCCCGGTGTCGGCACCCTGGCCGCGCTCGGCGCGGTCGGCGCCGAGACCGCGTTCTTCATGGAGGCCTCCGCGCTGTTCACGCTGGCCCAGGCCTACGTGCACGGCATCGAGCCCACCGACAAGGAGGCGAGGCGCGCCATGGTGCTCGCGGTCGTGCTCGGCGACGCGGGCCTGGCGATCGTGCAGAAGGGCCTCGGCACCTCGTCGAAGAACTGGGCAGGCACCCTCGCCAACAAGGTCCCCGGCATGGCGGCGATCAACAGCCGCCTCCTGCAGCAGTTCATCAAGCGCTTCATCACCAAGCGCGCCGCGCTGATGGCGGGCAAGGTACTGCCTGCGGGCATCGGCGCGGCCATCGGCGGCGCGGGCAACCGGGCGCTCGGCAAGGTGACCATCGACAACGCGCGCAAGGCGTTCGGACCCGCACCCGCGCGCTGGCCGACCCCGCTGCACAAGGTGATCGACGCCGACCCGCTGCCTGCCATCGACGCCGCGGCCCCGGTGCGCAACCAGTGACCGCGAGCAACGGCGACGCCATTCGGGTCAGCGGGGTCGGCAAGCAGTTCGATCTGATCGGCGCGGTGCACGACGTCGACTTCGCGGTCCCGACCGGCGCGGTGACCGCGCTGGTCGGGCCGACCGGCGCGGGCAAGTCGACGCTGCTTCGGCTGGTCACCGGCTTGCAGCAGCCGAGCAGCGGTGCCATCGAGATCGGGATCCCCGGCCGTGGTCCGCGCTCGATCGGCGCGGTGCTGAACCCGCGCGGCCTGCATCCGGCGCGCACCGTCGCCGATCATCTGCGCTGCTACGCGCCATTGGCCTGCGCGTCACGGCACCGGGTCGACACGGTGCTCGCCGAGACCGGGCTCGCCCCGGTCGCCGACACCGTCATCGCGGGGTTGCCGCCGGGCCAGGCCACCAGGCTCGCCCTGGCCACCGCGTTGCTCGCCGATCCACCGCTGCTCGTCCTCGACGACCCGTTCACCGACGCCGAGCCGTTCGAGCGCGGCTGGCTGCACGAGCTGCTGCGCCGCCACGTCGCGCGCGGCGGGAGCGCGCTGGTGAGTGCGGACCGCCTCGCCGATGTGGTGTCCTCGGCCGATCAGCTGGTGGTGCTCAGCGAGGGCACGGTGGTCTGGCAGGGCAGCCCGGCCAAGCTGCGGCGCGGTCATCCCGACCGGCTCGTCGTCGCGGCGGCGCCGTCGATCGCGCTGGCCACCGCGCTGGCCGCGCGCGGCTTCACCGACGCGGTGATGCGACCCGACGGGCGGCTCGCCGTCGCCGAGGCGGACGAGGCCACCATCCGCGCGGTCGCCGAATCCGCGCAGGTGCGCATCGCGAGCATCGTCGCCGATCCGATCCACCCCGACCGGGTACTCGCCTCGCTGACCAAACCGCGCAGGCACCGCCACACCAGGCAGGCCCCGCAGGTGCCCGCCGCGTTCGTGCCCGCCCCGACCTCCGCTGGGATGCCTCGATGACCTCCTCCGTGCTGCCCGCCGATCTCCTGCCCGGCTTCGAGTCCGAGGCGCGCAAGATCGTCGCCGTGCGCCCGGTCCGGCTGCTGCTCGGTGTGCCCGTGGTGCTGGCGCTGGTGGCGACGCTGATCACCGGGCTGATGGCGGGCCCGGCCGACCCGCTCGGTCAGCCGGTCACCGGCGCGGCGACGATCGGGCTCTATCTCGGGCTGATCGCGGCGTGCGTGGTGGCCGCGCTGCTCGGCATCGCCGCCACCGGCGGCGAGTACCGGCGTAAGACCATGGCACTGACCGTGCTGTTCGCCCCCGACCGCGACCGGCTGGTCACCGCCAAGTACGGCACCACCGCCGCCTTCGCTCTAGCGATCACCCTCGTCGCCGAAGTGGTGAGCCTGCTGGTGCTGTTCGCCGCAGCGCGCGGCAAATTCGACCTCGGCTGGCGGCTGCTCGAGGTGCTCGGCGCCGGGCTGCTGGTGGCCATGTGCTGGGCCGTGCTCGGCGCGGGTATCGGGCTGCTCACCCGCACCGTCGGCAGCGCGGCCTGGCTGGTGCTCGGCTGGGCGTTCGTACTGGAACCACTGATCTGGCTGGTGGCCAAGGGCTTCGGTGCCGGGTGGGTGGCCGCTGTGCTGCCGATCTCGGCGACCGTCGCCGGGGTGAGCGCGGGCTCGTTCGCCGAGGCCGCCGTCTTCGCGCCTGCGCCTGCCGCACTGGTGGTGCTGCTGCTGTGGACCGTCGCCGTCGGCGCCGCGGGCTGGTGGGACCTGCGCTCGCGCGACCTGTAACGCCGGTGGCAGCTACCGGACCCGGCTGGATCCGCCGCCTGTGGCGGCTGTGTCTGGCATACCCGCGGCTGCTCGCCGGGATCGTCGCCGCGGTGCTCGGCGGCGCGGTGGTGTCGATCGCGGCACCACTGGCGACGAAGCGCGCGGTGGACGCGGCCGTCGCCGGTGATACCTCGGTCATCGGCCCGGCGGCGGCACTGCTGGCGGCGCTCGCTGTCGGCCGGTTCGTCGTCTCGTTCGCGCGCAGGCTCTGGGCGGGCAAGCTCTCCCTGGAAGTGCAGCACGGTCTGCGGATATCACTGCTGGCCGCGTTGCAGCGACTCGACGGTGCCGGGCAGGACGCGATCCGCACCGGTCAGGTGGTCTCCCGTTCGATCACCGACCTGCAACTGGTGCAGGGACTGCTGGCGATGGTGCCGTGGTCGGGGCTGGCGGTACTGCAGTTCGTGCTGTCTGCGGTGGTGATGGTGTGGCTGAGTCCACCGCTGACGCTGGCCGCGCTGCTGGTGGCGCCCGCGATGGCGGTGGTGGTGCTGCGGGTCCGGCCGCGCCTGTACGCGGCGACCTGGTCGGCCCAGCAGCGTGCCGCCGACCTGGCCGAGCACGTCGAGCAGACCGTCACCGGCGTGCGGGTGGTGAAAGGGTTCGGGCAGGAGGCCAGGATGGTCGACGTGCTCGAGGAGCACGGCCGCCGCCTGTTCGCCGAGCGCATGCGCGCCGCCAGGATCAATGCCGGGTTCGCGCCGCTGGTCTCCGCGCTGCCGCAGGCCGGGCTGGTCGCGGTGATCATCGTCGGTGGGCTGCTCGCCCGGCACGGCACGATCGGGGTCGGCACCTTCCTCGCCTTCACCGCCTATCTGGCCACCATGACGGCATCGGCGCGCACGATCAGCTCGGTGGTGATCATGGGTCAGCTCACCAAGGCCGCCGTCGACCGGGTCTTCCAGGTGATCGACGCCGCGCCGGTGCTGGTCGACCCGGAGCGGCCGGTCGACCTGCCGCCCGGCCCGCTCGGCATCGAGTTCGACGCGGTGAGCTTCGGTTTCGAGCCCGATCAGCCGGTGCTGCGGGAGCTCGACCTGACGGTGCGGCCCGGTGAGACGGTCGCGATCATCGGTCCGGCCGGGTCGGGCAAATCGACGCTGTCACTGCTGCTGCCCCGGTTCTACGCCCCGGATGCGGGCCGGATCAACCTGGTCGGCACCGATGGAACCAGGGTCGACCTGGCCGAGCTGCGTGCCGATGACCTGCGCGGCGCGCTCGGCGTCGTCTTCGACGATCCGTTCCTGTTCTCCGACACCATCGCCGCCAATATCGCCCTCGGCAGGCCGGAGGCCACCGATGCCGAGATCGCGGCCGCCGCGACCGCCGCCGCCGCGGACGAGTTCATCGCGGCCATGCCCGACGGGTACGACACCGTCATCGGGGAACGTGGCCTTACTCTCTCCGGCGGACAGCGGCAGCGCATCGCGCTGGCAAGGGCCCTGCTGACCAGGCCGCGCGTGCTGGTTCTCGACGACGCCACCTCCGCCGTCGACGCCGTCACCGAGGCCGAGATCTTCCGCAGACTGCCCGACCCCGGCGGGCGGACCACGCTCATCCTGGCGCACCGGGAGTCGACACTGGCCCAGGCCGACCGCGTCATCCGGTTGCCCGCGCCGACGGGCTCGGCGGTCCCAGCCGCGCCCGCACCGACAAGCAGGGCCCGCGAGGTCGGTCGGCCGCGCTCGATGGCCGCCGCCGCGGGCGACCTCAGCGAGACCCCCGAACTGCGCGCCGCCGTCGACGCCCTGCCGCCGGCCACCGAGCGCCCCGGCCTGCCAGGCGACCTGCGCGCGCCGCAGCCCGGCTTCGGCCTGCGCGCGCTGCTGCGCCCGGTTCGCGGCCTGGTGTGCGCGGTGATGCTGCTGCTCGCGGCCGACGCGCTGATCGGCGTCGCATTCCCACCGCTGGTCCGCTACGCCATCGACACCGGCGTCACCGCGGGCGACGGCACCGCGCTGGCGATGGCGGGGGCCGCGGGCATCGGTCTGGTCCTCGCCGGTCTCGCGGTCGGCGTCGCGGTCACCGTGCTCACCGCCCGTACCGGGGAGCGGGTCCTGTTCGGCCTGCGGGTGCGCAGCTACGCGCACCTACAGCGCCTCGGCCTCGACTACTACGAGCGCGAGCTGTCCGGCCGGATCATGACCAGGATGACCACCGACGTCGACGCGCTCTCGACCTTCCTGCAGACCGGGGTGGCCACCGCGCTGATCGGGCTGATCACGCTGGTCGGCGTGGCGGTGGGCCTGGTCGTCATCGACGCCGGGCTCGCCCTGGTCGTGCTGGCCACCGTGCCGCCGATGCTGCTGGCCACGCTGGCCTTCCGCCGGGTGTCCTCGGTGGCCTACACGGTCTCGCGCGAACGGGTCTCCGCGGTCAACGCCGATTTCCAGGAGAACATCGCGGGCCTGCGCGCGGTGCAGGCCGCCCGCAACGAGCCGACCGCGGCCCGCCGCTTCACCGAGTACTCGCACCGCTATCGAGATGCCCGCGTCCGTGCTCAGCGCGCGATCGCCGGGTACTTCTCCTTCGGGTTGGCCTGGGCCGATCTCGCGCTGGCCGCGGTGGTGTATCTAGGCGCCAACGCGGTCGCCGACGGGCGAACCACCGCGGGCACCCTGGTGGCCTTCGTGTTGTATCTCGGCTTGCTGTTCGGTCCGATCCAGGAGCTCTCCCAGGTCTTCGACGGCTATCAGCAGGCCAGGGTCGGGCTGCGCCGCATCGGTGATCTGCTGCGCACCGAGTCCTCGATCGCGGCCGACCCGCCGGACGCGGTGCGGATCGACCGGCTCGACGGCGAGGTCGTCTTCGACAACGTCGGATTCCGCTACCCGGGTGCGGCCACCCCCGCACTCGACGGCGTCTCGTTCACCGTCCCGGCCGGCGCGACCCTGGCGCTGGTCGGCCCGACCGGCGCGGGCAAGTCGACGATCGTGAAGCTGCTGGCCCGGCTCTACGACCTGCCTGATGACCCGTCGGCCGGAACGATTCGGGTCGACGGGAAAGATATACGTAAATTTGTGCTCACCGACTATCGGCGGCGGCTGGGAATTGTGCCGCAGGAAGCTCACTTGTTCACCGGTGACGTCGCCAGCAACATCGCATTCGGGTATCCATCGGCCACCACGGCCGACATCGAATCGGCCGCGGCGAGCGTTGGTGCGGCCGAGATGATCGCCGGATTGCCGCAAAAAATAAACCAATCGGTCGGTGAACGAGGACGTGGACTCTCGGCGGGCCAGCGCCAGCTGATCGCGCTCGCCCGCGCCGAACTCGTCGACCCCGACCTGCTGTTACTCGACGAGGCGACCTCGACTCTCGACCCTGCTACCGAGTCATCGGTGCTGGTAGCGAGCCGATCGCTGGCCAAGGGCCGGACCACCGTCGTGGTCGCTCACCGCCTCGCCACCGCGGCGCGCGCCGATCTGATCGGCGTCGTCGAGCACGGGCGGATCGTGGAATTCGGAACGCACTCCGAACTCCTCGCCGTCGGCGGACGTTACGCGCGACTCTGGTCGGCGACGGGTTCGCGGGAGGGAATATTCTCCGCCGACGACGGGGCTGTAACCCGGAGGTCGGGTCAGTAGCAACACCAGGATGCCACTGGGCATATGCTCGGTGAGGGCGCATCGGCAGCCACCCGCTGATGAGTCTGCCGGGCACGTCACAAACGTCGCAGCGCAAAGAACGAAATGAGGCGAACACCAGCTGTGAGCAGCTCAACTTCCCAGTTCGGACAGAACCAGTGGCTAGTCGACGAGATGTATCAGAAGTTCAAACAGGACCCGACCTCGGTCGACGCGAGTTGGCACGAGTTCCTCGCCGACTACACCCCGGAGGCAGGCACCGAATCCGGTAACAGCCAGACTCCGGCGGCTGCTCCGGCACCGGCACCCGCGGCTACCGCCCCGGCACCGGCCGCGCCGAAGGCCACCGCCGCGCCGAAGGTTGCTGCGGCTCCGGCGCCCGCGCCCAAGCCCGCGACCGCGCGCACTCCGCAGACCACGCCTGCGCCCGTGTCGAACGCCCCGGCCACCGCGCCCAAGGCCGCCGTCGCCACCGCCGACGAGTCCAAGGTGCTGCGCGGCCCCGCCGCCGCCATCGCCAAGAACATGTCCGCCTCGCTGACGATCCCCACCGCCACCTCGGTGCGCGCGATCCCGGCCAAGCTGATGATCGACAACCGCCTGGTGATCAACAATCACCTGGCCCGCACCCGCGGCGGCAAGATCTCCTTCACCCACCTGCTCGGCTACGCCATCGTGCAGGCGGTCAAGGCGTTCCCGAACATGAACCGCCACTTCGCCGAGATCGATGGCAAGCCCAACTCGGTCACCCCGGCGCACACCAACCTCGGCCTTGCCATCGACCTCGCGGGCAAGGACGGCAACCGTTCGCTGGTCGTCGCGGCCATCAAGGGCACCGAGGAGATGAGCTTCGGCCAGTTCCACACCGCCTACGAGGACATCGTCCGCCGCGCCCGCGAGGGCAAGCTCGGCACCGACGACTTCTCCGGCGTCACCATCTCGCTGACCAACCCGGGCACCATCGGCACCGTGCACTCGGTGCCGCGGCTGATGCCGGGCCAGGGCGCGATCATCGGTGCCGGCGCCATGGAGTACCCCGCCGAGTTCCAGGGCATGAGCGACGAGCGCATCGCCGATATCGGCGTCGGCAAGCTCATGACGCTCACCTCGACCTACGACCACCGGATCATCCAGGGCGCCGAGTCCGGCGACTTCCTGCGCACCATCCACAACCTGCTGATCTCCGACGAGTTCTACGATGAGATCTTCCACGGCCTCGGTGTGCCGTACGAACCGGTCCGCTGGCGCAAGGACATCAGCGAGCGCGGCGTCGACAAGAGCGCCCGCGTGCTCGAGATGATCGCGGCCTACCGCAACCGCGGTCACCTGATGGCCGACACCGACCCGCTGCGCCTGGTCAAGGACAAGTTCCGCAGCCACCCCGACCTCGATGTCACCGAGCACGGGCTCACCCTGTGGGACCTGGACCGCACCTTCAATGTCGCCGGCTTCCACGGCCAGGAGCGGATGAAGCTGCGCGATGTGCTGTCGATCCTGCGCGACGCCTACTGCCGCCACGTCGGTGTGGAGTACACCCACATCCTCGATGTCGAGCAGCTCAAGTGGATCCAGGACCGGGTCGAGCAGAAGCACGTCAAGCCGACGGTCGCCCAGCAGAAGTACATCCTGAACCGGCTCAACGCCGCCGAGGCGTTCGAGACGTTCCTGCAGACCAAGTACGTCGGGCAGAAGCGCTTCTCGCTCGAGGGCGCCGAGGCCGTCATCCCGATGATGGACGCCACCATCGACCAGTGCGCCGAGCACGCGCTCGACGAGGTCGTCATCGGCATGCCGCACCGCGGTCGCCTCAACGTGCTGGCCAACATCGTCGGCAAGCCGTACTCGAAGATCTTCACCGAGTTCGAGGGCAACATGAACCCGGCGGCCACCCACGGCTCCGGCGACGTGAAGTACCACCTCGGCGCGCAGGGCCAGTACCTGCAGATGTTCGGCGACAACGAGATCGAGGTCTCGCTGACCGCGAACCCGTCGCACCTGGAGGCGGTCGACCCCGTCCTCGAAGGCCTCGTGCGCGCCAAGCAGGACCTGCTGGACAAGGGCGACGGCCCCGAGGGCTTCTCGGTCATGCCGCTGATGCTGCACGGTGACGCCGCGTTCGCCGGTCAGGGCGTGGTGGCCGAGACGCTGAACCTGGGTGGCCTGCGCGGCTACCGCGTCGGCGGCACCATCCACATCGTGGTGAACAACCAGATCGGCTTCACCACCGCGCCGGAGAACAGCCGCTCCACCGAGTACTCCACCGATATCGCGAAGTTCATCGGCGCGCCGATCTTCCACGTCAACGGTGACGACCCGGAGGCCTGCGACTGGGTCGCGCGCCTCGCGGTCGACTTCCGGCAGAAGTTCCGCAAGGACGTGGTCATCGACCTGGTCTGCTACCGCCGCCGCGGCCACAACGAGGGCGACGACCCCTCGATGACCCAGCCGGAGATGTACGACGTCATCGACACCAAGCGTTCGGTCCGCAAGGCTTACACCGAATCGCTGATCGGCCGTGGCGACATCTCCATGAAAGAGGCCGAGGACGCGCTGCGCGACTACCAGGGTCAGCTGGAGCGCGTGTTCAACGAGGTCCGCGAGCTGGAGAAGTACAGCCCGGAGCCGTCGGAGTCGGTCGAGGACGACCAGAAGGTTCCGGCCACCGTGCAGACCGCGGTCGACAAGTCGGTCCTGCAGCGCATCGGCGACGCCTTCAACAACCCGCCGGACGGCTTCAACGTGCACCCACGCGTCAAGCCGGTGCTGGAGAAGCGCCGCGAGATGGCCTACGAGGGCAAGGTCGACTGGGCCTTCGCCGAGCTGCTTGCCTTCGGCTCGCTGATCGACCAGGGCCACGATGTGCGCCTGACCGGTCAGGATTCGCGCCGCGGCACCTTCACCCAGCGGCACGCGGTGATCATCGACCGCCTCAATGCCGACGAGTACACCCCGCTGCACAACATCGGCTCGGAGAAGCCGGGCTGGTTCGCGGTGCACGACTCCGCGCTGAGCGAGTACGCCGCCGTCGGCTTCGAGTACGGCTATTCGCTGGGCAACCCGAACGCGCTGGTCCTGTGGGAGGCCCAGTTCGGTGACTTCGTCAACGGCGCGCAGTCGATCATCGACGAGTTCATCTCCTCGGGCGAGGCCAAGTGGGGCCAGCTCTCCGACGTGGTGCTGCTGCTGCCGCACGGCCACGAGGGCCAGGGTCCCGACCACACCTCCGGCCGCATCGAACGCTTCCTGCAGCTGTGTGCCGAGGGCTCGATGACCGTCGCGGTGCCGTCCACCCCGGCCAACTACTTCCACCTGCTGCGCCGCCACGCGCTCGACGGCATCCGCCGGCCGCTGATCGTCTTCACCCCGAAGTCGATGCTGCGCAACAAGGCCGTGGTCTCCGACATCAAGGACTTCACCGAGTCGAAGTTCCGTTCGGTGTTCGACGAGCCCACCTACGAGCAGGGCATCGGCGACACCGCCAAGGTCAAGCGCATCCTGCTGACCTCGGGCAAGCTCTACTACGAGCTCGCCGCGGAGAAGGCCAAGCACAAGCGCGAGGACGTGGCCATCGTCCGGATCGAACAGCTCTACCCGATCCCGACCTACCGCCTCAACGAGGCACTGGCCAAGTACCCCAACGCGACCGATATCGCCTGGGTCCAGGAGGAGCCCGCCAACCAGGGCGCGTGGCCGTTCTTCGGCCTCAACCTGCCCGAGGTCCTTCCCGAGCGACTCGGCAAGCTGCGCCGCATCTCCCGCCGCGCCATGTCGGCCCCGTCCTCGGGTTCGTCCAAGGTGCACGCCGTCGAGCAGGCCGAGATCATCGCCGAAGCCTTCGAGCCGACCGCGTAATCGGTTACCGCACAGCGGCGAACGCCGGGCGGATCGAGATGATCCACCCGGCGTTCGCCGTTTGCCCTACCCGCTCGGCTACCTGACCGGCGCCAGTTCCGCACGCCGCCGCGCCAGCATCCGGGCAAGGCGGTCGGTCGTCGGGTCATCGGGGTGTGCCACCGTCGGAGCGAAGCGGGACCACTGTCGCTGCCGTCGTGCCGACATCACGTTGAGGCAGACACGCGAGGGTCAAGCCGAGTGCGTCCAGGACCGCAGTGTCACATCAAGCGGCGGGGAACGCCGACCGGATTCCAGATTGTGCACTGTCGACACGCCGACATCGGCCAGGTCGGCGAGATCCAATTGCGCGAGCCCCAGCTGATGTCGACGGTCAGCGAGTGCTCGGCCGAATTCCGCAAGGGGACCCGGATCTGACACGATGCGCCTCCGCGGCCTCGGCCTGCTTTCGTCCAGCGTTGTCCAGGCAACGATAGGGCCGAACCGCCCGGGCCGGATCCTGCTTGGAGCCGAAAGCGCAGGCCGGAGCGGACACCCACCCCGGCCTGCTACTTCTACTCCCCGAGAGTGATCCAGGCCATGCCCGAGAGTTGTTCCAGGTCCATGTGGTGGGGATAGCTGTCGGTGGTCGCGACGATCGTCGCCTCGACCCGGCCCGGACCGGGCCCCATTCCCATTCCGGTGATCACGCCGTCGGGCGCGTGCTCGACGACCCCGTCGACGACTTTGTGGGACTGCCCGTTGGTGTTTCCGGTGTCGAGGTTCTTCCACCGCACCGCGACTCGGAAGACCTCGCAGTTCTGCCCGGTCTGGACGATTTTCACGCGGACACCGAGGTGACCGGCCTGCGGTTGCGGGACCGTCTCGGCGTTGATGATGGCCGCGCAGCCATTGCCCGGAATCCTGGCGAGAGTCGGGTTGAACTGGACGACCTGATCGGACGGCAAGGCCGCCGCTGGACTACTGAACCCGACGAGCGCGGCAACGGCCGCTGCGGCGGCCACCCCGACCCGAACCGAAACCCGTTGACTTTGTGTGCTTTTCAGACTCATGTTGGTGTTTTCGCGGGCCACCCGGAGATCGTTAACCACCGTAATGGTCTCGATGCGGCAACGCACCACGGAGATCTGGATCACAGAGTTTCCTCAGTCGGGCGGCACACTGCCCTCACAGAACCCGGGTACCGTCCAGCGCGAACCATCGGATGGGAGTGACGACAGATGAGCGGACGTAACGGATTTCTGCTGCTCGGCGGGATCGCGTCGGTCGGTGCGGGTGCGGTGCACTTCCTGGCCGCGGGCCTGCACGACGAACACACCACACTGGCGCGGCTCATGGTCGTGCTCGCCGCCGTCCAATGCGCCATCGGCCTCGCGGTACTGCTGAGCGAGCGCAGGCCGGTCGTGTCGGCGATGGTCGCCGTCAACGCGGCGGCGGTGGCGATCTGGGCGTACACCCGGTTCGCGGATATCCCGTGGATCACCGGTCTCACCGCGGAAGCGCCGGGGGTGGCCGACACGGTGTGCGCCGCGCTCGGAGCGCTGGCCGTCGCCGCAGCAGCCGTCGCGCTGCTGCGCCCGACCGCGACCCTGCCACCGCTGCGGTCCGGGGTCGCGGCCTCGGCGGTAGGTGTGCTCGCGCTGGCGGCGATGCTCAACGGCGTCGGCCACGTCCACAGCCACGGCGGCGACCACGCGGCCGGCGACGACCACGCCCACGCCGCGGGTGAGGACCACACCGACCTCGGTGACGCGTGGCCGCGCCCGTTCGACCCCAGCGCGCCGATCGATGTCTCCGGCGTACCCGGCGTGACCGCCGAGCAGGAACAGCGCGCGAGCGCCCTGATCCGCGACACCCTCGACAAGCTGCCCGCCTTCGCCGACGTCACCACGGTGGCCGCACTCGGCTACCGTTCGATCGGCGACTCGGTGACCGGCTACGAGCACTACATCAATACCAGCTACATCCGCGACGACGGTTTCCTCGACCCCACCCGCCCGGAATCGCTGGTCTACCGCGTCGACGGCACCGACCGCACCCTCGTCTCGGCCATGTACATCGCCAAGGGCAAGACGATCGACGACCCCGAGCTCACCGACTACGCGGGCCCGCTGATGCAGTGGCACGTCCACGACAACCTGTGCTGGCGCGCGGGCGACAACGGACCCCAGGTCGCCGGCGTCACCGACGCCGCAGGCAACTGCCCACCCAACTCGATCAACCCCGGATCCGGCAACCCGATGGTGCACGTGTGGATCGCCCCGCACCAGTGCGGCCCGTTCGCGGCACTCGAAGGACACGGCGCAGGCCAGGCCGCGACCGACGGCCGCCGCACCGACACGTGCGACCACGACCACGGGGGTGGCCACAAGTAGGTCGTCTCCGGCACGGGCCGCCCGCACGCGACAGTGGTCGGGCCCAGGTGGGCCACGGCGATCTGCCCGTCCGGCTGGGCCACCACCCCGAGCCGGACTGTCATGTTCAGCTCGGCCGCACCCACCGCCGCAGCGCGTCGATCGTGGTTTCCGGAGAAGTGTTGAAGCAGAACCGGATTCCGGGCGCCAGCGCGGTCGCGACATTGATCAGCCGCTCGAACAACAGGGTGTGCTCCGGCGCCATCCGCACGCCTGCGCCGATCATCGCGACTCCGAACTCCCGGCCGGCCACGCAATCGCGCAGCACAACCTCGGCGGCATCGGGGTCGGCCGGAACCTGGCAGGTGACGATGTCGAAGCCGGCCTCGCGCAACGCGGCTTCACCGGCCGTGATGCGTGCGGTGAGGGTGGCTTCGTCGAGCTGCGGGTAGCGGCGGTAGTCGACGGCGCCGGGGTGTAGGCCGATCGACAGCACGGTGTCCGAATACTGTTGTGCCACTGCGTCCTCCGTAGTCATGAGCTGGGCGGCGATCGCCCTCACCACGGTGCGGTGCCGTTCCGGTCGGCGAACGTGCCGGTCGGGCCGTCCGGCCCCGTTGTCGCCATGGCGACGACGGCGTCGGTGCCCTCGGTCACGGCCTGGAAACCACTGTGCCCGTTCAGGTCGGTGGCGGTGTAGCCGGGATCGATCGCGTTGACCTGCATCCCGCGCAGTTCCCTCGCATACATCACGGTCAGCATGTTCAGCGCCGCCTTCGTGGTCGGATAGCCGAGGACCGGCGGCAGCTGCTCGGCCCATATCGGGTCGGTGATGGTGGCGATCGAACCCATGCCGCTGGAGACCATCACGATGCGTGGCTGTTCGGCGCGACGAAGCAGCGGCAGGAAGGCGCGAGTCACCCGGATCGGGCCGAATACGTTGGTCTCGAACAGTTTCCGCAGGTCGTCCGGGCAGGTCTCGGAGGTTGCGGCATGCGGACCCAGGATGCCCGCATTGTTGATCAATACGTCCAGTCTGCCCGCGACGGATTTCACCGCGTCCGCGGCCGCGGCTACCGACGCATCGTCGGTGACGTCAAGGCCGAGGAATTCGACGTCGAGTCCTGCCGCGGCGAACTCGGCCACCGCCGCTTCGCCGCGGGTCCGGTCGCGGGCCGCGAGGAACACCCGCTATCCCGCTTCGGCCAGTCTCCGAACCGTTTCCCGGCCGAGACCCTTGTTGGCCCCGGTGACCAGGGCAATCGTTGTCGTCATCACTCCAGCTTCGCGTCGCGGATCGCCCATCTCCAGTGCCACGGTGGCCTAGGACCGGCGATACCACCCCGAGCCGCTGGGCCTGCGGCACCATGGAAGGCGTGGACAGAGCGGAACTGGCGACGGTATTGCGCACCGCGCGCTCCCGTATCACCCCCGCCGACGTCGGCTTGCCGACCGGATCGCGCAGGCAGGTGCCGGGACTACGGCGCGAAGAGGTGGCCGCTCTGGCCGGGGTGAGCGTCGGCTACATCGTGCGGCTGGAGCAGGGGCGCGGGCCGAAGCCGTCCGAGCAGGTGCTCGGCGCACTCACCAGAGCGCTGCGACTCACCGAGGTGGATCGCGATCTCGTCTACCGGCTGGCCGGATCCGAGCCACCGCAGGCGGGCCGGATTCCGATGGTGGTCCGGCCGAGCGTACTGCGACTGCTGGACCGGTTGGCGGATCTGCCGGTGCTGGTGCTGTCCGCCAAATCTGATGTGCTGGCGTGGAATCCGATGGCCGCCGCGCTACTCGGAGACTTCTCCGCGCTCCCACCCGCTCGGCGAAACATCATGTGGCAGCGGTTCCTCGGCACCGGTATGGGCCGGATGGTCATGACCCCGGAGGAGGCCGAGCGCAATGCCGCGGCGTGCGTCGGCTGCCTGCGCGCGGTCAAGGCCACCTACCCCGACGACCGCGACCTGATCCGCCTGCTCACCGAACTCCGCACCGGCAGCACCGAATTCGAGACCCACTGGCAAGCGGGCCGCTCGAGCACCATGCACAGCCTCACCAAGACCATCGCGCACCCCACCCTTGGCACTCTCACCCTGGACTGCGACGCCATGCACGTCCCCGCCACCGACCACACCGTCATCATCTACTCCGCTCCCCCGAACACCCCCACCGCCACCGCCCTCGAACTCCTCCGGGTAACCGGCCTGGAGTCCTTCGACGCCAGGTAGCCGATCCGCGCCGTTTCACCCACGAAATGCGTCGGGTCGAATTCGATGGCTCAAGGGTCCGCCGCCGGGATAGGGTGCCTGCTTCACCTGAGGGAGGACCCATGACGACCGCACGACCCACCACCACTCTCTGGCGCCTCACCGGCCCGGAGGAGCTGGCACTGGTGGCCGAATCCGGGTGGCGGGCATGGCCGCCGCGGCTGCCGGATCAGCCGATCTTCTACCCGGTGCTCAGCGAGGAGTACGCCGTGCTGATCGCCCGCGACTGGAATGTGCCCGCCTCCGGCGCCGGGTACGTCACCCGGTTCGAGGTGCGCGCCGACTTTCTCGACGGGTACCAGGTGCGGCAGGTCGGCGGGCGCGACATTCTCGAATACTGGATTCCCGCAGAGGATCTCGACGAGTTCAACCGCAATGTCGTCGGTCCGATCACGGTGGTGCGCCGGTTTCCCTGGGATGCGCCGCTGCCCTGATCAGCGGGAGCTGGTGTGCTCGCCTACCGCGGCCTCGATGAGCGCGACGGCGGCGCGGGGGTCGTCGGCCCAGAAGGCGACGACGCGGGTGGTGTGTTCGCCCGTAGGTGTGGCGAATGCCCGTGGTTCGATCAGATCTATGCGGACGTTGGTCGAGTCGCCGACGGGTACGACGAGGGTGCCGTCGTCGACGAGCTGTGCGGGCCGCACGCCGTCGTGGGCCCGGAGAACCGGACGGGCGGTGCGGATCTGCGCCAGCGGAAGGTCGAGTTCGGTGCGGCGCAGATAGCGCACGCGAAGCCGGTCGGCCGTCAGTACGTGCGGGTACATGTGGTGGGCGGCGAGCAAGCCGAGCATCCACAGCACTCCCCAGATGCCGAGCGCCAGCGCGGCCAGCCGGACCGGCGTCCACGGGATGAGCAGGTGCACCGCGGGGATCTCCACCGCGCTGACCACGACGAATGCCCAGAGCACCGCCGACATCGCGCCCGCGTAGCGGAGGGGGGTGCCGCCCGCGGTATCGGGTCGACGGGTGACGGCGCGGCCGAGACTCGCCCAGATGTCGATTTCCCAGCGGACGAATCGGCGGGCGAGCCGCAGGATGGGGCGCATATCCGGTCCTCCTTTGCAATACGACTGCATTGTAAAGGCCGCGAGGTCGCCGTGGCAATACGACTGCATTGTGAAAGGATCGGACGCATGCCGAAAAGGGTCGACCACAGTGCTCGCCGGACGGCGATCAGCGACGCGGTGATGCGACTGCTCGCCCGCGACGGACTGGAGGCCATCAGCCTGCGTCACGTCGCCGCCGAAGCCGGGGTGTCCGCGGGCCAGGTGCAGCACTATTTCCCCACCAAGGACGCGATGATGGAGTTCGCCGTCGGCGCTATCGCGAGCCGGATCGAAGCCCGCATCGCCGCCGCGGGTCCCGACCCCGACCTCCCCACCGTCCTCAGCGCCCTGCTGCCCACCGACGCCGAGTCGACCGCCGACTCCCGCACCCTGATCGGCTACCTGGCCTTCGCTTCGGTGCGCCCCCGAGTCGCCGAGACCATCGCCGCCAACGGCCTCGCCTTCCGCGACCACATCGCGACCATGCTCCCAAAGAGCCCCGACCCGACGGCTGCCGCCGATACCCTGCTGGCCCTGCTCGACGGCCTCGCCCTGCACGTCACCCTCGGCCAGCTGTCCGCCGACCGCGCCATAGCCCTGCTCACCGCCGCGATCGACGACCGATCACACCGAGCCACACCATGATTCAGCCGTTCACACCCACCTGGACGTTCGATCACCAGGCTCTAAGGCAAGCAATCGCCGAGTACGATTCTGCCCCATTGCCTGGTGATCGAATGTCCAGAATCATGAACCGCCGGAGAGCGCGGAACCTGGATCACACGCCCACTCGAGCCGCCGCGACCGCGCGCTCGGTGTCGACCATGACCAGTTCGGCGTTGATCTGCGCCCCGGCCATGGCTCCGGCCGCGGCGGCGGCGCCGACCTGGGCCGACGGGTCGGTGGCATTGCCCGCGATCCAGACGCCGGGCACGCTCGTGCGGCCCACCGGGTCAGCGGGGATGTGCTCACCCATGCCGGAGGGATGCGGTTCGGGGGTGAGCCCGAGGTCGCCGAGGAAGGTGGCGCGGGTGTTCATCCTCGGGGCGACCACGAGCGCGTCGATGGCGACCGAGGAGCCGTCGGCGAGGGCGACACCGGCGAGCGTGTTCGTATCGGACAACACCTCGGTCACTTCGCCCTCGATGATCGAGATCCCGCGCGCCACCAGCTTTTCCGCGTCCTCGGGCGACAGCGCGGGCGCGGTGTGGACCAGGAACACGACGTCGTCGCTCAACTGGCTGAACAGCAGCGCCTGGTGCACCGACATCGGGCCGCTCGCCAGGATCCCGATGCGCTGGTCACGCACCTCCCAGCCGTGGCAGTACGGGCAGTGCAGCACGCCGTGGCCCCACTGCTCCCGCAGGCCGGGGATCTCGGGGAGTTCGTCGGCGAGGCCGGTGGTGACGAGGATCCGGCGCGCGGTCACCTCGCGGCCGTCGGCCAGGGTCACCCGGAACTCGGGCGCAGGCGCGTCCGAGGTCGCCGGGCCGTCCGCCACCGGACGGTTGTCCCCACCCTGCGGCACGGTGACCCGATCGGCACCCGCGCCGCCGGCATCGGATTCGCCCCGCTCCGTCGAGCCGATGCGTTCGACCGTGACGACCGTCCCCGGCACCACGTGCCCGCCGTAGGCGCGCACTTCCGCGCGGCCGCGCTCGAGGAGTTCCAGTGGCGGCATCCCTTCGCGGGCCAGCAGGCCGTGCACCCCGTCGGCGGGTGCGTTGCGGGGCGACCCGGCGTCGATCACGGCGACCGAGCGGCGCGAGCGGGCGAGCATCAGCGCGCCGTTCAGCCCGGCCGCACCACCGCCGAGCACCACCACGTCATAGGTTTCGTTCAAGTCCGTCATCTCGTCCTCCTTCGGGTTCCACCCTGCGCCCTCCACGCGATATTGGCAACTATGATTGCCGATATGGCAAAATAAGTGTCATGGACGACCTCGAACAAGCACTCGACGCGGTCGGCCCCCGGCTGCGCGGCCTGCGCAAACAGCGCCAGACCACCCTCGCCGACCTCGCGTCCGAGACCGGCATCTCGGTGAGCACCCTGTCACGCCTTGAGTCCGGCGACCGCAAACCCACCCTGGAACTACTCCTCCCCTTGGCCAAAGCACACGGCGTGACGCTCGACGAACTCGTCGACGCGCCGGAAACCGGCGATCCCCGCATCCACCTGCGCCCGATCATCCGCTTCGGCGTCACCATGCTCCCGCTGACCAAACGCGCGGGCGGCATCCAGGCCTTCAAGATGGTCATCGCCCCCAACGCCCGCGCCACCCCGGAACCGAAGGTGCACGAGGGCTACGAGTGGCTCTATGTCCTCAACGGCCGCCTCCGCCTGATCCTCGGCGACCACGACATCGTCCTCACCCCCGGCGAAGCCGCCGAATTCGACACCCACATCCCCCACTGGTTCGGCACCGCCGACGACCACCCCGTCGAATTCCTCAGCCTCTTCGGCAAACAGGGCGAGCGAGCCCACTTCCGCGCCCGCCCGAAGTCATCGGACTGATCTCATGATCTCGAGCTAGGATCGCCGGAGAAGATCCATGGGGGCGGGCTAGTGTCGTTGCGATACAACATTATTCAATCCTGCCTCCACAGGCCTGCGCTCGGAACGCAACCGCACCGCCACGTCGGCCGACCAGCCACGGAGGCACTGTGAACAACGTCGCGGTCGACACATCCCGGCTCGCCGGATTCAAGCTCGATCTCCAGGACATCGCGGCGAACGTATCGTCGAACGCCACCCGATTCAACACCGCGCTGACCTTGCCGACCGGCACGTCGGGCCTGCTCGGGAACCTCGCGGCGTCACTGGAGAAGTTTCGCAGCGCCCACACGTCGGCGCTGCAAAAGGACTCCCATGGCACCACAGATCCCACCGATGCCCACGCCACCTGAGACGGACGCCGGCGCAGGCGGACACGGCTCACAGCCGATATACAGCCGAGCTGACGATCTCGCGTTCTTCACCGTCGCGCTGCGGGCGCAGGTTGTTGCGGACGCTGCGGGTTTGACTCACGCGGCGTCAGGCATGCGCCACTACCTCTCCAATTCGGGCGACGACTTCACTATCAGCCCGGACGAGGCGATGAACGACGTTCCTGGGCTCAAGAAGTGGGCCGACTATGTCGTCACCGAAGCAGTGACTGCTGTGGCCAACAACCCAGCCAACTACGACAAGGCGGTCGCCTTCACCTCAGAATGGTTGGACTACTATGTCGGCCAGGAAGCGAGCCAGGACTGGTTTCTCGCAATGGGTGGGGTGGAAGTCTCCGCAACCGGAGTGGTGACGACAACCCTGGCTGAGTCAGGAAGCCGTCCCCGAATCTCGATGAGCTACCAGATTCACCTATTCGATCGCTACAACTGGGATGGCGGAAAGGGTGTCACCATCTTGGGCATCGACATATCCGACGAGCGGTTGGGGGCGTTGCACACAGCAGGGTTGGCGCGAGAGTTCAATCAGTACGGCACCTCTGGTACACAGCAGTTCGAGGGTGTTCTGCCTGACGTAGGCCCACTCGACCTGCCCGCGCCCGATCCAGGGCGCAGCGGCTCACGGACGGATCCGGGCCGGTGACGGAAGGCACGTCCCGCATGCGAAAGCGCATCCGACACTTCTTTGCCCTCACCGTGATCGGGCTAGCCTTAGCCGGATGTTCGGGAATCACCGTTCACCATGAACCTCCCGTGTCTTCGGACAGTCCCGAGCTCATCCAAGAAGCCATCGAATTCGGCGACTGGTCCTTGCCCACAGATGGGAAGGTGCTGCTTGTCCGCCGCGAACACCTCGACGACGTCAAATACAACATGGTCGTCGAGACCTCACCGAACGGCTTGACCCACATGCTGGAGCAGTCGAAGTACACCGCGCAATTCAGAAAGTGGTATTCGATTCAACCCGAGTACGAACAGGTTATTGCCGGACCACCGCTGGAAACGTCACCGAACGTACAAAAGGCCCAGGATCTGTTTGTCTCAACGGAGGGCGACTCCATGATCCGCGATGTGCTCGTCGATGAGCGCACCCCCGAACTCCGGATCGTGCACATCGAGTTCCGCGGGCAATAGAACTCAGCCCTGCAAGGCCGCGACCAGCGCAGGGCTGAGCGCGAGGGCGGGCAGCGATTCCACCAGCAGGTCCACCAATTGCTCACGGGTGATGGGCTTTTCGTTCATCCAGGTGAGGATGGTCTCCTCGACGAAGGCGATCCAGCCGCGGATGGCGAGGGTGAGGCGGGCCAGATCGGGGTCCTCGGGTGGGAGGGGGAGCTCGCCGACAATGAGATCGGCGATGGCGGCACGGGTTTCGTTGACATAGTTGGCCAAGTCGGGGGCGACGCTGGCGGGGCCGCGCAGGACCGAGCGGTAGGACGCGGAGTGTTCGGTGGCGTAGTCGACGAAGCGTTCGATGGAGTCGCGCAGCATGTCGAACAGCGACAGCTCGCGGTTGGGGGTGACCGCGGCGAAGAACTCCGCGCTCACATGCCTGGCGATGGCCTCGTGGAACTCCTGCTTGGAGGCGAAGTAGTGGAACAGCAGGCCGCGCGAGATGCCCGCCTGCTTGGCGATGTCGTCGACCGAGATGTCCTCGAGCGAGCGTTCGGCCAGCATCTCGGCACCGAGGGTGATCAGCTGCAGCCTGCGCTCCTCGGGACTGAGCCGCACCCGCTTGGTCTCTCCAGCACTCCTGATACTCACACCGCCATCCTAGCCACTACTGAACGCCGCTCAATAGCTGTTGACTCCGGCTCAATAAGAACGTAGTCTGCATTACATGAGTCGCAAGGTTACAGACAAAGTCGTCGACAACCGCCCCCGCCACGTGCAGACGATCATCGTCGGCAGCGGGTTCGCGGGCCTGGGCATGGCCATCCGGCTGCGGCAGCAGGGGCGCGAGGACTTCCTCGTGCTCGAGCGCGGCAGCGATGTCGGCGGCACCTGGCGGGACAACACCTACCCCGGCGCCGCCTGCGACGTGCCGTCGCACCTGTACTCCTACTCGTTCGCGCTGAACCCGGACTGGTCGCGCTCGTTCTCCAAGCAGGGCGAGATCCAGGCCTACATCCGCAAGGTCGCCGAACAGAACAATGTGCTCGACAAGCACCTGTTCGACTGCGATGTGCTGAGCATGCGCTGGAACGCCGAGACCGCCCGCTGGGACATCACCACCAGCAAGGGTGATTTCACCGCCGAGACCGTGGTCTCCGCGGTCGGCGCGCTGTGTGAACCCTCGCTGCCCGATATCAAGGGCATCAACGATTTCGAAGGCGAGATCTTCCACTCGGCCCGCTGGGACCACGATGTGGAGCTCGCGGGCAAGCGGGTCGCGGTGATCGGCACCGGCGCCTCGGCCATTCAGATCGTGCCCGCCATCGCGGGCAAGGTCGCCCACCTCGACCTGTACCAGCGCACCGCGCCGTGGCTGCTGCCGCGCATGGATCGCCCGTACTTCCTGCCCGAGCGCCTGGCGTTCAAGTACATTCCGGGCGTGCAGCGACTGTCCCGCGCCGCGATCTACGCGGCCCGCGAGACCCAGGTCGTCGGCCTGGCCAAGTACCCGGCGCTGATGAAGATCTTCGAGACCATCTCGCGCGCCAAGCTGCTGGCCGAGGTTCGCGACCCGGTCAAGCGCGCCAAGGTGACCCCGAACTACCGCATCGGCTGCAAGCGCATGCTGATCTCCAACGAGTACTACCCGGCGATCGACCGCGACAATGTCGAAGTGGTCACCGACGGGATCGCCGAGGTGAAGGCGGGCTCGATCGTCACCAAGGACGGCACCGAGCGTGAGATCGACGCGCTGATCGTGGCCACCGGCTTCCACGTCACCGACTCCCCGGCGTTCGAGACCATCACCGGGCGCACCGGGCAGACGCTGTCCGAGCAGTTCGACGAGGTCGGCCAGCGCGGCTACAAGGGCTCGGCCATCGAGAACTTCCCGAACATGTTCTTCCTGCTCGGCCCGAACGTGGGCCTCGGCCACACCTCGATGGTGTACATGATCGAATCGCAGATCAACTACGTCGCCGACGCGCTGGCCACCATCGACAAGAAGAAGCTGAAGACTGTCGAGGTCAGCCCCGAAGCGGTGCGCGTATACAACGCCGAACTGCAGGACAAGATGGCCGACAGTGTCTGGATGAACGGCGGCTGCGCCAGCTGGTATCTGGACAAGCACGGCAACAACACCACGCTGTGGCCCGACTTCACCTTCCAATTCCGTAGGCTGACCAAGAATTTCGACGTCGCGGCCTACAACACGACTACCACGACCGACTCCGACACCAAACTGAAAGCGGTGGCTGCACAGTGAGCAAGGACGCTTACTTCACGAACAAGGTCTGCGTGATCACCGGCGCCGGCTCCGGCATCGGGCGCGCGCTGGCCGAGAACCTGGCCCGGCGCGGCGCCAAGCTGGCGCTGTCCGATATCGACGCCGAGGGCCTGGCCGAGACCGTGCGCATCGTCGAGGGGCTCGGCGCGCAGGTCAAGTCCGACCGGCTCAATGTGGCCGAGCGCGAGGCCTTCCTGCTCTACGCCGACTCGGTGAAGGCGCACTTCGGTGTGGTGCACCAGGTCTACAACAACGCGGGCATCGCCTACCACGGCGACGTGGTGAAGACCGACTTCAAAGACATCGAACGCATCATGGATGTCGATTTCTGGGGTGTCGTCAACGGCACCAAGGCGTTCCTGCCGATGCTGATCGAGTCCGGCGACGGACACGTGGTGAATGTGTCGAGCCTGTTCGGTCTGGTCACCGTGCCCGGCCAGGCGGCCTACAACTCGGCCAAGTTCGCGGTGCGCGGCTTCACCGAGGCGCTGTACCAGGAGATGAAGATCTCGAAGACGCCGGTCAAGGTGACCTGCGTGCACCCCGGCGGCATCAAGACCGCGGTGGCCCGCAACGCCACCTACGCCGCCGGCATCGACGGCGCCAACACCGCCTCGCTGTTCGACAAGTACCTGGCGATCCACAGCCCGGAGATGGCTGCCCAGACCATCACCGAGGGTGTGCGCAAGGGGCATTCGCGGGTGCTCATCGGCTGGGAGGCCAAGATGCTCGACGTGAGCGTGCGTTTCCTGGCCTCGGGCTACAACCGGATCTCGGCCGTGGTCAACGGCCGGTTCATGCCGCACTGAGCCGACGCGGGTAACCCCATGCGCGAGTTCACGATTCCGCTGCCGATCGCCCGCGCGCTGCTCGACCCGCTGTTCCGGGTCGCGTTGCACGCGCGGATGCCGGTGACGGTACAACGCACGCTGCTGGACGTGGCCTCCCTGGCGCAGCTGCTGCCCGACGGTTCGATCGTGCAGCACCTGCAGCTGGGCGGCCGCCCGGCCGAGCGGATCATGGCCGAGACAGCCATCCCCGGGTCGCGGACCGGGGCGGTTCCGCCGGAGCGCGCCGCGGGCGCGGTGCTGTACCTGCACGGCGGCGGGTATGTGATCGGTTCGCTCACCACGCACCGGTCGCTGGTGGCCCGGCTGGCCAGGGAGAGTTCCTGCGCGGTGTACTCGCTGGACTACCGGCTGGCTCCCGAACACCCGTTCCCCGCCGGCCTCGACGATGCCGAGGCGGCGTTCCTCGACCTGGTGCACAACGTGGGCTACCGACCGGAGCAGATCAGTCTGGCCGGCGATTCCGCGGGTGGCGGGCTGGCACTGGCACTGGCCCAGCGGCTCATCTCCCGGCACGGAATGACTCCGGCCGCGCTCGGCCTCATCGCGCCCTGGGTCGATCCGACCCAGGCGCCCGACAAGGCGCGCGACCTGGTGATCAACCGGGCGTGGTCGCGGGCCTGCGCCGCCCGATATCTCGGCGACGCCGCCGCGACCGAACCCGGGTACGCCCCGCTGCACGGGAAACTGATCGGCCTGCCTCCCACCTATGTCCAGGTGGATGTGAGCGAACTGTTACACGATCAGTGCACCCGGCTCGTCGCGGCGTTGCGCGGCGCGGGCGTGCATGTCCGGTTCACCGAAACGCGCGGATTATGGCATGTCGCGCAACTACAAGCAGCGCTGGTCACCGAGGCCGCGCTGGCACTCAGCGAACTCGCGGAGTTCCTGCGAGAAGCGATTCAGCCGGTATCGATCGACGATTTACGATAAGTCCTGGTGAGGGCCAATTCGGGCGGCGATATCGCAACCCGGCCGAACGTGTCGTAGATTACTGGCGAGTAGAACCCACTGGAAGGGCACTGATGCGAGAGTTCGAAGTTCCGGCTTCCTACACCATCCCGGACGATGCGAACAATTCCGACAACGTCTTCCGCTTCGGCGAGGAGTCACCGAACGCGGTGTTGTTCAACGTCCCGAACGGCAGCGGCGGCTGGAGCGACGTCACGGCGAAGGAGTTCGCCACCGCCGTCACCGGCGTCGCCAAGGGTCTGATCGCGTCCGGTATCGGACTCGGCGACCGCGTGGCGATCATGGCGGCGACCCGATACGAGTGGACGCTGCTCGACTTCGCGATCTGGGCCGCCGGCGGCGTCACGGTCGCGATCTACGACAGCTCGGCGGCCGAGCAGGCCAAGTGGATCCTGCAGGATTCCGAGACCAAGCTGCTGGTCGTCGAGAACGACAAGCACCGCGCCACGATCGACGAGATCGAAACCGGTTCGCTGCCCGCGCTGGCCGAGACCCTGCAGATCGACAAGGACGCGATCGGCGAGCTCACCAAGCGTGGCGCCGAGCTGGACGACGCGGTCGTGCACGAGCGGCGCAAGCAGGTCGGCGCGGCCTCGCCCGCGACCCTGATCTACACCTCGGGCACCACCGGCAAGCCCAAGGGCGTGCAGCTGACCCACGCGAACCTGTACGCGGAGTCGCGTTCGGGCGGCATCGAGCTGTCCGCGTTCGTCTCCGAGGGGCAGAAGACCCTGCTGTTCCTGCCGCTGGCGCACGTGTTCGCCCGCGCGGTGGCGCTGATCGCCTTCGACTCGAAGGTGACCATCCGCCACTCCTCGGACTGGACCACCCTGGTCGAGCAGTTCGGCGAGTTCAAGCCGGACTTCATCCTGTCGGTGCCGCGCGTGTTCGAGAAGGTCTACAACTCGGCCAAGCAGAAGGCGCACGACGGCGGCAAGGGCAAGATCTTCGACGCCGCCGCCGAGACCGCCATCGCCTACAGCGAGGCGCTCGAGAAGGGCAGCCCCGACCTGCTGCTCAAGCTCAAGCACTTCGTCTTCGACAAGCTGGTCTACAGCAAGCTGCGGGCGGCGCTGGGCGGTCAGTGCCTGGCCGCGGTGTCCGGCGGCGGCCCGCTGGGCGCGCGTCTTGGCCACTTCTTCCGTGGCGTCGGCGTCACCATCTACGAGGGCTACGGTCTGACCGAGTCCACCGCCGCGTTCAGCGTGAACACCCCCCAGCACATCCGGGTGGGTTCGGTGGGTCGCCCGATCCAGGGCCACGCCGCCAAGATCGCCGAGGACGGCGAGCTGCTGCTCAAGGGTTCGGTCGTGTTCGGCGGCTACTGGCAGAACGAGGAGGCCACGGCCGAGTCCTTCGACGACGGCTGGTTCAAGACCGGTGACCTCGGTGCCATCGACGCCGACGGCTTCATCACCATCACCGGCCGCAAGAAGGAAATCCTGGTCACCGCGGGCGGCAAGAACGTCTCCCCCGCCGTGCTCGAGGACTCCCTGCGCGCGCACCCGCTGATCAGCCAGGTCATGGTGGTCGGTGACGGGCAGCCGTTCATCGGCGCGCTGATCACCCTCGACCCGGAGGCCCTGCCGGGCTGGAAGGACCGCAACGGCGTCGCCGCCGACACCGCGATCGAGACCCTGATCGAGAACACCGCGCTGGTCGCCGAGATCGAGGCCGCGGTCGCCGAGACCAACAAGAAGGTCTCCAAGGCCGAGGCGATCAAGAAGATCCGCATCCTCCCGGTCGACTGGACCCAGGAGGGCGGCGAGCTCACCCCGAAGATGTCGCTCAAGCGCGCCGTCGTCATGAAGCAGTACGCGTCCGAGGTGGACAAGATCTACAGCTGATCCGTCCGCAGTTCTCCGCCAAGGCCGGTTGCGCTCGTCGCGACCGGCCTTCCGGCTGTTCGGGGCCGGATCTCGGATTGCTTGCCGGGCAGGGGATTCCGATCCCGGATAGGGTCAGCGGGTTCGAGGTGGTGTTCGACGAAGGGGACTCTCGACGATGATGAACAGTGGTAAAGCCCTGCAGTGGGCCGAGTTCGAGCTCATGCGGCTCATCAGCAACGCGCTGACCGGACCGGTCCGGTTCCCCCACCCGTTCCGCCCCAGCCTGCGTGACCGGGTTGCGGGCAAGACCGTGCTGATCACCGGCGCCTCCAGCGGGATCGGGCGCGGGCTGGCGATGCGGCTGGCCGAAGCGGGGGCGATCACCGTCGTCACCGCGCGCCGCACAGCGGAATTGGATCAGCTGGTCGCCGAGATCCGCAGTAGTGGCGGAACCGCGTTCGCCATCACGTCGGACCTGTCGACCGAGGAGGGTGTCGAGCGGCTCGCCGACGACATGCTCGTCGAGTTCGGGGCACCGGACATCCTGGTCAACAACGCGGGCCGCTCGATCCGACGGCCGCTGGCGAAATCCACCCAGCGACTCCACGATTTCGAACGCACCATGCGGATCAACTACTTCGGCGCGGTCGGCCTGATCCTGCGACTACTACCCGACATGCGTGAGAAGGACGGCGCGCAGGTCATCGCCAGCTCGTCGCTCGCCACGCTGACCTATCCGCCGCAATTCGCCGCCTATATCGGTTCGAAGGCCGCCCTGGACGCGGTCATGCGCATCGCGGCCATCGAAACACTGTCCGACGGAGTTGTTTTCACCCGAGTGCACCTGCCCTTGATCGACACCGACATGGTCGCGCCGGAGGGCTTGCACGTGTACGCCAAGCTGCCCGTCGACGCCGCGGTCGACATGATGGTCGATGCCATCATCCGCCGCCCCGACCACGTCGAGGACCTGCTCGGCCTCGCGGGCGCCTGGCTGAATCTGCTCATTCCCGGGGTGGTCAAGCACGCGCTGCACGGCGTGCACCACAGAATGCCGCGTGGAACGGCATCGGCGCGGGCGCCGCGATCGCCGCAGTCCGCGCTCCCGCAGCAGCAACCGATCGACTGATCCGAATCGGTGGGGCAGGTCGCGAATCCGCGGCCTGCCCCACGGCTCGGCGCTAGCCGCGCTGCAGGGCGAAGTCGGCGGCGGTGAGGGTCATTCCGTTGACGCTGTAGAGGACGTGCAGACCGTTGGGCTGGGCCAGCGGTGATCCATCGCAGATATTGTCGCCGGTGATGCACAGGTCGATCGTCTTGGTGCGGTAGGACGGTTCGAGGACGGGGACCGGGGCGCCCGCATCACGGAGGAAGCGTTGCGACGGCTTGCCGAACAGGGCGACGGCGGTGACCCGTTCGGCCACCTCCGGCGCCATCGGCGGCGGCAGGTACTTCTCGTATTCGGCGGGTACCCCCTCCGGCACCTCGCTCATGGTGGCGAACTCGGCGACCGCCGCACCCTGCGAATACCCGCCGAGCACGATCTCGGTGTCCGGGCAGCCAGCCGCGATCTGTTCGATCCGCTGCCGCGCATCCCCGATCCCCTGCAGGACGGTGTGCGCGAAGGCGAGTTTGTCGGCGAACTCGGCGCTGGCCGGGTAGTTCACCCCATACACGCCCACCGACCGGCCACCCGAGTTCAGGCGCAACGATTCGGCGAAGCTGGTGCCGGTGAAGCCGACACTCCCCCCTGGTTCGGCGGTGCCGCGAGCGAACACCACCTCGATCTCGGCGCAGGGCGCCGCCTGCGCGGCTTGCAGGGGCGAGGCCAGCGGAATCGCCGCGGCGATCATGGCCGAACACACGAATCTCGCGGAAAGACGTGGAGGCATGCTCGGCAGACTACTGACCATGCCGACGGACGAACACCCGCCACACCGTCGGCGCCGCTCAACAGGGCGGCCAGACGGGCTCGGGGTCGGCAGCGGTACTCGCGCGCACGGGCGCCGGCTCCGCACAGGGCCGACGAGACAGCAGGCGATGACGGCGGCGCCGACCAGCAGCGCGGCGGCCGGCCGGAATACGGTGGCGATCGCGGGCAGCGGCGCCCAGGGGGCAGACGGTCACCGCCCCACCGACCGCCGCGAACCCCGTCGGCGGCTCGGCCGGGTCGGCCACGTGCAGGGCCGTGGCGCCAGCGGCGCCACCGAGAACGACGAACCCGGCAATTCGGCGCCGAATCTCCTTGCGCAGAGGCCATGTCGACGTCACCGCGCGTTCGCCGACATCTGCGGTCGGCGGGCGGGCCGTCATACTTCGGTCACAGTTGAGGTAGTCGGCGCGCAGTAGGCTCGATTCATGGCGTTGTTGCGGGTGGTGGCCGGGATCGTGGCCGCCGCGCTGGTGCTCGGAGTGGCGGAACTGGTCGCGGTGTTCGCCGGAGCGCAGAGCGCGCCCGCGTACGCGCTGGGGGCGACCGTCGTCGATCACACGCCCGACGGCGTGCGGGAGTGGGCGATCCAGACATTCGGGACCAGCGACAAGGCCGTGCTGTTCGCGTGCATGGGCGTAGTCGCGGTGGTCGTCGCCGGGCTCGCGGGGTTGGTCGAGCGGACCGACCGGGCGATCGGATCGATCGCCTTCGGCGCATTCGGCGTGGTCGCCGCGGTGATCGGGGCGAGCCGGGCAGGTTCACCGGCCGGGGCACTGCCCGCGCTGCTCGGGACCGCCGCGGGGATTCTCGCATTGCGCGCGCTCACCCGCCGGATCGACGCCGCCGCACCGGCACTCGGCGCGACAACGGTTCCGGCAAGCGACGACTCGGCAGTGACGGTATCCCGGTCCGGAGCCGCGGGCGTGGGACGCAGGCCCATCCTCGGGGGCATCGCGGCGACAGGCGTGTTCGCGGTCGGTGCCGGGCTGGCGGGACGGCTGCTCGGGGGCGCGCGGTCGAATGTGTCGGCCGAGCGCGCGACCGTCGCGCTGCCGAGCCCGGCGACCCCGCTACCCGAACTGCCGCCGGAGGCGGATCTGCGGGTGCCCGGGCTCACCCCGTACCTCACGTCCAACCGCGAGTTCTACCGGATCGACACCGCGTTGATCGTGCCGCAGGTGTCCACCGACTCGTGGTCGCTGCGCATCCACGGCCTTGTCGAACGCGAAGTCGTGCTGAGCTGGGACGATCTCGCGCGCCGCACGCCGGTGGAGCGGCTGGTGACGCTGGCCTGTGTCTCCAATCCGATCAACGGCGACCTGATCGGCAACGCGCGCTGGCTCGGCTATCGGGTCGACGAACTGCTCGCCGAGGCAGGCCCGCGGCCCGAGGCCGACATGGTGCTCTCGCACAGCACCGACGGCTGGAACGCGGGAACCCCGCTGTCCGCGCTCACCGACGGCCGGGACGCGCTGCTCGCGATCGGCATGAACGGCGAACCGCTGCCGGTGGAGCACGGGTATCCGGCGCGGCTGGTGGTACCGGGTCTGTACGGGTACGTGTCGGCCACCAAGTGGGTGACCGAACTCGAGGTCACCCGGTTCGACCGTGCCACCGCCTACTGGACCCGCCGCGGCTGGTCGGCGCGCGGCCCGATCAAGACCGGCACTCGCATCGACACCCCGCGCGGCCGCGGCCGGATCCCGCAGGGGCGCACGACGATCGCGGGGGTGGCCTGGGCGCAGCATCGCGGGATCACCGGGGTGGAGGTACAGATCGACAACGGCGACTGGCAGCCTGCCCGCCTGTCGACTGAGGTGTCGATCGATACCTGGCGGCAATGGGTCTTCGAGTGGGACGCCACGCCGGGTCAGCACACCATCCGCGCCCGCAGCGCCGACCCGGCAGGCACCCAGACCGCGGTCGGACAGGACGTGATTCCCGACGGTGCCACCGGCTATCCGACTCTCACCATTCAGGTGCGGGACTAGCTCCGACCACGCTGCTCGTTCACAATCACGCGGATCGGTCGAAATCCAGGCACGCGAACCGATTTGTGGTCGTTCAGCGCGGGACTTTCGCGGACTCGCCGTGCCCGACGAACATGGCCGCCGCCGCGAGGCCTACGAGCAGGATGACGGCGGGCAACAGCATCGCCTGCGCCAGCGACGTGCTGAACTCGTCGACGATCTGCGGTGGCAGTGGGCCGGTGGCGGTGCCCTCGCCGATCGGGGCGCCGCCGCCGAGCCCGTTGGCCGCGAGCCTGGCCGCGATCAAGGCGCTGATGGCGGCACTGCCGAGCACCGAACCCACCTGGCGGGTGGTGTTGTAGACGCCCGCGCCCGCTCCGGCCTGGGCGACCGGCAGGTTGTGGGTGGCGGTGGAGGCCAGCGGCGCCCAGATGCAGGCGTTGGCGAAGCCGGCCACGGCGGCCACGACCAGGAACCAGCCGATCTCCGAGTCCGGACGCATCAGCCCGGCGAAGGCGAAGATCGAGGCCGCGAACAGGGCGAAGCCGACGGTGGGCACCAGCCGGGGCGGTAGCCGGTCGGAGAACCGGCCGATGAACGGGGCGGCCACGCCGGTGGTGATCGCCATCGGCGCGAACACCAGCGCCGACGAGGTCGGCGACAGCTCGCGCACCGCCTGCAGGTAGAAGTACGCCGGGAGCATCTGCGCGGTGACCGCGGCACCCATGGTGGCGATCGCGATATTGGCCAGCGAGAAATTGCGGTCGCGGAACAGGCTCAGCGGCACCAGCGGTTCGCCGGTGTTGCGGGCCTGGTTGCGCACGAACAGCACCAACATCACCAGCCCGAAACCGATCAGCAACCAGATCAGCGGCGACCAGTCCTGTGCGTTGCCCTCCTGGATACCGAACACCAGCGCTGTCATGCCGACACCGCTGAGCACGACGCCGACGAGGTCGAACCGGTGCTCACTGGTCGGCAACGCGGGCACCAGCCAGACCGCGAGCCCGAACGCGATGATGCCGACCGGCACGTTGACGATGAAGATCCATTCCCAGCCGAGACTGTCGACCAGCACCCCGCCGAGGATCGGGCCCACCAGCGTCGCAAGCCCGGCGACCCCGCCCCACAGCCCCATCGCCGCGCCGCGCCGGTCCGGCGGGAAGGTACGGGTGATCACCGCCATCGTCTGCGGCGTCATGAGCGCGGCGCCGACGCCCTGCGCGGCGCGCGCGGCGATCAGCATCCCGATGCTGCCGGACAACCCGCACCACAGTGACGCGCCGGTGAAGATCGCCAGGCCGATCAGGTAGATGTTCTTCGGCCCGAACCGGTCCCCGAGCCGCCCGGTCACCAGCAGCGGCACCGCGTAGGTGAGCAGATACGCGCTGGTCACCCAGATGACCGAGGAGATATCGGTGTGCAGGTCGGCCATGATGGCCGGATTGGCGACCGCGACGATCGTCATGTCGAGCAGGATCATGAAGAACCCGACCACCAGCGCGAACAGCGCCAGCCACGGATTGCGCCGGGGCGCCGCTTCCGGCTCGGTGCCGACCACTGATTCCGACCCTTCGCGCGGTGCCGACATGGTGTTCACCCTACTGGACAGACGCCCGGCTGCAGACCGCGCGGCGGCGGTAGCTCGTGCGCGTCGAGCCGAGTGGGCGCGCCACATTCGCCGGCGAAGTCGACATCGGGATCACCCCGACCCGATTACCCGTGCGGTCAGAGTCCGTGATCGTCCAGCCACGTCCGGGCGAGAACCGATGCCTCGGCGCCGTTCTCGGCCTGGCGGACCAGGTCGACCAGCTCCTCGGTGGTGAGTTCGCCCGCGACGTAGTTCAGCTTCTTCAGCTGCCGCCGGTCGAAGACGCCGGAGCGGTACACGGTGAGGATGTTCTCCGCGCGCAACGCGTAGTCGGGGTCGTCGAGGACCAGCAGGTCGGCGAGGTCGGGGTCGGCGGGTGGGCCGTTGACGATGCCGACTCCGACCTCGCCCGCGCGCAGGGCATGTCGGAGGGCGGCGGGGTCGGGGTAGGCCCTGGCGGTGCGCACAGCGCAGCCGGCGACGGCCGGTACCCGCACCGGGTCGAGGCCTGCGACGGTGGCGGTGCCGGCGGTGAGTTCGGCGCAGCGCGGGTCCAGGTCGGCGACGGTGGTGATGCCGAGCTCCGGGGTGACCAGCAGCCGGGGCCGCAGATCGGTGCCGTCGGCGGGGTCGGAGACCGACAGCCCCTGGGGGAGGGCGGCATTGACGGCCGCGCCGACGGCCGCGGGGGTGTTGGCGGCGGATTCGGGGTTCCAGCGGTCGAGCAGGGCGCCGTTGCGGGCCGGCAGCACCGTGATCCGGCCCGCATCGAGATCGGCCATGGGGGTCGCCGAGTCACGCACGACGGCGGCGGTGCCGGTGCGCGCCAGCGCCTGCGCGTAGATCTGCGCGAGCAGAACCGATTCGGTCGAGGAATCCGCACCGACCGCGACTACCCGTTCCGGCTCGCCACCAGCGCACGAAATCGTGGTGAAAGCGCAGGTCGTGAGCAGAAAAGCAGCGACAGCCGAACGCAGCGCTCCCGACACCATCCGGCGACACCAACTTTCCGTCTTCGCGGACCACCCGCGCGATTCGGCGCGACGCGGGCAGTATGAACAACCAGAATGTACCCGCGGCCCGATGGCCGCACGCACAGCGCACTGCCCGCCTTTGCCGGAAGGACCCCTGTGAAAACCGTCGTCTCCCGAGTACACGGACCACGCCGACCGGCCCGCCGCCTCGCAGTTCGCGCGGGTCGGGTGCTCGCCGCCGCCGTCGCGCTCGCGGCCGCCATGATCGTGGCCTCCTGCGGCAACTCCGATCCGCTCGCCGCCAAGGGCGATTGCGCCAGCGACGACCTGATCATCGGGTCGGCCAATTTCCCCGAATCCGAGACCGTGGCCAATATCTACACCGAGGTGCTGCGGATCAACGGGTTCAAGGTCGATACGAAATTCAATATCGGCAGCCGCGAGGCCTATATTCCGGCGCTACGCCAGTGCGCGATCTCGCTGATCCCGGAATACACCGGAAACCTGCTGCAGTACTTGAACAAAGACGCCACCGCCACCGCGGAACCCGAGGTGAACGCGGCGCTGACCGCGGCCCTCGGCAGCGAATTGGCCATCGCCACCCCGGCGCCGGGTCAGGACTCGGACGCGGTCGTGGTCACCCGCGAGACGGCCGAGAACTGGAGCCTGACCAGCATCGCCGACCTCGCCCCGCACTCCGCCGAGGTGAAGTTCGGCGCGCCCGCTGAATTCGCGCAGCGGCCAGGCGGGCTGCCCGGTCTCGCGAAGAACTACGGGCTCGAGATCAGCGAGGCCAACTTCGTGCCGATCGCCGACGGTGGCGGCCCGGCCACGGTCCGCGCCCTGGTCGACGGCCAGGTCACCGCGGCCGATATCTTCACCACCTCACCGGCTATCGCCCAGAACGACCTGGTGGTGCTCACCGATCCGGCGAGCAACTTCGCCGCCCAGAACGTGGTGCCGCTGTTCAACGCCGCCAAGCGGACCGACAAGGCGGTGGCCGTGCTCGACGCCGTCTCGGCCAAACTCACCACCACCGAACTGATCTCGCTGAACACGGCGGTCTCCGGCGACAGCAAGATCGAGCCGAAGGCGGCCGCGCTCGCCTGGATCACCGCACAGGGCCTCGACTCCCCCATCGGCTAGGAGATCTGTTGTCCGACATCGAATTCCGCGGAATCGAGAAGACCTATCCCGATGGCACCGAGGCGGTCCGCGCACTGGATCTGCGGATCGAGTCGGGATCGTTCACCGTGTTCGTCGGCCCGTCCGGCTGCGGCAAGACCACCTCGATGCGGATGATCAACCGCATGGTCGACCCGAGCGCGGGCACCATCACGATCGACGGGCGCGATATCGCCTCGGTCGACCCGGTGAAGTTGCGGCTCGGCATCGGCTACGTGATCCAGAGCGGCGGGCTGCTGCCCAACCGCAAGGTGATCGACAATGTGGCGACGGTGCCGATGCTGCTCGGCAGGCCGCGCAAACGGGCGAGGGCCGACGCGCTCGAGGTGCTCGACCGGGTCGGCCTGGATCGCGAACTCGCGCAACGGTATCCGGCGCAACTGTCCGGCGGCCAGCAACAGCGGGTCGGGGTGGCACGGGCGCTCGCCGCCGACCCGCCGGTATTGCTGATGGACGAGCCGTTCAGTGCCGTCGACCCGGTGGTGCGCGCCGAACTCCAGGTGGAGATGCAGCGGCTGCAGGCCGAACTGCACAAGACGATCGTGTTCGTCACCCACGACATCGACGAGGCCATCACCCTCGGCGACCGGATCGCGGTGTTCGGCCGCGGCGGCGTGCTGCAGCAGTACGACGCGCCGGACCGGGTACTCGCCCAGCCTGCCACCGATTTCGTCGCCGGCTTCGTCGGAAGGGATCGCGGCTACCGTGCGCTGTCGTTCCGCACCGCCACAGATCTCGAGCTCACGCCGATCCGCACCGTCGCGGCGGACGAGGTGGCCGGTTTGCGGCTCGCGCAGGGCGAGTGGGCGCTCGTCGTCGACGCCGATGGCAAACCCGGCGGCTGGGTCGATGTCACCGGAGTCGAGGGCGTCCGTGCCGGAAATCCCGTCGCGACGAGCGTGTCGGCAGGCGGTTCGCTTTTCACCCGAGACGGTGACCTGCGCCAGGCGCTCGACGCGGCCATCTCCTCCCCCTCCGGCATCGGCGTCGCCGTCGACGGCGAAGGCGCGGTGCGCGGCGGAGTACTCGCCACCGACGTGCTGACCAGGCTGGCACGGCAGCGCGAAGCCGAAGACGCCGAACGCAATCGGGAATTCTTCGAACAGGGCGTCTCGTGACGTACCTCATCGACAACTTCGCCGACATCATGGCGATCACCAGGGAACATCTGGTGCTCGCCCTGGTTCCGCTGCTGCTCGGGCTGCTCATCGCGGTGCCGGTCGGTGCGCTGATCCGCGGCAACGGGTTGGCACGCAAGATCACGACGACGGCGTCGAGCCTGGCCTACACCATTCCTTCGCTCGCGCTGTTCGTCATCATCCCTCCGCTGGTCGGGCTTTCGGCGATCGACCCGCTCAATGTGGTCATCGCGCTCACCGTGTACTCGACGGCGCTGCTGCTCATCGCGGTGCCGTCGGCACTCGACACCGTCCCGGCCGAGGTGGCCGACGCCGCGGACGCCATCGGGTTCGGGCGGCTGCGGCGCACGCTCACCGTCGATCTGCCGCTGGCGCTACCGGTGTTCGTGTCGAGCCTGCGGGTGGTCGTGGTCACCAATATCGCGATGGTGTCGGTTGGCGCGCTGATCGGGGTCGGCGGACTCGGCAAGCTGTTCACCCAGGGCTATCAGCGCGACTATCCCGACCAGATCATCGCCGGCATCATCGTCACACTCGCGCTCGCGCTGATCTTCGACCGGCTGGTGTTCGCGCTCGGCAGGCTCGCGACCCCATGGGTCCGCGCCGGGACGCGCGGGCCGAAGACCGCGCGGACGGCGTCATGACCACACCGAGGACCAACGTCGCGGCGCCGAGCCCGCAGCCAGCCCCCGCTGCGCTCGGCTGCCGAAAGGAACCGGCATGAATCTGTTCGTCGACGCGTGGCAGTACCTGACCGACGGTGCGAACTGGGGCGGGCCGTCAGGCATCGATCAGCGGCTGCTGCAACATCTCTGGTACAGCTTCCTCGCTGTCGCGCTGTCGGCGGTGATCGCGGTACCGCTCGGCCTCGCCATCGGGCACACCCGGCGCGGCAGTGCGCTGCTCGTCGGCTTCGCCAATGCCATGCGGGCCCTGCCGACGCTGGGTCTGCTCACCTTCCTGGTGCTCGGCCTCGGGCTCGGGCTCATTCCGCCGCTGCTCGCGCTGATCACGGTCGGGATCCCGCCACTGCTGGCCGGGGCGTACGCGGGCATCGCCAATGTGCCCGCCGATGTGGTCGACGCGTCGCGGGCGATGGGGATGACCGAGTCGCAGATCCTGTTCCGGGTCGAGGTCCCCAATGCCATGCCGGTGCTGCTCGGTGGGCTGCGCAGCGCCACCCTGCAGGTGGTGGCGACCGCGACGATCGCGGCCTACGTCAACCTCGGTGGGCTCGGTCGCTACATCTTCGACGGGATCGGGCTCTACCGCTACGACCTGGTGCTGGTCGGCGGACTGCTGGTGGCGGCGCTCGCGCTGGTGCTCGATGCGCTGCTGGCCGCCGCGGTGTGGGTGAGCGCGCCGGGCAGCGGGCGATTGGCACGGGGGACGATCGTCGGGACCGACGCGTCCACCGTCAGCAAGTAGGGCACCACCCAGGCGGAGGCGGCAGCTCGACCGTGCCAGACCGTGTGCCAGGTGAGTACCAGGGCGATCCGCCCAGACGAGTGCGCCGCGCGAGGCAGGTGGCACGTGGGAGCCACGAACTGCTCGCCACCGCGCCGTTCTGCTGCGCGGGGTGGATATCGCGCCGCTGCGGGCCCCTGGATCGCCGCGTCAGTCGTCGCCGAGCAGTGCCCGCAGTTGCGGGTCGCCCGCGAGCACGGATCGCATCCTGGCGCGCTCGTTGGCCCGCTGGGCCTGGACGTGCAGCCAGTCCTGGACCGCCGCCACCACGGCCGCGTTCACCGAGATGCCATCGGCACCGGCCGCCGCGGTCAGCTGCGCTGCCAGCTCGGCGGGGAGATGCACGCTGATCGTCGTCATGCCCCGATGATCCCAGAAAGCCGCGAAGCGCCCCGTTCCGGGAACAGGGCGCTTCGGCTGTGTCGGTGTGCGGCTACGCGACGCCCTCGGCGCGCGCGGCCTCGGCCACCGCCTCGGCGACGGCCGGTGCGACCCGCGGGTCGAGGGGGCTCGGGATGATGCGATCCACGGCGAGCTCCTCGGCGACCACGCCGAAGATGGCGTCGGCGGCGGCGACCTTCATACCCTCGGTGATCCGGCGGGCACCCGCGTCGAGCGCGCCCTTGAACACGCCGGGGAAGGCGAGCACATTGTTGATCTGGTTCGGGAAGTCGCTGCGCCCGGTGGCCACGATCGCGGCGTACTTGGCGGCCACGTCCGGGTGGATCTCCGGGTCGGGGTTCGACATGGCGAACACGATCGACTGCGGCGCCATCGAGGCGATGAGCTCCTCGGGAATGGTGCCCGCGGACAGGCCGAGGAACACGTCGGCGCCCGCCAGCGCCTCGGCGGCGCCACCGGTCAGGCCGCGCGGGTTGCTGCGGGCGGCCAGATCGGCCTTCACGCCGTTGAGACCGTCGCGGCCGGTGCTCACGATGCCCTTGGAGTCGAGCACGACCACATCGGGCACCCCGGCGGCCAGCAGGATGTTGGCGCAGGCCACACCGGCCGCGCCCGCACCGGAGACGACGACCTTCAGCGCCGACATGTCCCTGCCCTGCTGCGCGGCGGCGCCCTTGAGCGCGGCGAGCACCACGATGGCGGTGCCGTGCTGGTCGTCATGCATGACCGGGCAGTCGAGCGCCTCGATCACCCGCTGCTCGATCTCGAAGCAGCGCGGCGCCGAGATGTCCTCCAGGTTGACCGCGCCGAAGCTCGGGCGCAGCCGGATCAGAGTCTCGACGATCTCGTCCGGATCGGTGGTGTCGAGCACCAGCGGGATCGAGTTCAGCCCGGCGAACTTCTTGAACAGCGCCGCCTTGCCCTCCATCACCGGCAGCGAGGCACGCGGGCCGATGTCGCCGAGGCCGAGCACGGCGGTGCCGTCGCTGACCACGACCACAAGGCGATCGGTCCAGGTGTAGGTCTTGGTGAGCGCCGGGTCGTCAGCGATCGCGCGGCTGACCTGGGCGACGCCGGGCGTGTAGGCGATCGAGAGGTCACGCTGGGTCTCGAGCGGAGCGCTGAGCTCTACCGACAGCTTGCCGCCGAGGTGACCCGCGAAGATCTCGTCGTGGGTGATGGCAGCGAGGCTCGCTGCGTCATCGGCCTTGGGCGCCGCGGTGGCATTCGGTGCGTCAGTCACAGATGACACGATTTCACTCCTGCTCGAGTCGGACTCAACCGGGGGACGGTTACCGCCGGGTATATCGGGATCACGGAATATTCGAAGCGCTCGTGGGTGCGCAGCCTGCGAAAACACCGGCGAAACCGGGTTCGAGTGGCGCGACACTGGTCCGCCGAGCGGAGCCGGACGGGTGGTCCGGGGAACAAACGGGTCGGCCGTCGGCCGCGACGGTGCGTCGCGGAGCGGAGGCCACCTTGGTTCCCGTACCCGGCGGTGGCAAGGGCAGGGAATCCGCAATATTCTGCCAGCCGTGGCGACCACTTGCCAAACCGGTTCGGTGTGTCACCCGGCCACGCTTCATGGACCGAGCGTAGCCGCGGGGAATTGCCGTGGCGTTAGCGAAATCTCGCGACCGCGAGGGAACAGCCGGTGAACAATCACACCGTGGCGGGTCGGCTCGCGGTGAGCTCGGCGGCCGCGACGCACCGCCGCACCCACACCGTGTCCAGCCCACCACAGCGCTGGCCGACCTGCCAGCCGACGGCCGGTTCCGGGTGATCGACGCGCCGGTGGATGCCGCGGCTCTCGGTGCGCACCAGCGCGCTGTAGCCCGCCCACCGCGCGACCGCGAGCAACGCTGCGGCCTGCCTTGCCCGCACCTGTCCGGCACCGATCCCACCCAGTTCGTAGCGCGCGGCCGGCCAGATCGAGTCCAGCTCGGCGATGCTGTCGCGCAGGCTGCCCGCGCTGCGGCGATAGCTGCGCCGCAAGGGCAGGGTGTGTTCCTGCACCAGCCCGATGACGGCGCGTGGGTCGAGGTGAGCGTGCGGACCGAGTCCGCCGCCTGGCACCGGACGCGCGTCATCCGCCCGCCCTGCGTCCAGCGCGAAGGCGGCCGCACCGGCACCGGCCCAGGTACCCGAGGACAGCGCCCACGCGCCACGCGGGCCACCGGTCGGCCCGGCCGCCCCGAAGACGACCTCGCGCCCGGCCACCGCGCCCGCGGCGAAGAGCCCACGCACGGTGGTCGCGCAGTCGGTGCCGGTCAGCGCGAGTCCGCCCGCACCTGCGACGGTCCCGGTGAGCACCGCGCGCACCGGCACCCGGCCCACCGCGTCGACCGCGCCGTGCCTGCTGAGCCAGTGCCGCACCGTGTCGGGCACCTCGTGCAGCGCCGCGAACACCCTGCGGCCGTCGGCCAGCGCGGTCAGCGCGGCCGGATAGCCACCGGCCAGCTCCCGGCCGCCGTCGTCGTAGAGCGCGGCGAACCGCACCGAGAGTCCGGGGGCGACAGCCGGATTCGGGTGCACCTTGGCCAGCACCGGGGCCAGGCCGTACGCGCTGGAGAATTCCATTCCGGACAGTTCGGCGCCGGCCTCGGCCGCCATCAGCAGACCTTCGCCGGTGTTCACCTCGGTGCCTGCCCCGCCCGAGAGGAAGGCGCAGCCACCGGTGGCGACCACCACCGCGCCGGCGCGAATCGTCCACGGCCGGAACTTGTTGTGCCGCTGGACGCCCGCCGCCCCGACGATGGTGCCCGCCGGATCGGCGAGCAACTGCAGCGCCGGATGATGATCGAGGATGCGCACCCCGGCTTCCAGCGCGCCGCGCCGCAGGCGGCGCAGGTAACTGGCCCCGTCGAGCCGCGCGACCGGCGGATCGCCATCGGCGCCGTCGGGACCGCGGTGCCTGATACCGGACCAGACCCGCAACCGCCGGTGGGTCTCGTCGACCATCCGGTGCAGCCACGCCTCGTCGCCGAGACCACCGCCGCCGCGCAGCGCACGGTCCACCGCTTCGGTCCTGGACCGGCCGGGCGGGATGTCCCACAGCGTGGTGCTGCCGTAGACGGTCGGGCCGTTGGACCCGCAGCGGCTCTTGTCCACCAGCACGACGCGCGCCCCTTCGGCCGCCGCGGAGACGGCGGCCCAGAGCCCGGCGGGGCCACCGCCGAGAATGAGCACATCCGTCTCGATGCTGGTCACAAAGAGAAATATTCCGGCACAGTTCACCCGTGCGCAACCATTACGCGCCCATCAACCCCACCATTGTGTCCAGAGCAACCCGCCCGCCACACCGAGCACGATCGCCGACCCGGCGAAGGCAGCCGCCCCCCGATGCCGATCGGCGTAGACCTGGGCGGCGACAACGGTCACCGCGGCCACCACATGCCAGGTCAGCGATTCGGCGCCGGGCCCGGGAAAGTCCCTGCGCGCCCCGATCACCGCCGCGCCGACCACCACGCCGAGCAGCACGACCACCCCACCGGCGACGATGCCGCTGATCCCGCGGATCAGCGTCACGACGCGATCACCGGCACCCCACTCGCCTTGCCGATCAGCGCCTCGAACTGTTCGGGATCGGTGTGGCAGGCACCGAGCGCGATGGTCTTGTTGCTGCCGTGGTAGTCCGAGGATCCGGTGCGCAGCAGGCCGAGCTCGGCCGAGAGATCGGTCAGCCGCTCGCGATCGGCGGCGCTGTGGTCGGGGTGGTCGATCTCGAGCCCGCCGAGGCCGAGCGCGGCCAGGTCCCTGATCTCGTCGATCGCGAGCAGCCTGCCGCGCTTGCGGGCACGCACATGGGCGAGCACGCTCACCCCGCCCGCCGCGGCGATCAGCTGCACCGCCCTGGTCAGCGGAGTGTCCGCCTTCTCCGCGTAGTACGGACCGTGCGGGGCGAGCAACTCGTGGAACGCGGCGTCGACGCTCTCGACCACACCGGCGGCGACCAGCGCCCTGGCCAGATGCGGCCTGCCCGCCGCCGGACCGGCACCGGCGAGCACCGCGTCGGGATCGATCGGCAGACCGTCGGCCACCATCTTGTCGGCCATCGCCCGCACCCGCGCCACCCGCTCGGCGCGCAGCCGTTCACGCTCCTCGGCGAAACCCCGATCGGTGGGGTCGAACAGGTAGGCCAGCAGATGCACCGGCACCGGCCACCCGTCCTCACCCATGCCCTGACACGACATCTCCATACCCCGCACCAGGGTCAGGCCGGGCGGCCGGGCGGCCTCGGCCTCGGCCCAGCCGGAGGTGGTGTCGTGGTCGGTGATCGCGACGACGTCGAGCCCGGCCGCGGCGGCGCGGCGCACCAGCTCGGCCGGGCTGTCCGTGCCGTCGGAGGCCGTCGAATGGGTATGCAGATCTATGCGCACCCTCTCAGTCTTACAGTGCCGTCTCGGCCCGCGTCTGGTCCACCGCCGAGTCCGTCGGTGGCCGTAGCATCGGAGTTCGTGCCCTCCCTCCCGCAGATGCCGTCGTTTCGCGGCCAGAACCGGACGGCGCCGCCGCTGCCGCGGATCCCCGTGCCGACCGCACGCGCCATCGTGGACTGCGGTGTCTATGTCGACGGACAGCGGCTGCGCGGACACTTCACCCCGCGGCAGGCGCTGACCGAAGCCAACGAGACCGTGAGCGGTTTCGTCTGGGTGGGGCTGCACGATCCCGACGAGGGCCAGATGACCGAGATCGCCGAGATCTTCGGGCTGCATCCGCTGGCCGTGGAAGACGCGGTGCAGGGCAGGCAGCGACCCAAGCTGGAGCGCTACGACAACACCCTGTTCCTGGTGATGCGCACCGTCAAGTATCTCGAGCACGACATCCACGCCATCAGCGAGATCGTGGAGACCGGCGACATCATGGTCTTCACCGGCCCGCATTTCGCCATCACCGTGCGCCACGGCGAGCACACCGGGCTGGCCGGGGTGCGCAGGGAGCTGGAGGACAAGCCGGACCAGCTACGGCTCGGACCGTGCTCGGTGCTGCACGCGGTGGCCGACCATGTTGTCGATTCCTATGTTGCCGTCGCCGATTCGGTGGAGTCGGATATCGACGAGATGGAGGAGGCGGTGTTCACCCCGGCGGCGAAGGTGGGCATCGAGTCGATCTATCAGCTCAAACGCGAAGTGGTGGAACTGCGTAGAGCCGTCGCGCCGCTGGGGACACCGCTGCAGACGCTGGTGCAGAACGAGGACATGCCGATACCCAAGGAGATCCGCCGCTACCTGCGCGACGTGGCCGATCACCACACCAGCGCCACCGAGCACATCACCTACTTCGACGAATCACTGTCGGGCCTGGTCAACGCCGCGCTGGCGAAGATCAGCGTGCAGCAGAGCACCGACATGCGCAAGATCGCCGCCTGGGCCGCCATGGCCGCGATACCGACCATGATCGCCGGCATCTACGGCATGAACTTCGACTACATGTGGGAACTGCACCAGCCGTGGGGATACCCGGTGGTGGTCGCGATCATGGTGGTCATCTGCGCGATCCTGTTCCGCAGCTTCCGCAGGAACAAGTGGATCTAGAGGTTCACCGCTCGGCGGTCCGGGTCGCGGACATCGATGCCCGCCTCTGCCCAGGCCTCGCGCAGGGCCTGGGCGCCGCGGACCCGGACCCAGGCGGCTTCGGTCGCGGTGACCGGGGTGACGCTGAAATACCGGACGGGGTCGGCGGGTTCAGGGAGGTCGACCGGGGCGATCTCGCTCTCGCTGAGCAGGACCGCGGTGAACGAGGCGTTGCGCCACAACGGTTCTCCCAGGTCGAGCAGCGCATCGGCTTGCAGCACAACACCTTCCACGGACGGTGTGGCGACGAGCACGCCGAGGGTCTTGGCTACGCCTGCCTGCGGTCCGGCCGAAGCCAGGAGCGAAAGCACCAGTTCGGCGCGCGGGCCGCGGACCGGGTCGGCCAGCAGGTCGGCCGGGTCGCCCATCGGATGCCTGGCCCCGCCCAGAGTGGCGTAGTGCACCGCGTCGGTGCCGGGGATGCGCAGGATCTCGATCGGTTCGAGGCCGAGGAAGGTCACCGAGGCCGAGTCGACCGCATCGCGCGCCACCCCGAAGTGGTCCAGCACCGCGGTGCGGACCGTGTTCACCACATCCATCGGTTCACAGGGCCAATCGGGCGAGCATGTCGCGGGCGCGTTCGGCGGTCTTCGGGTCGCACAGCACGTCGTAGCGGCCCGCCACCAGCTGCATGGTCGAGGCGAAATCGCGCTGGCCACGGGTGGCCGCGTACGGGATGGAGGTGGTGATCACGCCGAACACGATGCCACCGAGCAGGCCGACGGCCAGCGGGCCGAGCGCACCGCCGGTGGTGGTGAACAGGCTGAGCAGCAGACCGAGGAACAGGCCGAGCCAGGCGCCCGACACCACACCGCCACCGATGACCTTGGCCCAGGTGAGCCGGTACAGCACCCGCTCCACCTGCATCAGGTCGACGCCGACGATGGTCACGTCCTGCACCGGGAACTGCCCGTCGGCCAGGTAGTCGACCGCGCGCTGCGCCTCGGCGTAGGTCGGATACGAGCCGACCGGCCAGCCCGACGGCGGCGTCGGCAACGCCTGCCGTCCGCGATTCGGGTTGCCCAAGGGATTCGTCATAGTCCCATTCTGCTAGTTCTGCTCGGGTGTTGGTGGAGTGAAACGCGTCGTGCGGGTCATGCCGGCGGCCCTGCCCTTGTCCGCGATCACCTGCGCCATCTTCGCGCTCGCCTCATCGATCATCTCATCACCGAGCATCACCGCGCCACGAGCGCCGCCCGCGGCCGAGGTGTGGAACGCGTAGGCCTCCAGGATCAATTCGGCCCGGTCGTAGTCGTGCTGGCGGGGGCTGAAGATCTCGTTGCAGGCGTCGACCTGGCCGGGATGCAGCACCCATTTGCCGTCGAAACCCAGTGCGGCGGTGCGGCTCGCGGCCCGGCGGAATCCGTCGACATCGCGGATCTGCAGGTACGGGCCGTCGATCGCCTGCAGGCCGTGCGCGCGGGCGGCGAGCAGGATGGTCATCAGGATGTGATGGTAGGCGTCGCCGACGTCGTAGCCCTCCGGCTGCTCGCCGACCACCAGCGTGCGCATATTGATACTGGCCATGAAATCCGCTGGGCCGAACACGAGTGTCTGCACGCGCGGGCTCGCGGTGGCGATGGCATCGATATTGCGCAGCCCCATGGCGTTCTCGATCTGCGGCTCGATCCCGATCCGGCCCACCTCGAGGCCGCTGGCCTTCTCCAGCTGGGTCAGCAACAGATCGAGGGCCTGCACCTGGGCGGCGTCGGTCACCTTGGGCAGCAGGATCGCGTCGAGCGCGGCGCCCGCGCCCTCGACCACCATGATCACATCGGCGTAGGTCCACTCGGTGGACCAGTCGTTGACCCGGACCACCCGCAGCTGCGAGCCCCAGCCTGGTTCGTGCAACGCCGCGACCACATTGGCCCGTGCGGCGGCCTTGGCGCCCGGCGCCACCGCGTCCTCGAGGTCGAGGAAGATCTCGTCCACCGGCAGGCCCTTGGCCTTGGCGATCATCTTCGGGTTGCTGCCGGGGACGGCGAGCACCGATCGGCGGGGCTGCATGGGCTCCTCCTCCATTCGCCTAACCTGAAGGCCATGGCAACCACCAGGGTGTACGTTGCCCGGCTCGCCGGTCTGACGGTGCTGGGCCCGGACGGGGAGTCTATCGGCCGGGTCCGCGACGTGGTCGTCGCCGTCCGGCACGGCCGCCAGCAACCGCGGGTGCACGGACTGGTGGTCGAACTGGTCACCCGGCGAAGGATTTTCGTGCCGATGCTGCGGGTCACCGCGATCGAGCCCGGCATCGTCACGCTCAATACCGGCACCGTGAGCCTGCGCCGGTTCGCCCAGCGACCCGGTGAGATGCTGGCCCTTGCCCAGATCGTGGACACCCAGGTGCGGGTGAACGATCCCGGTCTGCCCGACCTGGACGGGGTGGATGTGTTCGTCGCCGATCTCGGGATCGAGCAGACCAGGACACGGGACTGGGTGATCGGCCGGGTCGCGGTGCGCGGACATCGCCGGATCGGGCGCAGGCGCACCGTGCACGTGGTCGACTGGTCGCAGGTGGACGGACTGACCCCGGCCGATGTCGACCGGCCCGGCCAGGACGTCACCACCCTGCTCGAACAGTTCGAGGGGCTGCGCGCCGCCGATGTCGCCCACCGGTTGCGCGAGCTGCCGGAGAAGCGCCGCGTGGAGGTGGCGCTCGCGCTCGACGACGGTCGCCTCGCCGATGTCGTCCAAGAGCTGCCCGACGACGACCAGGTGGACCTGCTCGGCCATCTCGAGGTGCGCCGCGCTGCTGACGTGCTGGAGGCGATGGACCCCGACGACGCCGCCGACCTGCTCGGCGAGCTGCCCGAGAGCGAGGCCGAATCGCTGCTCGCCCTGATGGACCCGGAGGAGTCCGAACCGGTGCGCAGGCTGCTCGCGCACTCCCCCGACACCGCGGGCGGTCTGATGACACCGAAACCGGTGGTGCTCGGCCCGTCCACCACCGTCGCCGAGGCACTGGCCCGGGTCCGCGACCCCGACCTCACCCCGGCGCTGGCCTCGATGGTCTTCGTGGTGCGCCCGCCGACCGCGACGCCCACCGGCCGCTACCTCGGCTGCGTGCACATCCAGCAGCTGTTGCGCGAGCCGCCGGCGCATCTGGTCGGCGGCATGGTCGACGCCGATCTGATGCCGCTGTCGCCGGAACTGCCGCTCGCGGCGATCACCCGCTACTTCGCCACCTACAACCTGGTGTGCGGACCGGTGGTCGACACCGAGAACCATCTACTCGGGGCGGTCACCGTCGACGATGTCCTCGACCACCTGCTGCCGGAGGACTGGCGCGAGGAAGAAGAGCCCCTCGCGGAGGGAAGCGGACTATGAGCGAGAAGAATCCCGCCCGGTTACGGCTGGAGACCCCGGTCGGTTCGCGGTTGCGCCTGGACTGGGACTCCGAGGCGTTCGCGCGCAGCAGCGAGCGGGTGGCGCGGTTCCTCGGCACCGGGCGATATCTGGCGATCCAGACGGTGATCGTGATCGTGTGGATCGTGCTGAACGTGTTCGTGGTGGCGTTGCGCTGGGACCCCTATCCGTTCATCCTGCTCAACCTGGCATTCTCCACCCAGGCCGCCTACGCGGCGCCGCTGATCCTGCTGGCGCAGAACCGCCAGGACAACCGGGACAAGGTCTCGCTGGAGGAGGACCGCAGCCGAGCCGCGCAGACCAAGGCCGATACCGAGTTCCTCGCCCGCGAGCTGGCCTCGCTGCGCCTGGCGGTCGGCGATGTCGCCACCCGCGACTATCTGCGCCGTGAGCTGGAGGAGATCCGGGAGGTGCTCGACCGGATCGACGCGGTCACCGCACCCGACGGCGCGCCGAAGGCACCCAAGAAGCGGAAGACTTCCCGCAAGAAAACCTCCGGTCAAACCCCCGGTGCCGCCCCGGTTTCGCCAGCTGGGCAAGCTGAGTAACCGGAAATGCTCTACAACCTTCTGACCGGTGGGTAACCTGGATCACGTTGTTCCGGGCGGGCCGGAGGGGGACTTGCGGGCCGCTGCTTCGACGTAAAGGGTTGGTGTGGCCGCAATGCGAATCTCTGCTCCGATAACGATGTCGGCCCTTGTCGTCGCGGGACTGGTCGCCTCCGGGTCCACCGTGCAGACCGCGGCGCCGAGCAAGGCGCCCACCGCGCCGGAGGCACTGCTCGCCGCCGCGGCGAGCAGCACCGAAGAAACCGGGGAGACAGACCCTTCCGAGATCGTCGGGCTGCTGCCGATCACGCAGGAGGCGCCGCGCAAGCTGCGCGCGCTCACCCCGTCGGCGAACAGTCTGGCCCCGTTTGCCGGAACCGTTCCACTCCAGAGCATCTCGCTCCCCGCGGGCAGCGGCGCGCTAGGCATCCCGGAGATCGTGCTCGCCGCTTATCGCAATGCCGAGCTGGCGCTGGAATCCGCCCAGCCGGGCTGCGGGCTCACCTGGAACCTGCTGGCCGGCATCGGCCGGATCGAGTCGGGGCACGCCAGCAACGGCCGCACCGACGCGGCGGGCACCTCCACGACGCCGATCTTCGGTCCCGCACTGGACGGCACCCTGCCGGGCAACGAGATCATCCGCGAGGCCGACGGCGGTTTCGTCCGTGCCGTCGGTCCCATGCAGTTCCTGCCGAGCACCTGGGCGCTGTACTCCGCCGACGGCAACGGTGACGGCGCCAGCGACCCGCACAACGTATTCGACGCCGCGCTCGGGGCGGGCAAGTACCTGTGCTCGGGCGGGCTGAATCTGCGCGACGCGGCCCAGGAATTGCGCGCGGTACTGCGCTACAACAACTCGATGTCCTACGCGGCCAATGTGCTGAGCTGGTCGGCCGCCTACCGCACCGGCGGCGCGCCGAGCCAGGTGACCATCTCCCCCGATATCGTGCCGCCTGGCAGCGCGCCGACGGTGGCGCCGAATGTGCTGGCCGCGGTCACCGACGCGCCGGTCACGGCGGCACCGCCGTCGACGGTCGACCAGTTGCCGCCGAACACCCCCAAGGTCACCACGCCCACGGAGGTGATGATCACCCTGCCCGGGCTGCCGCCGATTCCGTGCGGCATCTTCTGCCCGGCGCCCGCCCCGGTTCCCGAGGTATGTACCGGCGATCCGGTCCCGGCGCAGATGCCGAACCCGATCGAACCGGGCAGGCCGCTCGAACAGACCTTCGGCGCCGCGGCACCGCGGGATCCGGCCCAGCCGGAGCAGGCGCCCGCGCCGGTGTGCACGCCCGAACCCGCCGAGCCCACGCCCGCGGAGAGCCCGGCGCCGATGGCACCGGAGAAGACACCGGAACCGGGCATCGCGACGACCGAGGAACCCGCTCCCGCCGAGCCGGCGCCCGCGGCTCCCGAGCCGACCCAGCAGCCGGGAATCACGTTGCCGTTCAACATCGTCATCCCGCTGCCGCCCGGTCCGCCCGCCCCGTAGAAATCAAACCGATATTCAGATCACGGAGGGGTAACAAAAAGGTCTCGGATGCGGTAGCCTCGAACCATGGGTCGCCATCGGAAACAGCCCGCTACCAACGTTCGACGTAGCTCGCTCATCGCTCTGACCGGATTGGTTCCCGCCGGACTCGTGGCCGTCACCGCCGCCGCGACCGACGCTTCAACCCCCACGACCGCCGCCGTGGAACACGACCTGCCCGAGCTCGATCCAGAGGCGGCCGCCCCCGACCTCGTCGCCGCGCCACAGGCCGACCCGGCCATGGTCGAGCACGCGGAGGCACGCCTATCGGCCTCGGCCACACCCGAGGTGAAAACCGTTGCGCTGCCCGGCGATCGGGTCGCCGCCGATATTCCCGCCGGCCCCCTGGGAATTCCCGGGATCGCGGTCGCGGCCTACCAGAACGCCGAAGAGCAACTGGCCGTGGAGAATCCGAACTGCGGCATGTCGTGGTCGCTACTGGCGGGCATCGGCCGGGTGGAGTCCACCCACGCCTTCGGCAAAGCCGACGCCGACGGCAATCCGATCAAGGCCGTCTACGGACCGGTCCTCGACGGCAGCCTCTACGGCAACCACGTCATCTACGACAGCGACGGCGGCGAGCTCGACGGTCTCGGCGGTTACGACCGCGCGGTCGGCCCGATGCAGTTCCTGCCCGAAACCTGGCAGCGCTACGCCGCCGACGGGAACGCCGACGGGATCGCCGACCCACAGAACCTGTTCGACGCCGCCCTCACCGCGGGCCGCTACCTCTGCGACGGCGGCCTGAACATGCGCGACCTGTCCCAGCAGTCCAAGGCAATCCTGCGCTACAACAACTCGATGGCCTACGTGGCCAATGTGATGGCCTGGTCCACCTCCTACTCCAGTGGCCTCGCCCCGAAGCCCCAAGACCTCCCCCGAATCTGAGACAGCCTAAAATCGGGCATATGCCAGTGATTGCGGAAGCGGATGTGCGGGCGGCGCTCGCGAAGGTCGACGACCCGGAGATCCGCAAGCCGATCACCGAGCTGGGGATGGTCAAGTCGATCGCCATCGCCGAGAGCGGTGACGTGCATGTCGAGGTGTACCTGACCACGTCGGGGTGCCCGCTGCGGACCGAGATCGTGCAGCGTGTCACCAAGGCCGTCGCGGATGTGCCCGGCGCAGGCGCGGTGACCGTCGACCTCGACGTGATGAGCGACGAGCAGCGCACCGAGCTGCGCAAGTCGCTGCGCGGCGATTCGGCCGAGCCGGTGATCCCGTTCGCCCAGCCCGGTTCGCTCACCCGGGTGTACGCTGTCGCCTCCGGCAAGGGTGGTGTCGGCAAGTCCAGTGTCACCGCGAACCTGGCGGTCGCGCTGGCCGAGCGCGGGCTGTCGGTCGGTGTGCTCGACGCCGATATCTACGGACACTCGATTCCGCGCATGCTCGGCACCGACGCCCGCCCGACCCAGGTCGAGCGGATGATCATGCCGCCGGTGGCGCACGACGTGAAGATGATCTCGATCGCGCAGTTCACCCAGGGCAACACCCCGGTGGTGTGGCGCGGCCCGATGCTGCACCGCGCGCTGCAGCAGTTCCTGGCCGACGTGTTCTGGGGCGATCTGGACGTGCTGCTGCTCGACCTGCCGCCCGGCACCGGTGACGTGGCCATCTCCATCGCCCAGCTGATCCCCAACGCCGAGATCCTGGTGGTCACCACCCCGCAGGCCGCGGCCGCCGAGGTGGCCGAGCGCGCCGGCGCGATCGCCCTGCAGACCAGGCAGCGGATCGCCGGCGTGGTGGAGAACATGTCCTGGCTCGACCTGCCCGACGGCTCGCGGATGGAGCTGTACGGCTCCGGCGGCGGCCAGGCCGTGGCGGACCGGCTCACCCGCGCGGTGGGCGCGACGGTGCCGCTGCTCGGCCAGATCCCGATCGAGCAGGCGCTGCGCGAGGGCGGCGACGAGGGCACTCCGATCGTGCTCGGCGACCCGGACAGCCCGGCCGCCAAGGCGCTGCTCGAGGTCGCCGACAAGCTCGCCGTCCGCAAGCGCGGGCTGGCTGGCATGTCCCTCGGGATCGATACCACCCGTCACCTGTAGAACATGGGTAGCTCACCGGGCGCGGGCGCACGTCGACGGCTGGATCGCCAACCGTCGACGTGCGGCGCGCGGGCACCTCGAGCCAGCCGGAAGTCCCCGGGGAGGCGGACATGACATTACTGCTGTACGTGCTCATCGTCGGGCTGGTGGCGGCCATGTTGTTCCTCGTGGCCAGTGCCGTGTTCGGGCGGTCCGAGGAGCTCGGTCCGCTGCCGGAGGGCACCACCGCGACCGTGCTGCCCGCACAGGGTGTCACCGGGGCCGATGTGCGCGCCCTGCGGTTTCAGCAGGTGGTGCGTGGCTACAAGGCGGGCGAGGTCGACTGGGCGCTGAGCAGGCTGGCCGATCGGATCGACGAACTGGAGGCCGAGCTGGCGCAGGTGCGCCGGTGGCAGGCGGCACCGGGCCAGGACCGGCCGTGACCGAGCTCGCCGACGACGGTCTGGTGCGCTGTCCCTGGTCGACCGGTTCCCAGCTCTACCGCGACTACCACGACACCGAATGGGGCCGACCGCTGCACGGCGACGACGCGCTCTTCGAACGGCTGTGTCTCGAGGCGTTCCAGTCCGGCCTGGCCTGGATCACCATCCTGCGCAAGCGGCCCGCCTTCCGCGCGGCCTTCGCCGGGTTCGAGATCGCGAAGGTCGCCGAATTCGACGACACCGACCGCGCCCGGCTGCTCGCCGATCCCGGGATCGTCCGCAATCGCGCCAAGATCGACGCGGCGATCGCCAACGCCAAGGTTGCCCGAGACCTGCCGGTGCGCCTCGACGAGCTGCTGTGGTCGTTCGCACCCGCGCCGCGCCCGCGCCCCGCAGCGGTCGCGGACGTGCCCGCGACCACACCCGAATCCATTGCTCTGGCAAAGGAATTGAAGCGCCGGGGCTTCGCATTCGTCGGCCCGACGACGGCCTACGCCCTGATGCAGGCGACCGGGATGGTGGACGATCACCTGGCGGTTTGCTGGGTACGCGCCGCCGGAACCGGAACCGACTCGGGAGTCACATTTCGTACTCAGGTGTCCGCCCGAGACGGCAATAGGGAAGAATAGGGCGAGTGTGGCCCGCCGAACACCCGGCGAGTCGGAGAACAGGTGCGCACTCGACCGCGCAGATCTGGAGGGAGCAGAGGATGGCGGCCATGAAGCCCCGTACCGGGGACGGTCCCCTCGAGGCAACCAAGGAAGGTCGTGGAATCGTCATGCGGGTTCCACTCGAGGGTGGCGGGCGTCTGGTCGTCGAACTCACACCGGACGAGGCTGCGGCGCTCGGTGACGAACTGAAGAGCGTCACCAGCTGACGGCACTCGGCGAGGTAGCCGCGCTCCTGGCCTGTCCTGAGTGCGGTGCAGAACTACGAGCGCACGAGCGCGCCCTACGCTGCGCTACCGGGCACAGCTTCGACATCGCCCGTCAGGGCTATGTCGGGCTGCTGACCGGCGCGTCGACGAAGATGACCGGCGACACCGCCGACATGCTCGACGCGCGTGCCGCGTTCCAGGGCGCCGGGCATTTCGCGCCCATCGCCACCGCGATCACCCGCGCGTTCGCGCTGGATCCGGCGGGCGGAACCCACTCGCCGCCGGACCTTACCCCCAGCCTCGAGACGCGAGGCACGCCAGGGCCGGACGCGCCGCCCATCGTGGACACGGTCGCCGCGTTGCCCGACAACATTCCGCAGCGGGCTCGGCCCGCCGACGGCACCTCCGCGACGCCGCTCGAGCCGACGCGGCAGGCCACTGGGCCCACCACCGGCAACCACGCGACGCGAGACGTGGTCATGCCATCCGGCGGTCCGGCTCGGGGCGAGACGATCCTCGAAGTCGGCGCGGGCACCGGCTACTACCTCGCCGAGGTCCTCGCCGCCCGGCCCGGCACCGCTGGCATCGCCCTCGACGTGGCCAAACCAGCGGCGCGCCGGGCTGCCCGTGCGCATCCCCGGCTGGCCTCCGTGCTGGCCGACGCCTGGCGGGGACTGCCGATCCGCGATCACGTGCTGGCCGGGGTGCTGTCGGTGTTCGCGCCACGCAATCCCGCCGAGGTCGCCCGGGTGCTCGCGCCCGGCGGCCGCTTCGTCGTGGTCACCCCGACCGCGCGGCATCTGAGGGAACTGGTCGGCCCGCTCGGGATGGTCCGCGTCGACCCCGAGAAGCAACGGCGCCTGGCCGCGTCGATGGCGGGGACCTTCGTTCGGGTCGACCACACCCTGGTCGAGTTCCCGATGAAGCTGTCCCGCCAGGATGTGACCCGGGTGGTCGCGATGGGACCGTCGGCTTTCCACGGCACCCCCGCCGACGATCCCCGCATCGCGGCCCTCCCCGAGGTCACCGAGGTCACCGCCGCGGTGACGGTGTCGACCTTCGTCCCGATGAGGACACACGCCGCCTCCGCCCGCTAGCCGGCTCCGCAACTCCCCCTGAGCCCCAGATGGCCGTTCCGCCTGTCTCGATGCGCGACTCGGCCGACACCCCCGAACGCGTTAGGCGGGGAAGGCGCTCGCTTCACGTTCGAGACGCCGGACCATCATGGCGTGTGCCAGCGGGATCAGCAGCTCGACGGAACCATCAGGACGTAGAACAAGGATGCAGCGCAGCGATGCCGGTGACGGCCCTCGACAGCGTTCTACCGCAACACGCTTCGGTACACCTCGACGGTCTGCTCGGCGATCCGCGCCCAGTCGAACCGGGAGATGGCCCGTGCCCGCCCGGCCTCGCCGAAGCGCGCGGCCAGGCCGGGATCGCAGGCGACCGCGTTGACGGCGGCGGCGAGCCCGCGTTCGTAGGCGGCGGTGTCGGACGGGTCGTAGCGCACCAGCCGACCGGTGACTCCGTCGTCGACCACCTCGGGAATCCCGCCGACATCCGAGGCGACGACCGCCGTGCCACAGGCCATGGCCTCCAGGTTCACGATGCCGAGCGGCTCGTACACCGAGGGGCACACGAACACCGCCGAAGCGGCCAGGATCTGGCGGACCTGCTCGGTGGGCAACATCTCCCTGACCCAGAACACGTTGCCGCGCCGCGCCTGTAGGTCGTCGACCGCGGCGGCCACCTCGAGCTCGAGTTCCCTGGTGTCGGCGGCGCCTGCGCACAGCACGAGCTGGAGGTCGGGGTCGAATTCGGCGGCCGCGGCGAGCAGGTGGCCGACGCCCTTCTGCCGGGTGATCCGGCCGACGAACGAGACGATCGGCGCGTCGGGCCGCACTCCGAACTGTTCCAGCACCGGCCGCTGGTCGCGCGCCGGCGGACCGGGATGCCAGACACCGGCGTCGATCCCGTTGTGCACCACATGAACCCGGCCAGGGTCGATCGCCGGGTACGCGTCGAGCACGTCGTGGCGCATGCCCTCGCTCACCGCGATGACCGCGTCGGCGTGCTCCATCGCGTTGCGTTCCGACCACGACGAGAGCCGGTAGCCGCCGCCGAGCTGTTCGGCCTTCCACGGCCTGCGCGGTTCCAGCGAGTGCGCGGTGAGCACGTGCGGGATGCCGTAGAGCGCCCCGGCCAGGTGCCCGGCCAGCCCGGCGTACCAGGTGTGCGAGTGGACCACGTCGACCGCGCCGACCGCATCGGCCATCCGCAGCTGCGCCGACATCATCTGCAATGCGGCGTTGGCGGCGTACAGCTCGGGGTCGGGCCGATGCACGACGGCACCGTTGCGCGGGGCACCCATGCAGTGCACGGTCACCTCGGTCAATTCCCGGAGCCTTGCGGTGAGTTCGGTGACATGCACACCGGCGCCGCCGTAGACCTCCGGTGGGTACTCCCGGGTCAGCATCGCGACGCGCGGCGGGTCCACCTGCGCCTGCGGGCTGAGGGTGCCAGAACTCACCGGTCCAAATTAGACCCTCGGGTCGACATGGGCCACCGTAAGGCTGCCCAGCCTGTACTTTGACAGGGTGAGGAGCCAGCCGCACGTACTCGGGATCGTGCTCGCCGGTGGCGAGGGCAAACGACTGTTTCCGCTCACCGCAGACCGCGCCAAGCCCGCGGTGCCGTTCGGCGGGGCCTACCGGCTGATCGATTTCGTACTCAGCAATCTCGTCAATGCCGGATACCTGCGGCTGTGTGTGCTCACCCAGTACAAATCGCACTCGCTGGACCGGCACATCTCCCAGACCTGGCGACTGTCCGGCTTCACCGGCGAGTACATCACCCCGGTGCCTGCGCAGCAGCGGCTCGGCCCGCGCTGGTACACCGGCAGCGCCGATGCGATCATGCAGTCGCTCAACCTGATCTACGACGAGGACCCCGACTACATCGTGGTCTTCGGTGCCGACCATGTGTACCGGATGGATCCCGAGCAGATGGTGGCCGGCCACATCGCCTCCGGCGCCGGTGTCACCGTCGCCGGAATCCGGGTACCGCGCAGCGAGGCCAGCGCCTTCGGCTGCATCGACTCCGACGAATCCGGCCGGATCACCCAGTTCCTGGAGAAGCCGGCGCATCCGCCCGGCACCCCCGACGACCCGAACGTGACCTTCGCGTCGATGGGCAACTACGTGTTCACCACGCGCGTGCTGGTGGACGCGATCCGCGCCGACGCCGAGAACTCCGACTCCGACCACGACATGGGCGGCGACATCATCCCGGCGCTGGTCGCCGCGGGCAAGGCCGCCGTCTACGACTTCGCCGACAACGAGGTGCCCGGCGCCACCGAACGCGACCGCGGCTACTGGCGCGACGTCGGCACCATCGACGCCTTCTACGACGCGCACATGGACCTGGTGTCGGTGCATCCGGTGTTCAACCTCTACAACAAGCACTGGCCGATCCGCGGTGCGGCCGAGAATCTGCCGCCTGCCAAGTTCGCGCGCGGCGGGCTGGCTCAGGAATCGATCGTCGGGGCCGGATCGATCCTGTCCGCGGCCACCGTCCGCAATTCGGTGCTCAGCTCGAACGTGCTCATCGACGACGGCGCCACCGTGGAGGGCAGCGTGCTCATGCCGGGCGTGCGGATCGGCAAGGGCGCGGTGGTCCGGCACGCCATCCTGGACAAGAACGTGGTTGTCGCCGACGGCGAGATCATCGGTGTCGATCTGGAGCGCGACCGGGACCGGTTCGCCGTCAGCAACGGTGGGGTGGTCACCGTCGGCAAGGGAATCTGGGTCGGCTAACCCCGCGAGGCGCAGAGCAGCCCGTCTCCGATGGGGATCAGGACGCTGGTGAGCTCGGGGTTCTCCGCGATGGCCCTGGTCGCCGCGCGGACCGCCTGGGTGGCCGGGTCGCGCTGGCTCTGATCGGGGACGCGACCGCCGAGCAGGGCGTTGTTCAGGATGAACGCGCCGCCTTCGCGCAGCAGCCGGACGCCCTGTTCGACGTAGTGCGGATGTTCCATCGGCGCGGCGTCGACGAAAACCAGATCGTAGGCACCGTCGGCGAGCCGGGGCAGCACGTCCAGGGCGCGGCCGTTGATCAGCCGGGTCCTGGCAGGCGCGATCTCGGCGGTGCGGAACGCCTCCTTGGCCGCGCGCTGATGCTCGGGTTCGGAGTCGATCGTGGTGAGTGTTCCGTCCTCGCGCATACCGTCGAGCAGCCACAACCCGCTGATCCCCGCCCCGGTGCCGATCTCGACGACCGCGCGGGCGCCCAGCATCTGCGCGTACATGCTCAGCAGCGCGCCGACCGAGGCGGGCACGGGCGCCGCGCCCAGCTCGGTGGCCCGCTCGCGCGCCTCGAGCAGGACTTCGTCCTCGACGACGGACTCCTCCACATAGGTCAGGTTGCGCTCCACGTTCGATGCCACAGCTAAGAGGCTATGTCACCGGAGGGCTCCGTGTACTCAGCGAAAGTGCCGGTGCGGGTTGGTGTCGCCACACCCATCGACAATTGCCGAAAGTTTGCGGAACGGCAACGAACGGCGCGGAACTGCTGCTTTCGCGGTGGCGGCGGGGATAGGCTCGGCTCGAGTAAGGATTCTCAGGTCACGCTCAGGATCTCCACACCTGGCCCATATCGGGGCAGGAAATAGTTGGCCTACGCAAGACCAGCCGATCGCGGCGGGTACGAGACGCGGGAACAACCGCACACAGTTGCTGGTTGATTCCGATAGCAAGGTTCGCTGACCCGGACCGGCGTGGTTTCGTGCCAGCGGTCCCGAGTAGGAGGTGTCCCATCCCGATGGTAGACACGGCGCGTCACGCCACACTGCCCGAACAGCCACTCACCGCCGTCGACGGTGACGAGATCGAGGCCGAGCTCACCGGCACCGCAGCCTTCGACGCGACCGGCGACCGCACCGTCATGCCGTCCTGGGACCAGCTGGTCCGCGAACACGCCGACCGGGTGTACCGCCTGGCCTACCGCCTTTCCGGCGACGCCCAGGACGCCGAGGACCTCACCCAGGAGACCTTCATCCGGGTTTTCCGCTCGCTGCAGAACTACCAGCCCGGCACCTTCGAGGGCTGGCTGCACCGCATCACCACCAACCTGTTCCTCGACATGGTCCGCCGCCGCAACCGCATCAGGATGGAGGCGCTGCCGGAGGACTACGACCGCGTCCCCGCCGACGGCCCGACACCGGAGCAGTCCTACCACGACGCGCGGCTCGACCCCGACCTGCAGAAAGCACTCGATTCGCTGGCGCCGGAATTCCGTGCCGCGGTGGTCCTGTGTGACATCGAAGGCCTGTCCTACGAGGAGATCGGCGCGACGCTCGGCGTGAAGCTGGGCACGGTCCGCAGCCGGATCCACCGTGGGCGTCAGGCATTGCGCGAGTACCTTGCGCATAATGGAACTGAGCAGCGGTACTCCGCTGACGCCTTCGCAGGGTGAGGCCCTTCGCGGCGTCGTCGGGGCTCTCGGTTGATGTCGGTCGGAAGGAACAACCTGGTATGAGCGTGGACCCAAGTGCCTCCGGTCGCCCCGCGCGCTTCCAGCCCACCGAGCACCTGGCCAGCGAGGCGATCGCGGCCTACGTCGACGGCGAACTGCGGATGAACGCCTATCTGCGCGCCGCCCAGCATCTTTCGGTGTGCCCGGAATGCGCGGCCGAGGTCGACGCCCAGCAGCAGGCGCGGATCGCGCTGCGTCGCGCGGGCGAGGTGGCCGTGCCGCGCAGCCTGCACGACAGCCTGACCCGGATCCCGCTGGCCGAACTGCCCGGCACCGCGCCCGAACAGCCGCGCCGGAACGAGGCGTTTCTCGGATTCATCACCGATTCCTTCACCGCGACCCGGTGGACTACCTGGCGGCGCAAGTAGAGTCTCGGACGTGACAGGCGAATCGACGAATTCCGGATCGACCGAACACGCGGATTCGGCGGCCGACCGGGGGAACCTGCGGCCGTCGGACGCGCCGAGCCTCGGCCCGCGTCCGGTGTACCGGCCACACATCGACAGCCATACCGCGCGCGCGTTCCGCCGCCCGAACGGCCAGCACGGCTCGTTCGCGCCGCACGAGTCCGCGTCGTCCGGCACGGCCGTCGACGCCGATCAGCTGGTTGCCCAGCGCCCACCGGACGGTGTGCTCGCCGAGGCCTTCGCCCGCCCCGCGGGCTCCGACGAACTGCTACAGCGCGAACCCGGCTCCGAGCAGCCGAGGACCGTCGTCGCAGGCCCGGTCGATCCGTGGCGTGATCCGGAGGCGGGCGCCCGCCTCGGCGCGCCCGCCGTCGCGACTCCCGAACCCGAACGGCTGCCCGTCGCTCCGAAGCTGTCCGCCCGCGAGGTCCTGTTCGGTTCCCGCGTCGCGCCCAAGGCACTGGCCGTGCTCGCCGCGCTGGCACTCGGCATCGCCGTGCTCGGCGGACTGGTCGGGCGGATCACCGCCGAGACCGCGTCGACCCTGACCTCACGCAAGGTCACCCTGGAGCAGACCGGCGGCATCGACGAACCGCACAGCCGGATCGCCGCGGTGGCCGATGCCGTACTGCCGTCGGTGGTGTCCATCCGGGTCACCGTCGGCGACAACGGCGCCACCGGTTCCGGTGTGGTGATCGATGGCGCGGGCTATGTGGTGACCAACAACCACGTGATCTCGATGGCCGCGGCCGACAAGTCCGACCGGGCCGTCATCCGGGTGCAGTTCTCCGACGGCACGCGTGTGCCCGCCGAGATCGTCGGGCGCGATCCCAAGACCGACCTGGCCGTACTCAAGGTCGACGCCGAGAACTTGACCGTGGCCGAACTCGGCAGCTCCGACGCCGTGCAGGTCGGTGACGCCGTGCTCGCGATCGGATCGCCGCTCGAGCTGAGCAAGACCGTCACCTCGGGCATTGTCAGTGCCCTGCATCGCCCGGTGAAGCTCGGCGGCGAGGGCACCGATACCGACGCGGTGATCGACGCCGTCCAGACCGATGCCGCGATCAATCCCGGCAACTCCGGTGGCGCCCTGGTGGACATGGAGGGCAAGGTCATCGGCATCAACACCGCCATCCGCAGCGGCGGTTCCGGTGGGTCGATCGGGCTCGGGTTCGCCGTCCCGGTCGACGTGATGACCACCGTCGCACAAGCTTTGATCCGCGACGGTCAGATGCACCACCCGGTGATCGGGCTGACCGCCCGCACCCAGACGGTCGCCAACGAAGCGATGAGTGGTGCCGCGGTGGCCGACGTGACCGCGGGCGGCCCGGCCGCCAAGGCGGGCATCGTCGAGGGCGACGTGATCGTCAAGGTCGGCGACCGGGAGGTCACCGGGCCCGACGAGCTGGTCATCGCGGTGCAGTCGCGCGCGATCGGGGAAACGGTGAACGTGCAGTTGATCCGCGATGGCAGGCAGGTGGACGTGCCGGTGACGCTCGAATCCGACTGAGCCGGGTCGCCGCGCGCCGGGTAGCCTGGATTCGTGTTCAGCAACATCGGGTGGGGCGAGCTGATGATCCTGCTCGTCGCCGCTCTCGTGATCCTCGGCCCGGAGCGCCTGCCCGGCGCCGTCCGGTGGACCACGCAGTCCCTGCGGCAGGTGCGCGATTACGCCAGCGGTGCCACCACGCAGTTGAAGCAGGAGCTCGGGCCGGAGTTCGACGAGCTGCGCAAGCCGCTGGCCGAGCTGAACGAACTGCGCGGCATGAGTCCGCGGGCCGCGGTCACCAAGCATCTGCTCGGCGGTGACGATTCGGTCCTGCGCGATCTGGAGAGCGCGGTGCCGGACAAGAAGCAATTGTTCGGCACGAGCAGCGGGATGCCGTCGAGCCCGTCCTCGCCCTCGCTGTCCAAGCCGTTGAATCCCAACGAGCGGCCACCGATCGACCTCGACGCCACCTAGCACACCGCACGGTCGGCATTTGCCACGGAATCGCGCGTGACCCACCGGGCCACGGTGACCTCGAAATACTGTGATTGCCGACAATCCGGACACGATTGCCCTTGTGCCGCAAGACAGTTGGATGTCAACCGTTATAGACACGGAATGCTGTCGAGCTGTCTAGACTTCCCACATGTCGGCCGATGACGTGGCACGAGTCTTCGCGATCGAGGACAAGGTCGAAAGACTCAAAGCAGCCACCGACGGAGTGGCGGCTGCCCAGCAGACCATCAACGAACTCACCAGGATCCGGCGCGCCGTGATCCGCGAACTACATGCCGAGGGGTGGACCTTCGCCAGGATCGGCGCCGCCGCCGGACTCTCCCGTGCGCGGATCCACCAGGTCAGTACGCAGGGCCCGGTGCCGGAGGGCCTGTTCTTCGGACACGGTGCGCTCACCGTGCTCGCCCCCGAGGTCAGGGCGGGCAGACTGCTCGGCGCCCCCGACCCCGGCGCGGCGCAGCGGCTGGCCGAGCTGCTGAGGCAGCTCGGCTTCGCGGCCTCGGTGGAGACCTTCCTGCCCGGCAGGCCGGTCGATCTCAACCGCGACGGGCTGGTCGTACTCGGCGGCCCCGAACTCTCGCCCAGCCTGCGTCAGCTGGTGGTGGCCGATCCACGGCTGCGCCGGACGGTCACCAGAGCGGGCGACACCAGACGCGGCATCGAGGACAGGGCGGCGCGGCGGGTCTATCGCCCCGGCGGCACCGAACCGCACGACATCGCCTATCTGGCCCGGCTCCCCCGGCCGGACCGGCGCGGCAGCGTGATGGTGATCGACGGCTTGCACCCGCCGGGTTCCCTCGGCGCGATCCGATTGCTGGCCACCCGGCTCGCCACTCTGCACGAGCGCGCGAGCACGCATCTGTTCTCGGTTCTCATCGCGGTGCGATACGACCGTGCCACCGGAGAACCAGTAGATGCAGACCTCCTCACCCCGGTCTATCGACATGAAACCGACCCCAAGTTGGCTATGACCCGGACTCGCACTTAGGTGGAATTGAACTCCGCTTCTTTTGTGATGCGCATCACGTTCCTGTTATTGTTCACATAGCGTTGCCGATAGTCAGCTTGCTAGCGAGTAACTCGAATGTGAGTAGGTGAGCATCACATGTTCTCGTCTCCCGAGGCCAGCGCATGCCGGGCGCTGCCGGTCCACGTGACAGGCGCCGCCGATCCGACCCCGGGTGAGCCTGTCGTCGCCACCCACCGCGTGACCTACAGCGATCGCCTGAAGGTCTTCATCGGCGAGTACGAGGACGTGGACAGCTTTCTGCGCCCGCTGCGCAGGCTGGACGGCCGCCAGCGTTACGCGCTCGACCTGACCGTGCTGCCGGAGCCGATGCCCGCCACCGAGATCACCGCCGCGGTGAGCGCGGCCCGCGGCACGCGCGCGCTGTGGTGCGCCGGCTCGGCCGAAGCGATGACGGTGCAGCTGCGCCAGACCGTCGACCACGTATCGCGCCGCTACACCCTCGGCATGCCGGGCAGCAGACTCGGACTGCCCACCGTGTACCTCCCGCATGGCGACGACGACACCTACGTATACGCCGACGAGGTGTTCACCGCCGAGAGCGCCGCCGAGATTTTCCGCAGCTTCTTTCTCGAAGGTACGGTCCCCGCGAGCCTGCAGCACCGCGAGATCATCGACTGACCCGCGCTCACCGCGCGCGGATGCTGCGCGATAGCTAGGCTGGTCAGCACGGTCACAACGATTGCGAGGGTGACCGTGGAAGGCTGGTGGGTGATGCGGGATCTGCTCGAGCAACTGCTGGAACTGCTCGCCGAGGAGCCGGTCGCGCTGGCCAGGATCGTCGACCGGACCGGGGCAGGGCCACGGGATACCGGCGCGGCGATGGCGGTGGGCGCGAGTGGTCGGGTCATCGGCTCGCTGTCCGGCGGGTGCGTCGAATCGACGATCGTCACCACCGCGCGCCACGTCCTGCGCGACGGCACGGCGTGTTCGGAGCACTTCGCCGCCGCCGACGAACTCACGGTCGGGCTGCCGTGTGGCGGGGAGATCGAGGTCTTCGTCGAACCGCTCGGCGGGGACCAGGTGCCGCTGCTGCGCGAACTGCGCGCGGCACTCGGTGCGCACGTTGCCGTCGCCTACGCCACCACCCTCGAATCGCACCCGGATCGAAAGCTGTTGTTCCCCGGCCGGATCGAGCCGTGGCGGGAACTCGACCGCGACGCCGCCGCGCTGCTGGCGGCAGGCCGCAACGGCCTGATCGGCGCGCAGGACAGCACCCCCGCCGAAGCCTGCCGACCCCGCGCGTTCGTGCAGGTCTTCCGCTCCCCCGCGCGGATGATCCTGGCGGGAGCCAACGATTTCACCCGAGCCCTCACCGTGGCCGCCACCCAGCTCGGCTATCACGTCACCGTCGTCGACGCCCGCGAAACCTTCACCACCCCAGCCCGTTTCCCCGCGGCCGACGCGGTGGTCGTCGACCGGCCGCACCGCTACGTCGCGGCCGAGCACGAGGCAGGCCGGATCGACGACCGCACGGTGGTCTGCGTGCTCACCCACGACCCCAAGTTCGACGTCCCCACCCTGACCACCGCCCTGCGCCTGCCCGCCGTCGGCTTCCTCGGCGCCCTCGGCTCCCGCCGCGCGCACGCCGACCGCACCACCCGGCTGCGCGACGCCGGCCTCACCGAACCCGAAATCGCCCGCATACACAGCCCACTCGGCCTAGACCTCGGTGCGCACACCCCCGCGGAAACCGCGATCTCGATCCTCGCGCAGATCCTCGCCGAGCGGGCCGGTGCCTCGGCCGCAGCCCTCGCGGCCCTCGACGGACCGATTCATCCCCGACGGCCGTAGCCCGCGGCGCACGACTCAGCGCGAGGTACGCACCGGAGCGGGGTCGGCCACACGCCAGCCGACCGCGATGCTCAGCAGGCCGTAGACCAGGTGCAGGTAGTTGTCCGGCTCACCGACGGAGTGGATGTTCAAGAACCCGGCGCCGCCCGCCACGCCGAGCACGAACGCGGCGAGCAACCCGAATCCGAGGACGATATTGGCGATCCGGGTGATCGACGGCAGCAGCGCCGCGATCAGCCAGGCCGCGCCGAGCGCCACGTGCACGGTGTTGTGCAGTGGGTTGACCGACAGCACGATGATCTTCTCGTGGTGCGCGCCTGCGAAATCGCCGACCCCGGTGATGAGGAAGCCGATAACGCCCGCCGCGAAGTAGATCGCCGCGGAGACGAACGCGAAGAGCTGGTTGCGAGTCATGGGAGGTCCCTTCCTGCGTGCCACCCGATGTGGCTGTACGCAGGTACCGACTCGCCGGCGCCGCAGTCGTTACACCGGGGACTCGCCGGACCGGCGGCCGAGCTCGGCCAGCAGCGCGTCGAAGTTCGACGGCCGCACTTCGACACTCTCGTCACGAACAGCCACCGACAATCGGATCGTGCGCCGAACCTGGTCGAGGAAGATCGTGCACGCCTGACAACGGTCGGTGTGCTCGACGAAGCGGCGCAGGTCGGATGCCCCGAGCGCGCCGTCGAGATAATCGGTGACCAGCTCGACCGCGTCGGCGCAGCTCAGCCGCAGCTCGTTGAGTACGAATTCGTCGTCAGTCATCGAGATACTCCTCCAACGCTGCCCGCAGGGCGCTGCGGCCACGGTGCAGCAGCACGCGCTGATTCACCGCTGAGATCCCCAGCGCCTCACAGGTTTCCTCGCTCGACCAGCCCTCCACGTCACGCATGGTGACCACTTCGCGCTGGGCGCCGGGAAGCTTCTGCATCGCATCGGCGATCAGCGACCGTACCTCGGCCGACATCAGCTCCCGCTCCGGTCGCAGATCCCAGCGGGCAGGTGGCTCCGGCCAGTAGTGCGCACCCAGCTCCGGGTGCACGAGACGGTCGGGATCGACGGCGGGATGCGTGTCCAGTCCCGGTCCCTCGGTCGCGAACGGCACGCTACGCGCCTCCCGGCGCGCGATCGTCCGTGCCCTGTTCACCATCACCCGGAACACCCAGGTCTTCAGGCTCGACCTGCCTTCGAAGGCGTCGATCGAGCGCACCACGGCGAGCCAGGTGTCCTGGACGACCTCTTCGGCCACCGCGGTCGACAGGTACATCCTGGCCAGCCGGACCAACGGCGCGTGCAGGGCGTCCACCAGTGCGCGGAAGGCCTCGGTGTCACCCGCGCGCAGCGCGGTGACCAGCTCGTCGTCGGTGTGCCACCGCGGATCGGTGACGGTCGGCGTTCGTGCGGACACGACTGATTCTTCCTCACTGTGCGAAGCCATGGCGGCGATGTGTAACGCCACGGCCGCTGCGTAGTCAAGAACAGCAGTCCGTCGGTCGACTCCGCCGGACAACACAATTCGACGATACCGGAGGACATCATGAGCGAACTGCAGCCCATCACCGACGCACAGGCGACCACCGACCAGGCGGCGGCGCTGGCCGCGGTGCAGCAGGCCATGGGCGTGGTGCCGAACCTGACCCGCGTGATGGCGCACAGCCCAGCGCTGGTTCGCGGGTACCTCGCCCTCAACGGCAGCTTGGCCGCGGGTGCCCTGCCCGCGGCGACCAGGGAACGGATCGCTGTCGCGGTGGCCCAGGCCAATCGCTGCTCGTACTGCCTGTCGGCACACAGCTACCTGGCCGAACACGTCGCAGGCGTCAGCGCCGACCAGGTCGAGGCCGCCCGCAAGGCCGACTCCGACGATGCCAAGACGGCGGCGATCCTGGCGTTCGCCGTCGCCGTCAACGAGCAGCGCGGCCACGTCGACGCCGACGCCCTCGCCACGGTCCGCGCCGCCGGGGCGGACAACGCCGAGATCGCCGAGATCATCGGGCACGTCGGTCTCAATGTGCTGACGAACTACTTCAACAACGTCGCGCACACCGAGATCGACTTCCCGCTGGTACAGGCGTGAGGCCGGGCCGGGCACGGCGGCGCGCCGTGCCCGGCGCCGGCGAGACTAGGCCGCGACCTGTTCCGGGCGCAGGGTGTTCATCGGCGGCCGGTCATCGAGTGAGACCTCCGTGGCATGGGCAATGAATTCACCACTGATCAAAGGGAATTGGGTGAGGGCCGCGCCGGAGTCGGGGACGCCGCTGCGGCGAAGGGCGGTGCCGAGGATCTGGCGGCTCATCACGCCGAGGTCCGACAGCGGGCGGTTGCGGTGGGTGCGCACGCCCAGGTTGACCTGGGTGATGGCGTCGAGGCCGAGGCGGTCGTAGGTGTCGAGCAGCAGGCCGATCTCCACGCCGTAACCGGGCGCGAAGGGTACGGCGGTGAGCAGTTCGCGGGTGCCCGCGTACTCGCCGCCGAGCGGCTGCAGCACCTGGCACAGTTCGGGGCGCAGCGCGGCGAGCAGCGGACGGGCCACCAACTCGGTGACGCGGCCGCCACCGTTGGCGTCGACGGACTCGCCCTGGCGCAGCGGGCGCCGGTAGTACGCCTTGGCCAGGTGGGTGCCCGGCGTGGTCAGCAGCGGGCCGAGCAGCTTGGGCACGAAGGCCGGGTCAGGATCGATCAGATCGGAGTCGACGAAGGCGATGAGGTCGCCGCTGGTGCAGGCCAGCGAGCGCCACAGCACCTCACCCTTGCCGGGTACCGGGTCCAGCTCGGGAACGGCTTCCTCGCGGCTGATCACCTCGGCGCCCGCGGCGGCCGCCCTGGCGGCGGTGGCATCGGTCGACCCGGAGTCGAGCACGATGAGCTCGTCGACGAGCGTGCCGAGCAGCGGCCGGATGCTGGCCACCACGTCGGCGACGGTGTCTTCCTCGTTCAGCGCGGGCAGCACCACCGATACGGTGCGGCCTGCCTTGGCGGCGACGAGTTCGCCGACCGTCCAGTCAGGGTTGTCCCAGGTATGGGTGGTGGCCCAGGCGGGCTCGCGGTGTTGGATTTTCATGCCAGACCTCGCAGAGTTCGTGCGGGGGGCCGGATGCCCTGGATAGCGGCGATCATGTCCACGACCCGCCGCGTTTCGGCGACTTCGTGGACCCGGAAGATGCGAGCGCCCGCGGCGGCCGCCCATGCGGTTGCCGCCAGTGTGCCCTCCACCCTCTCGGTGAGACCGACACCTAGAGTCTCCCCGATAAAGTCCTTGTTACTCAGTGCCATCAAGACTGGCCATCCGGTTTTTACAAGACCGTCGATTCCGCGCAACAACTCGAGCCCGTGATAGGTGTTTTTGCCGAAATCGTGGGTGGGATCGATCACGATGCCGTCGCGCCGCACCCCCGCCGTCGCCGCGCGCTCGGCCGCGGCGACCACCGTCGCGGTCACCTCGGCCACCACATCGGCATAGCGCACCCGGTGCGGCCGGGTCCGCGGCACCGCCCCGCCGGTGTGGCTGCACACGATGCCGACGCCCCGCTCGGCCGCCACCGGCACCAGCTCGGGGTCGGCGCCCGCCCAGGTGTCGTTGATCAGGTCGGCACCCACCTCCACCGCCGCGGCGGCCACCTCGCTGCGCCAGGTGTCCACACTGATCAACAGCTCCGGGTACTTGGCCCGGATCGCCGCGACGAACGGCACCACCCGCCGCGATTCCTCGGCCGCGTCGACGGTCTGCCCCGGCCCGGCCTTCACCCCGCCGATATCGACCAGATCGGCGCCCTCGTCGACCGCCCTGGCCACCCGCTCCATCGCGGCCGCGTCGCTGAAGGTGGCGCCGCGGTCGTAGAAGGAGTCGGGGGTGCGGTTCACAATCGCCATCACCAGGGCGCGATCCGTGGCGACCGGCCGCCCACAGAGGCTCGCCCGGCGCGCCACGACGGATACCGACGGCCCAGCTGCGTCAGCGGTACCGCGTCGGGCCTGCGGTGCTGGTTCGGGCGCGCCCGACGAGTTACCGATGGTCATGAGAGATCAGCCGTCACCTTTGCTAGCGCGGGGCCTTGCCGGCCGCCACGTCGGCAGCGTAACCGTCGTAGGCGGGAAGGTAGCCGGTGTCCTTGTCCGCGAGCACGTAGAGGTCGCTGTCGGGGTCGGGGGCGTAGCCCTGTTTGCGCAGCTCCACCTTGCGGCTCTTGAAGGTGGAGGTCTGTTCGAGTTCGGCCACCACGCGAACGAACAGCGGGATCGCGTAGCTGGGGAGTCGCTGGTAGACGGTGGCCGCCAGGGTCTTGCCGTCGAAGTCCGCGCCGGGGCGCAGGGTCACCGCGGCCATGCCCGCCTTACCGTCGGTGCCGGGAATGTCGACGCCGTAGACGACGGCTTGCTCGATGTTCGGGTCGTGGTCGATGGCTGCCTCGACCTCGGTGGTCGCCACGTTCTCGCCCTTCCAGCGAAAGGTGTCGCCGAGCCGGTCGACGAAGGCGATATGCCAGAAATGCTGGTCACGCACCAGATCGCCGGTGTCGAACCAGCAGTCACCGCGGGTGAAGCCGTCGCGCACCAGTTTGGCCTCCGACGCCTTCGCATCGGTGTAGCCGTCGAACGGCTGACGGTTGTTCACCTTGGCCAGCAGCAGCCCGACCCCGCCGGAACGCACCCGGCGCAGCTTGCCGTCGGCACCGCGACGCGGCTTCCCGGTCTCGTCGTCGTACTCCACCACCGCGTAGGGCAGCGGCCCGAAACCCGCGGTCCGGTCGACGCCGAACGCGTTGACGAAAGCCAGCGGCGCCTCGCTGGAACCGTAGAACTCCACCACCCGGCCGATCCCGAACCGGCTGCGGAACTCGTCCCACAGCTCGGGCCGCAATCCGTTGCCGACGGCGAGGCGCACCCGGTTGTGCCGTTCGGCGGCCTGCACCGGCTGATTGAGCAGATAGCGGCACAGCTCGCCGATGTAGATGAAGGCGGTGGCCCGTTCCCGGTCGATCTCGTCCCAGAACTTCGACGCCGAGAACTTTCGGCTCAGCACGTAGGTGGCCTCGCCGGCCAGCACCGCCGACAACGCCACTGTGAGCGCGTTGTTGTGATACAGCGGCAAGCAGCAGTACAGCGCGTCGTCGCCACGCAGCCGGATGCCGAGCCCGCCGAGGCCCGCCATGCTCTTGGTCCAGCGATGGTGGGTCATCACACTGGCCTTCGGCAGGCCGGTGGTTCCGGAGGTGAAGATGAGGAAGGCGCGTTCACCCGCGGTGACCTGCGCGCACACCGCCGGATCGGAGTCCGGTGCGGTGCGGGCCGATTCGGCCAGTTCCTCCGCAGGCAGTACCCCGGCGGGTGGCTCGGGCAGCGAGTCCAGCGCCTCGGCGCACTCGGCGCCCGCCACCAGCAGCACGCTGTCGAGCAGGCCGACGCTGTGCGCGAGAACCTCGTCGCGCTGGTGATAGTTGAGCAGGCCGACGGTGCCGCCGAGCTTGAGCACCGCCAGCACCGTGAACAAGGTCTCCGGGCGGTTGGTCATCAGCACCCCGACGACGTCGCCGCGGCACACCCCGCGCGCGGAAAGCACTGCCGCGTACCGGTTCACCGCACTGTTGGCGGCGCGATAGGTGTAGGACCTGCCTTCGAAACGCAGGAAGACACGATCGGGCTTGCGGTGCGCGACCCGCTGGAAGTACAAGCCGATCGAGGCCTTGTCCTTGGGCCGCACCAGCATGCCGAGCGCGTTGCGCAGCATGCCCGGCGCGTCGAGCGCCATGCCGGGCAGCGCCTTGGCGATGTCGAACACGCTGACGGTCGAGCGGGCGTCGTTGCTCACGTCGATACTCCTCTAGCCTTGGGCCGCAGCCGGTTCCAGTGCCGCGAAGGCCGCAGGCAGGTCGGTCGCCACGATGATGTGGTCCAGCGCGGGGCCGGGCACCATTCCGCGATCGGACAGTTCACCGATCCAGCGGAAGAGCCCGCTGTAGAAGCCGTCCGCGTCGAGCACCACCAGCGGTTTACTGTGCTCGCCGAGATAGCCGCCGGTCCATGTCTCGAAGAACTCCTCGAGCGTGCCGATGCCACCCGGCAGCGCGAGGAACGCGTCCGCGCGCTCCTCCATCAGCCGTTTGCGCTGACGCATGGTGTCGGTGACCACCAGCTCGTCGGCATCGACATCGGCGACTTCCTTGTGCACCAGATGTTTCGGGATCACGCCGACGGTGTGCGCGCCACCGGCCCGCGCCGCCGTGGCGACCGCGCCCATCATCGACACGTGCCCACCGCCGGACACCAGCTGCCACCCGCGCCGGGCGATCTCGGTGCCGGTACTGGCGGCCAGCCGCAGCAGGCCGGGATCGGTGGTGCTCGCGGAACAGTAGACGCAGACGGAGTACGGTGCGCTCACCACTGGTCCTCGGTGCCGAGCCGCTCGATCTCGGAGTGATCGCCGGTGGCGCCCTTGACGATCGCGACGACCTCCTCGACGCTGTCGGTGAGCTGGATCAGGTCCAGATCCGCCGGCGAGATCTTGCCCGAGCCTGCCAGCGAGTCGCGCATCCAGTCGACCAGGCCCGACCAGTACCGCGTGCCGAACAGGATGATCGGGAACCGGGTGATCTTGCGGGTCTGCACCAGGGTGAGCGCCTCGAACAGTTCGTCGAGGGTGCCGAAACCGCCGGGGAGGCAGACGAAGGCCTGCGAGTACTTCACGAACATGGTCTTGCGGACGAAGAAGTAGCGGAAGTTGATCCCCAGGTCGACCCAGTCGTTGAGACCCTGCTCGAACGGCAGCTCGATGCCGAGCCCGATCGAGTAGCCGCCCGCCTCCGATGACCCGCGGTTGGCCGCCTCCATCGCGCCGGGCCCGCCGCCGGTGATCACCGCGAAACCGGCCTCGGTGAGCGCGGCGCCGATCGCCAGCCCGGCCGCGTACTCGGGATCGGTGCTCGGGGTGCGCGCCGAACCGAACACAGTGACGGCGGGTGGCACCTCGGCGAGCGCGCCGAAACCCTCGACGAATTCGGCCTGGATGCGCAGCACCCGCCACGGGTCGGTGTGTACCCAGTCGCTGTCCTGCCGGGAATCGAGAAGGTTTCGATCGGCGGTCCGTACGCCCGGCTTGCGTTCGCGCCGGAACATCACCGGCCCCCGGAACTTCGCCGTCGGTTTGACCTTCCCGGCCTGGTCAGCGGAATCGGTAGACATGCCACCACGCTACTTGCCCGGATTTACCGCCAGTCGTCAGCGGGCTGACAGGTAGGTGCGCAGCATCGCGGTGACGGCCGTGATCTGGGCCAGCGGGACATGTTCGTCGCGCTTGTGTGCCAGGTTCGGGTCGCCGGGCCCGAAGTTGACCGCCGGGATGCCGCGCGCGGCGAAGCGCGAGACGTCGGTCCAGCCGTACTTGGCCCGCACCCCGCCACCGCCGTGCGCGTTGACCGAGTCGATCAGGGTGCGGGCCGCGGGCGCGGTGAGCCCCGGCAGGGCGCCGGGCGAGGAGTCGGTGACCTCGAAGCGCACGTCCAGGCCCGCGAAGACCTCGCGCACGTGGGCGATGGCCTGCTCGACGGTGCGGTCCGGCGCGAAGCGGAAGTTCACGTCGACCTCGGCGACGTCGGGCACCACATTGCCCGCGACCCCGCCCGAGACTCGCACCGCCGACAGGCCCTCGCGGTAGACACAGCCATCGATATCGACCTCGCGCGCCCGGTAGGCCGAGAGCCGCTCCAGCACCGGGGCCAGCGCGTGGATCGCGTTCACGCCGAGCCAGGCCCGCGCCGAGTGCGCGCGCACACCGGCGGTGCTCAGCCGCATCCGCAGCGTGCCCTGGCAGCCCGCCTCGATCCAGCCGCCGGAGGGTTCGCCGAGAATGGCCAGATCGCCGTCGAGCCAGTCGGGCAGGTCGCGTTCGATATGGCCGAGGCCGTTGAATTCGGCGGCGATCTCCTCGCCGTCGTAGAAGATCAGCGTCAGGTCGTGTGCCGGGTCGGCGATGGTGGCGGCCAGGTGCAGGAAGACCGCGTCGCCGGACTTCATGTCGACGGTGCCGCAGCCGAACAGCACCGGCTCACCGTCCACCTCGTCGGGTCTGCTCGGGACATTGTCGGCGATCGGCACCGTATCCAGGTGCCCGGCCAGGATCACCCGCGTCGGCAGCCCACGCCGGGTGCGGGCCAGCACCACATTGCCGTGCCGCAGCACCTCGAACCCCGTGGTCTGTTCCCGCAACGCCCGCTCGACCAGATCCGCGATCTCGGCCTCGTCCCGCGACACACTCGGCACATCGACGAGGTCGGCAGTCAGCTGAATAGGGTCGGCGCGCAGATCGAGGTTCACATCTCGACCCTAGTACGGACCCAGGTCCCCCGGTCGTCACGCAGGCCGCCCGAACCCCTGGACGTTCCCGGTGCACGGTCCGCGGGGGTGGCCGACACTTTCGCGCGCGGAACCGGCAAAATGAGGCTCGTGAGTATTCAGGGAGCAACCGCAGTCGGCATCGCGAACGTCACCTCGGACGGCACCGTCCTCGACACCTGGTACCCCAGCCCCGAGCTGGGCGAGTTCACCGAGACCGGCTCCAAGCGGATCGACGCGGCCGAGGCCGCCGAGTTCGCCGAGCTGCTCGGGGCCGACGCGGCGCGCGGGGTCGAGGTGATCGCGGTCCGCACCACGATCGCCGACCTGTCGGCCGCCCCGGTCGACGCGCACGATGTGTATCTGCGCCTGCACCTGCTCTCGCACCGGCTCGTGCGGCCGCACGGACTCAACCTCGACGGCCAGTTCGGCCTGCTCAGCAATGTCGTGTGGACCAACCACGGCCCGTGCGCGGTGGAGGGCTTCGAGCAGACCAGGCTGAAGCTGCGCGCCCGCGGCCCGGTCACCGTGCTCAGCGTCGACAAGTTCCCCAGGATGGTCGACTACGTGGTGCCCTCCGGCGTGCGCATCGGCGACGCCGACCGCGTGCGGCTCGGCGCCCACCTGGCCACGGGCACCACCGTCATGCACGAGGGCTTCGTCAACTTCAACGCGGGCACCCTCGGCACCTCGATGGTGGAGGGCCGCATCTCCGCGGGCGTTGTGGTCGGCGACGGCTCCGATATCGGCGGCGGTGCCTCCACCATGGGCACCCTGTCCGGCGGCGGCACCACCGTCATCTCGGTCGGCGAGCGCTCCCTGCTCGGCGCCAACGCCGGTCTCGGCATCCCGCTCGGCAACGACTGCGTGCTCGAGGCGGGCCTGTACCTGACCGCGGGCACCAAGGTCACCGCGCCCGACGGCACCGTGGTCAAGGCGGCGACCCTGGCGGGCAAGGACAACCTGCTGTTCCGCCGCAACTCCACCACCGGCGCCGTGGAGGTCGTGCCGCGCAAGGGCACCGGCATCGAGCTCAACGCCGCACTGCACGCCAACGACTGAGTCCCGCCGCCCTTGCGGCTGTGGCCCAGATCACCATCACGAACCTGCCCGCACGCGCATCTCATGGTCGAAGGCGAAAACCGACGGCAGGAGACTGAGATGAACATCGTGGTGGTCGGAGCGGGGTACGCGGGTACGGTCGCGGCGAACCGGCTGGCGAAGAAGGTGCCGGACGCGCGGATCACGGTGGTGAATCCGCGCCAGGAGTTCGTCGAGCGGGTGCGGCTGCACGAACAGCTCGCCGGGTCGGGGTCGGCGGCGCGGCCGCTCGGCGACATGCTCGCCGACGGCATCACCTGCCACCTCGGCACCGTGGACAAGATCGGCGACGGTGCCGTCACGCTCGACGACGGCAGGGCTTTCGATTTCGACCACCTGTTCCTCGCGGTGGGCAGCACGAGCACCCCGCTGCCCGGCGCGATCGGCATCGACAGCTGGGAGGGCGCCGAACAGGCCCGCACCGCGCTCGACGACCTGCCCGCCGACAGCGCGGTGACCGTGATCGGTGGCGGGCTCACCGGCATCGAGACCGCGGCAGAGATCGCCGAATCCCGGCCCGACCTGCGGGTTCTCCTGGTCGGGCCGGAGCTGGGGGCGAGCCTGTCCGCCGGTGGACGGCGCAAGGTCGAGCGCACGCTCGGCCGGCTCGGCGTGCGGATCGTCGTCGACGAAGTCACCGAGATCGTCGACGGCGCCGTGGTACTGCGCACGGGAGGGGCGCAAGCGTCGGCGCTGACGCTGTGGGCCATCGTCGGGTCGGTGCCGGAACTGGCCGCACGCAGCGGTCTCGCGGTCGACGGGACCGGACGCGCGCTCGTCGACGCCTGCCTGCGCAGCGTCAGCGACGACCGAATCTTCGCGGTCGGCGATTGCGCCGCCGTGCCAGGCACGCGGATGGCCTGCGCCACCGCGGCGCCGCAGGCCATGCACGCCGCCGATACGCTGGCCAGGACTATCGCGGGACGCACGCCGAAGCCCTTCGCGATGGGCTACGCGGGCCAGGCACTGAGCCTGGGGCGCCGCGATGCCCTCGTCCAGGCCACCCGGCTCGACGACCGGCCGCTGCCGGTGTCGTACGCGGGCCGGCTCGCGGCGTTCACCAAGGAGCGCATCGTTCGCTACGCCGCGTGGAGCGCGCGCACCGGCTTCGCCATGGCCGCGCCGGGCCGACCGCGATGACCGGGGCCGACGAGTTCGCCGCCAATCGCCGACTGCTGTTCTCGATCGCCTACGAGATCCTCGGCTCGGTCGTCGACGCCGAGGACGTATTGCAGGACAGTTACCTGCGCTGGCGCGAGGTGGACCACACGACGGTGGAGCACCCACGGGCCTACCTGGCCACGATCGTCACCAGGCAGGCCATCGGTGTGCTCCGCGCGTCGGCGCGTAAGCGCGAGGAATACATCGGGCCGTGGCTGCCCGAACCGCTCGCCGCGTCCTCGGAGGGCGGGGTCGAGCACGTGCTCACCGGCGAGGCGGTGACCACGGCGATGCTGCTGGTACTGGAGACGCTGACCCCGGTACAGCGGGCGGTGTTCGTGCTGCGCGAGGTGTTCGCTTTCGGGTACGCCGAGATCGCGGCGGCCGTCGGGAAGTCGGAAGCCGCCGTGCGCCAGCTGAATCAGCGCGCGCGGGAACGGGTGCACGAGAAGCGGCACACCGCCGTCGCGACACCGGAGCAGGCGCGGTCGGTGACCGAACGGTTCCTGGTGGCCGCCGCCGGTGGCGACGTGCAGGCGCTGATGGACGTGCTCTCGCCCGATGTGGTCTATCTCGGGGACGGCGGCGGGCTGGTCAACACGACGCGCAGGCCGGTCGTCGGACCGGACAGGGTGGCGAGGTTGGTGGTCGGGTTGTTGCGCAAGGGCAGCGGGATGGGCGAGGTGGGAATCCATTTCGGCGTCTACAACAGCATGCCCGCGGTGGTGGCGACCCTCGACGGCGCGCTCGACAATGTGACCGCGATCGAGGTGACCGGCGACCGGATCACCGCGGTGTATTGCGTGCGCAATCCCGAGAAGCTGGCCACGGTGCGGATTCCCGGCTGAGATCGCGCTCACCAGGTCTCGACTCGGCCGGGTTCGCGCACTACGCTCAACTCCTATACGGAACCGTATAATTGGAGGTTGGGCATGCCACTCCCCCCTGGTCAACGCGAGATCGACGGATTTCCCCGCTTCGGCACCCACCTGCACCACCCGCCACCACCGGTCCCGCCGAACCCGACGCTCGAGCTCGCCGGGGCGCTGCGCGAGCCGCGCACCCTGTCGCTCGACGATCTCGCCGAACTGCCACGTCGCGAGCAGGTCGCCGATTTCCACTGTGTCGCGGGCTGGACCGCGACCGACTTGCGATGGGCGGGAACACCGTTCGCCACGCTGTACCGCGAGCGGGTCGCACCGGTGACCACCGCACCGATCAGCCACGTGGTCTTCGCCGGACTCGACGGCTACCGGTCGGTGGCCCTGCTCGACGACGCCATGGCCGACGACGTACTCATCGCCGACCACCTCGACGGCGCGCCGCTCGACAGCGACCACGGCGCGCCGCTGCGCCTGGTGAGCCCGAGCCAGTACGGCTTCGTCAATACGAAACATCTGTGCCGCATCGAATTCCACACCACCGCGCCGCCCGATCCCGACCGGTTCTCCCCACTGGCCGGACACCGCAGGGCCAGAGTCTGGGCGGAGGAGCGCCATCGCTATCTACCCGGACGGATCATCCGCCCGATCTACCACCGGCTGATCGGGCCGATCCGGCGACTCAGCGCCAAGGGCAGCACCGTGCGCCCGCTCAGCTGAGCAGCTTCTTCTGCACCTTGCCCATGGCATTGCGCGGCAGCGCGTCGACGAAGCGGATCTCGCGCGGCCGCTTGTGCGCCGAGACCTGTTCGCCCACATGGGCGATCAACTCGGCGGCATCGACCCCACCGTCGCGCGCCACGACGAAGGCGACGATGCGCTGCCCGAGGTCGTCATCGGGCAGACCGACCACCGCGACCTCGGCCACCGCGGGATGCCCGAGCAGCGCGGTCTCGATCTCCCCCGCACCGATCCGGTAGCCGCCGGACTTGATCAGGTCGATGGATTCGCGGCCGACGATCCGGTGCCGGCCGTCGGCGTCGATCACGGCGACGTCGCCGGTGCGGAACCAGCCGTCGTCGGTCCAGTCGGCGGCGGTGGCGTCGGGGCGGTTCAGGTAGCCGTCGAACAGCATCGGGCCGCGCACCTGCAGTCCGCCGATGCTCTCACCGTCGTGCGGGACCGGCTCGCCCGCCTCGTCACGCAGCCGGGTCCGCACTCCGCGCACCGGCGTGCCGACCCAGCCGGGCCTGCGCTCGCCGTCCGCGCGGGTCGACAGGGTGATCATGGTTTCGCTCATGCCGTACCGCTCCACCGGCGCCTGCCCGGTGAGTTCGGTCAGCCGCTCGAACACCGGCACCGGCAGGGGTGCGCTCCCCGAGACCAGCAGCCGCGCCTTCCCCAGTTCCCGTGCCAGCTCCGGCTTCTCGACCACCCGCGACCACACCGTCGGCACGCCGAAGTACAGCGTGCCGCCCGCCGCCGCGTACGCCTCCGGGGTGGGCTTTCCGGTGTGGATCACCGGGCTGCCGACCCGCAGCGGACCGAGCAGCCCGAGAATCAGGCCGTGCACATGGAACAGCGGAAGCCCGTGCACGAGCGTGTCTTTCCAGGTCCAGTCCCACGCCTCGGCGAGCGCGTCGAGCCCGGCGGCGATGGCGGCGCGGCTCAGCATCACGCCCTTGGGCGCGCCGGTGGTGCCGGAGGTGTAGAGGATGAACGCGGTCGAGGCCGGGTCCGGCTCCGGGTAGGTGTGCCAGGACCTGGCGTGCAGGCGCACCGGCACCACCGGCAGCCCGGTGCCGTCCGGTGCAGCGCCGAGCCAGGCCTGGGCACCGGAATCGCGCAGGATGTGCTCGAGTTCGGCGGCACCGGAATCGGGCGGCACCGGCACCACGGTCACCCCCGCGATCAGGCAGCCGACCACCGCGAGCACGGTTCGTACGGTCGGCTCCGCCAGTACCGCCACGCGGTCGGCGCGGGCGATCCGCTCGGCCACCGAGGTCGCCGCACCGAGCAGATCCGACCGGGACAGCGTGGCATCATCGATGGTGACGGCGTCGGGAATGTCGGCCCCGGCGGCGATGGCGGCCGGATTCAGCGAGGCGAGCAACAGCGGCGGACCGTAGGACATCCGTCCACGCTAACGCGAGCGGGCTCGGACCGGCAGGCCGCCGTCCGTTGACACCCCGTCGACGTGATGAGACATTCTTTGTATAGTTCTCTCACCGATGAAAATGGGGTCAACGATGACCATCCTCGCTCGCTCGCGTTCGCGGCACTCCGAACCGGCGGACTTCGACATCCGGGACTACATCGACGGAGCCGCCGCCTTCTACGGCGCGACCGCCAACGTGATCATGCAGCTGAGCCTGCCGCCGGTCGGCTACGGCGTGGCCGAATCGCGCGTGCACAGCGGCAGCATCATGCGCCATCCGGTGAAACGAACACGCACCACGCTCACCTACCTGTCGGTGGCGCTGATGGGCGACGACGCCGATCGCGCCGCCTTCCGTACCGCGGTCAACGGCGCGCACAAGTACGTGCGCTCCACCGCCGAGAGCCCGGTGCAGTACAACGCCTTCGACAAGAACCTGCAGTTGTGGGTGGCCGCCTGCCTGTACTGGGGTTCGGTCGATGTGATGCGCCGCCTCTACGGCCCCGTCCCCGACGATATCGCCGACACCTTCTACGGCTACGCCCACCACCTGGGCACCACCCTGCAGGTACCGCGCGAGATGTGGCCCGCCGACCGTGCCGCGTTCGACGCCTACTGGGCCGAGAACCTGCCGCGCACCAGCATCGACCCCACCATCAAGGCCTACTTCGACCGCCTGCTCGACCTGAAGATGGTGAGCCCGCCGATCCGCTTGCTCTTCGCCCGCTTCCACCGCTGGTTCACCACCGGCCTGCTCCCCGCGCGTCTGCGCGCGGAGATGGACCTGACCTGGACCGAGCGCGACGAGCGCAGACTGAACCGCCTGATGCGGACCACCGGCATGGTCTCGGAGCGAATGCCACGTGTGATCCGCAACTTTCCGTTCAATGCCACGCTGGCCGATATGCGCCGTCGGCAGCGCCGGGGGAAGCCGCTCATCTAGCCCCCCCCCGCTGCTCGCACACAAACGCGCCCGATGGATGCGAACAGCTCCACACGGGCCGATTGTGCACGCCCAGCGCGGGTTCGGCGGCGGCCGGGCGCGAGATCAGAGATCGTCGGCGATGATCCGCTCGATATTGCGCTCGGCAAGGGCGGTGATGGTGACGAAGGGATTCACACTGGTGTTGCCCGGGATCAAGGCGCCGTCGATGACGTAAAGGCCCTGGTAGCCGTGCAGGCGGCCGTAATTGTCGGTGGCCTCGTTCAGGACGCAGCCGCCGAGCGGGTGGTAGGTGAAGTCGTCGCCCCAGGTCTTGTAGACACCGAACAGGTCGGTGCGGTAGATCGTGCCCTCCTTCTTGTTGATCTTGTCGAAGATGCGTTTGGCGGCGTCGATCGAGGACTGGTTCCAGGCGGTCTGCCAGTTCAGGTCGACCTTGCCGGTGCCGGAGTCGAAGGTGAACTTCGCCCGGATCGGGTTCTTGGTGATCGCCAGGTACAGGCTCACATAGGTTTCCAGGCCGGCCGGGAACGGCGCTACCTCAGCGAAGGCGGGGCCACCCGCGTCGGCCCAGTTGTCGATGCCGAGGCAGGGCATGGCCGATTGCAGCGTGCCGGTGCCGTCCCACATATGGTTGGCGCGGCCCACCATGACGTTGCCGTTGTTGCCCCAGTTCTGCCCGACCGCGTCGGACAGGTCGCCGAGCTGCCCCTGCGCCTTCATCGACACCAGCAGCTTGCTCGTGCCGACGCTGCCCGCCGCGAAGAAGACCCGTTGCGCGACAACCTTCTTGGTGGTGACGGTGGCGCCCTGCGTATCGATCTGGGCCAGTTCCACCTCGTAGCCGCCGCCGCTCGGACGGACCGCGGTGACCATGTGCTGAGCGGCGATGGTCACTTTCCCGGTGCCGGTGGCCGCCGCGAGATAGGTCTTGTCCAACGACCGCTTGCCCGCGTTGTTGCCATAGATCACCTCACCGGCCAGCGCGGACCGGCGCACGGTATTCGCCTGCTCCTTCTTCATGTACTCGAAGTCGTACACATTGGGCACGAAAGTCCAGTCGAAGCCGGACCTTTCGGCGTGCTTGCGGCCCACCCGCGCGAACTTGTAGCACTCGGCGGACTCGAACCAGTTCTGGTCGATATGGTTCACGCCGAGCGCGGAATTGGCGCGCGGGTAGTAGGTGGCATACATTTCCTCGGCATTCACCGACGGCAGGATGGCGGCGAAGTTCTCCCGCTTCGGCGTGACCGCCATGCCGCCGTTGACCAGCGATCCACCGCCGACACCGCGACCCTGGTAGACACGGATGCCGCTGAATTTCTCGGAGTCGAGCACGCCGGTGTAGCGATCGATGTCCTTGTTGTAGGACCCACCCATGAAGTAGCCCACCGGCTGATCGGTGGTCTCGCGCAGCCAGTACGAACGGCCGTCGGGCTTCAGTACCGGGCAGAAGATGTCGCCGTCGGGGCCGGGCTCGGTCCAGGACATCCCCATCTCGGCGATCAGCACGTCGACCCCGGCCTGGGCCAGGCGCAGCGCGGCCACCGCGCCGCCGTAGCCGCTGCCGATCACCAGGGCGGGGACCTGGGCGCCGTCGATCGCGGGCTCCGCCGACGCCGTCGCACGACTGCCCAGCGCCGCCACGCCGACTATGAAACCTGTTGCAGCCAGGAACCCGCGGCGGGAGATACCCCCGGCATAGCGGTTACTACCTGGCTTTTCATACACGAAATCACGCACGGAGCGGCTCCTCATCGAGACTACAATGAGAACCTGTTATACCGAGACATTCAGTGAAGCGAACATGTTTCGGACAAACGAAACCCCGGACACGCGCGTGCCCGGGGTTTGCGGAAGCGGGGGTTCAGGCCAGCCGTTCGGCCGCGGCCGCGACGCGTTCGTCGGTCGCGGTAAGGGCGATGCGGACGTGCTCCGGGGAGCGCGGACCGTAGAAATCGCCGGGGGCGGCGAGGATTCCACGCTCGGCGAGCCAGTCGAGGGTGTGCCTGCACGCCTCGCCCCGCGTGGCCCACAGATACAGGCCCGCATCGGAGTAGTCGATCCGGAAACCGGCTTCCTGCAACGCCTTTCGCAGGATCTCGCGGCGGGTGCGGTAACGCTCGCGCTGGGCGGCCTCGTGCTCGTCGTCGGTCAGCGCCGCGGTCATGGCGGCCTGGATCGGCAGCGGCAGCATCATCCCGGAGTGCTTGCGCACCTCGAGCAGCTCGGCGACCAGTTCCGGGTCACCGGCGACGAACCCGGCGCGGTAGCTGGCCAGATTCGAGGTCTTCGACAGCGAATGGATCGCCAGCAGACCGGTGTGGTCGCCGTCGCACACGCGCGGATCGAGGATCGACAGCGCCTCGCCGGCCCAGGTGAGCCCCAGATAGCACTCGTCGGAGGCCACCACGGCGCCGCGTTCACGGGCGAACGCGACGACCTTGCGCAGGTGTTCGAGCCCGAGCACCTTGCCGGTGGGGTTCGATGGCGAGTTCACGAAGATCAGCGCGGGATTCTGCGGCCCGATCTGGGTGAGCCCGTCGGCGCGCCACGGCTTGGCACCGGCGAGCAGGGCGCCGACCTCATAGGTGGGGTACGCGATCTCGGGGATCACGACCAGATCGTCGGCACCGAGACCGAGCAGCCGCGGCAGGCCTGCGATGAGCTCCTTGGTGCCGATCACCGGCAGCACCGCCGATTCCTCGACGCCGGTGACCCCGAACCGCCGCGCCAGCGCGGCGACGGCGGCGGCACGCAGCTCAGGCGTGCCGTGCGTGGTCGGATAGCCCGGCACCTCGGCGACCGAGCTCAGCGCCGCCTGGATCAGCGGGTCGACCGGGTCGACCGGGGTGCCGACCGACAGGTCGACCAACCCGCCGGGATGCGCGGCCGCCTTCGCCTTGACCGCGGCGATCGTGTCCCAGGGGAAATCGGGCAGCAGCGAGCTGACCCTCATTCTTCGGCCATGGGCGGCAGCGCCTTGATGAACGGCGGGTCGTAGTCGACCACACCGACCTTGGTGGCGCCACCGGGGGAACCGAGCTCGTCGAAGAAGTCGACGTTGGCGTTGATGTAGCCGCTCCACTGGTCCGGGGTGTCGTCCTCGTAGAAGATCGCCTCCACCGGGCAGACCGGCTCACACGCACCACAGTCAACGCACTCGTCGGGTTGGATGTACAGCATGCGGCCACCCTCGTAGATGCAATCCACGGGGCATTCCTCGATGCACGCCTTGTCCTTCACGTCAACGCACGGTTCAGCGATGATGTACGGCACTGCCGTTCTCCTAGTCTGTCCTTGCCTGCGGTGGAACTCCGCCACCGAAACCCTATCCCGAGACCACACCCCAGTCCCAGGTCAGCCTGCCCTAACTCACACCATCGATCACCCGATAGAGGTCGGCAACGCCGCCGATGTCGGTGCCCCGGCCTAGCCTTCGCCCATGAGCTCCGACGCCTATGATTTCACCGCGCGGGTGTGGCTGCACGACGCAGGGTCGTGGCACTTCGTCTCGCTGCCGGAATCGTGCGCCGACGACATCGCCGATCGCCACCCGCGCACCGGTCCCGGCTTCGGCGCGGTGCCGGTCACCGTCACCGTCGGCGGCACCACCTGGTCCACCTCCCTGTTCCCCGACAAGGCTCGCGGCACGTACCTGTTGCCGATGAAGAAGGCGGTGCTGCGCGCCGAACGGATCGATGCGCAGGACCACGTTCACGTCCATCTGCGCACCGGGCGCCGACCCGAGCACCTCCGTCCTAACCGATCGTGAGCGGCAGGGCCACCGGCTTGGCCGGCGCCGTGCCGTAGACCGTGGTGCGCTCACGCACCGGCCGACCGATCCCCGCCGCGACCTCGGCCAGCTCGGCCACGGTCTTGGCCGACCCGTGCTGCGAGCCCGCCATCCGGGAGATGGTCTCCTCCATCAGGGTCCCGCCGAGGTCGTTGGCGCCGCCGGTGAGCATCATCTGGGTGCCGACGGTGCCGAGCTTGACCCAGCTGGTCTGGATGTTGTCGATGCGGCCGTGCAGCATGATGCGGGCAAGGGCGTGCACCGCGCGGTTGTCGCGGTTGGTCGGGCCTGGCCGCGCCGCGCCGGCCAGGTACAGCGGGGCGCTCTGGTGCACGAACGGCAGCGGGACGAATTCGGTGAAGCCGCCGGTCTCGTCCTGGATGCCGCGCAGCACCCGCAGGTGCCCCACCCAGTGCTTCGGATTGTCGACGTGGCCGTACATCATGGTCGAGCTCGACGGGATACCGAGCCGGTGCGCGGTGGTGATCACCTCGATCCAGGCGGAGGTGGGCAGCTTGCCCTTGGTGAGCACCCAGCGCACCTCGTCGTCGAGGATCTCCGCCGCCGTGCCAGGAATCGAGTCGAGCCCGGCCTCTTTCAGTGCCGAGAGCCAGTCGTGGATGCTCTGGCCGCCGCGCGAGGCCCCGTTGACGATCTCCATCGGGCTGAACGCGTGCACATGCATGCCGGGCACCCGCCGCTTGATCGCGCGGACCAGGTCGGCGTAGCCGGTGACGGGCAGTTCCGGGTCGATGCCGCCCTGCATGCAGATCTCGGTGGCGCCGTCGACGTGGGCTTCCCAGGCGCGGTCGGCGACCTCGTCGGTGCTCAGGGTGAACGCGTCGGCGTCGCCCTTGCGCTGGGCGAACGCGCAGAATCGGCAGCCGGTGTAGCAGATGTTGGTGAAGTTGATGTTCCGGTTCACCACATAGGTGACCTCGTCACCGTTGACCGCCTGGCGCAGCGAATCGGCCAGTGCCGCGATGGCGTCGAGGTTCACCCCGTCGGCGGTCGCCAGCGTGAGGTACTGGTCGTCGGTGAGCCCCGCGGGGTCGTGCTCGGCGGCGCGCAGGGCTGCGAGCACCTCGGAATCCAACCGCTCCGGCGCGGTGGTGGCCAGATCGCGGGCGTGTTCGCGGATGGTCTCCCAGTCGCCGAAGGCACCGACCACCTCCTGGCCGAGCCCGGAATCGCTGCGGCTCTCGGTGTTTCGGCCCTCGGTGTCGATGGCGGTGTTGAGGTCGACGCGGCCCATCGAATCCCACGACTCGTCCGGCTCCTGCCAGGGCAGGCCGACCGGCAGCGCGTCCGGCCTGGCCAGCCCGGTCGCCGGGTCGGTGAGCGCGGCGACGTGCGCGCCGATGCGCGGGTCGATCCACGGGTGGCCTGCCCGCACGTATTTCGGATGCGCGGAGGTGCGCTCGACCAGGGTGAAGCCCGCCGACTCGGTGATCTCGCGCAGAGTGTCCAGGTTCGGCCACGGCCGCTCGGGGTTCACGTGGTCGACCGTCACCGGTGACACCCCGCCCCAGTCGTCGATGCCCGCGTCGATGAGGGCGCGGCAATCGCTGTGCGACACCAGGTTCGGCGGCGCCTGCACCGGGACGTCGGGGCCGAGCAGCAGCCTGGTCACCGCGACGGTCGCCAGGAACTCGGCGACATCGGCATCGGGGGTGTCGCGCATGGCGGTATCGTCCTTGGCCCGGAAGTTCTGCACGATCACCTCCTGGATGTGCCCGAACTCGCGGTGCTGTGCGCGAATGGCCATGATCGAGTCGGCGCGCTCGGCCAGGGTCTCGCCGATCCCGACCAGGATGCCGGTGGTGTAGGGCACCGAGAGCCGCCCGGCGTCGGTGATCGCGCGCAACCGAACCGCCGGGTCCTTGTCGGGGCTGCCGTAGTGGCACTGCCCCTTCTCGGTGAACAGCCGGGTGGCGGTGGTCTCGAGCATCATGCCCATCGACTGGGCGACCGGCTTGAGTCTGGCGATCTCGGCCCAGCTCAGCACGCCCGGATTCAGGTGCGGCAGCAGACCGGTCTCCTCCAGCACGAGGATGGACACGGCGCGCAGGTAGTCGAGGGTGGAGTCGTAGCCGCGTTCGTCGAGCCACTGCGCGGCCTCCGGCCAGCGGTCCTCCGGCCGGTCACCCAGGGTGAACAGGGCTTCCTTGCAGCCGAGCGCGGCGCCTGCCCTCGCGATCTCGAGCACCTCGTCGGGTTCGAGGAACATGCCGTGGCCCTCGGCGCGCAGTTTGCCCGGCACGGTGACGAAGGTGCAGTAGTGGCATTTGTCCCGGCACAGCCTGGTGAGCGGGATGAACACATTCCGCGAATAGCTGATGGTGCCCGGTCGCCCCGCCGAGGCGAGTCCGGCGTCGCGGACCCTGGCCGCGCTCGCGCAGAGGTCGGCGAGGTCGTCGCCGGTGGCGTGCAGCAGGACGGTGGCCTCGTCGGCGTTGAGGGTGACGCCGTCGCGGGCGCGGCGCAGCGCCCGGCGCATGGCGGCGGGCGTCGGCGGCGGCGGGGGAACGTGCGGCTGCGGAAGGTCGGTCACCCCGTCGATCATGCGCTACTTCCTTCCGGAATGTGCTCCCCGGGTGGTCACCCCGTCGCCACCACAACCCTCCCGGCGACCGTGTGTATTCCCGAGCGGGGTGAGCTCGGCGGCCCGGCATGCCACGATGGCCTCATGTCGTTGCCGCGTTCCACCATCCTGGCCGAACCGGCCTGGCGTCCGAGTTCCAAGGCCAAACTGCTGTGGGCGGTGGAGAACGCCATCGGGATCCTGATCCTGGGCGCCCTGCTGGTGGCATGGGTGGTGTTCGACGGTGAGCGTCGCGGCTGGCAGGTTGTCGCCGGGCTGGCGCTGGTCGCGCTCGCGGTGCTCGGGGTGGTCGTCGTGCCGCTGTGGCGGTACGCGGTGCACCGGTGGGAGGTCACCGACGAGGCGGTGTACACCCGGGTCGGCTGGCTGGACCAGGAGTCGCGGGTGGCGCCGATCTCGCGGGTCCAGACGGTGGACACCGAGCGTGGACCGCTGGAGCGGCTGCTCGGGCTGGCGACCGTCACCGTCACCACGGCCTCCTCGGCGGGCGCGGTGAAGATCGGCGCGCTCGACCTGCCGGTCGCCGAGCAGACCGTCACCCGGCTGACCGCCATCGCCGCGCAGCATCGCGGAGACGCCACATGAGCAGGCCGACGTCGGTGCCGAACGGAGCACGACGGTGAGCGCACCCGTGACCACCGAGGACGAATGGCTGCGGCTCGATCCGCGGATGCTGCTGGTGTATCCGGTGACCGAGATCGTGAAATACATTCCGGTGCTGCTCGGTTCGGTCATCCTCGGCACCACCAGCGGCAACCCGCTGTGGGGCCTGATCCCGATCGTGCTGGTCGCCGGGGCCGGGATGGCCCGCTGGTTCACCACTTCGTACCGGATCGATGCCGATCACGTGCGGTTGCGCACCGGGCTCATCGCGCGAAAGACCCTCTCGGTTCCCCGGCCACGCATCCGCTCGGTGGACGTGGAAGCCGATCTGCTGCACCGGGTGCTCGGCCTCGCGGTGCTGGAGATCGGCACCGGCGCCCAGGCCGAGAAGGGGGAGGGCTTCAAGCTCGACGCGCTCGAAACCAGCCGGATTCCCGCCCTGCGCGCCGAACTGCTCTCCCACACCGGGCAGATCGCACCTGGCACGCCCACTCCCGCAGCGGCTGACCGGGTTCCGCGGCCCGACGCCGCCGCCGCGTCGGGACGCGAGATCGGGCACTGGCGCGCCGCGTGGGTGCGCTACGCGCCGCTGTCGCTCACCGGGCTCGCGGTGATCGCGCCGATCGCCGGCCTCGGCGCCCAGTACGGGCTGATCGATGTGGTGTCGGACTCGGCGCCGGTGCGGCACCTCGGCGACGACAGCGTCCCAGTGGTGGCGATCGTGATCGCCGGGCTCGCACTGTTCTCGGTGGTGCTGGTGAGCCTGGCCGCGTGCGCCCAGTACCTCGCCACCTGGTACGGCCTGCGGGTGCTCGACAACGGCGCCACCCTGCACCTGCGCCACGGCCTGTTCACCACCCGGCAGATCACGCTCGACCTGGCCCGTTTCCGCGGCGCGACGCTCAATGATCCGCTGCTGCTGCGCGCCGCGCGGGCCGCGCAGCTGGAAATGATCATGACCGGGGAGAACCCGCGCCAGAAGATCCTGCCCCAGGCGCCACGCACCGCCGTCGAACGCACCCTCGACGAACTGCTGCGCACCCGCAAGCGACCGGGCACCGCACCCGGCGAACACCCAGCGGGCCACTTCGACGAGCCGCGACCGACGGACGAGTTCGGCGACGGCGTTCGTCGCAGGGAGCAGGCCCCGGCGATCACCGGCGCGACCCTCGGCACGATCCCACTCGTCCGGCACGGCTCGGCCGCGCATCGGCGGCGCTACACCAAGGCCGCGTGGCCGGTGAGCGCGGTGGTCGTGGCGATGGTCGTGCTCGCGGTGCTCGCCGGACCGCTTCCGGTGTGGCTGTGGTCGATTCCCCTGGTGTTCGCCGTGGTCATGGCGGCGCTGGCCGAGGACCGGTATCGCAGTCTCGGCCATCGGGTGCTGCCCGGCAGCACCGGGCCGACCTGGCTGATCACCCGGCGCGGCAGCCTCGACCGCAATCGCGACTGCCTGGAATCGCCGGGCATCATCGGCTGGACCATTCGCCGCACGTTCTGGCAGCGGCGAGCCGGGCTGGCCTCGGTCGTCGCGGCGACCGCCGCGGGCAAGAAGGCCTACCTGGTGGACGACATCCCGTACGAGCAGGCGGTCGCCATGATCGAGGCCGTCTCCCCCGGCCTCCAAGGCAGCCGCTGACCGGACCGCCGAGGAACCGACCGCGAGCGGGTGTTCGCCGGATCCGGCGGCGCGCGGAACACTGTTCGGTCACCGAACACTGTTCAGGCGGGAGTTATGCTGGGCGGACACGTCACCGGAGGGAGGCACCGGATGGAAATCGCATCGGTGTGGACCAGGCCCGTACGCGAACGACGCGACCAGCCAGCGCTGAGCCGGGACCAGATCGTGGCCGAGGCGATCGCCCTGCTCGACGCGGAAGGCTTCGACGCGCTGAGCATGCGCAAGCTCGGTGCCCGGCTCGGGGCGGGCGCGACCTCGCTCTACACCCACGTGGCGAACAAGGACGAACTGCTCGAACTGGCCGTCGACCAGGTGATGGGCGAGGTGCCGAACCCCGAACCCGATCCGGCGCGCTGGCGCGCACAGGTACACGAACACGCCGACGGAATCCGCGCGACACTGCTGGCGCATCCGTGGATCACCATCGTGTTCGGCAACGCGGCGCTCCATTACCTCGGCCCGAACATGATGCGGCTGACCGACACCATGCTGGCCATCGTGGAGGCGGGCGGCTTCGCCGACGCGCTCGTCGACGTCACCACCACTACGCTGTTGCGGTTCATCGTCGGCTCCTCGGCCAACGAGGCCGCCATGGTGACAACGGTCGCGCGCAGCGGTCTGCCCGCCGATCAGTGGGCCGAGCAGGTCATGACCATCAGCGCCGCCGCGTCGATCGCCTACCCGCGGCTGCACCGCCGCTATGTCTCGCAGCGGCCGCAGGTGGTGGCCGAAGCCGCGAACGGGGTACTCGAACCCTTCAGCCAGGCCATCGACCTGATCCTCGACGGTGCGCAGACCCGCCGTGGCTGATCGGCCTCAGTACGGCCGCGCCACCCCGGCGGAATTGGCGCGAAAGTAGAGGTAGCCCGCCGGGGCGAGCACGCCGCAGGCGAGCAACAGCAGCGTGCGCCCGTCGCCGCCGAGCAGCACGTCGCCACCGGGACCGCGGGTGGCGCACACCAGAAAACCGAAGACCCACACCACGATCGGGGCGAACATGAACGCCAGCCGGTCGGTCACCGTCGCCATGCCGCGGACGAGGGCGACATTGATCGGCGCCGCGAGCAACGCCGACACCGGCAGCGCGAGCGCACCGAGATAGAGCGGCAGGAACATCACCTCGAACACCAGCGTGATGAGCGCGTCGACCAGCAACAGCAGCACGATCAGGCTCGTGACGACCGGCTCGAACCCGGCCCGCAGCACCGGTTTCGGTAGGGCGGCGGTCGGCGCGGGCTGATCGGAGTCGGTCACCATGCGGCGAGTCTATTCGGCCGCGCCGGACCCACCCGCCCGGCTGGGGCCGAGCCCGGCGAACAGATCGTGTTCGAATCCGTCCGGGCCGACGTGGCCTCGCGTGCCGCGCACCAGGGTGAAGTGTTCCTCCGGCAGCACCGGCAACGCGATGTTGTTGGACAGCGCGAACTCCCGGCCGCTGGGCGCCACGGTGATCTGGGTGGCGTGCGCGCGCATCGCGGCGCGCTTGGCGGTGAGCACGTCGGAGACATCGACCACGGTGGTGACCCCGCCGGTCGACATGGCCGCCAGTTCCGGCTCGGCGGGCAACCGCCACCCCGCGGGCAGCGCGCCGGGCAGCCCGTCGACGGTGCGTCGGGCCAGCGCGGCGGTGTGCTGGCGCAGCAGGTCGCCGTCGGTGACGGTCCAGTAGAACTTGGGCACATCCCAGCCCTGTTCGGCGGCGGCCGCCACGGCTTCGGTGGTGATCTCGTGCGCGCGGATGTGGTCCGGATGCCCGTAGCCGCCGCGCGGATCGTAGGTCACCACCACCTCGGGGCGTCGCTCCAGCAGCACCGCGACGAGGGCATCGACCGCGGCGGCACCAGAATTCACGAAGGCCCGTGGATTTTCGGCCGACGGCGTGCCTGCCATCCCCGAGTCACGCCAGCGGCCCGCGCCGCCGAGGAAATGCGGCTCGCCCGCGTCCAAGGCGGCCAGCGCGGCGGTGAGTTCGGCGATGCGGTAACCGCCCAGCTGGTCGGCGCCGGCGGCGATCAGCCCGGCCCAGCGGTCGCCGATCACCTCACCTTCCTCGCCGAGCGTGCAGGTCACCACGGTCACCGGAACTCCACGACGGCGGTAGTGCGCGATGGTGCCGCCGGTGGTGAGGGTTTCGTCGTCGGGGTGGGCGTGCACCAGCAGCAGCCCGCCGTGTCGCGTCACGGAATCCTCCGCCATTGCGCCGAGTCGGCGAAGACACCGACCTGGATGGTGCCCGACAGCGAGACACCGTCGACGCGCGGCCCCGCCGCCGCGACCACATTGTCCTGCATGATCGGCAGCACGGTGGCCAGCTCCCACAGCCGCGGTTCGGCCTCGGCCAGCACGCGGGGCACGTCGATCCCGCGCAACGCCTCGTCGATCGAGGGTTGCAGGCCTGGATCGCACACGCCGCCGATATTGCTGGGCGCCTGGCGATACGCCTCGGCGGCAGCGGCCACGGCGTCCTCGGCGTCGGGCAGTTCCGGCGGTGGACAGCCGTAGCGGGAGGCGAGCACGGTGGCCGGATCGTCACCGGCCAGCTCCCAGCCGACGATGGCGTCGATCCGCGATTCGGTGAGCTCGGTGCCGTAGAGCTCGTCGGCGGGCAGTCCGCGCACCGTGGCATCGATACCGGCACTGCGCAATTGGTCGGCCGCGGTATTGGCGACGGCCAGCGCGGTCGCGTCGTCGGCGACCGCGCCGATCCGCACCGACAGGCCCTTGCCCGCACGAGCGACCGACCGAGGCTGCGGTGCCGGCGAGGTCGGCGAGCCGGTCGCGGGCTCCTCGGGCGCGCGGCCGAAACCGGCCTCGGCGAGCAGGGCGAAGGCGTCGTCGGCGGGCAGGCGCGGCGGCGCGGTCGGCACATACCCCGGACTCGACGGCGGAAGCACCTGAGCGAGCGCGGGTTCCACCCAGCCGCCGGTCTGCGCGCCGACCGTGGCGAGCAGCGCGGGGTCGAGCAGCGCGAGCACTGCCTTGCGCACCCTCGGGTCGGTCAGATCGCCGGAGCGGCCGTTGAGCGCCAGTTGCAGTTCACGCGCCTGCGGCATGATCGTGGTCCGCACCGAGGGGATCGCGGCCAGCTGCGCCTGGGTCGCGACGCCGCCGTGCACCAGCGCCATCTGCGCGTCACCGGAGCGCAGCGATTCGGCCAGCTGCGAGGCGGTGCCGCCGCGGCGCAACAGGATCTGATCCGGCGCGGCCGGGGTACCCCAGAAGCGGTCGTTGCGTTCGAGCAGGATCTCGTCGCGGCCGCGATCCACCGATTTGATCGTGAAGCTGCCGCCCGACACCGGAATCCGGTCGACCAGGCCGCTGGTGAACCCACCCGGCGAATCCTTCACCAGATGCGATGGCAGCAGATTCGCGAACAGTTCCCGCCAGGCCGGATACGGCTGGCGCAGCGTCACGGTGACCGTCTTGCCGCCGTCGGAGGACGCCACATCGGTGATCAGCCGGTAGCCCGCCGGGTCGATCACCCCGGGCTGCGTGGTCATCTGCTGCCACAGGAACCGGAAGTCCTCGGCGGCGATCGGTGCGCCGTCGGACCAATTGGCCTGATTGCGCAGGGTGTAGGTGATGGTGAACGGCTGCTCGGCGGTCACCTCCGCCGATTCGATCAGCGCGGTATCGGGCACCCGGTCGACCACGCCGGGCAGCGCCGGATTGGGCACCGGCCGGAACGGGCTCGGCAGCACCATCGAACTCACCGCGTTGGTCGCGGGCGACTGGTCCGAGCGCAGATGCGGATTGAACCCGATCCCGATGTCGTCGATCGCCACCACCACGGTGTTCTTGCCTGGTTTGGCCTGGGTGGTCTTGGGCGAATCGGTGCTCTCGATCGGCGGGGGCGGATTCGCGGTGCAGCCGGCGATCACCGCCACCGAGGCCGTCATCGCCATCACCGCCACGCGCCACGTCGCGCGTCTGACCCCCGAGCTCACTCTGGCACCCTACCTCGCCCATCTTTGCGGAGCCCGGCACCGGACTCCGTGGAAACGACAGTGGGACGGTACCGAAGCACCGTCCCACTCCTGGAGCACTCGATCAAGAGTTGCTCACCGCGCGGTCGCGCGCCTTGCGGCGGGACAGCTCGCGGGCACGCTCGTTCGCGCCGAGCACCACCTTGCGCACGCGGACCACCTCGGGGGTGACCTCGACGCACTCGTCGGCGGCGCAGAACTCCATGGCCAGTTCGAGATCCAGGGCCAGCGGCTTGGCCAGGGTCTCCATCACGTCGGCGGTCGCGCTGCGCATATTGGTCAGCTTCTTCTCGCGGGTGACGTTGATGTCGAGATCCTCGGCGCGCGGGTTGATGCCGACGACCATGCCCTCGTAGGTGTCGGCGCCCGGCTCGACGAAGAACTGACCGCGGTCGGCCAGCTGGATCATCGCGAACGGGGTGACCGAGCCAGCGCGGTCCGACACCAGCGAACCGGTGTGGCGGGCGCGGATCTCACCGGCCCACGGCGCGTAGCCGTGCGAGACGGCGTTGGCGATGCCGGTGCCGCGGGTCTCGGTGAGGAACACCGTGCGGAAGCCGATCAGGCCACGCGAGGGGACGATGAACTCCATGCGCACCCAGCCGGCGGCGTGGTTGCTCATCTGCACCATCTTGCCCTTGCGGGCGGCCAGCAGCTGGGTGATCGCGCCCAGGTATTCGTCGGGGCAGTCGATGGTGAGCTCTTCGAAGGGCTCGTGCACCTTGCCGTCGACGGTCTTGGTGACCACCTGCGGCTTGCCGACGGTGAGCTCGAAGCCCTCGCGGCGCATCTGCTCGACCAGGATGGCCAGCGCCAGCTCGCCGCGGCCCTGCACCTCCCAGGCGTCGGGGCGGCCGATGTCGAGCACCCGCAGCGACACGTTGCCGATCAGCTCGGAGTCCAGGCGCGACTTCACCATGCGGGCGGTCAGCTTGTGGCCCTGCACCCGGCCGACCAGCGGCGAGGTGTTGGTGCCGATGACCACCGAAATGGCGGGCTCGTCGACGGAGATGCGCGGCAGCGCGACCGGGTTGTCGATATCGGCGAGGGTGTCGCCGATCATGATGTCCGGGATACCGGCGATGGCCACGATGTCACCGGCGACGGCGACCTCACCGGGCTGCCGCTCGACACCGATGGTCTGCAGCAGCTCGGTGATCTTGACCTGCTTGGCGCCGTCGGCGTTGATCCAGGTGACGTTCTGGCCCTTGCGCAGCTCGCCGTTGTGGATGCGGACCAGGGCGAGCCTGCCGAGGAACGCCGAGGCGTCGAGGTTGGTGACGTGGGCCTGCAGCGGCGCCTCCGGGTTGCCCTTGGGCGCCGGGATGTTGTTGAGCAGCACGTCGAACAGGGCGTCGAGGTTCTCGGCGTCGGGCGCCTGACCGTTCTCGGGGCGCTCCTTGGAGGCCTTGCCCTCGCGGCCGGAGGCGTAGAGGACCGGCAGGTCCAGTGCCAGCTCGGCGGCTTCGGCGGCCTCGTCGTCGAGATCCGACGCCAGGTCGAGCAGCAGGTCGTGCGATTCCTCGACGACCTCTTCGATGCGCGCGTCCGGGCGGTCGGTCTTGTTGACGACCAGGATCACCGGCAGCTTGGCCGAGAGCGCCTTGCGCAGCACGAACCGGGTCTGCGGCAGCGGGCCCTCGGACGCGTCGACCAGCAGCACGACACCGTCGACCATGGACAGGCCGCGCTCGACCTCGCCACCGAAGTCGGCGTGGCCGGGGGTGTCGATCACGTTGATGACGGTGACGGAACCGTCGGGATGGTGCCGATGCACCGCGGTGTTCTTGGCGAGAATGGTGATGCCCTTCTCGCGCTCCAGGTCACCGGAGTCCATCACCCGGTCGACCAGCTCGGCACGCTCGGCGAACGCGCCCGACTGACGAAGCATGGCGTCGACCAGCGTCGTCTTGCCGTGGTCGACGTGGGCCACGATGGCGACGTTGCGAAAATCGCGTGTAGACGACACGCCTCAATCCTCCTGCTGTTGGTGTATTGGCGCGCATTCAACTGGCATCGCGGCCTGTTACACCCTACCGGTATCGCGGTGGCACGTACGTGTCAGGCTTTGTACTTAGGCTACGCTAACTTGCTATGGGCAAGGTGAAGGCGAAGAAGGTGTCCAGCCTGAAGCCGAAGAAAAAGTGCTGCAGAAAGAAGACGCGGTGCTTCAAATGCCCCGTCGTGATCATGCGGATGAAGAAGGCCGAAGCCGCCGGAGTGTGCGGCAAAGATCTCAATAAAGCATTGAAACGGGCGCGCGCCGCATAACGCGTCGACGACGGGCGATGCGGGCTGCGCGCCCGCGGCGTAGAACCGAGGTATGGGTACTGGAAAACCGGCACTGCTCGCCGACCCCGAGATCACCATCGCGCTGGCCACGCTGCCGGAATGGTCGCGCGACGGAGACGCCATCACCCGCACGGTCGAGGCGCCCTCGTTCCTCGACGGCATCGAACTCGTCCGCAAGGTCGCGCACGCCGCCGAGGAGGCCGACCACCATCCCGACATCGATATCCGCTGGCGCACCGTGCGATTCACGCTCAGCACGCATTCGGCGGGTGGACTCACCGCGCTGGACACGGCGATGGCGCATCACATCGACACGATCCTCGCCTGAGGCTCAGGCCGCGACCTCGACATCGCGCCCGCCGACGAGGCCGCGCGCCTGGGCACGCAGGGTCTCGCGTCCGCGCCAGACCAGCCAGCCGAGCAGGAAGAACACCCCGAGCACGTCGACCGCGCCGAGCCAGGCCAGCGGCCACGGCCGCGGGATCGTCCAGATCGTCGGCTGCGCGAACGACAGCACCCACGGCACGCCGACCAGCATCGTCAGCACCCAGAAGCCCGCGATCAGCCGCGCGATGCGCTCGGCCCGCAGCGGCCCGTAGAGCAGCCACAGCACCGTCGGGATCAGCCAGACCCAGTGATGCGACCAGGAGATGGGCGAGATCATCAGGCCGAACAACTGCACCAGGACCAGGGTGCCGAGCCGGTCGCCGGGACCGAGCGTGCGCCAAGCCAGGAACGCGAGCACCGCCGTCAGCCCGACGGCCGCGATCCACCACGGCCCCGATTGCACGTCGTAGCCGAGGATCCGGCTCAGCGCGCCGCGCAGCGACTGGTTCCAGACCGAACCCACCGGCCCGATCCGGTCGGCGTCACCGAGCAGCGTGCCGAAGTAGCGCTTCGCCTCGCCGGCATTGATGAGAAAGCTCACCGCCACCGTCAGCCCGAACGCCGCCGCCGACCACAGCACCGTCGCCCAGCGGCGGCGAGCGACGAAGTAGAGGCCGGTGATCGCGGGGGTCAGCTTGATGCCCGCGATCACGCCGACCAGCGTGCCCGAGATCCACCAGCGCGCGCTGCGCACCGCCAGCATCGCCCCGAAGACCAGGAACACGTTGACCTGGCCGTAGTCGATGGTGGTGCGTACCGGCTCCAGCCAGATCCCGAGCGCTGTCCAGCCGACGGCCGCGGTGATCCACGGCGTGCGCTCGGCCCGCTCGGAGCCGAGCAGCAGTTCGAAACTGATCCTGATCACGCCGTAGAGCGCGGCGACGGTGGCCAGCATCCAGCCCACCGCCACCGCGGGAAACGGCAGATAGTGCAGCGGGAAGAAGACCAGCGCCGCGAACGGCGGGTAGGTGAACGGCAGCGGGAAGTCCGGCGTCTTCTCCGCGTAGGTGAAGTCGTAGAGCCGATCGGTGAGCAGCGACGCCGAACCGTCGACGTAGACGTGCAGGTCGACGACATTGAGCCCGTTCTCGGCGAACAGCATCCAGCCCAGCCTGGCCAGCACGGACAATCCGAGCAGCGCCAGCGCCCAGCGGAGGTGTCGGTTCAATGCCGGACTTTCGGTCTCGTGGTTGACGTCGCGTACTTCGATCACCTTAGCTGTGCGGACGCCCGCGCCCGCGCGCGCGGGTTGCCGGGCGACGCGCGACACCATCGGTAACATTTGCATCAACATCCCCAGCTGTAACACCGGTGCGGGCTAGCGTCGATGAACACGGCTCGCGCGGGAGTTCCCCGCTACGGGCCGGGCGGCTGTACAACACGGCGACGATGTCCTTAGAGTGACCCCGACATCGCAGGGCTCTCGACACCCTCGCCCCATTGGCACACCGAGGTAAGGACGGCTGGACAAGTGCTTCGTAGCCGAGGATCGCGGATCGCAACGACCGCCTTCGCCATTGCGGCAAGCGCCATGCTCATCGCGCCCGCGTCGACCGTCGCCGCGCCCGCGCCGCAGGCCGCGCCGATCAGCGTGCCGATGGTGCCGGAGGGCGTCCCCGTCGACGCGCTCGCTGCCTTCGCCCCTGCCGTCACCGGCCTGATCGCCGGCCACGCCGACATCGCGAGTCCGCAGACCGCGCTGCTCGATCAGGCGCGCGCGCTGCTGGCCACCCTGAACCTGCCGCCCGCCATCAAGGCCACGCTGGAGCGGATCATCGCCTTCCTCGACGGCAGCGGCGGCGGTGGCCCCGACATCCCGGAGGACGGCCCGGTCATCGCCCAGTTCCTCTACCCGACCATCGGCAAGGGCTGCATCGGCGACGGTGCCGACTCGGTCGGGACCGCGCTGGCCGTTCCAGGGCCCGCGCAACTGCCCCCGCCCGGACCCGCCGCCGGTCAGGCCGGTTTCGTGTTCACCGCGCTCGGCACCAAAGCACCGACCGCCGAACAGAACCCGCCGATGACGGTGCAGTGGCTCAACCTCGATACCCGCCGCTCGGCGGTGCAGACGCTGACCGACGAAGCCAAGATCAACCCGGGCGGTCCGGCCACCCTCTCGGCCATCGCCGACACCGGTCACGGCCGGGTCGTCGCCGTGGTCTCGGGTTCGTTGACCACGCAGGCCGAGGGCGCCGCCCCGCGCACCTGCAACTTCCTGCCGACCCTCGGCTTCTTCACCGTCTAGAACATCGCCGATTCGAGCCCGGTCCGGCCCACGAGGGCATGGACCGGGCTCTTGTCGTCGAGACGGGTTCCCGCCGGCACCGCGATGTGGTAGACCGAGAACCATGGCGACCACAGGAGTTTCACGCCGGGACAGTCGGTCGATCCGGAGCAGGCACTCGGGTCGGTCCATCCTGTCCTATCGGTCCGAGGGCTCGATTCTGTCGATCGGCTCGGCCTACTCCGTGCTCTCGATCGGCAGCGTGGGCTCGGTGCTGTCGATCGGCTCGGTCGGGTCGTTCGGTTCGCTGATCTCCTCCGGCTCGTTCGCGAGCCTCGGGTCGGCGCTGTCCGGCCTGTCACGCTGGTCCCTGCTGTCGTGGCGCGGCGTGTGCGCCGAGCCGGAGGGCAGGCCGAATCTGCGGGTCGTCCCGGACGACGAGCCGGAGCTGCGCGTCGCGACGACCTGCCACTGCCAGACCTAGCCCGTCACCACTGGCCGTAGTCCTCGGTCAGTGCCCGGTTGAGGTCGACCCCGATGCCGTCGATGGCGCGCTCGTCGATCTCGAACTGATGCAGGTGCGCACCGGAGTGCACATAGCCCTCCGGTGTGCCCCAATCGTGCTGCCAGAACCAGGAACCGAGGCCGGCGGCGACGGCGCGGTCGATGGTCGGGGTATTGGCGTAGATGCCGACGAGATCCGGGCCGAGCACCGACTCCCAACCACGGATGTAGGGCGCGATGAGCTCGTCGAACTCCTGCTCGCTCGGATTGTCGTCGATGGAGGCGTAGATCGGGGCCGTATCGGGCCCGCCGGCCGCCTTGTGCAGTTCCCAGCCGCGTTCGGCGTGCTGCTTTCCGCCTTCCAGTCCGCCCCGCCAGTCGGCCGTCGGGCCCTTGCCGAACTGGTAGTTCGACACGATCGACAGACCGTGTGCCCACAGCTCGTCGGCCTCTGCCGCCCGCAGCGGCTTGCCGAGCATCCACTCGGCGCCGGGGCGGCGATCGGAGACGTACCTGATCACCCCGATATGACCCGCTGCTTTGATCGCGGCGGGTGCCGGGACACCCGCCGAGTAGTCGACCAGGGTCCCGAAGGAGGTGGCGGCGGCGGGTGCGGCGGACAACCCGAGCCCGACCGTGGCCGCCGCGGCGGCGAATCCGAAGAATTCGCGCCTGGTCACCGGAACAGAACGCATCGCAGGACTCCTTCGCGCAACCCGACCTTCAACCGGCAGCGTGCCCGGCGCGCCTTCCCCGAATCCCGCGCGCCGGGAGCCTCGAACGTTCACTCATTGCACCACAACCACAGGAGAACCGCCAGAACCAATCATCACATCGGCCCCAGCAGTCACACAGGGTCTCAGGTGGCGCCGTCGATCGCCGCGCCGACGTCGATGGTGCGGCCGGTCGGGTCGGCGAGCTCCGTACTGACCACGGCGACAACCTGCGCCATCACCTGTCTCCTGATCCCGGCCAGCTTCGCCAGCGTCGCCGCGCGCAGGCCCTTGGCCGTGAATTCCAGGGAGATGTCCTCGAGCGCAGGCGGCGGCACCTCGATCACGATCTGCAGCGGCTCGGCCGCCCTGGCGGTGAGTACCAGCGGAATCCGCAGGTCGGCGCGGTAGTGATTGGCCTTGAGCACGTCGACGGTGATGTCGAGCCCGACCGGCAGAACCATGTCGAACACCCTCGGCGCCCCGGCCGCACCCATGCCACGATCGGTGACAACCGGCTCTTCGATGGCGCCGCGCACGGTCACCTTGGCCGCGCCGCGCGGGCCCTCGGCGAGCGGACCGATCGCGATCTGGCTACCCGCCATCTGCCCGACCACCTCGCGTACCCGGTCGGCGGTGACGATCCGGGTGAAGAACCGCAGCCCGAACTCGCGGAAGTCGATCCACTCGAAGACGGAGTCGTTGCGGTGCGGCGAACGGTAGCCGTCCAGGATCGCCTCGATGTCGAAGACGCGCGCGGAGCGCACCTTCGGGTCGCCGACGATGGCGTTGACCCGGTTGGCCACCTCACGCTGCACCAGCCCGGCGATCGGGTCGAGCAGCATCTCCCACGCGGTGTCGATGGCCTCGGCGCGCAGCGTGAAGCTCACGTCCTTCGCGGTCACCGGGGCCACATCGATCACCACCAGCAGCGGTTCGGCGGTGCGGGCGTGCAGCGTCAACCCGATCTCGACCACCGCGGCCAGCCTCAGTTTGCGGCCACCGAGCGTGAGCTTCACCGCCAGGGTGAGCGGAATCCGCACCTCGAAGGCGAGCGCGTCACCGGGGTTGCGGGTGACCACCGGGGTACCGAGGGTGCCCTCGGCGACGAATCCGGCCAGTCCGGCGGGACCGAGCGAGAACGGCCCGATCTGCACGCCACGTCCGGTCATACCGGCGACCGCCGTGGCGATGCGCTGCTCGGTGACCGCGTAGGTGACGAAACGCTCCCCGAAATCGGCGTACTCGATCCACATCGGGCTCTGCCGTGCCTCCTCGGTCACCTTCGCGCGCACATCGCACACGGTACGTTACCGACGGTACCGGCTTCATTCGGCACAGCGTCCCGTCCTGCCGATGAGGGGAAAACAGGACGGGACCCGGCCGGGGCGCTGCCGGGCGCCACCGCCTCCCATGGTACGGGTATCCGCGTGGTACCGCCGTCCAGGACTGGATCAGTTGTCTTGAGCGACAATCGATTTCAGAAGCGGCCGAATCCGACCAGATCAGCGGTCTCGGACAACCGGATGGTGCGCACCCGCACCGCGCCCATTTCGTTGCCGCCGATGGTGGTGAGCTCGTCGCCGTCGGCCTTCAGCACGATATTGGTGTGCTGGCCGAGTGGGCTCGACGGGCCGTAGAGCACCACGTCGCCGAGCCGGGGCCGGTACCCGACATCGCCGGGCGTGAACCGGCCGACGCCCTGGTAGTACTCGGTCAGCGTGTAGACGCCAGGGATGCGCCACGACCCGGAATTCGGATTGGCCAGCGGTCGTCCCGCCTCGCGCATGGTCCAGCTGACGAAATCGGCGCACCAGGCCTCCTCGACGCCTTCGGCGTACTTGGGTCCGTCGCCGGGGCGCTCGTATTCGCGGCGCAGCACCTCGACCAGGGCCAGCTGCTGCTCGTCGAGACGCTCGGTGTCCAGCGCGGGGAACGGCTCGCCCCAGTCGTGCTGCCACCACACGAACCCGACGACGACCACCGCCGTCGCCGCGAGAATGCCCGAAATGCCCAGCGCCAAGCGCCCGAGTCTGCCGGTGCGCGCGGTCCGAATCTGTGTCATCGCCCCCCTGCTTTCGATTCGTCTTCTGTCTTCTAAGACGAATCGGAAGCCTGCCTGGTTCCCCGATGTCGGGACCAGTGTGCTCCGGAGCGGGCCGGGTGGGAGCACGACTACCGGATAGACCCCTGCGCCACCCGGGCGTCGGCTCGCTACCGCGCTCTCGGCGCGCACTCGAGGTGCGTGCCGTCCCCTCCGGCGACGTCCACGCACCACAGGCGCGGACGTGGTATCGAACACGCTCCGCTCCGGAACACACCGACCCGATCGGCACGACGAGCGGCTCGCGAGCGCTGTTTCCGCACCGATTCGACAGCCGCGCGGCCTCCCGCCCGGCTGTGAAAATCTTTGCTAAGGCTTTACTGTCGGTCAAGCTAGACGACTGTCCCAATTTGTCCCAGTGCTGTGACCGAGGAGCGTGCCGTGGAGGATCCGCATGCGCCGATCGCCCGCTACCTGCGCGAGCGCCGGGAGTCGCTGGGCCTGACCAGGTCCGGCCTCAGCGCGGTGGCCGGGATTTCCGCCGGGCTCATCCAGAAGATCGAACAGGGCACCCGGTCCCCCACACTGGAGGCACTGACCGCGCTGTGCGACGCCTTGCAGATTCCCGAACCGTTCCGCGATCATCTGGTGTCGCTGTCGCTCGCTCCCCGCTACGACAAACCCGCACCACCGCGAGTACCGATCCCGGAGACCGAACAACTGCTGCTCGACGGCTTCGCGTATCCGGCCAGCCTGCAATCGTTCCCCACTTTCGACGTACTCGCGGTCAACGCCCCGTGGGCACGGCAGTTCCCCGGCCTGCTGCCCGGCACCACACTGCTGGAATGGATGCTGCTCGATCCGGCGGCCCGTCGGGTGGTCGTGGAATGGGAACGGCAGATCCATGCCAGCGTCTACAGCTTCCGGGTGATCGGCCCCGGCGTGGTGCCACAGGCCCGGATCGACGAGCTCGTCGCGTCGTGCTCCCGCGCACCGGAGTGGGAGCGGCTGTGGACCACCGAGCCCGCCCCGCCGTACGGCATCGACAGCCCCGAGCTGCTGGTCCGCCACGTCGACACCGGCGAGCCGATCGCGCTGGCACTGCACAATCTGGATTTCGGGTTGCCCCGGCGGACCTGGTCGCTGGTCGCCATGGTGCCGAAACCGGCGGCCTGACCATTGCCCCCCACCCACCGTAAGGAGGATCATCGCGACGTGCAGAACCCGAATCCACCGATCGCCGGCTACCTGCGTGAACGCCGTGAATCGGCGGGCATGACCAGGGCCGCGCTCAGCGCCGCGGCGGGGATCTCGCCCGGTCTCATCCAGAAGATCGAGCAGGGCACCCGCGCCCCGACGCTGGAAGCGCTGACCGCGCTGTTCGACGCGCTGACCGTGCCCGAGGTGATGCGCGACCATCTGATCTCGCTGGCTATCAGCAGCCGCTACGATCCGGGCGCCGGTCCGCTGGTGCGTCCTGCCGACAGGGTGCTGCTCGACGGGATCACCCATCCGGCGAGCCTGCAGATGCATCCGACCTTCGATGTGGTCGCCACCAATGCCGCATGGCGGTCGCTGTTTCCCGGCCTCGACACCGGCATGTCGATGCTGGAGTGGATGCTGCTCGATCCGCGCGCCAGGATCGCGCTGATCGACTGGGAACAGCAGGTCCACATGTGCGTGTACGGCTTCAGGATCATGGGCCCCGGCCTCGCCACCGAGCAACGCATCGACGAGATCGTCGACACCTGTGCGCGCGCCCCCGAATGGGCAAAGTTCTGGACCACCGACCCGGCCGCGCCCACCACCATCGACGACCCGGTGATGCACTTCCGCGATCCGCGGACCGGTGCGACGACCGCGATGACGGTGCACTCGCTCGGCGCCGCCCTGATCCCGCGCCGGGCGTGGTCACTGGTGGTGTACGCCCCGGCCCAGGTCTAGTCGGCCTTACGGGCCGGGATGCACAGGGTGAGCGCGATAGCAGCCACGGCGCCGGCGATCGCGATGAGGAACGCGGTGTGGAACCCCGCGCGCGATGGCAGCGTGTGCGGGCCGAGCTGCATCGTCATATGCGCGAGCACCACACCCATCACCGCGGCCGAGGTGGAGGTGCCGACCGAACGCATCAGCGAGTTCAGCCCGTTGGCGGCTGCGGTCTCGGTGATCGGCACGGCGCCCATGATCAGGGCGGGCATGGCGGCGTAGGCGAGGCCGACACCGCCCGCCACGATCACCCCGGCCACCACGATCTGCCAGACACTGTCCATCAGCACCAGCGCGAACAGGTAGCCGAGGCCGATCACCGCCGACCCGACGATCAGAGTCAGCTTGGGCCCCTTCTTCGCCGACAGCCGCGCCGACACCGGCGACAGCAGCATCATCACCAGCCCGCCCGGCGCCATCGCCAGACCGGCGGCCACCATCGATAGCCCGAAGCCGTAACCGGTCTCGATGGGCGCCATCAGCAGCTGCGGGAAGGTCAGCGACATGCCGTAGAGCGCGAAGCCGACCGCGATCGAGGCCAGATTGGTGAACAGCACCCGCGGCCGCGCCGAGACGCGCAGATCGACCAGCGGTGTGGCCTGCCGTAGTTCGTAGAAACCCCACAGCAGGAAACTGATCAGCGAGGCGGCGAACAGCCCGAGGATCACCGGGCTCGCCCACCCCCAGTCGGCACCTTTGGTGATTCCGATCAGCAGCGTGAGCAGCGCGATCGACAGCCCGATCGCCCCGCCGAAGTCGAACCGCGACGGCGTGCGCACCGGCGACTCCGGCACGAAGACCAAAACCAGTGCCGCGCACGCGATGCCAAGCCCGGCTGCGGTCCAGAACAGCATGTGCCAGTCCGTGTTCTGCGCGATCACCGCGGCGAACGGCATACCGACAGCGCCGCCGACGCCGAGGGTCGCGCTCATCACCGCCATCGCGCCGCCGACCTTCGCCGCGGGCAGTTCGTCGCGCATGATGCTGATCCCGAGCGGGATCGCGCCGATCGCGGCGCCCTGCAGCGAGCGGCCGACGATCTCGGGCAGCAACGAGGAGAAGCTCGCGCAGATCACCGAGCCGACGATCATGAAGGCGAGGTTGGCGACCAGAACCAGCCGCTTGCCGAACATGTCGCCGAGCTTGCCCGAGATAGGGGTGGAGACCGCACCGGCCAGCAGGGTCGCGGTCACCACCCACGAGGCGTTCGCCGCCGAGGTGTTCAGCAAAGTGGGCAGTGCCGGGATGATCGGGATGACCAGCGTCTGCATCAGCGAGACGACGACGCCGACGGTGCTCAGTACCGCGATCAGCACCGCGGGCGTGACACCGCGGGCTCCTGGGGTGGCCGGCGTGACGTCGGCGGTGGAAACGGACACAACTATGCACCGTACACAGCATGTGCATGGTACACAATTTGAATTCGGAGTGATCGACCCGACATAGTTGGCGCATGTCCGATTCCGGTCCCGACGACGACACCGCGTTCAGCCGCCTGGTCTTCGAGCTGAACCTCATCGCGCGCCACTTCCCCACCACCACCCGCCGCCGCCCCGGTTTCCAGCTCGATCGCTCCGCGTTCCTCATCCTCACCAGGCTCGGCCTGAGCGAACCGCTGAGCCTGCGCGAGCTGTCCGAGGCGTTCCAGCTCGACATCTCCACCATCAACCGCCAGGTCGGTGCGATGCTGAAACAGCGCCTGGTGGAACGGGTGCCCGACCCCGAGGGCGGGGTGGCCCGCAAGATCCGCGCGACCGCCGACGGTCTGGCCGCGCTGGCGGCCGACCAGAAGCACCGGGCCGCCGGTATCGGCACCGTCGTCGCGGACTGGGACGCCGACGACATCGCCGAGCTGAGCAGGCTGATGGGCAAGTTCAACCGTTCGGTCGAGGAGATCGAGCACAACCCGTGGCCGAGACCGCCGCGCCGCGAGGTCTGAGCGCGCTAAGCTGCGCCGCGTGGTCACTCAACGGTCCGCTCACCCGCGTCGGCTCGCCTGGGACAACTACTTCGTCGGCGTCGGCGGGCTCGTCCTCGGGTTGTGCTTCGGCACCAGCGCGGCGCTGATCGCGGGGCCAGGCCGCAACCTCGCGGCGATCGTCCTCGTCGTGCTCGCCGTGCTCTGCGTCCTGCCCGCGCTGGTACACGCGGTCGCCGAGCTCTACGTCTACGTGCGGCTCGCCGTACTGCTGCTCGGCTTCGCGCTGCTGCTGCCCGCCATCGTGGTCAGCCCGAATGTGCGCGACTGGGCCGCCGAACAGTGGGAAAAAGCCTGGAAATAGCGGCTACACGCGAGGCGGCATGAGCAGCAGCTGGATCATCCTCTGGAAGAACTGGGAAGACTGCCAGCCGAAATAGGTGGTGGCCGCCTCCGCCCCACCGGCGGATCCGCTGGCCGAGCCCGTCGACAGCTGCGCCGAACCGGTGGCCGAGCCCGTCGCCACCTCCGCCGAACCAGTCGCCGAACCGGATCCGGGCATGGCCGCCGCCGGTGTCGCCGCGCCGAGCAATCCGATCGTCACCGCCACCCCGACCAGCGCGGCACGCAGCGCATACGACTTCGGCATTTCACGACCTGGCAACATCTTCACTGACCCACTCTCGAAAAGCTTTCCGAATACGCAGTATTCACGTCATCGGTATCCAACGAGCCCGATTCGCACCGATTGGCAGTGCGGCGCGGTGCTCGCGATGAATACTTCGGTTACAGACCCCGACTCGTTTCAATTCTCCGCTGTGCGCGGGCGCACGGACAGACCGCGAATCTCGGGGCAGCTCCGCCGACTATCCCGGCGCCGATGCCGAATCGCGCAGGCTGTCGGCAGTTTCGGCGCTCCCGAACTCGCCGCACGCCATCGCCAGGTGCGCACCGGGCGTGGTGTTCAGCACCTGTCTGTCACCGCAGGCCAGCCGGAGTTCCCCGGGTGAACCCCGGCCCGCCTCGCACCCGCCGCAGACATCCTCGGCCCGCATTGCACCGTCGGGTTCGCACTCACGTCCAGGGTCGCAGGCGGTCCACGTTCGGCAACCCGGACCGGCCTTCGCGTGCCATCACGGCCGCCGGACAACCGGCACGGTAGGCGTATGAGCCCACACACTGGCGACTTCGCCAGTGTGTCAGCCCGGTGGCTCCGCAGGCTCGCTCCTTCGCCACCGCAGCCAGACGAGCCCCGTGCTCCCACACGGCATCCTCACTCACCTCCGGGCCGCACGCTCCTTCGCCACCTCAGCCAGCTGCGCACCCCGCTCCCGCACAACCTCACCCACCTGCGGGCCACGCTCCTTCGCCACCTCAGCCAGCTGCGCACCCCGCTGCCGGGCGAGCTCGGCCAGGTGGGAGCCGTGTTCGCGGATCGCTTCGCCGAGTTGCGGGCCGCGTTCTCTGGCGAGCTCGGCCAGGTGCGCGCCCTGTCCCTTCGCGCCGTCGAGCAGCACGGTGCCCTCGTCGCGGACCTGGTCGGCCATGGTGGGACCGCGGTCGACGAGGGAGTGCACCGCGCGCCGACCACGCCAGCCGAGCGACGGTTTGCCCTCGGTGTCGGCGGCGGCGATCAGCAGGCCGCCGAGCAAACCGAGATCCTTGAGGAAGCCGACCTGCTTGGCCGCCTTGCGGTCGGGATCGTTCTCGGCCCAGAAGTCCTGTTCGGTCAATGTGCCGGGCACGACGGTCGCGGCGAGCACCACGGCGGCCGGGCGGGGCGCTCGCCCACTGAGCAGCAACAGTCCGCCTGCGACCTGCGCCGCAGAGTTGACCCGCACCAGGCGGCTCGGATCGTCCGGGACCTTCGCGGCCAGCGGGTCGGGCAACCGCTCACGCCCCTGGTCGGCCAAGGCACCGGCCGCCGCGGCACGTGGTTTCGGATTCATCAGTCCGTTCACACCGCCCGCCACGAAGGTGGTGGCCAGCAGTGTGCGGGCGACCCGGCGGAGTGGTTTCATCGGCATCGTCGGCTCCCTTTCGTCCATGACCTGGGAAAACGGCCTCCCCTCTCGGCTACCCGGTCCCCGGACCGGCAAACAGCGGCTACGGTCGACCGGGTGCCAGACTCCACGGTCCGCTCGGCCTACCGCGCTGTCAACCAGCGCTACATCGAGCTGTTCGGCTCGCCCGCCGATCTCGCCCCCGACGACACCGCCTTCGTCCTGCGCCACCTCACCGAGGCCACGGGCCCGGTCCTGGATCTCGGCTGCGGCCCCGGCCATTTCACCGAGGTCCTGCATCGGGCGGGCGTGCGCGCCACCGGCATCGACCTCGTTCCCGAGTTCGTCGACCACGCGCGGTCGCGGTATCCCCACCTCGAATTCCGGGTCGGTTCGCTCCGCGCCATCGACCGGCCGAACGCCTCGGTCGGTGGTCTGCTCGCCTGGTTCTCGCTGATCCACTTCACCCCGGACGAACTATCCGGCGTCCTCGCCGAGCTCGGCCGGGTGCTCGTGCCCGGTGGGCGTTTGGTGCTCGGTTTCTTCGACAGCGACGAGCGGGAAGAGAAGTTCGAGCACAAGGTCACCGCCGCCTACCGCTGGCCGGTCGCACGCCTGTCCGAACGGCTCGGCGCGGTCGGTCTCACCGTCGCCGAGTACGCCCGGCGTCCCGGTGACGGTGACGTCCGCCCGTACGCCGTGCTCGCGGCCGGTCGCGAGCCGGAGTAGGCTGGCTCGCCCTCGGCCGAAGCTCGTCGCCGACAGCACCCCGGCCGAGGGGCGCCACTCGATGTCGATAGACCGTGTCGCCGACCCTGTCAGCCCACTCGAGGCCGTTCGCCCACCGTGCGCTCGCACCGGCCTCGGGCGATGATCACCGATTCGGCTGCCGCTCTACGCCGCGAAGGCCAGTTCACCCCGGCCGTCCACCGCACTCGCACGCGTGACCAGCCGCGCGATGGCACCGGCGACCTCTCCTGGCTGCTCCATGATCACCGAGTGCCCGGCGCCGTCCACCAGGACCAGGTCGGCGTAGTCGATCGCGGCGGCCATCGCGACCGAATGCGACGGCGGAGTCATCAGATCGGCCGTTCCGCACATGACCACCGTCGGGATTCGCGACAGCACGGGCAGCGCGTCGGTGCGGTCGAAGACCTTGAAGGCGCTCAGGAAACTGGCCATCGTGACGATCGACGTCGCGTTGTGCATCGCCTCGGACAGCGCGAGCACCCGCGGGCTGACCGTGCGATCGCCGAACTCGGCCGTGCGCACCACGGGCGCGAAGACCTTGCAGGCCAGCATCTTCGCGTGCTGCATCAGCCGCGGCGCGCGTCGGACAGCCGCCTGGAAGACGGAGATGATCGGGTTGCGCAGCAGCCTGCCGAAACCTGCGTCGGCCAGCCCGCTCGCCGCCGTCGCGACCAGCCCGACACCGACGATCCGAGTGCCCACCTCGTGCTGGTACCCGCTGACGTAGGTCAGCACCGTCATGCCACCCATCGAATGACCGACCAGCACCACCGGCCCGGTCGGGGCGACCACGTCGAGCACCTCGTGCAGGTCACGACCGAGCCGCTCCAGGTTGTAGGTCTGCCGCGGCGCGGCCGCGGACTCCCCGTGCCCACGGTGGTCGTAGCAGACCACCTTGGCGCCCGCGTGTTCCCGCAGCAGCGCGTCGCGTACATCGGTCCACGACTCGGTGCGCAAGCAGTGCCCATGAATCAGCACCACGGTCAACTCCGCCCGCCGCGCACCGTACTCCCGCACCACCAGCTCCACCCCGTCCGAGGTCGACACCGTGACCCGGCGCTGCGCCGAGTGAGCGATTGTGCTGATCGACATCGGTGCCTCCGGTCCGCGTGCGGGTAACAGGATCAACTCTGCCCCGAATCGCGAGCAGTCATCAGGTCCCCGAGTGCTGAGCCCGCCCCCCGCAGGGTGCGCGAAACCCCACCCTGGTGGGCGGGCCCGACACCGAGCTGCCGCCCGCGCACCGGAAACAGTTCGACCAGCTACTCTCGGCAGTACCATGGAAGCTTCCGAGCCCTCGGGGCTACAGCGCTGCAACGGGTTTCGGATCGCCGTCGGCATCGCGCAGATCGTGCTCGGGTTCGTCGCGGGCTACCTGGTCACCTGGGCAACCATGCTCGCGGTACTCGAATTCGAGATCGCCACGGGTTGGATGCTGCCCTGGCTGATGGATACCTGGCTCGTCCCTGCCGCGGTGACGGTCGGCTTGGTCTCCATCGCCTGGGTCACGCTACCGAGACTCAGGATCGCCCTGGTCTCGGCGGCCGTGGGCACCGTGACGACCTCGGGCATCTTCCTGTGGCTGTTCGTGACGTGGTAGCAGGCCATAGACTCGCGCCATGACCGTCAGGATGGACAATGTCGGCATCGTCGTCGAGGACCTCGCCGCGACGATCGAGTTCTTCCGCGAGCTCGGGCTCGAGCTCGAAGGCCAAGGCTTCGTGGCGGGCGAGTGGGCCGGACGCGTCACCGGCCTCGGCGATCAGCGCGTCGAGATCGCCATGCTGCGCACCCCGGACGGCCACAGCCGCCTCGAACTGTCCCGCTTCGTCGAACCGGCTGTCATCGCCGATCATCGCCGAGCCCCGGTGAACGCCCTTGGCTACCTGCGCGTCATGTTCGCTGTCGACGACCTCGACGACACCTTGACCCGCCTCCGCGCGCACGGCGCCGAACTGGTCAGCGACGAAGTGGTTCGCTTCGAAGACGCCTACCGCCTCTGCTACGTCCGCGGCCCCGAAGGAATCCTCCTCGGCCTCGCCGAGGAACTCGACCGACCAGCCGAAACGCCGCCGCCTACACGGTGAACCCGACTCCAGACATCGCCGTCGGCCAACACGTAGTTGTTGCCTGCCATCCACAACTCACCGCCGCCAGGTAACCCGCCTCGACCGGGTAGTCGAAAAGTGCGCGCGAGATCGGGACCAAACCGGCGGCGTGCGCAGTCCGAACTTCTCCCACACCCGGCAATCGAGAGGCTTCGACCTGTGCGCACCCGTTCTTTCCGACCGACCGTCCTGGCAGTGCTGGCGGCGCTGGCAACCGCGATAGGGTCGGCACCGCTCGCCACCGCGGCACCGGCCGCGGCCCGCGTCGTCGCCGCTGTCGACACCGGCGACCGGCTGCAGACCGTCACCGTGTTCTCCCCCGCCATGGACAAGGCGGTCGAACTACAGATCATCCGGGCGGCCGACGCCTCGACACCGCGCCCGACGATGTATCTGCTCAACGGTTCGCAGGGCGGCCCCAACGGCAGCGGCTGGGACGCCCAGACCGATGCGGTGAGCTTCCTGCGTGGCAAGGACGTCAACGTGGTCACCCCGGTCGGCGGCGCCAGCTCGTACTACACGGACTGGGTTCGCGACGACGCCGCACTCGGCCGCAACAAATGGCAAACCTTCCTCAACGAGGAACTGCCGCCGGTGATCGAGGACTACCTCGGCGCCGACGGCACCCGCGCCGCCGTCGGCGTGTCCATGAGCGGCACTTCGGTCCTCAACCTGGCGATCGCCAAGCCCGGCTTCTGGAGCGGCGTCGCCTCCTACAGCGGATGTGCGCAGACCTCGGACCCGATCGGGCAGGAGTTCGTCCGGATCACCGTGGAGAACTGGGGCGGCGGCCAGAGCGTGGAGAACATGTGGGGACCGCGCAACGGGCCGCTGTGGCGCGCCAACGACCCGCTGCTCAACGCCGAACGGTTGCGCGGCACCGAGATCTACCTCAGCACCGGCACCGGCATTCCCGCCGCGCCCCACGACACCCCCGCCGACCCGCGTGTGCGCGACGGCCGCATCCCCCTCCCGATCCAGATCGCCTTCGGCGGCCCGATCGAAGCCGCTGTCCGCCACTGCACCCTCAACCTCGCCGACCGCCTCCGCGACCTGTCCATCCCCGCCACCCTGGACGACCGCCCGGTCGGCACCCACTCCTGGGGCTACTGGGAGGACGACCTGAAACGCTCCTGGCCGTTCCTTGCCGGCACCCTCGGCGCCACCCCGTAGGCGCTGCCCGAGTTGTCCTGCGGCTCACCGCGTCCGGTTGACCCGCACGGCGTCGTTGATCAGCGCTTTGAAAGCCTCGGGGTCGAGCTCGTCGTCCTCGTGCAGATCGATCGACCGTCGCACCGCGGCCTGCGGACCCGCGCTGAACAGCCCCGTCGGATCGTCCACCGAGGCCCCCTTGGCGAAGTTGATCTTCACCTTCCCCTTGTACGTCTCCACCGTGCAGATCAACCCGTCCAGCGAAAAAGTGGGCACCCCGTCCGGATTGGACGGCTTCTTCCACTTCATCTCCTCGACGACATCCGGTTCCGCCGCCTTGATCAGCGACCGAATGTCATCGACCCGACCAACCCGCCAGTCCTGTGCCATGCCGTCGACGATAGTCCGACGATCGATCTACACGTTGAAGCGGAACTCGACGACGTCGCCGTCGGCCATGACGTAGTCCTTGCCTTCCATGCGCACCTTGCCCGCAGCCTTGGCTGCCGCCATGGAACCCGCCTCGACCAGGTCGTCGAAGGCGACGAGTTCGGCCTTGATGAAACCGCGCTCGAAGTCGGTGTGGATGACGCCCGCGGCCTTGGGGGCGGTGTCGCCCTGGTGGATGGTCCAGGCGCGGGATTCCTTGGGGCCTGCGGTGAGGTAGGTCTGCAGGCCGAGGGTGTGGAAGCCGGCGCGGGCGAGGGCGTGCAGGCCGGGTTCGGTCTGGCCGATGGACTCGAGCAGTTCGAGGGCGGACTCGTCGTCGAGTTCGAGGAGTTCGGCTTCGACCTTGGCGTCGAGGAAGACCGCGTCGGCGGGGGCGACGGCGGCCTTCAGTTCGGCGACCTTGGCCTCGTCGGTGAGGATCGATTCGTCGGCGTTGAAGACGTAGAGGAACGGCTTCACGGTGAGCAGGGAGAGTTCGCGCAGTTGTTCGGCGTCGATCTTGGTGCCCGCGGCGAACAGGGTGGTGCCCTCGTTGAGGAATTCCTGGGCGGTCTTGGCGGCGTCGAGCAGCGGCTTGCGGTCCTTCTTGACCTTGGCTTCCTTCTCGAGGCGCGGGATGGCCTTCTCGAGGGTCTGCAGGTCGGCCAGGATCAGCTCGGTCTCGATGACCTCGATGTCGGCGGTGGGGTCGACCCGGCCGTCGACGTGCACCACGTCGTCGTCGGCGAACACGCGCACCACCTGGCAGATGGCGTCGGCCTCGCGGATGTTGGCCAGGAACTTGTTGCCGAGGCCCGCGCCTTCGGAGGCGCCCTTCACGATGCCCGCGATGTCGACGAACGACACGGTGGCGGGGATGATCTTCTCGGAACCGAAGATCTCGGCGAGCTTGTCCAGGCGCGGGTCGGGCAGCGGGACCACGCCGACGTTGGGCTCGATGGTCGCGAACGGGTAGTTCGCGGCCAGCACGTCGTTCTTGGTCAGCGCGTTGAACAGCGTCGACTTTCCGACGTTGGGCAGGCCGACGATTCCGAGGGTGAGGCTCACGAGAAGGGAAGTCTACGCGGTGGGCACAGCGGCCAGGTCGGCGCCTGCGGTACCCGACCTGAACAGTTGATCACCAGGCCATGATGGGTTTTCCACTCGGCCGATAGTGACGTGACAGCCTGGTGATCAACCGTCCAACCTGGTCGTCACGGAACCAGGACGACCTTGCCCTGGTTGGCACGGCGTTCGATCACCGCGTGCGCGGCGGCCGCGTCGTCGAGGGCGAACTCGGCGTGCACGACGGGGTGCAGCAGACCGGAGGCATAGAACTGCCACACCTGCTGGCGCAGGTCCTCGTAGCGGGCGGGGTCGCGCTGGGCGAGCCGGCCGATACGGAAGCCGGTGAGCGTCTTGCCGCCTGCGAGCAGGTCACCGGTGTCGATGAGCCCGCCGCCGGTGCCGTAGGTGACCACCCGGCCGCCTTCGGCGAGCGCACCGAGGGTGGCGCCGAGACCGGTGCCACCGACACCGTCGAGGCTGAAGTCGGCCTGCTTGGCGTCGCGCAACCGGTCGTAGGTGACGACCTCGTCGGCGCCGAGACCGCGCACGAAATCAGCCTTGGCCAGGTCGGAGACCGCTGCGACGACCCAGTCGGCGCCGCGCACCCGCGCCAATTGAACGGCGAGGTGGCCGACACCACCGGCGGCAGCGGTGACCAGGGCGGTCTCACCGACCCGCGGCGCGGCGGTGTCGAGCGCGCCGAGGGCGACCAGACCACTGCGCATCAGGGCGACGGCGTCGACGGCGGACGCACCATCGGGAATCGCGGACGCCTGATCGGCGGGCAGCACGACATACTCGGCGTAGGCGTCAGCGCAGAGGCCGACGACGCGGTAGCCAGGGGCATACCCGTCGACGCCGTCACCCACCGCGACGACCTCACCGGCCACCTCGGCGCGCAACTCCTGCGGCACCTGCGCGCTGATCCGCCGGATCGCCGACAAGGTGACGCCGATCGCCTCGACCTTCACCAGCAGCTCACCAGGCCCGGCCACCGGCAGCTCGGCCGCGACGACCTCGAGCACCTCCGGACCACCGCTGCGCTCGTACCGAACTCGCCGCATGACACCTCCTGAGATTGAGCGAAGGCGCAACGGTAACCGGCCGAATGGGCGAAACCACAGCTCATGGGGTGGTGAGTGCGAAATCTCACCGCCGCTCCGGCGGTGCGGAGAGCACCTTCACGGCAGATTTACCCCGCACCGTGATGGCGGACGCGTGGGACACACCACACCGCCCGCCCTTGCCCGGCGTGTCGGTCCACCGTCGGGATCGGGTCAGGCCGCATGATCCACTTCCCCGCGACCGCGGCGCCCCGATCGCGGGTCCGCGCACTCCGATTCGGCTGCACCGCGGATACCGGACGCACGGCGTGATCTGCCGCCAACCGCAGCCGGGTGCATCACCCCACTCGGCGCGCGGTCCATCGCCTCGGCGTTCCGCACGCGACCCCACGGTGGCAACCCCTGGTCAGCGGGCCACCACGCGGCGTAGCGTGACGCGTATGGAGGCGACCTCCGAGGTGGTCATGGCGGCGCCCGCCCCGTTGCTCGCCGCGTTCATCGACCGCTATGTCGGCTATCGGATGACCGGCTACCCGCCCGGCCTGCACCGTGGCCTGCCGTCGCGGCACATGACCTTCATCGTCGCCGTCGGACCGCCGATCGACGTCGTCGCGCACACCGACCCGACACAGACTCCCGGCAGCTACCGATGCGTGTTGAGTGGGCTCCAGGCGAGCCCGGCGATGATCGCGCACACCGGATTCCAGGAGGGCGTCGCGATCGAGCTGACGCCGCTCGGCAGCCGGGTCCTGTTCGGCATGCCGGCTCGCGAGCTGTGGGACACCTCGATCGAATGCTCCGACGCGCAAAGACAATTGGGTGACCAACTGGCCGATGCCGTGCAGTCACAACGGGATTGGCCTGCCCGGTTCGCCGCCTGCGACACCGCACTCACCGCGGCCGCCCGCAACGGGAAACCCCCAGGCCCTGAACTCACCTGGGCCTGGCGCACCCTCGTCCGCACCGGCGGCACCTGCGAGATCACCCCGCTGGCCGAGCGGATCGGCTGGAGCCGCCAGCACCTCGCCCGCAAGTTCAGTGCCGAGTTCGGGGCGAGCCCCAAACTGGCGGCGCGGATCATCCGCTTCGAGCGGGCGCGGCGGATGCTGGCCAACACCCCGTCCTATGTCTCGATCGCCCAGGTCGCCGCCGCGTGCGGCTATTTCGATCAGGCGCACCTGAATCGCGACTTCGCCGAGCTGGCCGGATGCGCGCCCACCACCTGGCTGGCGGAGGAGATTCCATCCGTCCAAGACCCGAACGCCGAGGAGGCGCGGGGCTGAGGGCTATGACTACACCAACCGACACCACCGCGATCGTCTGGCCGGTCCTCGCCTTCGACGACGCGCGCGCCATGGTCGACTTCCTCACCGCCGCCTTCGGCTTCGAGCGGGTCGCAGTGTATGCCCGCGAGAACGACCCGTCGGTCGTCGAGCACGGCGAGCTGCGCTGGCCGGGCGGCGGCGGCATCATGTTCGGCTCCACCGGCCGCGACGACAGCCCGTTCGGCACCCGCCCCGCCGGAGTGGCCTCGCTCTACCTGGTCACCGACGAACCCGACGCCCTGTACGCCCGCGCAACGGCCGCGGGCGCCACTGTGATCCGCGAGCTGCGCGACGAGGACTACGGCTCGCGCGGGTTCACCGCCGCCGACCCCGAAGGCAACCTCTGGAGCTTCGGCACCTACCGCGGCGAGTGACCCGCTGAACAATATTTCCGCTTCGCCGTGACCCGACGCGAACCTCTCCGGCGCGCGTGAACCATCGACTACGTTGTTCGATGTTTCACCCGAGGATCCGCGCGTAACCAGGGAGTTGAGTCAATGGCGACCATCGAATATCTGCGGACCGACCCGGACTTACCTCCGGTCGGTGTCGTCGATCGCACGCCGATCACGCCCGCCAAGAAGGCCGTGTTCGCGGGGATCGCCGTGCTCGGCGCCATCGCCTGGGCGATCCTCGCGTTCGTCCGCGGCGAGTCGGTGAACGCGATCTGGATCGTCATCGCGGCGGTCTGTACCTACATCACCGCGTACCGCTTCTACGCCCGGTTCATCGAGTGGAAGATCACCAAGCCGCGCGACGATGTCGCCACCCCGGCCGAGATCTACGACAACGGCAAAGACTTCATGCCGATGGATCGGCGGGTGCTCTACGGACACCACTTCGCCGCGATCGCGGGTGCCGGACCGCTGGTCGGTCCCGTGCTGGCCGCCCAGATGGGCTACCTGCCCGGCACCATCTGGATCGTGATCGGCGTCGTGCTCGCCGGTGCGGTGCAGGACTATCTGGTGCTGTGGGCCTCGACCCGGCGCCGCGGCCGCAGCCTCGGGCAGATGGCGCGCGACGAGCTCGGCGCGGTCGGCGGTGTCGCGGCGATCGTCGCGATCCTGGCCATCATGACCATCCTGCTCGCGGTGCTGGCGCTGGTCGTCGTGAACGCGCTCGGCGAGAGCCCGTGGGGGGTGTTCTCCATCGCGATGACCATCCCGATCGCCCTGTTCATGGGCGTGTACCTGCGCTACCTCCGGCCGGGCAAGGTCGGCGAGGTGTCCGCGATCGGCATCGCGCTGCTGCTGGCCGCGATCGTCGGCGGCGGCTGGGTATCGGAAACCGAATGGGGCGCGGACTGGTTCACTCTCTCGCGCACCACCATCGCCTGGTGCCTGATCGCCTACGGATTCTTCGCCTCGGTGCTGCCGGTGTGGCTGCTGCTCGCCCCGCGCGACTACCTGTCGACATTCATGAAGGTCGGCACCATCGTGCTGCTCGCCGCGGGCATCCTCATCACCATGCCGGTACTGCAGGCACCCGCGGTGTCCGAATTCGCCCACACCGGAAACGGTCCGGCGTTCGCGGGCAGCCTGTTCCCATTCCTTTTCATCACCATCGCCTGCGGTGCGCTGTCCGGCTTCCACGCGCTGGTCTCCTCCGGGACGACGCCGAAGCTGCTCGCCAAGGAATCCAACGCCAAGATGATCGGCTACGGCGGCATGCTGATGGAGTCGTTCGTCGCGGTCATGGCGATCATCACCGCCTCGATCATCGATCAGCACCTGTACTTCGGGATGAACGCCTCGGCGGGCCTCACCGGCGGAACCCCGGAAACCGCAGCGGCGTACACGAATTCGCTCGGCCTTTCCGGCCCGCCCGCGACGCCGGAGCTGTTCGCCGACGCCGCCTCCGACGTGGGTGAGAACTCGATCATCTCGCGCACCGGCGGCGCGCCGACGCTGGCGGTCGGCATCTCCGAGGTGTTCCACCAGTTCCTCGGCGGCGAGTCGATGAAGGCCTTCTGGTACCACTTCGCGATCATGTTCGAGGCGCTGTTCATCCTCACCACCATCGACGCGGGCACCCGGGTCGCGCGGTTCCTGGTCTCGGACGCGCTGGGCAATGTGGGTGGCGGATTCCGCAAGTTCCGTGACCCGTCGTGGCGGATCGGCGCCTGGGTGTGCTCGCTGCTGGTCGTGGCGGGCTGGGGCAGCGTGCTGCTGATGGGTGTGAACGATCCGTTCGGTGGCATCAACGCGCTCTACCCGCTGTTCGGCATCGCCAACCAGCTGCTCGCGGCGATCGCGCTGACCGTGGTGCTGACCATCATCGTCAAGCGTGGCCAGTGGAAGTGGGCCTGGATTCCAGGTGTTCCGCTGGCCTGGGATCTGGTGGTGACGATGACCGCGTCCTGGCAGAAGATCTTCTCCGCCGATCCCAGGCTCGGCTTCTGGAAGCAGCACAGCATGTGTCAGGCCGCCAAGGACGCGGGCACGGGATGTCTGACCGCCAAGACCCCCGAGCAGGTCGATATCGCGATTCGCAACACCTTCATCCAGGGCACGCTCTCGATCGTGTTCGCCGTGTTGGTGCTGATCGTCGCGGTGGTCGGCGCGATCGTGTGCGCGCGGGCCATCCGCTCCGGCACGATCTCGAGCAGCGAGCCCGAGAATCAGCCGTCGAAGCTCTTCGCCCCCAGCGGTTTCATCGCGACCGCCGCGGAGAAGGACGTGCAGAAGGAGTGGGACGCGCTCATCGCCGAGGGTGAGGTGAAAGCGCCCGGATCGGCGCACGTGTCGTGAGTGTGCCGCGGGATGTGGACGGCCGATTCACCGGATCGGCCGTCCGTCCCCGTGCGGTCGCCTCACCCCGCGCGCTGCTGACCCGCCTGTGGGCGGGAGTGCGCGGGGTCGCCCGCTGGTACAGCGCGATCAACGGCGGCCAGGACTATCAGCGCTACGTCGACCACCTGCGCCGCACCCATCCAGGTTGCCCGATTCCCACCGAACGCCAGTACTGGCGCGACCGCTACGCCGAAGCCGAACGCAACCCGACCACCCGCTGCTGCTGACCCGCGGCGTGGGTCGTGTCCGATTTCCGCTAGCTTCGGGATCGCGGGCCGGGCATCGTGGAGGTCGTGACGGTGACGACGATGGATTTCGAGCGGTGCTACCGGGCCGTTTCCACCCGAGACGCCCGGTTCGACGGGCAGTTCTTCACGGCGGTGCGAACGACCGGTATCTACTGCAGACCGTCGTGTCCCGCGATCACGCCGAAGCGGGCGAATGTGTCGTTTCTGCCGACCGCGGCGGCGGCACAGCAGGCGGGGTACCGGGCGTGTCGCCGGTGCCTGCCCGATGCCGCGCCGGGCTCGCCGCTGTGGAATGTGCGGGCCGATCTGGCCGCGCGGGCCATGCGGCTGATCGGGGACGGGATGATCGAGCGGGGTGGCGTGCCCGCGCTGGCGGCGACGCTGGGATATTCGCAGCGTCAGCTCACCAGGGTGCTGACCACCGAGCTCGGGGCAGGCCCGCTCGCACTGGCCAGAGCCCATCGCGCGCACACCGCGCGGCTGCTGATCCAGACCACCGAGATGTCGATGTCGGATATCGCGTTCGCGGCGGGCTTCGCGAGCATCCGCCAGTTCAACGACACGGTGCGCGAGGTGTTCGCGGTGAGCCCGACCACCATGCGCACCGAATCGCGGCGCTCCCCCCGTTCGGACACGGTCGCACCGGCGACGCCGGGCGTGCTCACCCTGCGGCTGCCCTATCGCGAACCGCTGGACACCGGCTGGCTGGCCTGGTTCCTGTCGGCACACGCCGTGCCAGGAATGGAGACCTGGGACGACGGCGTCTACACCCGCAGCCTGCGCACTCCGCACGGTCACGCCACGGTCCGGCTGTCGTTCCAGCCAGGGCATGTCCGTGCCGAACTCGCCCTGCGGGACATGCGCGATCTGGCGCCGACCGTCGCCAGGGTGCGACATCTGCTCGATCTCGATGCCGATCCCCTCGGCATCGATTCGGCGTTGCGCGACGCGGCGATCGGCGGCACCGTGGCACCCGGCACCACAAGTGCCGGTCCCAGCACACCACGCCGTTGGGTCGCCGAGACCGGGAGCAACGGCGCCCGGCCCACCCCGGCGGTCGACGAACCCGCGAGCGAGACCGCGCGGCGAAGTGACGGCGGCGGCGCGGACGCGCAGGAGAGCCTCGACTCCGCGATCCCGGCTCGCGTGCCCGACTCTGCCGCGGTGTTCACCCCCGGCATCCGCGTGCCAGGCTGCCTGGACGGGCCGGAGTTACTGCTACGCACCATGATCGGCCAGCAGATCTCGGTGCGCGCGGCCGCGACACACACCACACGACTGGTCGACGCGCTCGGCGACCGGATCGACGGACCGGTGCCGCGACTGTTCCCGACCGCCGCCGCGGTCGCCGAGCACGGCGCCGAGGTGCTGACCGGACCGGCCCGCCGCATCGCGGCCATCGTGTCCGCGGCACGCGCCATCGCGGACGGCGAGCTGGTATTGCACGCCGGGCGTACCGCGGCCGAGCTGCGCCACGATCTGCTCGCGCTCGACGGGGTCGGGCCGTGGACGGCCGACTACGTCACCATGCGCACCCTGGCCGACCCCGACGTGCTGCTCGACACCGACCTGGTGGTCCGCCAGGGCGCGGCGCTGACCGGTGTCGACCTCGGCGACGCCGCCCGCTGGGCACCGTGGCGGTCCTACCTCTGCATGCACCTGTGGCGCGTGGCGCTGCTCCACCGTGGAGCGCTCCCCGCGCAATCCCTTCGACCCGAAAGCGAACCGTCATGACTGCCACTCCCGTCCGCGCCGATGTCGCCACCGTCGACACCCCGATCGGCCCGTTCACCACGGTCGTCGACACCGACGGCGCGGTACTGGCCTCGGGCTGGACCGCCGACCCGACCACACTGATCAGCATCGTGCACCCGGCGCTTCGACCCACCGAGCTACGGATTCGCGATTCGCTCGGCGCGGTGACCGATGCGGTACGCGAGTACCACGCCGGCGACCTGACCGTGATCGACACGGTCGCGGTCCGCCAGCGATCGGGCGAATTCCTCACCCACGCGTGGGACATCCTGCGGAAGGTGCCCGCGGGTGAGCCGGTCACCTACACGGAGTTCGCCGGCCTGGCGGGCAGGCCCGCCGCGACCAGGGCCGCGGCCAATGCCTGCGCCCGAAACGCGGCGGCGTTGTTCGTGCCGTGCCATCGGGTGCTGCGGATCGGCGGGGCGCTTGGTGGGTTCCGCTGGGGGCTCGGTGCCAAGCGTTGGTTGCTGGCGCACGAGGGTGTGCGGTAGGCCGGGGAGACCGCCCACAAATCGTGACATCCGGTCTATTCGCGACCGATCCGCCGATTTGTGCACGCCGAGCGCGGTTCACACACCACCAGTCCAGTGATTCCACTCTGGCTCTTTCGGAAGAATCCAGTTGGACCGATCCTGAACAGCATGCTTACTCGTCGCCTGGTGGCGCTCTACGTCGGTCTCTGGTTGTACGGGACGTCGATGGCGGTAATGATCAGGGCCGGGCTCGGGCTCGACCCGTGGGACGTCTTCCACCAGGGCGTGGCCGCGCACGTGCCGTTGAGCTTCGGCGTGGTGACCGCGCTGACCGGGGTCGCGGTCCTGCTCGTGTGGATCCCGTTGCGGCAGCGGCCCGGACTCGGGACCATCAGCAATGTGGTCGTGATCGCGATCGCGGTCGACGTGGGCCTGTGGCTGATCCCGGCCGCGGAATCGCTGTGGGTGCGGGTCGTCGCCATGCTGGTCGCGGTGGTCGTGAACGCGGCGGCGACCGTGCTCTACATCGGCGCGGGGATGGGGCCCGGCCCGCGCGATGGACTGATGACTGGACTGGTCGCTCGTACCGGCTGGCCCGTCTGGTCCGTTCGCACCGGGATCGAGGCCACCGTCCTCACCACCGGCTACCTACTCGGCGGCAGCGTGGGCGTCGGCACCCTGGTCTACGCCTTCGGGATCGGGCCGCTCATCCAGGTGATGATCCCGTATGTCGACGGCCGACTGCCGGGGTTCGCTCCTCGGCCGGCGGCGCAACCGGTCGCCGCGTGAACCGGGTCAGCCCCCGAGGAGCTGCTCGGTCAGCGCGCCGGTGACCCATTCCCGCCACTCCCGCGCCGACCATCCGCGCTCGCCGACCAGCAGCCCGTAGGTCTCGGGCGCGGTCAGAACGAGTGCGATATCGGCGCCACGTTCAATCGAAATACCTTCTCGCAAGGATGTTTTCGCGGCCAGCTCGGCGACGAGCCGGTGCTGCACCGCGCGCCGCTGGGCGATGTTGTTCCGCCAGATCTCGGCCAGTTCGGAGTCGGTGGCCGCGGCCGAGCGCACCACCTCGAGCAACGCTGCCACCCGTTCGTGGATCCGTGCCGCCGCCGCGACCTGGAGTCCGATCTGTTCGACGGGCGGTGCCGCGACAGCCTCGGCGAACCACGGCCGATCCATGGTCGCGACCGGCTCGGCGTCCCCGGCGATCTCGGTGTCGAGCAATTCGAGCAGGATCGCACGCTTCGTCGCGAAGGTGAAGTACAGCGACTGCACCGCCATACCCGCCTGTTCGGCGATCGCTTTCATCGTGGTCGCCGCGTAGCCACGCGCGATGAACAATTCCTTGGCCGCGGCGAGCATTCGGGCGCGATTGGCGCTGGTCTTGGCCGCGCGAACCCCGGCAGTGCGTTCGGTCATACCCCCGATCGTACTTGACTAGAGCGCAACTCCAGTGACACTCTCACTAGAGCATTACTCTAGTGAGAGGCGTTCGCATGTCCGGTTCCTTGTCCACACCTCGCGAGCGGGTAATCCTGCTCCTCATCACCGCCGTCGAACTCGTCGTCTTCCTCGACACCACCGTGCTCAACGTGGCACTGCCGACCATCGGCACCGACCTCGGCTTGACCGAATCCGGGCTCGGCTGGATCACCAACGCCTACCTGCTCGCGTTCGGCGGCTGCCTGCTGCTGGGCGGACGCACCACCGACCTACTCGGCGCGCGCCGGATGTTCGGCATCGGACTCGCGGTGTTCACCGTGGCCTCGGCGCTGGCCGGGCTGGCACCATCGGCGGCCGTGCTCATCGGCGCCCGAGCCGCACAGGGCGTCGGCGCAGCCCTGCTCATTCCCGCGCAACTCGCCCTGCTCACCGCGGTCTTCACCACCCCCGCGGCGCGTAATCGGGCCTTCGGAGTGTGGAGCGCCATGGGCGCCGCGGGTGCCGCGCTCGGCACCGCGCTCGGTGGCCCGCTCACCGATCTGTTCGGGTGGCCGTCGATCTTTCTGATCAACGTGCCGGTCGGGCTGCTCGCGTTCGCCGGGATCCGGCTGCTGCCCAGCGACACCCAGCACGCGGCCGCCGCCCTGCGCCGGCTCGATCTGCCCGGGGCGATCACCGGCACACTGTCGATGCTGCTGATCGGCTACGGCATCGGCGCGCTCGGCGCCCCGGACCAGGGTGGTCTCGCGGTCATCGCGCTCGGCGCAGGCGCGGCTCTGCTTGCGGCCTTCCTGCTGTTCCAGGCGCGCTCACCGCATCCGCTGCTGCCGCTGTCGATGTTCGGCATCGGCCAGGTGAGCGGCTCGGCACTGGTGAACTTCCTGGTCGGAGCCGCGCACGTGCCCGTGTTCGCGCTGCTCGCACTGTATCTGCAGCACACCCAGGACTACAGCCCCACGCTGTCCGGTCTGGCCGTTCTCCCGGTCGCGATCGTGAACATCATCGTCTCGCGCACCGCCCTGCCGAGGTTGCTCGACCGCTTCGGCGCCCGCTGGGTCCTGGCAGGCGGCCTCGCCCTGCAAACTCTGGCCATGCTGCTGTTCGCCAGGCTTCCCGAACACGCGAACTACGCCGTCGATGTGCTACCCGGCGCGATTCTGCTCGGCATCGGCCTGCCGGCGGCGTTCGTCGGCGTCACCCAACCCGCCGTCACCGCGGTCGGGCAGGGCGAAGCGGGCACGGCGGCCGGGATCGTGAACACGGCGGGCCGGATCGGTTCGGGTATCGGGGTCACGGCGCTGTTGCTGTTGGCACAGAAGGTGACCGAATCCACCACCGGCACAACAGAACTCGCCTACCGAACCGGATTGTCCGTGGCGTTCCTGGCCGCTGCCGCGTTGGCGGCCGCGGGTTCCGTCCTCGCCGTCGTGACCTTGCGCGCCGGGCACCACTCAGGCCACGGCGACCTCGAGGACCGACCCGGAACGACCACGGACGACGTGCAACCTGGTCGGGATACGCTGCCGCATCTCGTCGACGTGACTGACGACGCCGACGACGCGCCCGCCCGCCCGTAATTCGTCCAGCACACCCATCACCAAGTCGAGCGTATCGGCGTCGAGACTGCCGAAACCCTCATCGATGAACAAGGTGTCCAGCACCAGGCCACCCGCTTCGGCGGCGACCACGTCGGCCAGGCCCAGCGCGAGCGCCAGTGAGGCCATGAAGGTTTCGCCGCCGGAGAGGGTCTTCGCGGGCCGGACTGCGCCGGTGTAGTCGTCGCGGATGTCGAGGCCGAGGCCGCCGCGCCGGTTGCGTGGGCCCGCCTTGTCGGAGTGGACGAATTCGTATCGCCCACCGGACATCCGCCGCAACCGCGCCGAACCCGCGATCGCGACCTCCTCCAGACGAGCCGCGAGCACATAGGAACGCAACGACATACGGCGGATATTCTCCCCGCGACCCGCGACGACGTCGGCGAGCCGGTCCAGCTCGTCGAAGTCGCGCTGCCTCGGCGCCAGCCGCTCCACCTCGCCCCACAGCTGTGTGCCCAGCTGTTCGAGCTGGGTGACCCGCTCGGCCGCCGCAGCCTGCACCGCGACCGCGCTGGTGAGCGCGGTCTGTGCCTCGGCGAAGCGCTGTTCCAGCGCTGTCGGATCGGCGGGATGCTGCCCGGCGACCGCCTGGATCTGCGGTTCGGCCAGCACCGCTTCGGCGTGCGCGCGGGCCCGGTCGGCGGCGGTCAGTTCATCCTCGATGGCCGACCTGCGCTGCGCGGGCCGCGCGACGGCCGTCACCACCTCGGCGTAGGCCGTGAGCATGGCAACAGGGTCTCGGGGCACTGCCGGTTCGCCCTCTGGCTCAGGGTCGTCGGGCTCGGACTCCGGGCCACCGACCTCGTCGAAGACATCGAACAGAGTGGGCATCTCGGGCTCGGCGGCGACCGGCGCGCCGCGACCGGCACGTGATCGCGGGGCGTCCCCGTCGCCCACCGAGTCATCTCCCGGCACAGCTCGCATCCCGCCCGCTCGGGCCTTCGCGGCCGATTCAGCGTGCGACCCAGCGGCATTCATCGCTGGGTCGACCTCGAGCCCGGCTCCGGCGGCACCGGCCTCCCCACCCGAGACCGCCGCCTCGCCAGATGCGCACGGGTTGGCGCCGAACCCCGTCGCGGACGAGACAGCCGACTCGGAGCCGCTCGCCGACGGGACCGGCGCCACCATTCCCTCCGCCACGAAACCGGCGGCCTGCGCCAGCTTTTCGACCCGGTCGGCGATCCGCCGGACCGCCGCGCGCGCTGTCGACTCCTCGGCGCGGGCCGTACGCAGGGCGGTGGCCGCGGCGACGAGGGCCTCGAGCCTGCTCGTTCTGGCCTCGACGGTGCCATCGGCCCCCGCGGCGGTGCGCAGGCGCTCTTCGAGTTCCGCGAGGCGGGTCCGGGTGGCGGCGATGGTGGCGGTGACGGTGGCGAGGCGGGCATCGAGGTCGCGAGACCGCTCGTGCAGCTCGGCTTCCTCGGCTCGGAGATCGTCGAGCCGGCTGGTGAGCGCCGTGGCACGAGCGGCGGCATCGGCGGCGTCGTCGAAACGATGGGTGGCCCTACGCACGGCGTCCGCGAGCGAGACCGGGTCGGCGTCACCACCACGGGCGATCAGCGCCTCGATCTCGCGTTCGAGGACGCCGATGCGTTCGGCGATCCGATCGCGCGCGGCTTCGGCGGCTTGTTCGGCCGCGCTCGCGGCGTCCTCGGCCGCTTTCGACACCGCGTCCTCGGTGGCGCGCGCAGGGGCGGGATGCTCAGCCGACCCGCACACGGTGCACGGCGCGCCGACGACGAGGGCACCCGCGAGCTCGGCGGCCATGCCTGCCAGCCGACGTTTGCGCAGGTCGAGCACCATTTCTCTGGCATCGAGATGCTTACTCCGTGCGGCATCGAACTCGGCCCTCGCCTGCTCCACCGCCGGTCGCCGGGTGGACAACCCGACCGCCGCGGCCGCGGCATCCTGCCACTTCGCCAGCTCGGTCCGCAGCCCAGGCAGGGCCGCGGCGGCATCGGTCGCCGCCCGCACCTGCTCCCCGGCCGCCGCGACCGCGGCGGGCATCTCGGCTCGCCGCCGCGCCAGCACACCCGTCCGTTCGGTGAGCCGGGCCGCCTCGGATTCGCGCGCGACGAGATCGGCACCGAGCTGTGCCGCGAGCTCGGCGTCGGCCCGCACCTCGCCGAGCACACCGAGCTGCGCGTTCCACTGGCTCACCGCGCCGTCGAGATCACCGACGACATCGCGTACCACACCACCGCGCCCGCTCCCGGCCGTAGCCCCCTGGCCCTGGATCCCCGCCATGCTGCCCGGCGACCGTGCGCCGGCGGCCGGCTCGGAGCCATCGTGTTGTCCCTCGGCGATGGTCGCGGGGTGCGCGTCGTCGCCGACGACGACGGTGAGCACGTCGACTCCGGGAATATCCACTGCCGCTTCGGCGCTCAGCTGCGCGGCCAGCCTGGCGGCGGCAGTGCGGGTCGCCGATTCAGCGCGGCGCAGGAGCCGGACGGCGGAGCGGGCCTCGTCGATCGCCTGGACGACGGGCTCGGCGCGGCGGGCCTGGTCCAGTTCGTGTTCCAGGTCGGATCGGCGGGCGGCGCCCGCGGTGTACGCGGCCAGTTCCGCACGGGCGGCGACCATCCGGGCGTGCAGCTCGGCCACCCGGCGCTGAGTGTCGGCCACGGCCCGCGCTTCGGCCGATTCCTGGTGCCGCAGAGTGGCATTCGCGTTCGCCTCGGCCAGTTCGGTCCGTGCGATCGCGAGCAGTTCCTGCGACCAGGCGACGGCGTCGAGCACCCCGACCGACTCGGCGCCACGATAGCCCGCCGCCATGCCCACCATCGTGATCAGCCGGTCGATGCCCTGTTTGCGGGTGTCCAGGTCGGCGGAGGCCGCGCGGCGGCGGTCGGCCAGCCACTGTTCGGCGGTGCCGAAGCGCTGGGTGTCGAACAGTTTCTCCAGCAGCTTCTCGCGCTCTTCGTTCTCGGCGCACAGGAACCTGGCGAAATCGCCCTGCGGCAGCAGCACCACCTGGAAGAACTGTTCGGCGCTCATCCCGAGCAGCCGCAGCACCTCGTCACCGACATCGGTGATGCGGGACAGGTTCTCGCCGGAGCCGTCGAGCCACTCCAGGGTGGCCTTGGCCTGGATTTCGCGCAGCTTGGCGCTGTCGCGCAGACTCGGCCGCTCGAAGGCCGGGCTGCGGGTGAGCCGTAGGTGCCTGCCGCCCAGGGTCGCCTCCAGCGTCACCTGCGGCGGGGTCTGTGGATCGGCGTGATCGGAGTGCAGCCGCTTGGTTTCGCCGCGGGCACCGGGCACCCGGCCGTAGAGCGCGAAGGCGATCGCATCGAGGACGGTGGTCTTGCCCGCGCCGGTGTGGCCGTGCAGCAGGAACAGCCCGTCGATGCCGAGCGCGTCGAAATCGACGACCGTGGGCTCGGCGAACGGACCGAACGCGATCATCTCCAGCCGGTGCAGTCTCATGCCACCCCATCCGACACCACGCGCGACCCGGCCGCCGCGCCGATGCGCACCGGTCTCGCGGCACCGCACGGGCCGCCAGCGCTTCGCCCGCACCCGGCCCCGCCACGCGAAGGCGCGCCACGTCGGTGGTCTGCTCGCCGCCACCGGCTCACGACTCCACTTCGCCGACACTCGACCACGGCGCGCGCAAGCGGGTACCTGCTCACACCCCACCCCCACCGGCTCCCAGCACGCGCGGGCAGCTGGTCCGCCCGCTCATGCGATCGCTTCCGAGATCTCCGCCTCGGACCCCGCGTTCGTGCGCACCGTCTCGCTCTCGCTGACCGCGACCGCCAGCGCCCGTTCCACCCACGCCATCTCCCCCTCGCTCGGTTCGCCACGCACGTCGGTGAGGAAGCTCGCCGCGACCTCCACGTCGCGGCGGCCGTGCACCCGCTCGCGATAGCGCAACTCCGGATTGCCTTCCGGCCTGGCCCATTCCACGTGCACCGCGTGCGGGAACCGCGCGCGTAGCTTACGCATGGGATCGAGCGGGCGGGCGTTGTCGGTGAGAGTCGCCGAGACGTAGTGCTGTTCGGCCGCGGCCAATCCGGGATCGGTGAGCAGGTCGTCGAGAGTGCCGGTGAGCCTGCTGAGCCCGCGGACCAGCGGCAGCTCGTGTCGATGCGCCGCGGCCAGGCCGTCGGCGTCGAGGTCGACGATCCAGACCGCCTTGCGGTGGGAGTTCTCGGCGAACGAGTAGGGCAGCGGGGAACCGCTGTAGCGCACCGACTCCGACAGGGTCTGCGGCGAATGCAGATGGCCGAGCGCCACGTAATCGATGCCGTCGAAGGCCGACATCGGTACCGTCTCCACCCCGCCCACCGAGATGGACCGCTCCGATCCGGTGGCCTCACCGCCCACGACGAACGCGTGCGCGAGCACCACCGTGCGGGTGCCCGGCCGGGCCGCCAGATCGGCCCTGATCCGGCGCATCGCGGCGTCCAGGATCTCCGCGTGCGAGCGGGCCTGCGGCACACCGAGTTCGGCACGGGTGATCTCGGGTTCCAGATAGGGGATGCCGTAGAAGGCGACCTCACCGTGCGCGTCGGACAGCAGGACCGGCCGGTCGGCGTCGGCGACCCTGGTGCACAGGTGCAGCCCGCCCGCGGCGGCGAAGCTTGCGCCCGCGCCGAGCCGGGCGGGGGAATCGTGATTGCCCGAGGTGGCGACGATCCGCGCGCCCGCTGCCCTGATCTGCTCGAAACCCCGGTTGCACACCGCGATGGCGTCGGCGTTGGGGATCGAGCGGTCGTAGACATCGCCTGGCACGACCACCACATCGACCGATTCGGCGGCGACCAGTTCGGCGATCGAGGCGAGCACCCGCGTCTGATCGGCGAGCAGGTCGACACCGTGGAAGGTGCGCCCGATGTGCCAGTCGGAGGTGTGCAGGATCCGCATGCCGCGAAACTTAGGCCACCGCACCGACAGAATTCAATCGACGCACGACATCGGTGTCGTTCACCACGCCCGGATTGCCCGGTGATTGCAAGATTGTCGGTGCCCTCGGGCACTATCGCCGCTATGACCGCCTCGATGCTCGTCGCGCTCGTCTTGGTATTCGCTGCCGGGTTCGGTCTCGGCTGGTTGGGCCACACCGCCCGCGGTGGGCAACGCGCCGCCGTCGCGGAGGCGCGGCTGGCGGCGGCCGGTGACAATCAGCGGTTGCTGCAGCGGTCGCTGCAGGCTGCGAACGAGGACGCGGCGCGCAGGCATTCGGCCGCGGTCGGTGCCCTCGTCGACCCGTTGCGCGACGCGGTCGGCGCGCTGGAGCAGCACATCCGCCAGGTCGAGCACCACCGGATCGACGCCTATTCCGGGCTGCGCGAACAGGTCGCGGGCATGCAGCGCACCTCGCATCGGCTCTCCGATCAGACCGGTCAGCTGGTCGCGGCACTGCGCGCGCCGCAGGTGCGTGGGCGCTGGGGCGAGATCCAGCTGGAACGGGTGGTCGAACTGGCCGGGATGACAAGGCACTGCGATTTCGACACCCAGGTGCACCGCGCGGGCGGCGACACGCCCGGGGTGCGCCCCGACCTGGTCGTGCGGCTGGCAGGTGGCCGCCACATCGTGGTCGACGCCAAGGTCCCGTTCACCGCCTACCTCGACGCCGCGACCACCGACGACCCCGCCGCCCGCGACCGCCTGCTGGCCCGGCACGCCAAACACCTGCGCGGCCACGTCGACCAGCTGGCCGACAAGGCCTACTGGGCAGCCTTCGACCCAGCACCGGAATTCGTGGTGCTGTTCGTACCGGGCGACCCATTCCTCGATGCCGCTCTCACCACCGACGCGGGGCTGCTCGAGTACGCCTTCGGCCGCAATGTGATCCTGGCGACGCCGACCACGTTGATCGCGCTGCTGCGCACCGTCGCGTTCAGCTGGCGGCAGGAAGCGCTCTCCCGCGATATGGCAACGGTGCAGCAATTGGGTAAGGAGCTCTACACCAGGGTCGGCAAGGTGGCCGAGCACCTGGACACACTCGGCGTGAATCTCGGTAAGGCGGTAGCGGCTTTCAACGCGACGGTCGGTTCGGTGGAGTCGCGGGTGCTGGTCACGGCCCGGCGCATGCACGATCTCGGGATCGCCGATCAGGAACTGCCGGCAATCCGGCGGACCGAGACCAGACCGCGGGTCGTGGCCTTCGCCGACGCCGACGATCGACTTTGAGATCCCGTGCCGCAACGTCCACCGGCGCGATGTGCGGTTAGTGTCATGGGGTGGCTGCTTCCCAACGTGCGCGACCCCGGGTGCCCGCGCCGCAACGATCGATCGTGCCCTCGGTGCCCGGCATTCCCGCCGGTGCCGCGATCGCGCTTGCCGCTGGCCTGACCGCGATCGGCTTCGTGATCGACGCGATCGGTGGCGAGAGCTACCCCACCGGCACGTTCTCCGCGCTGTATGTCCTCGGCTGTGTGCTGGCGGTGTGCGCGGTGCGGTTCCGCGGACTGTTCTCGGCGATGGTGCTGCCGCCGCTGCTGCTGTTCGTCGCGGTGCCGGTGGCCTGCCAGCTGCTCGGCGGCCGGGCCACCACGTCCATCAAGGACATCCTGATGAACCTGGTCATCCCGCTGGTGGAACGCTTCCCCACGATGATGCTGGCCACGGCGCTCGTGCTCGCGATCGGTGGGGCCAGGATCGCGATCGCCAAGCGCGCGCCCGCCACCGCGCGCCCCGGCGTCGCCGATCGCCGCGGCGCGCGCAAGACCGAACGCAAGACCAGCACCCGCCGCCGACCCGGCGCCGACCTCGACGACACCGGACCGAGGCGGGCCCGCCGCACCCCGCCACTGGACGACCTCGACACCGCCGTCGACATGGCGAGCCCGGCCCGTCGTCCCCAGCGCGCCAAGCGGGCGCCCGACAAACAGCGCGCGGCCGCCGAGCCCAAGCGGACACCGACCGCGGCCCGCGCCCAGCGCGCCGCCCAACGCGAACCCGAACCGGCCCGCACCCCACGCAGGCGTCCCGAAGCCGCGCCGCATCCGCAACCGACCGTGCGCTACCGGGACCGCGCCGACACCGGCCGAACCGAACGCCGCAGGCCGGAGAACTCCTGAGAAAGCGAACGATCCCCGTCGCGAGCGCGGCGGGGATCGAACGTGTCGGTCGGTGTCAGCGACGGGCGGCGCGCAGCTCCCTCGGCAGGGCGAACACCAACGTCTCGTTGGCCGTTGTCACCGGCTGCACCTCGCCGAAGCCGTGCTCGGCGAGCAGGTCGAGCACACCGGTCACCAGGATCTCCGGCACCGACGCGCCCGAGGTGATCCCGATCGTGCGCACGCCGTCGAGCCAGGCCAGGTCGACCTCACGGGCGTAGTCGACCAGGTGGGCGGCGCCGGCGCCGGCGCCGAGCGCGACCTCGACCAGCCGCACCGAGTTCGACGAGTTGCGCGAACCGACCACGATCACCAGATCGCATTCGGGCGCCATCGCCTTGACCGCGGTCTGCCGGTTGGAGGTGGCGTAGCAGATGTCGTCGCTGGGCGGGTCCTGCAGCGTGGGGAACCGCTCGCGCAGCCGGTTCACCGTCTCCATGGTCTCGTCGACCGAGAGGGTGGTCTGCGACAGCCAGATCACCTTCGACGGGTCGCGCACGGTCACCTTGTCCACCGAGTCGGGGCCGTCGACGAGCTGCACGTGCTCGGGCGCCTCGCCCGCGGTGCCTTCGACCTCCTCGTGGCCTTCGTGGCCGATCAGCAGGATGTCGTAGTCGTCGCGGGCGAACCGCTTGGCTTCCTGGTGCACCTTGGTGACCAGCGGGCAGGTGGCGTCGATGGTGCGCAGGTTCCGTTCGGCGGCGGTCTCGTGCACGATCGGCGCGACGCCGTGCGCGGAGAACACGACGAGCGCGCCCTCCGGCACCTCGTCGGTCTCGTCGACGAAGATCACGCCGCGCTCGCGTAGCGTCTCGACCACGTGCCGGTTGTGCACGATCTCCTTGCGGACGTAGATGGGGGCGCCGTGCTTGTCCAGCGCCTTCTCCACCGTCTCGACGGCACGGTCGACGCCTGCGCAGTAGCCGCGCGGCTCGGCCAGCAGTACGCGCTTGCCACCGGTGGCCGCCGCGCCCGCCGAGCGCGCGATACCGACGTTCAAGGGGATTGCCGAGGTCATATCCCACAGCTTACGTGCGCGGTACCGGGCGGATCAGGGCGGATCGAAGGACGTGGGTCACATCCTGGCGGTCTCGACCTTTGCATCACACGCGGTTTGCGGCAGGCTGGGACCATGTTCCAGCCTCCGTTCCTGGCCAGGGTCGCCGCGGGCGCCGCGGTCTACGCGTGGGAAGAGACCCGGCGGTTACCCACCGCCGCGGTGAACTTCCCGATCTCCGCGATCAGCCGTGTGCTCCAGACGACCATGCATGTGCAGCAATTCGTCACCAGTCTCGCGCTCAAGGGCGATGGCGTCTTCGAACGTCTCGGTTCGGCGCCGCAGGAGCAGCCTGCGTGGGCCACCTTCGACGAGGACCTCGCGCCGGAGCCCGCCGTCACCACCAACGGTCACGCCAGCCGCTTCGATCTCTCCACCGAGGACGCGCGGGCCGCCGGCTCGCCGGAGCCCGCCTCGGTGCTGGTGCTCGAAGCCGACGAGACCGAAGAGACCGAGGAGGAGGCCGCCGCGGAGCCGCAGGCCCCCGAGGTCGCCATCCGCTACGACTACCCGGCCATGACGCTGGCCCAGCTGCGCGCCAGGCTGCGGATGCTCACCGTGGAGGAGCTGGCCCAGCTGCTGGCCTTCGAGCAGCAGACCCGCGCCCGCGCGCCCTTCGTCACCATGCTGACCAACCGGATCGCCACCGTCCAGGCGCAGTAGCCCCCTGTCTCACCGTGGCCGCGACCGACACGGTCGCGGCCACTTTTGTTTGTGTCGGTACCGCCGCGTATACCTACAGACATGACTGAGGACGGCTCCGGCGCTGCCGCGCAGACCGGCGTACCGGGCAGTTCGGCGGAGCAGCCGTGGCCGGTGCGCTCGATCGCGGTGAAGGTGGCGCAGTGGATCGATCGGCTCGGCAGTGTCTGGGTGGAGGGCCAGCTCACCCAGATCAATCTGCGGCCAGGCGCCCGCACCGCCTTCCTCGTACTGCGCGATACCTCGGCCGATATGTCACTGTCGGTGACCTGCGACCCGGATCTGCTGCGGCGCAGCCCCGTTCCGCTCACCGAGGGCAGTCGCGTGGTCGTGTACGGCAAGCTGCAGTTCTTCACCGGCCGCGGCACCCTGTCGCTGCGGGTCACCGAGATCCGCCCGGTCGGCATCGGGGAACTGCTCGCGCGGATCGAGCGGCTCAAGGCCCTGCTGGCCGCGGAGGGCCTGTTCGACGCGCGGCGCAAACGGCCGCTGCCGTTCCTGCCCGGCACCGTCGGGCTGATCACCGGGCGCGGCGGCGCCGCCGAACACGACGTCCTGACCGTCGCCCAGAACCGATGGCCCGCAGTGCGTTTCGTCGTCAAGAACACCGCGGTGCAGGGCCCGACCGCGGTGCCTCAGATCCTGGACGCACTCACCGCGCTCGATCGCGACCCGGCCGTCGACGTGATCGTGCTCGCCCGTGGCGGCGGCAGCACCGAGGACCTGCTGCCGTTCTCCGACGAGGCGCTGTGCCGGGCCATCGCCGCCGCGACCACCCCGATCGTCAGCGCCATCGGCCACGAACCCGACTCGCCCCTGAGTGATCTCGTGGCCGACGTGCGCGCCGCGACACCCACCGACGCAGCCAAGCGCGTCGTCCCCGATGCCGCGTCCGAACTCGCAGGCGTGCGCGAGCTGCGCGCCCGCTCGGCCGCCGCCCTGCGCGGCTGGGTGCAGCGCGAGAGCCATCTCATCGCCCAGCTGCGTTCGCGTCCCGTGCTCGCCGATCCGCTGCGCGAACTACGGCATCGCCAGGACGAGGTGGAACGTCTGCGTGCGGCGGCCCGCCGCACGGTGGAGCAGACCCTGCGCACCGAGTCGACCGCCACGACGCACCTGCGCGAGAAGCTCACCGCCGTCGGTCCCGCCGCCACGCTGGCCCGTGGCTACGCTGTCGTGCAGCGCGTCGCCGGGCCGCAACGTCACGTCGTCCGCTCGATCGACGACGCGCCCGCGGGCAGCCAGCTGCGCGTTCGCGTCGCCGACGGCGCGGTGAGCGCGGCCGCCCTCGGCACCCAGCGCTTGACACCGACCACCGACCAGGGGAGATGACCGTGCCCGACGCCGGTTCCGAGAACGACACCATCGCCGAGATCGCCGGGTTCGGCTACGAACGCGCCCGCGACGAGCTCGTCAACGTGGTGAAGATGCTCGAACAGGGCGGACTCGACCTCGACGACTCGCTCGCCCTGTGGGAGCGCGGCGAAGCCCTCGCCACCCGGTGCGAGCAGCACCTCGCCGGTGCCAGGCAGCGTGTGGAGGCCGCCATCGCGCACGCCGAGCCCAACGCGGACTGAACCGCCGGGTTACCGGGAGAAATTTCGCCTTTACGCCGCCGAAACACGGGCCGGGCACGCTGGTCGGCGTTGGTCAGCGAGCTGGAGGCGCCGTGCAAGTTCTCGTCGACGGAAGATCACGCGCCGAGGTGATCGCGGGGCTGTGCGGTGAGCTGGGCGGGATCGCGCACTCCACCGACACCCGCAAGCTGCGCACCAAGAGCCGCGACCGGTTCACCGAGAATCCCGCCCTGCGTGGACTGCTGCGCGGCCGCAATGCCGAGATCTTCATCGCACCGCGCGACAAGGACGAACTGCGCACCGCGGTGGCCGCCTGCGCCAGGCACCGTGTCCCGATCACGGTGCGCGGCGCTGGCTCAGGTCAGTTCGGTCAGGGGGTGCCGCTCAACGGTGGCGCGGTGATCGATGTCACCGCGCTGACCGGCGTGATCGGCTGGCACGGCGAGCACGGCAGGCGACTGCCGACCACGGTGCGCGCCCGCACCGGGACCGTCGTCGCCGATATCGATGCCACGATCCGCCCGTCGGGGTGGGAGCTCAGGATGCACCCGTCCACGGCGCAGCGGGCCACGGTCGGCGGCTATATCGCGGGCGGGCACGCGGGCATCGGCAGCTGCCAGTGGGGCATCCTGCGCGATACCGGCAACATCACCGCGCTGGAGGTGATGACGGTGGAGGAGCATCCGCGCCTGATCGAGCTGCGCGGGCGCGATGTGAACAGCGTGCACCACGCCTACGGCGCCAACGGCATCATCACCGAGGTCGAGCTGCCGGTGGCGCCGGCCTGGGAATGGCATGAGCTGGTGATCACCTTCCCCGAGTTCGAGCAGGCCGCCCGGTTCTCGGTCGACATCTGTCACAGCGACGGGGTGCTCAAGAAGGTCGTCTCGCCGCACGCGCATCCGCTGCCGCGGTATTTCCCCGGGCTCGCCGGGTTGGTGCCCGACGGCGAGGCGATGGTGCTGCTGATGGCGGCGGTGCAATCGGTCACCGAGGTGGAGGACCTGGTGCGCGCCAACGGCGGCCGGATCCGCTACCGCTGTCTGGAGGGCAAGGGCGCCTACGGTGTGCCGCTGTACGAGTTCACCTGGGGTCATTCGCTGCTGCACTATCAGCGTCACGACGAACGCCTGGTCGGGCTGATGGCGCTGTACCCGACGACGGATCTGTACGAGTCGATCGTGCGGGTGCACCGCGAGTTCGCCGACCTCGGCCCGCTGCATGTGGAGTTGAAGCGGATCGACGGCGGCGTGTCCTGTCAGGGCTCACCGGTCTTCGCGTTCGAGAGCCGCGCGCACCTGGCCGAGGTCACCGAACGTTTGCAGCGGGCCGGACTGTCGGTGGCCAACCCGCACACCCCGGTGCTCGGCGCGGGTGGGATGAAGCCGTGGGGCCCGAAGGAGGCGAGCTTCAAGCGGGAATTCGACCCCTACGGCCTGCTGGCCCAGGGCAAGCTCGACGATGTCGTCGCCACCGAGCTGCGCACCTCGACGGCGCTGCCCAACAACGGCTGGTCCTACCGGCTGACCGGCTGACTACGACTTCGCCAGCGGCTGCGCGGTGGTGACCGCCTCGGCCAGGGTGGTGAAGGCGGCCTCGTCGCCCGCGCCGGTGATCAGGATCCGCACGTCGCCGAGGTCGGCGATCCAGGCCGGTTCTTCGATGGGGTCGGTGTAGAGCACCCACTTCTGGCCGGCGACGTCGGTGGTCCCGGTGGCGTAGCGGGAACCGAGCACGTGCCTGGCGAGTGCGACCTCGGTGGCCGAGGACTGCGAGTAACGCAGGTAGGTGGACTGCGGGGTCAGGTAGCCGATGGTGCTCACCGGGCCGCCGCCGTCGGCGACGATGGTGTCGCGACTGCCCGAGTTCGACACCCAGCCCTCGGGCAGCGCGGGTTGGCGGATCGGGAACGACAGCGATTCGGCGTCGGAGCGCAGGGCGGCGTCGGCGTCGAAGTGCGGGATCTGACCCTGGGTCGGGCCGTTCGTCGCCACCGAGCACTGGCTCGCCGCGCCGGCCAGCACGATCGAGATCAGCACCAACGGGATCAGCGACCAGAACAGGTCGCGATAGTCGTTGAAGATCCGGTGTTTCTGCTGGGCCACGGCTACCAGTATCCACTCGGGTCAGGTCGGGCCGTCCACGGGGCATGGCAGGAGTCGTGCACGGCCGTGCCGATCCGAATGCGACAATTGCCCCCGTACACCAACGCCAAGGAGGCACTCCGCAATGACGGCATCATCGCCAGCCCCCAGCCGCCGCGAGGCACCCGACCGCAACCTCGCGCTGGAATTGGTGCGCGTCACCGAGGCAGGAGCGATGGCGGCAGGCCGCTGGGTCGGCCGCGGCGACAAGGAGGGCGGTGACGGCGCCGCCGTCGACGCCATGCGCCAGCTGGTCAGCTCGGTCTCCATGCGCGGCGTCGTCGTCATCGGCGAAGGTGAGAAGGACGAAGCGCCGATGCTGTACAACGGCGAGGCGGTCGGTGACGGCACCGGCCCCGAGGTCGACTTCGCGGTCGACCCGATCGACGGCACCACGCTGATGTCGAAGGGCTCCCCCGGCGCCATCGCGGTGCTCGCGGTGGCCGAGCGCGGCGCCATGTTCGACCCGTCGGCCGTGTTCTACATGCACAAGATCGCCGTCGGTCCCGACGCCGCAGGCTCGATCGACATCACCGCCCCGATCGGCGAGAACATCCGCCGGGTCGCCAAGGCCAAGCGGTCCTCGGTCTCCGACCTCACGGTCTGCATCCTCGACCGGCCCCGCCACGCCGACATCATCCAGCAGACCCGCGACGCGGGCGCGCGCATCCGCCTCATCTCCGACGGTGACGTGGCCGGGGCCATCGCCGCCGCGCGGCCGGAGTCGGGCGTCGACATCCTGGTCGGCATCGGCGGCACCCCGGAGGGCATCATCGCCGCGGCCGCGCTGCGCTGCCTCGGCGGCGAGCTGCAGGGCATGCTGGCCCCCAAGGACGACGAGGAGCGCCAGAAGGCGATCGACGCGGGCCACGACCTGGACCGGGTGCTGTCCACCACCGACCTCGTCGCCGGTGAGAACGTCTTCTTCTGCGCCACCGGCGTCACCGACGGTGACCTGCTGCGCGGCGTCCGCTACTACGGCGGCGGCGCCTCCACCCAGTCCATCGTCATGCGCTCCAAGTCCGGCACCGTCCGCATGATCGACGCCTACCACCGCCTGACCAAGCTACGCGAGTACTCCTCGGTCGACTTCGACGGCGACGACAGCGCCACCCCACCCCTGCCCTGACGCCGAGGGCCGCGCACCCGACGGTGCGCGGCCCCCATTCCCGAGGTGGCTCGGCAACTATCGGGACTACGTCAATGCTTCGTGTCTCGCTGCTCCGCCAGGGCGCGCCGCGACTCCTCGTGGAGGATCTCGAGCAATTCCTGTTCCATCGCCGCGAACTCCGGGGTGGTGATGGTGGACAGGTCGCGGGGCCGTGGCAGGTCGACGCGCAGTTCGTGCCGGACGACAGCGGGGCGGGCCGAGAGTACGAGGACGCGGTCGGACAGGAACACGGCCTCGCGGATGTCGTGGGTGATCATCAGGACCGTCCAGCGGTAACGCTGCCAGACCTCCCGCAGCCAGGACTGCATCTCGGTGCGGGTCAGCGAGTCCAGGGCACCGAAAGGTTCGTCGAGCAGCAGCAATTCGCGATCCTGGACGACAGTGCGCAGCAGCGCGGCCCGCTGACGCATCCCGCCCGACAGGTGCGCTGGACGGGCGTCCTCGAACCCGGCCAGGCCGAACACCGGGAACAGGGCGCGGGCTCGGCGGCGGGCCTCCTGCCGAGCCACACCCTGCACCTGCAAGCCGAGAATGGTGTTGTCGAGGATGCTGCGCCAGGGGAAAAGCAGGTCACGCTGCGGCATGTAGGCGCAGTGCGCGGCCGGGTCGGCGCTGCCGCTCGCGCGGAATTCGACGGTGCCCGCGCTGGGAGTCTCCAGCCCGGCCAGCATATTGAACACGGTGCTCTTACCACATCCGCTCGGCCCGATGACGCTGACGAACTCGCCCGCCGCGACGGTGAACGACACCCCGCCGAGCACCGCCAGCTCCGGCACCCGGCGTCCACGGGAGAACGATTTCGTCACCCCGTCGACGATCAGCCGATCCTCAGCCACGGCCGCTCCTGTTCCCGGCGAGCGCCCACGGCGCCACCAGCCGCTCCACGGCGAAGGTCGCCAGATACAGCGCGATGCTCAGCAGCGCGGTGACCAGCACCGCCGCCAGCACCAGGTCGGTGCGGAACGAGTTCTTCTGCAGACTCATGTAGATGCCCAAACCCTTACTGGCACCGACATATTCGGCAAACACCGCACCGACCACGGCATAGGTGATGCCGATCCGCAGCGCGGTGAAGAACCGCGGCACCGCCGACGGCAACCGCACATACCGGAACTCCTGCACCCGCGACGCGCCCATGCTGCGCAGCAACGCGCCCGCCTCCCGGTCGGCCGCGGCGAAGCCCTCGATCAGCCCGATCGCCATCGGGAAGAAGGTGACCAGGGAGACCACCAGGATCTTGGGGAGCAGCCCGAACCCGAACCAGATGATCATCAGCGGCGCGATCGCCACGATCGGCAGAGTCTGCGACGCGACGAACAGCGGTACGAACGCGCGCCGCAACCACGGCGAGAAGTCCACGACGATTGCCAGCAACCAGGCCAGCGTCAGCGAGACCGCGAACCCGAGCAGGGTCACCTGCAAGGTGGCGGCCGCGTGTGTGCCGATCTCCTCGCGATGCGCCCAGCCCTGCCGCAGCACGCGCACCGGCGACGGCAGCACCTGCGGACGGACGCCGCCGACGGTGACATAGAGCTGCCAGACCGCGACCAGCACGGCCACCACCACCACGGACGGCACGACCCAGCGGATGCCGCCCGTCGGTCCTACCGTGAGCTCACGGGTTGGTGAGGTACTCATTGGTGAAGTAGCTCGACCAGTCCGGTTCGGTGGTCAGCGGGTTACCGTCCGGCCCGTTCAGCAGGCCGCCGCGGTACAGGAAGCCGGAGTTCGCCGCCCACTGTTGCGGCGTCTGGGTGCCGACCCGGCCGTCGGCGTCCTTCATGAACTGCTCGGCCAGCATGCGCTGACTCTCGAACACCAGGTCCTCATCGTTGAACGCGCCTGGATTGGCGGCGAGCAGGTCACGGGCGGCGGCGTCCGGGTTGTCGGCGGCGAACTGGTAGCCGCGTTGCAGCGCCTGCACGAACGCGCGGGCGCGGTCGGGGTTGGCGGCGAGCCAGTCCTCGTTGGCGTCGATCACGATCGCGTAGGCATCGGGGAACCCGAAGTCGGTGTACCGGAAGTACTTCATCGGCGTGCCGTGATGTTCGGCCTCGATGCCCTCCCACGCCAGGTAGGAGACGGTGAAATCGGCCTTGCCCGAGTAGACGGCCTCATAGGCGGACGAGCCGAGGGTCACGGAGGTGAAATCACCGGTGCCACCGTCGTTGCGAATGACCTGCTGCAGCGCTTCCTGCTCACCCGGATCGCCGAATCCGGCGTAGGTCTTGCCGTCCAGGTCCTTCGGGCTCGCGATATCGGCCCGGTCGGCGCGCACGCCGATGCCGGTCGCCCAGTGCTGCAACGGCGCGAGCACCGACTTCACGTGCGCGCCCGCCGCGCGGGCGAAGGTCGCCGAGTTGTGCGTGCTGATCCCGAATTCGGCGTTGCCCGCATCGATCACGGTGTCGACCGAGGTGTTGTTGTACGGCAGGATCTGCACGTCGAGGCCCGCCTCGGCGAAATAGCCCTGCTGGATGGCGACGTAGAGTCCGGTGTGGTTGGTGTTCGGCGTCCAGTCCAGCGCGAACCGGATCGTCTCAGCGGAACCGCCACCGGAACCGCAGGCGGTGAGCGCCGACACCAGGGCGATCGAAGCGAGGACAACCGCGAGCGCGCGGCGAACGTGGCCCCTCATGCCGCGGGCCATGGCTGCGGGTGCAGGGCGGTGTCCCAGAACAGCAACTCGTACCGGGTGGCGAGCGTGAACGCGGTCGCCATCGCGGTCCGTTCGGTCTCGCTCGCCGCATCGGCGGCCTGGTCGACCAGGCTCCGCGCGGTCGCGGCGGTCTGCTGGAAATCCTCGGCACCGTAGGTGGTGACCCAGCGCGCGTACGGGTGCGCCGGATCGGCGGCCACCACCTGCGCTGCGCTCGCGGCCAGCTCGCGGCCGACCTCGGCGTAGATCCAGAAGCAGGGCAGCACCGCGGCGGCGGCCACCGCGTAGGACTCGGTCGCCGCTGCGGCGATCAGATAGGAGACGTAGGCCAGGCAGGTCTGCGAATGCTCGGGGGCACTCGTGCGCGGCGGCAGCGCGCCACTGGCGAGCAGTTCGGCGTGCATGGCGGATTCGACGGCGGCCGCGTTCGCGGCGGAGTTCGCCCAGAAGGCCGCGGTCTGCGGATCCGGCGACTTGGCGGCCAGGATCGACAGCGCCTTCGCGTAGCCGGTCAGGTACAGCGAATCCTGCTCGATGTAGGTGGCGAACACCTCGGTCGACAGGGTGCCGTCGCCGAGCCGCCGCAGGAATTCGAGATCGTCGATAGCGATCCGCAGGGCCTTGGTCCGGTCCCAGAGTTCGTCGGTGAACCGACCACTTGTCATGCTTTGGGCGCTCAACGCCGTGACATCCCTTCGTCAGCATTACCTGAACAGGTTCGCGGGTGTGTTCTCAGCTCCGTCTCGGTCTCGACGCAGCACCCCGTGTCCGCGACCGACGATAGCAGTGCCGATCCGGACGAAGGGGACGTAGGTGTCGGCGACGGTGACCGGTTCCTATTCCGCGCCGGAGTGTGGGATTCTCCGCTGCCCGGCGAACCCCATTCCGGCCGATCTCGTCCTAGGGTCGGGGTATGGCTGACGACGACGTGCAGTACCGCATCGAGCACGACACGATGGGCGAGGTCCGCGTTCCGGTGGACGCGCTGTGGCGGGCGCAGACGCAGCGGGCCGTGGAGAACTTCCCGATCAGCGGCCGCGGGCTGGAGCGGGCGCAGATCCGGGCGCTCGGGCTGCTGAAGGCCGCGTGCGCGCAGGTCAACAAGGACCTGGGGTTGCTGGATCCGGCCAAGGCCGACGCGATCATCGCGGCGGCGACCGAGATCGCCGACGGTCTGCACGACGACCAGTTCCCGATCGACGTGTTCCAGACCGGCTCCGGCACCAGCTCGAACATGAACGCCAACGAGGTGATCGCCTCCATCGCGGCCCGCGACGGCGTCATGGTGCACCCCAACGACGACGTGAACATGTCGCAGTCGTCCAACGACACTTTCCCCACCGCAACGCATCTGGCCGCGACCGAGGCGCTGATCACCGAGCTGGTTCCCGCGCTCGACCATCTGCGGCTGGCGCTGCTCGACAAGTCCCAGCAGTGGCGGACCGTCGTGAAGTCGGGACGCACCCACCTGATGGACGCGGTCCCGGTGACGCTCGGCCAGGAGTTCGGGGGCTACACCAGGCAGATCGCGGCGGGAATCGAGCGGGCGCTGGCCACCCTGCCCCGTCTCGGTGAACTGCCCATCGGCGGCACCGCGGTCGGTTCCGGGCTCAACGCACCGGCCGGGTTCGGGACGAAGGTGGTCGCGGAGCTGGTGCGCACCACCGGGATCGACGCACTGCGTGAAGCACAGGATCACTTCGAGGCGCAGGCGGCGCGCGACGGGCTGGTCGAGGCGTCAGGTGCGCTGCGCACCATCGCGGTGAGCCTGACCAAGATCGCCAACGACATCCGCTGGATGGGTTCGGGCCCGCTCACCGGCCTCGGCGAACTGCAACTGCCCGACCTGCAGCCGGGCAGCTCGATCATGCCGGGCAAGGTGAACCCGGTGCTGCCGGAGGCGGTGACCCAGGTGGCGGTGCAGGTGGTCGGCAACGACGCGGCGATCGCGTTCGGCGGCGCGAGTGGGGCGTTCGAGCTCAACGTCTACATTCCGGTGCTGGCGCGCAATCTGCTCGAGTCGATCCGCCTGCTGGCCAACGTGTCCCGGTTGTTCGCCGACAAGTGCGTGGTCGGGCTGGTCGCGAACGAGGAGCACCTGCGCACCCTCGCCGAATCGTCCCCCTCCATCGTCACCCCGCTGAACTCGGCCATCGGCTACGAGGAGGCGGCCGCCGTCGCCAAACAGGCACTGCGGGAGAAGAAGACGATCCGACAGACTGTCATCGACCGCGGCCTGACCCCGGACAAGCTCTCCATCGAAGAACTCGACGAGAAGCTGAACGTGCTCGCGATGACCAATATCGAGCGGACCGCCGAATAGCTCGACCCAGCCCCGAACACGCGGCGCCAGCCGCTATCGATACAGCTCGAGTTCGGCGCGGGCCTTCTCGCCTTCCTCGCCAAGATCGGTGCGGGTGAAGATGTTCCACCGCCGCAGCAGCGGCGCGAACACCAGCTCACCCTCGCGCGCCGGATCGTAGATGCCCGCCGCGGCCAGCGCCTCGTCACTGGAGCCGCCGCCCGGCAGCTCCACCTGCGGCACCCGGAACGCGGCGACCTGGTCGGCGATGGCCCGCAGGGCCTGGTCGGGGACCAAGTCAAGGGCGGCGGCGACGAGCTCGGCGAAGAAATCGGCCTGCAGTTCGTCGTCGGCGGCGAGCTTCTCGGCCAGTGCGGTGACGACCGGGTTCTCGCCGAGCGCGGCGGTGTTGCGATGCCGGATGGCGGCGGCCAGTTCCTCGAACGCGCAGGTGGCCAGCACCTCGATCAGGTGCAGCGGTGGGCGGTTGAAGCCGGCGGTCATGTGCGCCATGCGGGCCCGCTCCAGCGCGACCGGGTCGACCGCGCGGGTCACCATGAGGTAGTTGCGGATGAGGATCTCGTGGCGGTTCTCCTCGGCCGTCCACCGGCCGACCCAGCGCCACCACGGGCCGGTGCGCAGATGCTTGCCCAGCTCGCGGTGATAGGAGGGGAGGTTGTCGGCGACGAGCACGCTCACCGTCAGCGCGAGCACGGCGGTCTCACCGAGCTCCGCCTGGTCGGCGGCCCAGTCCTCGCCGCCGAGGAAGGCGAAGTTGCGGCCGTCCGACCACGGCACGAATTCGTGCGGCTGCCAGCCCTCGGCCGCCTCGATGTGCCGGGTCAGGTTGCTTTCCACCACGTCCGCGAGCGAATCGAGCAGCTCGCGGTCGGTCAAAGTTTTCTGCACCAGGACAACCTAGTACTCCGGCCGTGCGCGCGGGGACCTTCGGGGTCCCCGCGCCGCCGGACTACTTCGGGGTGACGGTGATCTCGCCACCGACCCAGGTGATGGTGCCGCCGGTGAAGTCGCTCTGCTTTCCGCCGGAAATGTCCTGTTCATCGCTGACCGGGTAGCCGAGCGTGCCGTTGGCGCCGCCGTTCTCCTCCCAGGCCTCGCGGATGTCGCCCCACACGATATGGGCGCCGGTGTCGGGGCTCCAGTAGATGGTGCCGCCGGCGAAGTCCTGGTATCGGCCGCCGTTGGGGCCGGTCTCCTGGGCCTCCTCCGGCATGCCGAGCGGACTGTCGGCGCCACCGGCGGCGACGTACTTCTCGTAGACCTCGCCGGACACGGTGATATCGCCGTTCGGAGTGTTGATGGTGGTCGAGTCACCCGCGGCCGCGCCGCCACCACCCGGAGTGGTCTCACCACCCGGAGTCGTCTCGCCACTCGGGGTGGTCTCGGTGGCGGCGTCCTCGGTGCCGTTCGGAGCGGTGGTGGTGGCACCCGCCCCGCCCATGGCGGAGGTGACACTCCCGACCGTGTCCTTGGCCTTGTCCTGATCCTCGTCGCTGCACCCGGCGGCGAACAGCAGGCCTGCGGCGGCGAGCACCGCAGCGCTCCCGGCGGCGGTACGTCGAGCGAAGTGGTTCATATCCATCCTCTCGCGAGTGGCCCCCCGGGGGCGCGCCCCCGGAATGGAGCCTGGCCGACATCCGCAACGGCCCGGCGGAACGCTGTTCGCCGAGCCGTTGCTGGATTGGTGTCGCCGCGGATAATACCCACAGTTTCCGGTAATCAAACGGAATCGGGCCCGCCACGCGGGCCGATAGCCGGGACTACGCGCTCGGGCCGTACTCCTCGAGCATCTCGGTCACCAGCGCCGCGATCGGCGAACGCTCCGAGCGGGTGAGCGTGATGTGCGCGAAAAGCGGATGCCCCTTGAGCTTTTCGATCACCGCCGCCACGCCGTCGTGCCTGCCGACCCGCAGATTGTCGCGCTGGGCGACGTCGTGGGTGAGCACCACCCGCGAACCGGTGCCGAGCCTGCTGAGCACGGTGAGCAGGACATTGCGTTCGAGTGACTGCGCCTCGTCCACGATCACGAACGAATCGTGCAGGGACCGGCCACGGATGTGGGTCAGCGGCAGCACCTCGAGCATGTCGCGGCTGAGCACCTCCTCCATCACCTCGCGGCTGGCCAGCCCGTCGAGCGTGTCGAAGACGGCCTGCGCCCACGGGCCCATCTTCTCGCTCTCCGAACCGGGCAGGTAGCCCAGTTCCTGGCCGCCGACCGCGTACAGCGGCCGGAACACCACCACTTTGCGCTGGGTCCGCCGTTCCAGCACCGCCTCCAGCCCGGCGGTCAGCGCGAGCGCCGACTTGCCGGTGCCCGCGCGTCCGCCCATCGACACGATCCCGACGCTCTCGTCGAGCAGCAGATCGAGCGCGATGCGCTGTTCGGCCGAACGTCCGTGCAGGCCGAAAGCCTCCCGCTCGCGCACCAGCTGAACCCGCTTGTCGGGGGTGACCCGGCCCAGCGCACTCGAGCTGCTGCCGAGCAGCCGGATGCCGGTGTGGCACGGCAGTTCCCGCGCCTCGTCCAGGTCGATGATCGCGTCGGTGTAGAGCTGGTCGATCTGGGCGCCCGCGACGTCGAGTTCGACCATTCCGCTCCAGCCGGAGGTCACCACGTCCTGGGCGTGGTACTCGTCGGCGGCCAGGCCGACGGCGCTCGCCTTGACCCGCAGCGGGATGTCCTTGGAGACCAGCACCACTTCCGCGCCCTCGGCCGAGAGGTTCAGCGCGCAGGCCAGGATGCGGGAATCGTTGGTCTCCGACCGGAATCCGGCAGGCAGCACCGACGGATCGGTGTGGTTGAGCTCCACCTGCATGGTGCCGCCATCGCTGCCGATCGGCAGCGGCTGATCGAGCCTGCCGTGCTTGACGCGCAGGTCGTCGAGCATCCGCAGGGCCTCTCTGGCGAACCAGCCGAGTTCGTGGTGGTGGCGCTTGGCCTCCAGCTCGCTGATCACGACCAGCGGCAATACCACTTTGTGTTCGCCGAACCTGGTGACAGCCCACGGATCCGAGAGCAGGACCGAAGTGTCGACGACGAATGTCTTGCGACCGGAACGCGAGGGGCTTGCCCCCTTCTTCGAGGCCGAGGCCGTGTGCATCGCGGGGGCGGAAACGGAGCGTGCAGCAGTCACGGTGGGCTCCTTATGTGTTCGCACGGCACCCGCACGAACGATCTCGCTGGACCGGTCCGTCCTGTAGGTGGCTGGTCAGCCGCCTCCAGGGCCGGGTGCCGGCCCTCTCGTACTGAGCAGCTCAGTCACGGTCAGGACCTCCCGTACGAGCCACACCGACGCGGCTCGCATCACCGACGCTACCGGTCGGCACCCGCGCGCGCTGCCGGACAGCGGGACGTGTCCGTGAATTTGTCGTTAACCAGCGCCGTCGTCGCGGATCCGCCCGTGGTGACGGCGCCGAGCGCTAGAGTCGGGGTATGACGCAGGAGCAGGATCTGGAGAAACTGTCGTCGAAGGAACTGCACGACCGGGCGGTGAAGCTGGCCGTGCGGCGCGGTGACGTGCGCTTCCTGTGGGATCTGCTCAAGTCGATCCCGGCCGCCCAGGTCGAGGCGGGCGATCTCGGGGAGAGCGAGGCCGACATCAGGTATGTCCTGCCGATGCTCGACGACTACTTCCACGCCGGTGACGGCAAACTCGCCGAGGTCCTGCGGCCGACGTATCTGGACTACCTGAACAAGCACAGGTAGGTCAGCGGCGCAGCACCGCCTTGGCCGCGCCGACCACGGTGCCGCGCAGCACGTTGCCCATGCTGAAGTGGTCGTCCCACAGCACGATCCGGCCATCGCGCAGCTCGAAGGTGCCGGTGACCCAGAAACCGATCGTCACCGGTCCGGCCCGCAGGAAGTCGGTGCGGTCGGTGAGCACGATGTCGCCATCTGCGGCGATGTGGTGCATGTCGGCGGCGAAGCCGAGCTGTGGGCGGTTCAGCCCGCGCAGCAGGCCGCCGACCCGCTGCTTGCCGCGCACCGTCGGCAGGCCGGTGTTCTTCCACACGATGTCCGGATCGAGCAGATCCAGCGCTTCGTCGACGGAACCCAGTTCCATGGCGGCGAAGAACTCGCGCACGACGGTGACGGGGTTCTCCGGCAGTTCGGGCTCGTCGGTCATGCAGCGAGCCTAGGGCGTTCGAGCCCGCCGGACCAGACCCCCTATTGCCCGGTTCGCCGCTTGATCAGCACGGCGAGGCCTGCTCGCGCGCCCTTGACTTGGAGCGTACTCCAGGTCATAGCCTCGATCGCATGAGCATTCGCCTCGGTTACCAGATGCCCACCTTCAGCAACACGTCCTCGGTGCGCGAGCTGTTCCCCACGGTGATCGCGCAGGCCAGGGCCGCGGAAGCGGCCGGCTTCGACGCCGCGTTCGTGATGGACCACTTCTATCAGCTACCCCTCATCGGGCAACCGGACGAGCCGATGCTGGAGGCCTACACCAGCCTCGGTGCCCTGGCCACCGCGACCGAGCGAATCCAGCTGTCCGCCTTGGTTACCGGCAACACCTACCGCAATCCGGCGCTGCTGGCCAAGACCGTCACCACGCTCGATGTCGTCAGCGGTGGGCGGGCCGTGCTCGGTATCGGCGCGGGATGGTTCGAACTCGAACACCAGCAGTACGGTTTCGAGTTCGGCTCCTTCACCGAGCGCTTCGAGCGGCTGGGGGAAGCGCTGCAGATCATCACCCCGATGCTGCGCGGCAGGCACGCCACCTTCGACGGCCGCTGGTACCACACCGACAACGCCATGAACGAGCCGCGCATCCGCGACGACCTACCGATTCTGCTCGGCGGTGGCGGCGAGAAGAAGACCTTCGCCATGGCGGCCCGCTTCGCCGATCATCTCAACATCATCTGTAATGCCTCCGAACTGCCGCGCAAGATCGAGGCGCTGCACCAGCGCTGTGCCGAGGCCGACCGTGACCCGGCCACGCTGGAGACCAGCTTCCTCGCCTTCGTCATCACCGATTCCGACGGTGACCGGGCCAGGAAACTACAGCGTGACATGCTGGCCAAGGCCGGTATCGACCTGTCCACCATGTCGCCGGAAGAGGTCGGCAACTCCCCCGCCGACCGCCAGTTCGCAGGCACCCCGGACGAGGTCGCCGAGCAGATCCAGGCCCGCGTCCTCGACAAGGGCATCGACGGCATCATCGTGAACATGGTCGCCAACGGGCACGAGCCCGGTGTCATCGACGCCGCGGGGAAGGCGCTGAAACCCCTGGTCGGCTGACAACGGTGTCTGGATGTCGTCGATGCCGCGAGCCAGGCGTTGAGAACCTTGGTGAACTGGCACCCGAGGCACGGACGCCGATGCCGGTGACAGCGAGCAGCTGCCACCGGCATCGGTGTTCATCCGGTTAGGCGTCGATGCGTTCGCGTCTGGTCGCCGCGGCGGCGGCCAGCGCAGCCAACAGCAGCCCGAGCGCCGCCATGCTGAGTCCGGTCAACTGCACCGGCTCCGCCTTCGTGGACGCCGGATCGGACGCGACCGCGCCCGTACCCGCGTGCACCGGGTACTCGGTGGTGCCGGCAGAACCCACACCCGAGTCCTCGGGCTGAACCGGGCCACGCCCATCCGGCTCCGAGACCTCCGGCTCACGTGGGCCGCACTCCTGCCGCCCCGGTACCGAAGCCTCCGGGTCCAGCGGGGCCGGCTCGCACCCACCCGGTACCGAAAGCTCCGGGCGGCACGGGGTATCCGCGTCGCAGGAACCGCCGGCGAGCAGCTCGAGCAGTGCGTCGAGCCCGCCCTCCACATCGACATCGGGGATCTGGCCGTCTCGCCGGGGTACCACCGCTCCCGCGGTGACACCGACGCCGAGTCCGAGCCAAGCTCCGATCCCCGCGGCGAAGACACCGACGAGGTACGAGCGGAGCACAGCGCGGGCGAACGCGGTCGAGACGATCGCGAGTACCGCGCCGAGCACCGCGCCCGGGACACTGCCCGTGACCGCGCCGACGATCCACCCGAGCACCGATCCGATGACCACGCCGGGGACAGCCCCGAACATGTTCAGCGGGTTGACGAGCCCGAGCACAGCGCCGAGCACGCCGGCGGCCACCGCCAGCGGGATCGCCACCAGCGGGGCGGCCACCAGTCCGGCGAGCGCGCCGAGCACCGCCGCGATGAGCGCACCGAGCGGGACCGTCACCATCGCCGTGACCAGGTCCACGGCCGTCAGCACGGCGGCTCCGGTCACCACGGCGACCGAGATCGCCGACACCAGCGCGGCGCCGAGACCGACGACCGCCAGCAGGCCCGCCATGGCCATGATCGGTAGACCGACCAGCGCCTCGAAGGCGAGGTAGGCCGCGATGGCCAGCGGAATCCCGACGACCAGTGTGAACCCGACCGTGACCGCCGCGACAGCGAGCGCGATCCCACCGATCACCGCCATGTAGATCACCAGCGTGATCAGGATCGCGGGAACCGCGAAGGGACCGGCGAACGCCGCGGCGATGAGCCCGATGATCACCAGGACCGCCATGACCGCGGTGAACGGAATGGCGATGACAGCCACGATCGCACCGAGAATCAACGCGGGGATGATCAACGGCGCCACCAGTGCCATCAGCGCGGGAAGCAGACCCGCCGCCAGCGCGATGCCCACGGTCGCCAGGAACGGCAGGAGCACCGCCCCGCCGAGAACACCGAGGGTCACGGCGAAGGCGCCGAGAGCTGCCAGCACACCGGCGCCCGCTCCGAAGAGCGCGCTCACGATCGAGGCGACTCCGGCACCGAGTCCGGCTCCGAGCAGACCGCCGGTCGCCACCGACGCCACGATCCCGGTCACCAGCCCCAGAATCGTTCCAGCGGTAGCGGTGATCATCGCATCGATGATCGAGGTACCGACGAAGGTGACGATGCCGCCGAGGATGCCGCCGGGCACAGTGCCGAGCAGACCGCCGACCAGCATGCCGAGTACGGCACCAGCCAGTGCACCGGGAATGCCCGACAGCAGATTCAGCGGACTCAGCAGTCCCGAACCGAATCCGACGGCAGCGCCGAGCCCACCGGCGACGAGCACGCCGACCGCGAAGCCGACCACCGCGCCGATACCGATGTTGACCGGGTCGAGCCGACCACGGAACCACGCGTCGACCACCGAAGCCAACTTCGTGACCGGCCCCTGGTAGCAATCGAGAACCCCACCGAGCAACCGCTTCAGGTTGCTGTGATGCCAGGCCCGCCAGGCCGCGTCGATCAGGCCGTCGCGCTGTTGCCGCGCACCGACCGTCAGGCTCGCCCACCCGGACACGGTGCCCGAGATCAGGACAACGGCAGTCACCAACGCGACCAACACCATCCACGGCAGGGCGGCGATAGTCGCGGCGACACCACCGACGATCGCACCCGGCAGCGCGCCGACGACGAACCCGATGATCGCACCGACGACCGCCGACACGAGCTGCGCCACCAGCACACCGGCCGCCATTGCAGTCATGGAACCGAGCGCGGCGCCGGTCGCGGCCCCCGCGAGGAGACCGACAAGCGAACCGAGGACGGCGCCCAGCAACGCACCGAGCAGATTCAACGGATTCAGCGCACCGAGGACAGCGCCGATCAGCGCGCCGATCGGGGCCGCGAAGATCGCGACCACCGGGATGATCGCCAGGGCCAGCAGGCCGCCGACCACCATGCCGGGCAGGGCCACCACCAGCAGCAGCGGCGCCGCGACCAGCAGCAGACCGAGGGCGAGAGCGCCACCGATCGCACCGAAGAACGCGAACACCAGTCCCGCCAGGATCGCCACCGGCAACATCAGGACCATCGAACCCAGGTAGACCACCGCGGCGATGGCCGCGGTGACGCCGAGGAACAACGCACCGAGAATGGCCGTGAAGAACACGAACTCGACCGGTGCCAAGAACAGCGCCACGAGCAGACCACCCAGCACCAAACCGAGTCCCGGCCAGATGACGATCAGGAAGGGAATACCGATCGCCGCCGCGATGAGACCGAGGCACACCTTCGTCAGCAAGACGTACCCGAACGCGAGTATCGGCGCACTCGCCAGCGACAGCAACAGCAGTGGCAGCGCGAGGGCAAGTGCCGGAATCAGCGGAATCAGGATCAGTGGCAGCGCCAGCAACAGCAGCGGCAACCACACCGGCGCGGTGAGCGCGAGCAAAGCCAGCGCGAACGCACCGAGCACCAGCACCGGCGCGAGGACCAGTGCCGAGAGCACTCCGCCGAGCAGAACAGCGCCGCCGAGGATCACCAGCGCCGGCACCACAACACCGAGCACACCGCCAAGCGCACCGCCGATTCCCACACCACCGACCGTGGCGAGCAGCCACCCGATGAACGCGCCGCCGACACCACCGGTCACACCACCGATGGCAGCGCCGGGCACCGTCCCGATCAGTGCGCCCAGGAGCGCGCCGACCGAGCCACCGACGACCGCCGACAGCGGATCGACCAGCCCGAGTAGCGCGCCGATGGCCGCACCGGGAATACCTGTCGTCAGACCGCCGAGCGCCGAGCCGATCAGCGCGGTTCCTACCGGCACCGCGGCGGCGACGCCGACGGCTGTCACCAGATCGCCGAGGATCGGCACTACCCGGCTATCGAACAGCAGCTCGACACAGGCGGCCAGGGCGGGACCGCCGACCGATGCGGCAGCGGCGGCGAGTGTTTCGCGTGGCGCCACCACTATCGCGCCCGGGGCCAGGAGCTCGGTCGCACCCGCGCGAACCGTGCCGACAGGATCAGCACGGAAGTTCACGACCGTCGGGTCGATCACCGCGTGCAGGAAGCCAACCGGGTCTTCGCTGAATCGACCGATAGCTTCATCGGCCCGGACTGCGAGCTCCAGCGCGGCGGAGCCGACGCGATTCTCACATTCACCCTCGGCGCATGCGGAATTCGGGTCAGGCACCGGCGATCCGGGTTCGGCACCTGGCGATACCAGCGGCCGGTCGACCGTGTTCGGGTCGTCCGGGCCGCGCGGCGACACGTCGTAGCGCAGGCCATCGCTGCGCCCGAGCGCGCTGTTGACCAACGGCCGAACTACCGACTCGAGGTCGGCTCGTCCCTGCTCGACGGCGCCGCCGATCGTCGGCATACCCTGTGCGGGGTTCGGGTCGACCGGTGCCGGTGTGTCGTGGCGGTTCCGATCGACGAAAGCCGCCGCGAAGCCGTCTCCGAGTTCTTCCAGCTGCTGCCACAACGGCGCCACATCTGGAATCGGCGGCAACGGAGAGCTCATCGGCTCTTGTTGCGCTACCACGGTATTCGTCTTCGCCGGCTCGGCTACGTCGACCAGCGCACCGAGGTCGAACCCCGGATGATCCTGGACCTGCGCTCCCGCTTGCGCGCCGCCGATCAGAAAGTATCCGAGAATCGGCAGACCGAAGGCGAGCGCGCGCAGCACCCAGGTTGCTGTTTTCCACCTCCTTTCCCGCGTCGCGGAATCAGTAACGCCATGCATCAAACTCTCACCCTTCGTAGATCTTGTTCGTCGGTACCGATCGTTGGTTCGCATCCGGGTGTCCTGTGGCGGACCTCGCTCCCGCTCGCCCCGCCCGACGACCATCCGGACGGGCACCGTCGCCGCGCTCACCTCAGCTCCAGCCGATGGTTACGCCGAGCGCTACCAATGACTGCATGATCGGGCGCGACGCCAGAATGGCGATCAGCAATGCGACGAGACTCCATACCGCCGTTTTTCGGATACGGTCTGCTTGCCGCGCTGAAATCGATGTCATACCTGAAATCTTTCGCTTCTTCGCGGTTCCGCCCCAGGGCCGAATGTCCCGCGTTCCCCAGTTCCGCGCGGACCGGCAGTGCGGGTCGTCACTGCCGGGCGCGTTCGCGGGCAAGCGCACGATCACGCTGTTCCTCGAAACGCGGTATTTGCACTTCCCGAAGATTTGCCAGGAACCGATCCAATCGTTCCCGGGCACACTCGCCCGATGCGGTGAAATCGTCACGGCCGAAAACATTCCATTTCCGCATGACGGGCTCCAGCACATCCTCCAGGTGCTGCCTGAGGTCGTAGACCCCGTGTTTGGCCATCAGTACGCCGTTGCGCCGGAAGTCCGGCATGCCCGCACCGGGCATGCGGAAGTTCTCCACGATGTTCGCGATGGCCACGATCGCTTGGTCCGGCGCGAGGTCGAGGGCCGCACCACAGAGCGTGCGGTAGAAGATCATGTGCAGGTTCTCGTCCGCGGCCAGCTGCTGCATTATCCGGTCGGCCACCGGGTCGCCGCAGAACCTGGCCGTGTTGCGGTGACTGATCCTGGTGGCCAGCTCCTGGAAACTCACGTACGCCACCGAGTGCAGAAAGCCCTGTTCACCGAGGTCGCCGGAATCGGTAGTGGGTGGGTTGAAGCCGTTCGTCATGTGCGTCATACGCGCCCGTTCGAGCGCCACCGGGTCGACGCCACGGGTGACCACGAGATAGTCACGCAAGACGACACTGTGCCGCTGCTCCTCGGCTGTCCACCGGCCGACCCAGGTTCCCCATGCGCCGTCGCGGGAGAAGCTCTGCGAGATCTCACGGTGGTAGGAAGGCAGGTTGTCCTCGGTCAGCAGATTGGTGACCAGCGCGGCCTTTGCCACCGCACCCAGGTTGGATTGTCCCGGCTCCCAATCGCTGCCGCCGAGCAATGCGAAGTTCTGGCCTTCATCCCAGGGCACGTAGTCATGTGGATGCCACTCCTTCGAGCGCGCCAGGTGACTGTTCAATGCCACTTCCGCGACCGGCTCCAATTCGCACAATATTTCCCGCTGAGTCAATTCGCGCGTCATCTTCCGGATCCGCCTCTCGTCGCCGACGTCACGGCCCATCCCACGACGTCCCCTATTTGTGTCTTGTGCATCCCGTTGACAACACCACGAGTCGGCTATCGGGCAGAAGTGCCGGATGTCCCGATTTCCCGCGAACGAGTTCGGCAAAAATCAACACCGACAAGCATGTCGACAATTGCTGTTGCCGGGACATCCGACCCTTGTCGCAGACTGTGGCGCACGGACACGATCGCAGCGGAATCGACGCGTCTAGCCGGCGCGAGAGGATGCGCAACCAATGCCGAACAAGTCGAACAACGAACCCCACGGACAGACCGACCGCACGGGTCCGCCATGCGCGCGACATTCGGTGATCGATATCGATCTCGCCGTATCTGCCGAAATCTCCTGGCCATTCTCGCGGCGACAGGCAGGCTAGACCATGCGCGGGATGGAATCGACCGAAGCCGGTATCGACCGCGGCGTGACAGTGCGGACGGCAGGCCCGGTGCCCGCGGCGGCGGTGGCGGATCTGGTCTATGGCGTCAGCCGAGTGCTACACACCATCAACGGGGTGGCGATCGCGCACCTGAGAATCACCAGACATCGCAGCGGGCCGGAAGTCACGGTGTTCCAGATCAACGCGAGCATCGATGGGTGGCCGTGCCGGGCGCAACTCGTGGGCGATGGTGCCTGGGGAGCGAGTGGCGCCGTCGAGCGGTTCGACCGACAGCTCGACCAGCTCCTGACGCCCGCCCGGTACCTACCTCGGCAATACGCAGCGGCACGAAATCTGGCGGCGATCACCGAAGTACGCCCGATCACCCGGCGGAAGATGTTTCCGACACAGACTCTCCTGCCCGCCGCGGCGAGCGAGATCATGGACACGATGGACTACGACGCGCACCTGTTTCGCGACCGCGAGACCGGTGAGGACGCCATCGTGTACCGCGCGGGCACCGCCGGAGTGCGGTTGCTCCGGCAAACCCGAGTAGAACTTCCCGCTGCCCGCGACAACCTGATCGCGGTCGACCTGACTCCGACGCATGCCCTCCCCGATATCGTCGCGGCCAAACGACTCTGCCGAAACGGCCTGCCGTTTCTGTTCTACGTCGACCCGGCGACGACTCGTGGCAAATTGTTGTACCGGCGATACGACGGCGACCTCGCCCTGATCACGGCCACCCCGACTCGGTGACACCGATGATCGGGGTGGTCCGTCGACGCGACGTCGCGGGCCGGCGGCCCGCCGCTCACTGTTCACCAAGCGATTCGGCGATCACCACGGTGTTGGCAGCGCTCGCGCCCACGGTCACGTCGAACCGGCCGCCACAGGTGATCAGCGCGAGACCCCGCATGTCGTGATGCGCGGCCAAGATCGCGTTGAGGGCCGCTGGGTCGGACTTGGGGATGTCGGCGATGACCTCGTCGACACGGAACCGCGTTGCCCGGCCCGCCGTCGCGGGCTGGACTTCGAGCTGGTCGCCGGGAACCAACTCACCGAGGTGGTCGAAGACGCCATGGCCGTTGACCTGGGTATGCCCGAGCACCACCGCCAGCCCTTGGGCGCCCGGCCGCGGACCGTCCGACCACCAGGTGGTGGATTCCATATCGCCGGGGACGCCGAAACTCTCGACATCGCGGCCGAGGAACGGGTCGTATTCGACGGTTGTCGGCGCGGCGAACATCGCGGCGTCGATACCGAGCCCGGGAACGACGAGCCGAGCCGGAGCCGCGTCATCGGACTGCCGAACCACCTCGCTCGCAGCGGAACCCGCGACCGCTGTGGCCGAGATGTCCTCGCCACTACCATCCGGCAGCAGCAGCGCCAGTGCGAGCGACAACAGGCCCACCGCGATAACTCGCAGTGCCATGACCGGATACCCGCGCACGTGCCTCACGCCGCGGACGGGCCACATACTTCGGCGGCCTGTAGGGCGGCAAGGGTCTCCTGGTTGGGAATCGGTAGCCGCGCCAGGACGTCGTTCACGGTCTGCGCGAGCGAGGAGAGCCGCGACCCGACGGTGTCGCCCGCCCCCCGCAGTACCGCCGTCGCGGCATCGACATCCGAGAGTTCCGCGGCGTTCAGCTGACTTTCGACACTGGCGACCGAGTTCGCGACATCGCCGAAGGCGCCACTGACCCGATCGCGCAGCCGCGCCCAGGTACTCGCGTCGGTGCCGGGAGTCAGCACGCGGTCGGTGGCGGGCAGCGCCAGGGCCGCGACGGTATCCCGTGCATCGCGTGCGGCGCCACCGAGCACAGCCAGATCCGCGCGCACACCGTCGAAGGCGGCGGCGATGGTCATCGGTTCGCTGTTCGACTCGGGGACAGCACCCTGGAACGACTCGGTCGCCGAGCACAACGACGCCGCGAAAGCGACCATGTCGGTGTGGACGTCCGATTGGTGTTCGGCGAAGTAGTCCCGATCCGCGGCGACCTGTGCCGCCGCGCGAACCTGTTCCGCGTTTTCGCGGCTCGCCGCGGAATTTCCGTCCAGCAGGCCTCCGTCGAACTCACAACGTGTGATACAGAATACCGCGAGCACGAGCGCTGTCCCGATCATGAGTATCCGGACGATCCGGGTGCGCCGCACCTGCGCGTTGCCACCCGAATCGGCGGCATTCGCGAATAATCGCTTCATCATTCCTCGTTCACATCTGCATTCCCTGGTTCTCATCTCAGGAAAGCACCGCCCTACCGTGTCGACCAGAGCCGAATGTCCCGGGCCGTCGTCATTCGACCGTGACGGGCACGAAGTTGATTGCCCTGCCGTAGCCATCGAGTACCCGCCCGACACGCTTCAAGGTCGCCACGCTGAGATCACGCTCCCGGATCTCAGCCTGTGGAAATGCGCGGACAATCGCTGATTCGAGCCGCAACGACTCGGCCATCGTCGGCAACCACGCGACCAACAGCAGGTTCGTTTCACCGCCGAGCATCGGAACGCACACCCGCACCGCGCTCCACTTCGTCGTCGTCGTGCCGAAGCGGTCCAGGTCGGCAGGGGGCACCCGCAACCGGTAGGTGACGAGAATCGGCCAGCCCGCTGCCTGCCGCGACATTTCCGCCCGGAGGATCAGGCGACCGGCACGGGTCATCTCCGTCAACCGCCGCCGAACCGACGTCGCACTCATTCCCGTATCGCTGGCGAGGTCGACGACGCTGCGACGAGCATCCTCGGCCAGCGCGGCCACCAGCCGTCGGTCCGAGAAACGACCGGGGTCGCTGGACCGGACGGCAGGCTGATCCGAATCACCGAGCGCGGCGCGCTCGTATTTGTCCAGCGAGCCCGCCCGCCAATCGCTGCCGTCGGCGTAGACGTTCACCCCCACGCTCGTCCGCGCCTCGACGACGCCGGCGAGCGTACTGAGCGAACGCGTAACGAACCCGTCGAGCGCGTTGAGATCGCCCGCGGCGACCCAGAGTTCCAGCTGGTAGCGGCCCGTCGTCCGCTCCACCGAGTAGACGGCGGGCAAGGCGCACACCGCGGTGGACAGCTGTTCGATTCGGTCCGGTCTACACGCGAGCTGCACGAGCGCGAACAGCGAATATTCCGGCGCGTAGGCCGTCGTCCAGGCCAGGCCTTCTGAGGTCAACCGCCGCCACCGTCTGGTCGCCGTCGCGGCGTCAACGCCGAGGGCGGCGGCGACACGCGACCAGGGCGCGCGCGGCGCGATCTGCAGAGCGTTCACCAGGTGCAGGTCGTCCTCGGTGAATACCGGCACCGATCGCGACCCGGGTGTGCGCGATTGGCCCGCGTGATGTCGTTGCACAGCGCCATTGTGACGACATCTCGGGCACGATCGAATCAACCAGCCCGCGACTCGCGGCGATCATGTCGGCGCGGGCATCTCGACAGCGCCGATCCGCACGGCAAGGGCAGCGGCCTGCACTCGCCCGCTGACGCCCAGTTTCGCGAACAACACCGTCAGTGAATTGCGCACCGTCTTCTCGGCGAGATAGAGCCTCGCGGCGATCTGCCGATTCGTCAGGCCTTCGCCCAACAGCGCGAACAGCTGCCGTTCACGTGGACTGAGCTGATCCAACATCGCCGTCCGTCCGATCTTGGCTCGCAGCTCCCGAGCCACCCGCGGATCGTAATGGTTCCCACCGGCAGCGACGGTTCTGATCGCGGCGGCGAGATCGATACCGACGATGTCCTTGACGACGTAGGCACTCGCCCCGGCCGCCATCGCATCAGCGAGCCTATCGGGGTCCGTGCTGGAAGTGAGAACAACGCAACGGAGGTCGGCGAACCGGGTGCGCAGCGTACGGCAGAGCTCGAGGCCACGACCGTCGGGCAGATCGGGGTCGATGACCACCACGTCCGGCGGGTCATCGCTTCGAATCCGCGCCATGGCCTGCAGCAGATTCACCGCCTCACCGTCGATGCCGATATCGGACTCACCGGCGAGCGCGACCTGCAGACCACGCAGGACGATCTCCTGGCGGTCTACGAGGAATACCCGGATGTCGGCAACGGATCGAGGTTCGGCCGCCTGACGCAGCCGCGTCGCCGTTGGCCGGCCGGAGAGTCGGCGTGGTTCGGTCAGGCCCTCGTCGCCGCGACCGGGCAACATCGCGACGGCCCCACGGTTGTGGCACAGCGGCCCTGGGCCGGACAGCCCTGCACGGTAGCTCTGTTCGGTGCTCGTTCGCATTCAGCCTTCTCCACTCAGCGCGAGTTCTCACTTCCACGGCCTGCCGCGCACAGCGAACCAGCCATACGCAGTCTCCGACTCCCGGAGCAGGTGGCTCGAAGTTGCCCGAGATTCGCCACGTTCGGCTTCCTGCTGCCGAAATCCACCAGTATCTGCCTATGACAACCGCGCATCCCACCGGCCGGGCACGCGAACACAATTCCTACCCATCGAACACTGTGTGACCACCGACCACATAAGAAAGAATCGTGACTCGGCACACAAATACGGCAGGAACTGTCACCGAAACCTCGACACTACGGACGACCGTTCAGGAGTTGTTCATCACAACTACGGCGAGGACGTCTGGCTCTTTTCTTTAATCAGCGGACCTTAATAGCGTCAAATGCGCGGGGGCCGAATTGACGCCGAGATCAAAGGATCCGGATATGACAACAGACATTTGGGCGAGATGCGAACCGGACTTTCCCGCTGCCGGACGAGACCGCGGACACGGCCCTGGTCGTGCTCGGCCCGTTCCGGCGCGGCGAGAGCTGGACTCAGCGGCGGCCTGGCCAGGACTGGTAGTACGCACGCACGGAGCCGTGCCCGCCGCTGACATGATGCGCACCATCAACGGCATCGGCCGGGCGTTGCGTGCGGCGTCGCTGTCCGCGACCGGCTGTGTCCGCATTTCGCGACGCGACCTGAGCGGGGTTCTCTACCAGGTCAATGCCACTGTCGACGGTCGGCTGTGCCGCGTTCAGATCATGGGCCCCGCGGCAGCGGTGATCGAGCGGTTCAGCCACCACGTGGACAGCGTGCGCGCCCGCCGGGCCGCCGGGTTCCTGCCTTACCCGCACAACCATGTCCTGTTCGTGCCCACTACGCCGCAGCCGATCGTCCGGCGCAAACCAGTCCGGCTCTTGACGCTGAGCGCGGGCGCGGCGACCGAGATCATGTACCGGATGGACTTCGCGACCTTTCTGTTTCGCGATGCCGAAACCGGGGTCGACGCCGTGGTCTATCGGGTGGGCGATCAGCAGGTCGGGTTGATGCGCCGGTCTCACGTCAGCACCGCAGGTACAGCGTCGCGTCGCATCGTGGTCGACAGCGGCGTTGCCGAGACCATCCCTGAACCCGCTGCCGCCGATCGGCTGTGCCGCCACGGCCTGCCCTCCCTGTTCTTCGTCGATCCCGCCACCGCGCGGGGACGACTGCTGTACCGGCGATTCGACGGGCACCTGTCCCTACTCGAAGCTTGCGACCGCACATGACACCGACGACCAGAGTTCTCATAGCGGATGGTTGGGCGATCGCCCAGCACGGCCTGCGTGGCGTCTGCGCGCAGTCGCCGAGCTTGACCGTCGCCGGTGTCGCGGATTCCCTGAAGGTGGCGATCGAGCTGATCGACCTGGCCCACCCGGACGTCATCGTCCTCGACCCGACGACCCTGCGCGGCGAGAGGATCGACACGACGGCCGCACTCGAGATGCTGCCGCCAACCACGCACTGCCTGATCTTCACCGAGAACCCCAGCCACGAAACGATGGTGTCGGCCGTGGCGAGAGGACGCACGGCGGTGCTGTGCAAGTCCGCGCCGATGGCCGAGTTGACGGCGCTGATCGAGCGGCTCGGCTCGCCATGTTCGCTGCTCGATGACCAGCTCAGCGCAACGGTGATCAACGAGGTCCGCCGCCACCGTGCGATCGAGAACGTCAGGTTGACCGAGCGGCAACGGCAACTGCTCGCCATGCTCGGAGCCGGGCTGACGAACCGGCAGATCGCGGCCCGGCTCTTCCTCAGCGAGAAAACGATCCGCAACGCCGTTTCCGGGTTGCTCAGCCGCCTGGACCTCCACAACCGCACCCAAGCGGCCGTTGTCGCGCACGCGCTCGGCCTCGAAGATTTTGGGCCGCAACCTATCCGGAGATCGGTATGACCAAACCCAGCCGCTGGTCATACCGACGATAGAGCAGACGGCCACGGCGCCAGCAGTCATCGATGAAGAACAGCGTCGCCAACCCTTTCGCGCACAGCTCACCCATCGCCGCCGTCTCCGTCATGACGGCCGCGGGCGCGGCCACGACGAAAAGGTACGGCGCGGAATCCTCCGCCGGAGGGCGGCGCGTACGGAGACGGCGCAGCCCAAGCGCCAGCGGGTCGGCGCAGGACTGGATACCCGGCCGGAACACCACTGAGTCCTCGCCCGTATCCGCGTCGATGAACAGGCGCGCGTTGTAATCACCTGCTTCCAGATCAACCGCGGCCGCACCAGGAGAGCACCGCCGCAGGTGGCACAATTTGCGGCGCACGATCGGCTTCATATCGCTGGCACAGGTCAGCCGCGGGTCGATCGAACCAGCTCCCCAGAAAGGTACTCCATCCGCAGCGCAGGTCAGCTTGCGCTCCAACTGTTCGGCGAGCACACGAACGACCGAGTCCGTTCCCGCAACCAATTGCACACGAAGCATGCGCGGCCCGCAGTACACCGTAGCCTCGGCCAACGTCTCGTTTCTGGCGCGGCCGGCGAGCCGAATCCGTACGCGCTCTACCTCAGCGGTATCCGCGCAAAGATCTCGCGCCACCGCTTTCGCGGCGACGACTATCCGCATCTCCGTGTATCGACACCACTCGATGTCGAAACGGTTCCCTCTCATTCGACGAACACGCACGAAACTCATCCTCGAGGTAAGTAATTTTTCCGGGACATTAACCCCTGCCCCGATGTGGTCTCAAAATGATCAGATTGATCCGAGCGAATCTTCGATTTCGGCAGAAGTGATACGCGACAGAATGGATTCTTGATGGCAAGAAACGAGTGGATCGAGAACGCCAACTGCCGGGCCGTGCCGCCCGATATGTTCTTCCCCTCCCAGCGGACGAGAAAACTCACCATCGCACGAGCACGGGGAGTATGCGCACACTGTCCGGTCATCAGGGAATGCGCGCGTTTCGTCCTGGACGAGAAGATCAACTGCGGAATCTACGCCGGTGTCTTGCTCGGATACGGCGCGGATGCTCGCCCGGCCGCGATCGAAGCACTCAAGCGGATCGTCGGCGCCGACGACAAAAGGCAACGCTGACTCGGCGTCCTGCCGCTGGTCGCGGCGCGGCGTCGGCCCGAACCGCGCAATCGGACCGACGCCGCGCGGCGCTCATCGAGTCAGCGACCCCTCCTTCACCTCGCCGATTCCGCTGACGGCGCACCAGCGGACGAATCGTCGGCTCGGGTGCTCCCCGAACCAAGCAGGTCTGCCAGCGTCTTGGCCGATGAGCTGCCGAATCCGACGGCGGGAAGCAGCAAGCTCACTCCCTCGGTGGCGACACTGCTGCCGGTACCCAAGATGTCGGCACCGACTGAACTGCCGGCCTCGGCCAGGTCCGCCACTGCCGGACCACCGGAACCGGAATCGGCGTACGCCGCGGCGGCACCCACCGCGGATACCCCCATTCCGATAGCGGCAGCGACCGCGACCCGACCGATACGTGAATTTCCCATGGTTAGCTCCCTTTGCGAGGTACCGGAATCATTGCCACCTGGCGAACATCCGAATAGAAACCGGATGAACATTTCGAAGGCTAGCCACGGTCGAGCATCGAGAACAGGACCGGCCGCACGGATGGGACATCTCGCAGACAAGTCGGGACAATCGTCGTTCTTTCGACATCGCCACCGCCCCCGCGGCCGGGTCGGCTACCGGTACTCGACGAATTCGGCCGAAAGGGTTGTCACCGACTTGACCCCGGAAACCAGGAGGTCGAGCAACGACCCGACGGCCGAACTGCCGCTGGATACCGCAGCGCCCCCGCTCTCGATGAGCTGAGCCAGCAGCTTCGACGCATCCGTTGCCGCGGAACTGCCCGAGCTGAGGACCTGCGCGCCGAGCGAGATACCGGTCTGGGCCGAACCGGTTCCCGCACCGACGAGCTCCGACGAGCCGAACCCGCCGGACGGCGCGGAATCCGCTGCGGCGGCAGCCGGACCCGCACCAGATAACACTATTCCCGCACCGATGAGAACAGCGGCTGAATTCCTCAGAATTCGCACATCCATCACGCACTCACCCTTTCCATCGACTCCACTGACAGCGATTCAGGCCATGTGACCGAATTCGCAGAACGAGGCGAAAACTATCAACCGGCCACGGCCGCGAAAAGCCTGATCGACGGGCGGGGGACAGTCGCCGCGACCAACAGGACACAAGGCCCGGAGCCGGTACTCGGCAGCGCGGGCGCTTCTCGCCATCTCGTTTCTCGATCGAGCGGTGTTGCCGACATCCGCGCACACCACGGCCGGGAAGCGAGGCCGAGGCTCGCTATCGGCGACCGGGATTCCGGAGTCCCGCCTGGAGCGCGCCACCTGGCCATGTGCTGGTTGGTAAGCAACGCCCTGCCGCTCATGATCGTCGTCGACGAGGGCCCCACCCAGGACCACCTCCACCGATACCTACTCCCCGCCGTCCGCCGGTCCGACCTGGCCATGCGACCCCGGTAACGGAGCCCACCCCGGGCCGGTATCAAGATCACCACGCTCTGGTGGCGCGCTATCGCGCGCATCGCTGACACCACAGCGTGGTGATCACCCGTCCAATTGACGGCGTGCCCGGCGGCGAGCGCGCTAGGCGACGGCGGTGGCTTCCAGCTCGACCAGTTGGCCAGGGACGGCGAGGCGGGTGACGCCGAGCATGGTGGTGGCCGGGGCGACTCGCGCCGCGCCGAGGCGGGCGGCCAAGACGCCGTAGTGCTGGAAGAGCAGGTCGACGTCGGTGGTGTAGACGTTGAGGCGGACCACGTCGGTCAGGGACATGCCGGCCTCGACGAGCACCGCCTCCACGTTGTCGATGCTCAGGGCCAGCTGGGCGGCCATGTCGCCCTCGTGCTGGGGCTTGCCCTCGCCGTCCATCGCGGTCTGGCCGGAGCAGTACAGGGTCCTGGTCTGCCCGGAAACGAGCTCGCCCTGGTTGAAGCCGAGGTCCACCGACCAGGTGACCGGATTGACCGCTGTGCGTTCCACTGCCATATCGACTCCATTCGATTCGCCGGTGTCCCGTGACACCGTGGAGCAAGCGTCGCAACCAATCACGACACCCTGTGTCGTGATTCGCTAGGGTCTTTCGGTGCGCGCGGACCGGCTGGTTTCCCTGGTGTTGCTGCTGCGCCAGCGTGGTCGGCTCACCGCGACCGAGCTGGCCGCGGAGCTGGAGGTGTCCACCCGCACCGTGCTGCGCGATATCGACGCGCTGTCCACGGCCGGGGTTCCGGTGTACGCCGAACGGGGCAGGCACGGCGGCTTCGCGCTGCTACCCGGCTTCCGCACCGAACTCACCGGGCTCACGCACGACGAGGCGCTGGCCCTGCTGATCGCCGGATCACGCCGCGGCGCACAGGCTTTCGGCCTCGACTCGGCGCTGGCCGCGGCCATGCTGAAGGTGGTCGACGCGCTGCCGCCGAACTACCGGGACACCGCGGCCGGCGTGGCCGAACGCCTGCTCGTCGAACCGGAAACCGACCTGCTGGCCCGCAGGCAAACCTCCGAGGAGATTCCCGCCGCGGTACTGGCCGAGGTCCGCCGCGCGGTGTTCGCGGGCACCAAGCTGCGCATCCACTACGCGCCCCCGGACACCCCGGCCGCATGGCGCACCGTGGACCCGCTCGGCGTGGTCATCGTGCGCGCACAGAGCTATCTGCTCGCCACCCGTTCCGGCGCCGACCGCACCTACCGCCTGTCCCGCGTCCTGGCCGCCGAGCAACTCGACGAGCCCGCCGAGCGCCCCGCCCGCGTCGACCTCGACCGCGCCTGGCAGGACCGCAGCACCCGCTTCCGCACCGGCGGCGACGCGCTCACCGTCACCCTCCTCCTCGCCCCGGCCCGCCGCGAGGAGTTGGTCACCACCGCCGTCGCCGTACACACCGAGCGCACCGACCCCGACGGCAGGCTGCGAATGGAACTGACCTTCCAGGACCTCCGCCACGCCCACTGGGCCCTCTGGCAACTCGGCACCGACGCCGAGGTACTGACCCCACCCTCGCTACGCGCCTCTCTCCACGAACACGCTGCCGCCATGGTCATCATGTACGACAGCTCGCCGTAGCCAACCGAAGTCCCCGGTCACACCTCGCCACTCGACGCACGCTTACGCCGTTCGTAGGCCGCGATTGCCTCATCCACCCCGCCCCGATCAGCTCGTTGCACCAGCCTGTTGAGCGCCTCGAGCCGCGTCAGCCGTTGCACACAATCATGGAGAGCTCTGTTGACCGTATCCTTCTCGGTCTCGGTCCCCAACAGCCGCATCGCCTCGGCGAGTATCTCGTCGTCCACGTCCACGTTCGCAATGCCCATCACACGTTTGTACAGGCGGTTGAGGGGTCGAGAGAAACTTGGACGGATACCGGTGGCCCACCTCTTGCGCGCACCATCAACGGCATGCATGCTAACCTATGCATGCACGATACTCGCCGCAAGAAGGAGGCCGGCCATGGCGACTGTCCAGGTCCGTGACGTCCCCGACGACGTCGCGGCTGTGATCGCGGAGAAGGCCAGCGCACACCATCAATCGGTGTCGGCTTACCTGCGCGACCTGATGGCCGCGGATGTCCGCCGGGAACTACAGCGGCGCGCGATCGCGGAGTGGAACAACAACCTCAAGAAGACCCAAGAGGAGCTGGGAATCACCGGGAAGGTGACAGTGTCCAGCGCTGACGTTGTCCGCGAGATCCGGGATGGGTACGACCGGGGCACCGAGTGATCGTCGTCGATGCCACCGTCTGGGTCGATCTCCTGCGTGGCCACCTGCCGAGCACATATGCCGACCGCATCGGCATCGCCGGTTGCATCGCGCCGCCGCATGTCGACTTCGAGGTGGGCTCAGCGCTGATCCGGCTGGAGCGGCGGGGCGACCTCGAGCCAGGCCAGGCCGCCGTGCTGATCGCCGCGTTCAGCAGTCACCCGGTGGAGCGGGTACGGGAGCCCGAAGACGCAACCGAAGCGCTCACGGTCCTGAACAACGCCACCTATGCCGACGCCTGGTATGTGGCGATGGCGAAACGGCGAGAGTACGCGCTGATGACCCTCGATGAGGGCATGAAAGAGGCAGCTCGGATCCACGGCGTCGACCTGGTGGGCGCCGCGTAGTCTCTCCCAATACGACGAACGCCCTCGGCGACCATCCCGGGTCACCGAGGGCGTTTCGCTCGCGCGGACTCAGCCGAGCAGGCGCCAGTCTTCGAGACCCTGGTAGAGCGGGACGCTCTGGGCCAGCTTCGACACCCGGCCACGCAGGGTCTCGATGTCCGAGGTACCCGCCAGCGCGGCGGCGATGATGTCGGCGACCTCGGTGAACTCGGCATCACCGAAACCACGGGTGGCCAGCGCGGCGGTACCGATACGCAGACCCGACGTCACCATCGGCGGGCGCGGATCGAACGGAACGGCATTACGGTTCACCGTGATCCCGACCTCGTGCAACAGATCCTCGGCCTGCTGACCGTCGAGCTCGGAATTACGCAGGTCCACCAGGACCAGGTGCACATCGGTGCCACCGGTCAGGACCGAAACACCCTTGTCCTTGACGTCGGCACCGGTCAAACGCTCGGCCAGGATGCGCGAACCCGACAGCGTGCGCACCTGACGGTCCTTGAACTCCTCGGTCGCGGCGATCTTGAACGCGGCGGCCTTGGCGGCGATCACGTGCATCAACGGACCACCCTGCTGACCGGGGAACACCGCCGAGTTCAGCTTCTTCGCGAACTCCTGCTTGGCCAGGATCAGACCGGAACGGGGACCGCCGAGGGTCTTGTGCACGGTCGAGGACACCACATCGGCATACGGCACCGGCGAGGGATGCAGGCCCGCGGCGACCAAACCGGCGAAGTGGGCCATGTCGACCCACAGGTAGGCGCCGACCTCATCAGCGATCTCACGGAAACGAGCGAAGTCCTGATGACGCGGGTAGGCCGACCACCCGGCAACGATCACCTTCGGCTTCGCCTTCACCGCGATGTCACGGACCTCGTCCATGTCGATGCGGTGGTCTTCCTTGGACACACCGTAGGAGTGCACGTCATACAACTTGCCCGAGAAGTTCAATCGCATGCCGTGGGTGAGGTGACCACCATGGGCCAGGTCCAGGCCGAGCAGCGTCTCGCCCGGGTTCATCAGTGCCATCAGCACCGCGGCATTGGCCTGGGCGCCGGAATGCGGCTGCACGTTGGCGAATTCGGCACCGAACAGTTCCTTTGCCCGATCCCGCGCCAGCGTCTCGACCACGTCGACGGCCTCGCAGCCACCGTAATACCGGCGACCCGGGTAACCCTCGGCGTACTTGTTCGTCAGCACCGAACCCTGCGCCTGCAACACCGCGCGCGGCACGAAGTTCTCCGAAGCGATCATCTCGAGCGTGTCACGCTCGCGGGCGAGCTCACCCGCCATCGCGGCGGCCAACTCGGGATCGAGCTCACCGAGAGACTGGGTATTCACCGAAGCGGTCGTCTGCGTCACGGACCTCAGTCTATGGGCCGCGCGCGAACGCCCGAGCAGCGGGGATAGCGCACCACCCGCACCGCCGCCACCCGAGCGACGCGGCTCACATTTCCCCGGCCGGGCGTCTGAACAGCTCCGTCACCCGGCGAACTGGGCGATCCGACGTAACGACACCGGCGAAAATGACCTATGACACAGGTATGAACTTCGCACCGGTAGGCCCGATCGAAGCGTTCGGCATCGCGGTTCACCAGCTGGTCTGCACCGTGGCCGGCGGCCGGCACTGTGTGATCTACACCTAGCCCCGACCGAAGGACCCGACATGAACTCGCTCGCCGTGACCCCAGCCGTGGCACCATCGAATCCGATCGAGGCGCTGTTGCTCCAGCTCGGCTACCTCGTCTGCACGCTGACGAACCCGGGCGGCTGCGCCGTCATCCAATAGGCATCCGCCGGATCGCGCCCGGCGTGAGCGGCTCGTCGAGCAGCCGCCCGAATCGCTCGACCCGGTCCTGCGCGTCGACCGCGTTGTCGAGCCAGCCGCCGAGCAGGCGATAGCCCTCCACATAGGTGCTGATGTAGGCCCGCCACAGCGGCGAGGACAGGAACCGCAGCGACTGCCGCGCCCGCTCCGGCGTGGCCAGGCTCCACCGCTGCAGGAAGCCGGCGACCTCCTCGTCACTGCGGTGCTGATCGTGCAGCAGCAGCGCGGCGTCTTGACGGACCGAGAGCAGCTTCGCCGAGGCGATCGCGAACCGTTCGGCCCGCTCCCCGTCGAACCGCAGGCCGAGATCGGCGTAGATCTCCTGAGCCCACACACCCCAGCCGGGCCCGACGATCGAGCGCAGGGCCAGATCGGCCAGCCCCTCGGCCATCAAACACTGCGGCGTGTTCACCAGGAACAGCGTCTGTTCCTCCTCGCCCGCCGCGACCAGCCCGGCCTCCTTGCGGCAGTGCTCGGTGTGGTGCCCCGGGTAGGCCTCGTGCGCGATGAGCGCGGGCAGGTGGCCGAGATGTTGTTTGAGGTCGGAGTTGATGGCGACCTTGGAACGGTAATTGCCCAGGTAGTAGTTGAATCCGGACCAGGGCTTGTCGCCGACCACCTCGTAGGTGACGGTCTCGTGGTCGGGCAGCGGATAACGCTCCCGCACCCGCTCGCGCAGCGCGCTGGAGAACGCCTCCACACAGGCCGAGAGCCGCTCCGGCGGGATCTCCTCGCCGCGCCGATAGGCGGCGACCCGCTCGGCCAGCGGACCGTCGCCGCCGAGCACCTCGTCCATCTGCCGGTGCGCTTCGCGGTAGTCGTCGGGGTCACCCGGTGCGATGTCGACGTCGAAATAGGCGCGGACCTCGTCGACGAAACCGATCTGCTCGCCGGCGAATTTGCGGGCCGAGCACTCCATCGCCACCAGGTGGGCGTCGAGGAACTCGGTACGCCGCGCCGAGAGCCCGGCATCGGCGAGACCCTCGCGCAGGCGCACCGCGCGGCGGGCCAGCTCGGCCGGATCGGGGACGGGCGCGTTCTCGACCTCGCGGCGCAGCCGCTGATCGCCGGTGTAGGCGTCGACGAAGCCGTCCTCGAGCCGGTCGAAAGCCAGCCCGAGCCGCAGGTATTCAGTGACAAGTGGATGTGACCCCATGCCGTCCGACCTTACGTCGTGAATTCGAAAAGCGGGCCCTACCTCGGCATCGTTACTCGTTACCGACCGGTAGCCAAACCCCCTGTTGCGCGCGGACGGCCAAGACGGAGCACAATCGCGGCATGCGGTCAGAGTTATTCCGGATCTCACTCGACGGGCAGCTGCGCTGTGCGGGTACGCAAGGACGGAGCGTCGGGTAGGTGGCACGGATGAGCGAGCCGAGCCCGTATGTGGAGTTCGACCGGAAGCAATGGCGCACCCTGCGCAAGTCGACTCCGCTGGTCCTGACCGAGGAGGAACTGACCGGCCTACGTGGTCTCGGTGAGCAGATCGATCTCGAGGAAGTCGCCGAGGTGTATCTGCCGCTCGCCCGGCTCATCCACCTGCAGGTGGCCGCGCGGCAGCGGCTCTTCGCCGCGACCGCCACCTTCCTCGGGGAGAAACATCCCGACAAGCAGGTGCCGTTCGTGATCGGGGTCGCGGGCAGCGTGGCGGTGGGCAAGTCGACCACCGCGCGCGTGCTGCAGGCGCTGCTGGCCCGCTGGGATCACCACCCGCGGGTGGACCTGGTGACCACCGACGGATTCCTCTATCCCACCGACGAGCTCACCCGCCGCGGCATCATGCACCGCAAGGGATTCCCGGAAAGCTATGACCGGCGCAAGCTGTTGCGGTTCGTAACCGAGGTGAAGTCGGGTGCCGAAGAGGTGTGCGCGCCGGTGTACTCGCACATCTCCTACGACATCGTGCCCGACGAGAAGCACTGTGTGCGCCAGCCCGACATCCTCATCGTCGAGGGGCTCAACGTGCTGCAGACCGGTCCGCGGCTGATGGTCTCGGACCTGTTCGACTTCTCGATCTATGTCGACGCCAGGATCGAGGACATCGAGAACTGGTATGTGCAGCGCTTTCTCGCACTGCGCAAGACCGGCTTCGCCGACCCCGATGCGCACTTCCACCACTACTCCGGCCTCAACGACGAGCAGGCCACCGCCGCCGCGCGCGACATCTGGAACTCCACCAACCGGCCCAATCTGGTGGAGAACATCCTGCCCACCCGACCGCGCGCGACCCTGGTGCTGCGCAAGGACGCCGACCACACCATCAACCGGTTGCGGCTGCGCAAGCTCTAACCCTGACGGGCCGCCGGTGTGCCGAGCGCGACCACCTGATCGGCCAATTCCGTTCGGGTGCCGTCGTGTTCGAGCACGAGGACGCCGTGCGGGATCGCCCGCGCGTCGACCGGATCGCCCGCGACGACCTGCACCGTCGACCGGCGCATCCGCGGCAGCATGTCGACCACCGGCTGCTCGGCCAGCGGCGCCCAGCCCTGGGCCGCCGACTGCAACCGGTCGACCGCGCTCGGCGCGCCGGGCGTGTCGGCCCACTTCCTGGTGGCGACGGTGATGGTGTCGTCGGCGCCCCAGCGCGGGCTGTAGGCCACCGAGCACTCGCCAGGCAGCACGGGCAGTTCCCGCACGGCGTTGGTGCGCACGTCGATGGTGGCGACGTGGCCGGTACCGCAGGTCGCGCTGCGTGCGGTCGACCCGGCCAGCACGAAGGTGTGCCCGTCGGGGCCTGCGGCGGCCGAGAGGTCGGCGTCGATGCCTGGCACCCGGCCCAGCGGCAGCACCACGTCGGGCCCGATCGCATACAGGTGGGTCTTCTCCCACCACAGACCCTGCGATTCCACCCTCGCCACCAGCAGGTAGTCGGGGGTGGCGGCGACCAGCCTGGCACCGTCGAAGTCGCCGCCGGAGCGCGGTGACGGCGAATCCGGCAGGGTGACATCGCGTTCGGGCCCGGCGGGCTCGGTGCCTGCCAGATCGAGGCTCATCAGCTGGCCCGGCTCGCGCCACCAGCCGACCACCGCGTCGCGCAGGCCGACCGCGACCGCGCAGTCGCAGTCGGTACGGCTCACCGCGCCGTCGCGCACCCGCACCGCAACCAGGGTGCCGGTGCTCGACTCCACCGCGAACGCGAACCGCCCATCGGCGGTGAAGCTCACCGCGTCCGCGGAGTATCCGAAGCTGCCGGTGGCGTGCACGGTGTCGCCGTCACGGAAGACCGCCAGCTCCCCCGTGGTGCGATAGGCGAACACCGAGGTGGCATCCGGCTGGTCGGGGGTGATCGCGGGCAGCGCGGTCGGCTCGGTACCGCAGCCCGCCATCAGCAGCGCGGCTGCCGCCATCGCGCCCGCGATCCAGGCGCGCCCACTCTCGCTCGCAACTCCCACCGCTCACCCCTGCACGTGTCGTCGGGCTCGTCTCGCGCAGCAGCCTAGCCGCAGGTCGCGTGCCGTGCCCGCAACTTCGAGACCGCGTCCATCCACCCGGCCGCGCCACGTGCGAGCCGCTGCCTCACACGCCGAAGCGGCGATGTCTCGCGGCGTAGTCACGCAGCGCGCGCAGGAAGTCGACGCGCCGGAACTCCGGCCAGTACGCCTCGGTGAACCAGATCTCCGAATAGGCGCTCTGCCACAGCAGGAAACCCGAAAGCCGTTGCTCACCAGAGGTTCTGATCACCAGATCCGGGTCGGGCTGGCCCGAGGTGTAGAGGTGCTGACCGATCGCATCGACGGTGATCGACTGCACCAGGTCTTCCCCCGACTCACCGGCGGCGATCTCCTGGCGCACCAGCGAGCGCACGGCGTCGGTGATCTCCTGGCGGCCGCCGTAGCCCACCGCCACGTTCACGTGCACACCGTCGCGGCCGCTGGTGCGTTCGGCCGCCGCGCGCAGGCGCTTGGCGATCAGGTCGGGGAACCCGGCCAGCGAACCGACGATCCGCACACTCCAGTTCTGCTCCGGCGCCGACAGTTCCTCCACCACGTCGGTGATGACCTCGAACAGGGTTTCCAGCTCTTCGGGGTCGCGGCGCAGATTCTCGGTCGAGAGCAGGTAGACCGTCACCATCTCGATGCCCTCGTCGGAGCACCAGCCGACCAGTTCGGCGATCTTGAGCGCACCGACCCGGTGCCCGTGGCTGACATCGGTGAAGCCGTTCTCCCTGGCCCAGCGGCGATTGCCGTCGCACATCACCGCGACGTGGCGAGGATGCTGCTTGTCGGCCAGCTGCTTGGACAGCCTGGCTTCGTAGATGCGATAGGGCAGACCACGCACCTGACCGAAAAAATCCACCCCAGCACCCTAGCGGTCGCGTATCCCCGCGACATGGGCAGTCGGTGGGTCGGTTGTGGTGGTCGGCACGTTTGTGGTGGTAGCGCGGGTTCTGCCGTACCGTAGAGACCGCAACTTACGGTACCGTAGGTTTGAACCTTGGAGGGATTCGTGGAGGCTGTGGCCGTGGGGGAAGCCGTCGGCGTGCTGAAGCCGCGATTCCGTGGCTGGATTCACACCTGGGCGGTCGGTGTCGCCGCGGTGGCGGTGGCCGTCCTTGTCGGGGTGGGATTCTCGGAGTCGGCGACAGCGGGCTGGTCGACACTGGTGTACGGGGTGTCGGTGATCGCGCTGTTCGGGATCAGCGCCGTGTACCACCGGGTCACCTGGCGCAGCGTGCGAGCACGAGTGCGGATGAAGCGGGCCGATCACTCGATGATCTTCCTGTTCATCGCCGGAAGCTACACGCCGTTCGCGCTGCTCGGGCTGCCCGGCTCGACCGGGCGGACGCTGCTGGCCGTGGTGTGGGCCGGTGCGCTGGCCGGGGTGGCGCTGAAACTGCTGTGGCCGACCGCGCCGCGCTGGGTCGGGGTGCCGCTGTACCTGCTGCTCGGGTGGGCGATCGTGCCGGTCGCGCCGGAGCTGCTGCGCAACGTGGGGATCGCGCCGCTGGTGCTGCTCGCGGTCGGCGGCGTCATCTACAGCGTCGGTGCCGTCCTCTACGCGACGAAGTGGCCCAACCCGTGGCCCGCGCACTTCGGCCATCACGAGTTCTTCCACGCGGCAACCGTCGTCGCCGCGGTGTGCCACTACCTCGCGATCTGGCTGGTCCTGCTCGGCTGACGGCGCGTTCGGCGCGATGGGCGCACCCGGCCTTCTATGCTCGATATTCGTGTCACCCGTCAGCGCTGCGCGCGAAACCTGGGCGGCCCGGCGTGCCGCGACCGGGCGGGCACGATGAACGGCCTGCTCCGCTGGGCGTTGCGCAGCTATTGGGGCCTGGCGCTGGTGGTGATCACCGCCAACCTCATCGGACTCGCCGCCATCTTCCTCGTCGCCTGGGCCGACGGCGTCTTCACCAGGGTCGGACCGAACTGGCGGGAAGCCGCCTCGCTGCTCGGCATCTACCCGGCCTTCGCCGTCGGCCTCGGCATCGCGATGGCCATCTACGACCGGCGCCGCTACCTGCAATGGCTCGACGACGGCCGCAAACCGACGCCCCACGAGGCGCGCAGGCTGATCGGCTTGCCCGCGGCGATCACGCTGCGCGCGATCATCCTGTGGATCCCCGGCATCGCGCTCACCGTGTGGCTGGTCGACCGGTTCACCGACTACGACAACGACGCGGTGGTGATCGCGGGTTTCGCGCTCGGCGCCCTCGAATCCGCGGGCACCACCTACCTGATCCTGGACCGGATGATCCGGCCCGCGGTGCCGATCATCGCCGCGGTGCTCGGGCCGACCGTGCACCCCACCGCCACCGTGCTGGTGCGCGTGCTGGTCACCTGGGCGGTCTCGGCCGCGCTGCCCGGCCTCATCATCATCACCGTGCTCAGCGACCGGGCCACCCCGGCCCAGGACCGGGTGCGCGCGGCCTGGATCTTCTCCATCGTCGCCCTCGCTGTCGGCGCGCTGGCTACCGCGCTGCTCGCCCGCTCGGTGGCAAGCCCGATGCGCACGATGTACCGGGCGCTGGAACGAATCACCCGCGGCGAACTCGACGTGCGGGTGCCCGTCGGCAGCGCCAGCGAGATCGGCAGGCTGGAACACTCGGTGAACGAACTCGCGGCCACCCTGCGCGAACAGGCGCACACCGAGGACGTCTTCGGCAGGCACGTCGGTTCCACCGTCGCCGAGCGCGCGCTGGCCGGCGGCACCGACCTGACCGGTGACGTGCGGATCGTGTCGGCACTGTTCGTCGATGTCACCGGGTCGGTGCAGCTGTCGGCGGAGATGGCGCCGGACCAGTTCGTGCACAAGCTCAACCGGCTGCTCGCCACCGTGGTCGCCGCCACCGAGGACAACGGCGGCCTGGTCAACAAGTTCGCCGGCGATGCCGCCCTGTGCGTCTTCGGCGCGCCGTCGGTCCTCGACGACGACGCCACCCCCGCCCTGCGCGCGGCCCGCCGCATCCGCGACGAGGTCGTGGCCACCGGCGAGCTCGACATCGGCATCGGCGTCGCGCGCGGCCGGGTCTTCGCCGGTGACGTCGGCGCCGATACCCGCCTCGAGTTCACCGTGATCGGTGACGCGGTCAACGAGGCCGCCCGCCTCACCACCGAGGCCAAGGAAGTCCAGCGCCGCATCCTGGTCAGCGATTCGGTCATCCAGGCCGCGAGCGGCGGCGAACGCGCACACTGGAAGCGGCACAAGGATCTGCGCCTGCGCGGCATCCCCGGCCGGACGCGGACCTGGACCGATATCCCGCCGGGGAGATGAACCGGCGACCGCCGGTCCCACCCACCGTCGGCACGGCGACCGCCGTCCTCGACCAGGTCGCGATCGGCGACGCGGCCCCCCGCTAGCGCCGGAGGGCCTCGGTGAGCGCGATGGGGGTGGTCACCGGGAGGTCGCAGACCGACCCACGGCAGATGTAGGCGGCGGGGGCGCCGTCGACCAGGGGGCGGTCGGTGAGCAAGGGCGCACTGTCGGGCGGGCCAGCGAGCACGATGGCGCCGCCCGGTGCGTAGGTGCGGGCCGCGTCGAGGAGTTCGGTGGCGGCGGAGGATTTCTCGGTGGCGGTGACGGCGACCTGCAGCGGGCCGCGAACCGACGCCTCGGCGACGGCGAGCCAATGGCCCGCGGTCCGCGGGGCCTTGGCCAGCAGTACGGCACCCAGCGCGAGGGTGTGGTCGGCCAGTTCGCGGTAGCGGACCGCGCGGTCGGGGTCGGCCATCGCCGATGCGGTGAGCAGGGCCTCGGCGAGGGCGGAGGCGCCGGCCGGGGTGGCACCGTCGACCGGGTCGCGCGGGCGGGCCACCAGGGTCTCGGCGTCATCGGCGGTGTCGAACCAGCTGCCGGGCCGGTCGGGGTCGGCGAAATGCTCCAACACACTGTCCAGCAGCACCTGCGCCGAGGCGAGCCAATCCACTTCGCCGGTGGCCTGGTACAGCGCGAGCAGGCCGGTGGCGAGCCAGGCGTAGTCCTCCAGCGCTCCGGGCGGAGTGCCGGCGACGCCGTCGAGCGAGGCGCGGCGCAGGCGGCCGTCGACCAGATGGACCTCGAGCAGGAACCGCGCGCAGCGCACCGCGGCCGCCACCCACGACGGCTCCTCCAGTGCCGCACCGGCTTCGGCGAGCGCGGTGATCGCCATCCCGTTCCAGGCGGTGACCACCTTGTCGTCACGGGCGGGCTGCGGACGTTCGGCACGCACCGCGAGCAGCCGGTCGCGCAGCCGGTCGAAGCGGGCGGCCTGGTCGGCGTCGACGGGATCGCTGCGCCGGGTGAGCACCGAGGTGCCCTGCTCGAAATTGCCGCCGGTGCTGACTCCGAAAGCCTCTGCGGCCCATACCCCGTCGAGCGGGCCGAGATCGCCGATCAGCTCCGACGGTGTCCACACATAGGTCGCGCCCTCGACACCGGGACCGCCGGGCGCGAGCTGGGTATCGGCATCGAGCGCCGAGGCGAAGCCACCCCGCGTGGTCGCCAGATCGGCGAGCAGGAACTCGACGGTCTCGCGTGCCACCCGGTGCGGCAGCGATTCCAGCGGGGTCGGTGCGGTGCGCCGGGCCAGATGGGCGTAGGCGCGCAGCAGCAGCGCGTTGTCGTAGAGCATCTTCTCGAAATGCGGGATCAGCCAACCCGCGTCGACCGAATAGCGGGCGAAACCGCCGCGCAGCTGGTCGTAGATTCCGCCGCGGGCCATGGCCTCGGCCGTGCGCTCCACCAGCTCGAACACCGCCTGCTCGCCGGTGCGTTCCCAGTGTCGCAGCAGGCCTTCCAGCATCGCCGACGGCGGGAACTTCGGCGCCCCACCGAAACCACCGTGCTCGCGGTCCTCGTCGGCGGCGATCGCCGACACCGCGCGGTCGAGAAGGTCTGGGACAATGGCGAATTCGGCATCTGGCAGCCCGGTCGCCTGCGCTCGCAGCGCCTCGGTGACCTGTTCGGCCGCCTTGTCGACGTCGTCACGGCGGGTGTTCCAGGTGTCGGTGATCGCGCTGAGCAGCTGGGTGAACGAGGGCATCCCACCGCGCGGCCGTTTCGGGTAGTAGGTGCCGCAGTAGAACGGCGCGCCGTCGGGCGTGAGGAAGCAGGTCATCGGCCAGCCGCCCTGCCCGGTCATCGCGACGGTGGCGTTCATGTAGACCGCGTCGAGGTCGGGCCGTTCCTCCCGGTCCACCTTCACGCACACGAAACCCGCGTTCATCTGCTCGGCGGTCGCGACATCCTCGAACGACTCGTGCGCCATCACATGACACCAGTGACAGCTCGCGTATCCCACCGACAGCAGGATCGGCACGTCCCGCGCTGCGGCCTCCGCCAGCGCCTCGGCATCCCATTCCCGCCAGTGGACGGGGTTGTCCGCGTGCTGACGAAGGTACGGCGAACTCGCATCGGCCAATCGGTTCACACGGCCAGCCTGCCACACCGGCCGCCCCCGGCGCCGAACCCGGTTCGGCCGCGCCACCCCTTGCCCGTTCCGACCCGCCGTATTCCTGGTTCACCTGCCCCGGTGCCGCAGCACCCGTGCCCCCAGCGAGCCCGCGGCGACCAGCACGGCGGCCATCGCGACAAAGACGATCTGCGGCCGGTCCAGGGTGTGGTCGCCTGCGGTCAGACAGCCCGCGACATTGATCAGCCGATGTCCGGTCGACGCGACCAGCACCCGCTGCTCGAAGCTCGCCGACCCGAGATACCCGAGGAGGAAGGCGAATGCCATGGTCGCGACGAAGAAGCAGACCGCGACCACCATTCCGGCGGTGATCGCCTGCACATGCCACAGCGCCCAGCCGGCCCCGGTCACCGACACCGCGGCGAACCTGGCCATGCGCGGCTCCGGCAGGGGCTGCAGCAGGCCACGACAATCAGCGCGACGTTCCCACCGACCCGCCTGCGGGAAACCACTTCGAGCCCTGTCCCGCCGACGGTCTTGCGGAACACCAGCCAGGTCACCAGCGCACCGAGCGCTGGCCCGAACTGGACCAGGGACAATGCCGCCGGGTCGATCCCCGAATGCCGGTTGTACCGCGAGCAATACCGCCGACGCGGCGAGCGTGGACGTGGCGAAGACACCGACGGCGGCCCACACCCGCGCGGCCGTCGGCGAAGGGAGGGGCCGAACGATGTCTGATCCGCCCGCGGCCGGGCCGGACGAGCCCGGCCGCGACTATTACGACCCGCTGGCGATGAGGCACCAGGCCGCGAGCAGCGGGTGCCCCTCACACAGCGACGGCATCGGCGGGCCGATCGGCTTGGCCTGCGGGGTGACGGCGGCCGGAGCCGGGGCGGGTTCGGCAACGGCCGCACCGGCTCCGACCACGGCAGCGCCGCCGAGGAGGGTGGCGAGGGCGATGCCGACGCCGAATCGAATTGCCTTGAGCTGCATGAGATCTCCTGAATCGTCATGGATGACGAAGGAAGCCTCGCATATTTGACCGATCGGTCGCAATAGCTGTCACGCTACCCGGCGAACCGGGTGTCGATCCAGGCGAGCATCGAGTCGAAGCCGTCCGTCCCGGCGAGCTCGCGAAGCCGGCCCGGTAACAGCGCGTCGAACCGCCACCGGCCGCCCTCCGGTGCGAGCGCTGCACCGGATGACTGCGCAGCCCACGCACCCGGCGGAGACCGGGCAGGTATTCGATGAACAGCGCAGGAGTCGCGGAGCCGACCGTGAGCAGTAGCGAATGCGCGCCTGCGACGGTCCCCACCCTGATCATGTACGGGAGGCCACGGCCGTCGCGTTCACCCGCGCGGGCTCGCGGTCGACCTGTACGAAGGCGAGCACCCCGACCGAGGCGAACCCGCCACCCGGATAGCAGGTCAGCCAGGCCGTCCCGCAGCGCCGCCCAACGCCGCCCAGCGTCGCCGGGTCGACCTCGAGCGGACCGGCCGGCCGCGGCCGCGTCCGTCGAACCATGTCATCCGGCCACGGTATCCACACCGCCTCCGGCCGGCCGCGACAAACCCCGGCTGGCCGCGCGCACGTGGGGCATCATTAGGGATGAAACCCCCGGACCGCGATCGAACAGGACTGCCATGGCACCGCGGCTGACGCTCTCCGCGCAGCGCGCCGCGCTGGAGCGCGAGTGGGCGCAGTGGGTGCCCGCTGGGCAATCCGCGCTCGGCCGCAGCGCGGCGGTACGCACGGAGGTCGCACAGTCGTGGTCGCGGTCGTTGCGCACGGTCGATCCGGCCCGCGATTGCGCGCCGGAGAGCGAGAGCGGCGACATCGGTCCGCGCTGGGCCGAATCACCGCTGCGCGGCCCGGTGACCGAACTGCGCGACCAGTTGCACAGCGTCGCCGACGACGCCGGGTATGTCGCCGCGGTCACCGACGCCTCCGGCACCATCCTGTGGACCTACGGCGGCCCGGTCATGCGTCGCAAGGCAGAGCAGGTGAACTTCGCGCCGGGCGGTCGCTGGGACGAGGCGCACATGGGGACCAACGCGCTGTCGCTGGCCCTGTGCACCGATCAGCCGCACACCGTGTTCTCCGCCGAACACCTGGTCGCGGCCTTGCACGGCTGGGTCTGCTACTGCGCGCCGATCCGCGCCGCCGACGGCACCCTGCTCGGCGTGCTCGACCTGTCCACCACCTGGCAGCGCTCGCATCCACTGGCCATGGCGACCGTGCGGACCATGACCAGCGCGATCGAGGCCAAACTGCACGCGGCCACACCCGCGCCCGCAGGCATGCGGCTGACCTGTCTCGGCGCGGGCAGACTGACCCGCGACGGCACGCCGATCCGGCTGCGCCCGCGCCAGCTCGAGATTCTCACCCTGCTCGCCCTCGACGACGACGGCTACAGTCACGAACGCCTGCACTACGCCGTCTACGGCGACCGCGCGGTCGGCGCGAGCACGCTGAAGTCGGAGATGTCGTATCTGCGCCGCGCCACCGGCGGCGACATCACCAGCCGCGTCTACCGCTTCACCACCGCGCTGTCGTGCGACGCCGTCGACGTGCTGCGGGCGCTGGAAGCCGGCGACCTCGATACCGCGGTCCGGCTGTATCACGGTCCGCTGCTTCCTGATTCGGATACCCCCGGAATCAGCGAATGGCGCGACTATCTCGCCGTCGCCATGCGCAACGCGGTACTGGCCAGCCGCGACGCCGAACACGCGCTCACCTACGGCGAGGCCGAGCCCGACGACATCGCGGTCCACGAACACGGCCTCGCCCTACTGCCCCCCGGCGATGCCAGGCGAGCGGTCCTGGTGGCCCGGCTGCACAGCGCGCAACGCGACTAGAGCCGACGCGCTGAACCCACACTCGTCGCTGCGATGGTCGCGATGTCGACCGATCGACGAAACAGTGGGCGATCAGCGCGGTTCCTCGACGCACCTCACCGAATCCGCGGCCTTCAACGTTTCATCAACCCTGACGGCGGATAGTGATGGGCGTCACGCTTCACCGGAATCAGCGAGGAGCTCACGCACATGATCTACGCCAAGCCGGGCGCCGAGGGCAGCATCGTCAGCTATGCACCGCGGTACGACAACTTCATCGACGGGAAGTGGGTTCCGCCGGTCGAGGGCCGGTACTTCGAGAACACCTCCCCGGTGGACGGGCAGCCGTTCTGCGAGATCGCCCGCTCGACCGCCGCCGACGTGGAACTCGCCCTCGATGCCGCGCACCGCGCCGCCGACACCTGGGGCGCGACCTCGGCCGCCGAACGCGCCAACATCCTCAACAAGATCGCCGACCGGATCGAGGGCAATCTCGAGGCCCTCGCCGTCGCCGAGACCTGGGACAACGGCAAGCCGGTCCGCGAGACACTGGCCGCCGACCTGCCCCTGGCCGTCGACCACTTCCGCTACTTCGCCGGCGCCCTGCGCGCGCAGGAGGGCGGGATCAGCGAGGTCGACGCCGACACCATCGCCTACCACTTCCATGAACCGCTCGGCGTAGTCGCGCAGATCATTCCGTGGAACTTCCCGATCCTGATGGCCACCTGGAAGCTGGCGCCCGCGCTGGCCGCGGGCAACGCGGTGGTGCTCAAGCCCGCCGAGCAGACCCCCGCCTCGATCATGAAGGTGGTCGAGCTCATCGCGGATCTGCTGCCGCCGGGAGTGCTCAACGTGGTCAACGGTTTCGGTGTCGAGGCGGGCAAGCCGCTCGCGTCGAGCCCGCGGGTGGCCAAGGTCGCGTTCACCGGTGAGACCACCACCGGCCGCCTGATCATGCAGTACGCCAGCGAGAACATCATCCCGGTGACGCTGGAGCTCGGCGGCAAGAGCCCGAACATCTTCCTGCCCGACGTGATGGCCGCCGACGACGACTTCCTCGACAAGGCCATCGAGGGCTTCGTGATGTTCGCGCTCAACCAAGGCGAGGTATGCACCTGTCCGTCGCGCGCGCTGATCGCCTCGTCGATCTATGACGAGTTCATGGCCCGCGCGGTCGAGCGAACCAAGGCGATCGTCAGCGGTAACCCGCTCGACGAGGCCACCATGATCGGCGCGCAGGCCAGCAACGACCAGTTCGAGAAGATCCTGTCCTACATCGATATCGGCAGGAAAGAAGGCGCCGAGGTGCTCACCGGTGGCGCGGTCCGCACCGTCGACGGGCTGGCCGACGGCTTCTACGTCGAGCCGACGATCTTCAAGGGCAGCAACGACATGCGCGTGTTCCAGGAGGAGATCTTCGGTCCGGTCGTCGCGGTGACCACCTTCGACTCCACCGACGAGGCGCTGAAGATCGCCAACGACACCCTCTACGGCCTCGGTGCCGGTGTGTGGACCCGCGACATGAACACCGCCTACCGTCTCGGTCGCGGGATCAAGGCGGGCCGGGTGTGGACCAACTGCTACCACGCCTACCCCGCGCACGCGGCGTTCGGCGGGTACAAGAAGTCCGGCATCGGCAGGGAGAACCACAAGATGATGCTCGAGCACTACCAGCAGACCAAGAACCTGCTGGTGAGCTACTCGCCGCAGAAGCTCGGCTTCTTCTGATGGCGCGGCGCTGATGGTCCGACGAGTAGATCTCACCGACCAGGCGGCGGCGCTGCTGCGGGACCTGACCGGGCGGCACGGCCCGGTCATGTTCCACCAGTCCGGTGGCTGCTGCGACGGCAGCTCGCCGATGTGCTACCCGCGCGGGGAATTCCGCGTCGGTGGCTCGGATGTACTGCTGGGCTTTCTGCCCGACGACATCCCGTTCTGGATGAGCGCCGACCAGTTCGAATACTGGCGGCACACCCATCTCACCGTCGACGTGGTGCCCGGCCGCGGCAGCGGCTTCTCGCTGGAGGCACCCGAGGGCGTGCGGTTCCTGATCCGCTCGCGCCTGCTCACCGACACGGAGGTGGCCGAGCTGGACTCCCAGCCGCCACCACCCACCGGTGACACCGTGATGTGAAACACGCGCTATCACATCGTTTCCGCAGGTCGGCGGCGCTCGACACGCGCCGCTGACCTGCGTGATCCACGGCCGTAACAGTCGTCAACCATTCTTCAACCCTCGACGATCACCGTTGCCGTCGCTACGCGCTTGTCTTTTGTTCGATGAGGAGTTCCTGTGAGTACCGACGCGATTCCCGCCACCGGCGCGGACACGCCAGCCGACGACTATCTGGCCAAACGCACCCTGCGCTCCGGCACCGCGGGCTGGGTGCTGCTTGCCGGGCTCGGCGTGAGCTATGTGATCTCCGGGGACTACTCCGGCTGGAACTTCGGCCTGGCCGAAGGCGGCTTCGGTGGTCTGCTGATCGCCGCGGTCGTCATCGCCGGAATGTATCTGGCCATGGTGCTCGGCATGGCCGAGCTCTCCTCGGCGCTGCCCGCGGCGGGCGGCGGCTACACCTTCGCCCGCCGCGCGCTCGGCCCGTGGGGCGGATTCGCCACCGGCACCGCCATTCTCATCGAATACGCGATCGCGCCCGCGGCCATCGCCACCTTCATCGGCGCGTATGTGGAGTCGCTGAACCTGTTCGGGATCACCGACGGCTGGTGGGTGTACCTGGCGGTCTACGCGCTGTTCATCGGCATCCATCTCAGCGGCGCGGGCGAGGCGCTCAAGGCGATGTTCGTGATCACCGGGATCGCGCTGGTCGGTCTGGTCGTCTTCGCGATCGCGGCGCTCGGGAAGTTCGACGTCGCCAATCTCACCAACATCGCGCCGGACCCCGACGCCACCGGCTCCTCGTCCTTCCTGCCCTTCGGCTACCTGGGCATCTGGGCCGCCGTGCCGTTCGCGATCTGGTTCTTCCTCGCCATCGAGGGTGTGCCGCTGGCCGCCGAGGAAGCCCGCGACCCGGAGAAGAACGTGCCGAAGGGCATCATCGTCGCGATGCTGCTGCTGGTGGTCACCGGCGCGGTGGTGCTGTTCCTGGTGACCGGCGCGCTCGGCGCCCAGGATGCCTCGGCCTCGGGCAACCCCCTGGTGGAGGCGCTCGGTGACAGCCCAGCGGCCAAGGTGGTCAACTACATCGGCCTGGCCGGACTGGTCGCCAGCTTCTTCTCCATCGTCTACGCCTACTCGCGGCAGACCTTCGCGCTCTCGCGGGCCGGCTACCTGCCCACCAGCCTGTCGGTGACCAATTCCCGCAAGGCGCCGGTGCTGGCGCTGATCGTGCCCGGCGTGATCGGTTTCGCGCTCTCGCTCACCGGCGAAGGTGCCATGCTGCTGAACATGGCCGTGTTCGGCGCGGCGGTGAGCTACGTACTGATGATGGTGAGCCATATCGTGCTCCGGGTCCGCGAGCCGAACATGCCGCGCCCCTACCGCACGCCCGGCGGCATCGCCACCACCTCGTTCGCGCTGGTCATCGCGGCCGCCTCGGTGGCGGCCACCTTCCTGGTCGACCCGAAGGCCGCGCTGTTCACCCTCGGTGTGTTCTGCGCCTTCATGGCCTACTTCGGCCTCTACAGTCGCCACCACCTGGTGGCCAAGTCGCCGGACGAGGAGTTCGCCGCGCTCGCCAAGGCCGAACAGGACCTCGAGTGACGCCACGCTGACCCATGCCCCACCGCTCGGCCGCCGGACCCCGCGGCGGCCGAGCGCCGACCACACTCGCGAAAGGAGGACGGCGCCCGGTTCCGGCGCCTGCACTCTGATGACGGTGTACCGCAGCACGATCGACGTCACCAGCTACACCTTCGACGGGCTCGTCGAACTCATGGCCAAGGCCACGCCCTTGCGCAGCGGCGACCAGCTCGCCGGGTGCGCGGCCGCGACCGACGCCGAGCGGGCGGCCGCGCAGTGGGCGCTGGCCGACGTACCGTTGACCACCTTCCTCTCCGAGATGCTCGTGCCCTACGAGACCGACGAGGTCACCCGGCTGATCATCGACAGCCACGACCGTGCCGCGTTCGCGCCGATCGCGCATCTCACGGTCGGTGGGCTGCGGGACTGGCTGCTCGCGGTCGCCGCCACCGACGACGCCGCCGCCGCCACCTTGGCCGCCGTCTCCCCCGGACTCACGCCCGAGATGGTGGCGGCAGTCAGCAAGATCATGCGCAACCAGGACCTGATCGCCGTCGCCAGGGCCACCGTGGTGACCGCGGGTTTCCGCACCACCATCGGCCTACCCGGTCGCTTGAGCACGCGGCTGCAACCCAATCACCCGACCGACGATCCCCGCGGGATCGCCGCGGCCACCCTCGACGGCCTGCTGCTCGGCTGCGGTGACGCGGTGATCGGCATCAACCCCGCCACCGACTCACCGCAAGCCACCGCCGACCTGCTGCACCTGCTCGACGAGGTGCGCACGCGCTTCGACATTCCGACCCAGTCGTGCGTGCTGTCCCACGTCACCACGACGATCGGACTGGTCGAGGCGGGCGCACCGGTGGACCTGGTGTTCCAGTCGGTCGCGGGAACCGAAGGCGCCAACTCCGGTTTCGGCGTGAACATCGCGCTACTGCGCGAGGGAAACGAAGCGGGGCGCTCCCTCGGCCGCGGCACCGTCGGCGACAACGTGATGTACCTCGAGACCGGACAGGGTTCGGCGCTGAGCGCGAATGCCCATCTGGGCGTCGGTGATCGGCCGGTCGACCAGCAGACGCTGGAAACGCGCGCCTACGCCGTGGCCAGGGATCTACAGCCGCTGCTGGTGAACACCGTGGTCGGATTCATCGGCCCCGAATACCTCTACGACGGCAAGCAGATCATCCGCGCCGGGCTGGAGGACCACTTCTGCGGCAAACTACTCGGCCTGCCGATGGGTGTCGACGTCTGCTACACCAATCACGCCGAGGCCGACTCCGACGACATGGACACCCTGCTCACCCTGCTCGGCGCGGCCGGGTGCGCCTTCGTCATCGCGGTACCGGGCGCCGACGACGTGATGCTCGGCTACCAGAGCCTGGCCTTCCACGACGCCCTCTACGCCCGTCAGGTGCTGAACCTGCGCCCCGCACCGGAATTCGAGGCGTGGTTGTCCGGGCTCGGCATGCTCGACGCGAAAGGACGTATGCGCCAAGTGGAACCGCTGTCCTCACCCCTGCGCGCCCTGGCGGGCACCCGATGAACGGCAGGCAGCGTGCGCGGTCCGATTCGCCGCCCGCCAGGTCCGCCACACCAGCCGTGCCGACCCCGGAGATGCCTGCGGCCCAGCGAGCAGCCTCATCACGTCCACCTGCCGCTCGCGACTCAGAATCCGCAGCGGACCCCCGAGCCGACTCCAACCGCACGAACCTCTCCAACCGCACGAACCTCGACGATGCCGCCGCCGGGTCACCGCACGAAGCCGACCCGAACTACGCCACCCGATCCCCCAGCGAGCCCGACCTGGACTTCGCCGCCAGTTCAGCCGGCGAAGCGGAGCCCAGCCCCGCAGCCGCCGGCCACACCGGTGCCACAGTCGGCGCGGCGGCCGCCGGCACCCGGACTCCAGTTGACACAGAGGCCGACTGCGCCCGAAATTCCGCAGCCGAGCCTGGCCGACGGCCGTCCACTACCGGAGCGGGTCCGGCCGTCACCATGACACGTGCAGCAACAGGTTCGCCGGAACAGGCCCCAGCACAAGCTTTCTGGCACGAACTGCGCAACCATACGCAAGCCAGGATCGGACTGGGCCGAACAGGAGACGCACTGCCGACAACCGAGGTGCTCGCCCTGCGCGCGGCACACGCGGCAGCGCGGGACGCCGTCCATGTGCCGCTGGATATCCGCGGCTTCACCGAGCAGATCGCGAACACCGGCCTCGGCACCCCGGTTTCGGTGGTCAGCCGGGCCGCCGACCGCTCGGAGTATCTGCGCCGCCCCGACCTCGGCCGACTGCCCGCCGACCTGTCCGCCGTCGAAAACAGCGGTGCCGATATCGGTTTCGTCCTCGCGGACGGCCTGTCCCCGCACGCACTCACCGAGCACGGCGCCGGACTGCTCGCCGCCTTGGCGGAGGAACTCGCCGATCGCTACGCCCTCGCGACCCCGGTCATAGCCACCCAGGCGCGCGTGGCCCTCGGGGACCACATCGCCGAGGCGATGGGCGTGCGCACCGTGCTGGTGATCATCGGCGAACGCCCAGGCCTCTCGGTCGCCGACAGCCTGGGCGTCTACCTCACCCACCTGCCCCGCCCCGGCCGCGCCGACTCCGAACGCAACTGCATCTCCAATATCCACCCGCCCGAAGGACTCACCTACCGCGACGCCGCCCGCGTCGTCTCGGGCCTGGTGGCAGGTGCGCGCACGCTCGGCCGCTCCGGTGTCGACCTCAAAGACACCTCACGCACCGATGCCGTCACCGCCGCCGACTCGCAGATCATCGAAGGCACGTGAAGCTCACCACGCCCGCGCGCCGTCGGCCCTGAACAGCACAGTGCCGGACGGTCCGCGCCCGACACCGACATTCCCGGGCCGACCCGTTCGACGCGAACCGGGACAGCGCGCTCCATAGAGTGTTGCCCATGATCCGCACCGCCGCCCTCGCCCATGTCCGCGACCGCAGGCTGATCCAGACGCGCCCGGAAGGCAAGGACGTCTTCTACATGGCCGGCGGCAAGATCGACCCGGGCGAAACCCCCTTACAGGCGTTACACCGCGAGATCGAGGAAGAACTCGGCGTCGGCCTGTCCGGCGTCGCCGAACTCGGCATCTTCGAAGCCGAAGCCTTCGGCCACGGCAAGAACACCCCACTGCACATGACCTGCTACCTAGCCGATTTCACCGGCGAACCCGTCGCCACCGGCGAGATCGCCGAATTCCGCTACTTCACCGTCAGCGAATACGCCGCCATGGACCAGGTGGCCCCCGGCTCCATGCTGGTCTTCCGCCGCCTCCACGAACTCGACCTCATCGACTGGTGATTGCTCACGTCCCGCTGCAGCTGATCCTGCGACAGGAACGCTGCCCGCCGGTTGATCACCGCGGGCAGGCGAGGCCGCGGTCGTTCGGAGATCGCCACGCGACCGAATCATGCGAACGGAAGCGGGTTTCGGTTGTCACATAGTGACCAGAAGTGTTGAGCCGCAGGATCTCGATCGACCTGACCCGGCCGTCGTTGTTCTCCAGCCGGACGATCCAGTACTGCTCGATGCCGAGGCGGGCGTACTCCGCGCGCTTGTCCACGCAGTCGGCGGTGACCGTCGCCGGTGACACCACTTCGACGACGAGCAGGGTGTCCGCCGCGGTGGGTTTGGTCTTCCACCTGTCACGCGGGCTTTCGATACACCGGTTGACGATGGCGTCGGGCCGACGGAGGTTGAACGGCACGGGAGGAATCAGTTCGGTACACCGCGAAACGAAGCGAGTGGAGTGGCCGATGGTACAGCTGTGAATGTGCCGATCACCACTGCCCCGATGACCGTCGCCGAACGCAGGGCCGCGCTGCGTCGACTAGTCGCACTGTTCGGCCTGATGAACACGATGATCGAGTTGAGCGCGCACGGCGCTCCCCGGTCGATGGCCGAACACGCCACCGCCGCGCGCGATCTCGTGGGTGAACTGGTCGCCGACCTGGCGGCAGCCCGCTAGGTCGACGCCGGTTTCGGCGGGTCGGAACCCTCGGTGCCGTTCGGGATGACGCCGGGATCGGTGCCTTCGTCGGCCTGCTGATCCGGTTCGGGATGCTCGGGCTCGAAGGTCTCCGGCAGGCCCTTGAGATGCTTGTTCATCGACCGGACCAGCAGCGCGGTGCCGACCAGCAGCACCAGGATCACCAGCAGACCGAGTGGGGAGGCCTTACCGAATTCGGGTCCGGTCGGCGTGCCGGGGTTTTGTGCGAGGAGAACGAGCATCATCGGTCGGCGTCCTCGATGCCGGCGAACAGGTCGGTCTCCGGGATGGCGGTGCGCACCCTCGTCTTGGCCAATTCGAACTCCTCGGTCGGCCAGAGCCGCTGCTGCATCTCCAACGGGATCGCGAAGAACGCCCCGTTCGGATCGATCTGAGTCGCGTGCGCGCGCAGGGCGTCGTCACGCTGGGGGAAGTATTTCGAGCATTCGATCTGGGTGGTCACCCGGCTCCAGGCGTCGCCGCGGCGCCACTCCCGCATCCGGTCCAGCCACTCCTGCAGCGGGAACTTCTCACCGATGCGCTCGTACTCCTCGGCGAAGGTCTCCAGCCGCTTCATGCTGAAGCCGTGGTCGTAATAGAGCTTGAGCGGTGTCCACGGTGCGCCCGCCTCGGGGAACTTCGCCGCATCGCCCGCGGTCTCATACGCGGCCACCGACACCTCGTGGCAGCGGATGTGGTCCGGGTGCGGGTAGCCGCCGTTCTCGTCGTAGGTGGTCATGACGTGCGGCCGGAACTCGCGCACCACCTTCACCAGCGCCTCGGTGGACACCTCGAGCGGCACCAGCGCGAAGCAGCCTTCGGGCAGCGGCGGCAGTGGGTCGCCCTCGGGCAGGCCGGAGTCGACGAACCCGAGCCAATGCTGACGCACGCCGAGCGCGTCGGCGGCCGCGGCCATCTCCTCGCGCCGGATCTCCTCGATCCGGTCGAGGACGCCGGGGGTATCCATGGCCGGGTTCAGGATGCTGCCGCGCTCACCACCGGTCAAGGTCACCACAAGGACCTCGACGCCCTCGGACGCGTACCTGGCCATGGTCGCGGCGCCCTTGCTGGATTCGTCGTCGGGGTGTGCGTGCACCGCCATGAGGCGAAGGCCACTCACGTCTCGTTCACCATCGCTCTCGCTCGCGGGTGTCAGAACTTCGTTCCCTATAGTTCCATCCGACCCCCCGTTTGTTCCGACCACCCCCGGGAGCGCGAAACCGATGACCGAGCCCGCACCGCAGTCCGCCGCGGCCTCGGCCGCCGCCGCAGCCCGCCACGCCGACCGTTACGGCACGAAACCACCGGTGCGCCGCCCCTGGCTGCTCGGCGCGCTCGGCGTCGGTGTGCTGGTCGCGGGCCTGGTCGTCGCCTTTCTCGGCTATCAGAAGTACGGCCCGAAGCCGATCGAGACCGAGCAGCTCGGGTACGTGGTGGTCGACGATGCCACGCTCACGGTGCGGATGAAGGTCACCAGGGACGAGCCGGAGCGGGATGTGGTGTGCTTCGTCCGGGCCATGGATCGCGACGGCGCCGAGGTCGGCAGGCGGGAAGTGCTGGTGCCCGGATCCGAGCACCAGAGCCTCGAGGTGGCCACCACGGTCAAGACCTCGGCCAGGCCATCGGCGGGCGACATCTACGGCTGCACCGACGACGTGCCCGCCTATCTACGGGTGGGTTGACCGGCCTCGCCTAGCCTGACCTGCATATTTATGAGACATGCTAAAATGGCCTGATACACGGTTCCGGGGCTCGGAGCCGTGTTTGCTGCATTGGCGGCCAGCGATGCTGTTCCGGGTTACGGGTTCACCCCCAGGATCGCTCCAGCCGTCGGGCCCGCGCATGCCTTCCTCACGGCCGGTACCGCGCGGGTTTCAGGGAATCCCGGTGCGCCGGGAACAACTACTAGGGAGTGATCGAGATGACCGAGAATGTGACCTGGCTCACCCAGGAATCGCACGACAGGCTCAAGGGTGAGCTGGACTCGCTCATCGCCAATCGTCCGGTCATTGCCGCCGAGATCAACGAGCGTCGCGAAGAGGGCGATCTCAAAGAGAACGGCGGCTACCACGCCGCGCGTGAGGAGCAGGGCCAGCAGGAAGCGCGCATCCGCCAGCTGCAGGAACTGCTGAACAACGCGAAGGTCGGCGTCGCCCCCACCAAGTCCGGTGTGGCTCTGCCCGGCTCGGTCGTCACCGTGTACTACGACGGTGACGAAGACGATACCGAAACCTTCCTCATCGCCACCCGCGAAGAGGGCCTCGGCGCCACCAACCTCGAGACCTACTCGCCCAACTCGCCGCTCGGCGGCGCGCTGATCGACGCCAAGGTGGGCGAGACCCGCGAGTACACGCTGCCCAACGGCAACACCATGAAGGTGACGCTGGTCAGCGCCGAGCCGTACCACGGCTGAGCGAGCGCCCGCCGAACCTGAACCCGAACGCGAACGGCCGCATCCGAAGCTCGGATGCGGCCGTTTCGTCATCTGTGGGTGCCCGTCAGCTCAGTGCCTGCTCGACATCGGCGAGCAGATCGCTGATGTCTTCGATACCGACCGAGAGCCGCACCAGATCAGCGGGCACTTCCAGCTCCGAACCCTCGGTGCTGGCGTGAGTCATCGCGCCGGGGTGCTCGATCAGCGACTCGATCCCGCCCAGCGACTCCGCCAGGGTGAAGATCGTGGTCCGCGAGCAGAACTTCAGCGCCGCTTCCTTGCCGCCAGCCAGGCGCACCGAGATCATCCCGCCGCTGCGGCGCATCTGCCTCTGCGCGATCTCGTAGCCGGGGTGGGTGGGCAGGCCGGGGTAGATGACCTGCGATACGGCCGGGTGATTGGTGAGGAACTCGGCGATCACCTCGGCATTGTCGCAGTGCTTCTCCATCCGCACCGCGAGAGTCTTGATACCGCGCAGCGTGAGGAACGCGTCGAACGGGCCGGGAACCGCACCGGCACCGTTCTGCAGGAACGCGAACGCGGTGTCGAGCTCCTCGCTGTTGGTGATCAGCGCGCCGCCGACGACATCGGAGTGCCCGCCCAGGTACTTGGTGGTCGAGTGCACGACGATGTCGGCGCCGAGCAGCAGCGGCTGCTGCAGGTACGGGGTGGCGAAGGTGTTGTCGACGACCAGCTTGGCGCCCGCGCCATGGGCGATATCGGCCAGCGCCGGAATGTCACCGATGCTCAGCAGCGGATTGGTCGGCGTCTCGATCCAGATCAGCTTGGTGTTGGGCCGCACGGCCGCGCGGACCGCGTCCAGATCGGCGATGTGGGCGGGCGAATGCTCGATGCCCCACTGGGTGAAGACCTTGTCGATGAGCCGGAAGGTGCCGCCGTAGGCGTCGTCGGGGATGACGATGTGATCGCCGGGACGCAGGATCGCGCGCAGCGCGCAGTCGGTCGCGGCCATGCCGGAGGCGAAGGCCCTGCCGTAGGCGCCCGATTCGAGAGCGGCCAGGTTGGCTTCCAGCGCGGTGCGGGTGGGATTGCCGGTGCGCGCGTACTCGTAGCCGCCGCGCATGCCGCCGACACCGTCCTGAGCGAAGGTGGAGCTCGCGTAGATCGGGACGTTGACCGCGCCGGTCTGCGGGTCGGGCTCGTAGCCGGCATGGATGGCCCTGGTCGAGAATCCCAGCTCACTCATGGGCTCAGACTAGTTGGCGGGTTTCCAGTGCACGCGCAGGGGTGTCGAGGGCGTACGAAGTGCCCGATTCGCCGGTGGGACTGCCGTTAGGCTGACGCCATGGTGACTGTCGAAGAGTTGTTCGCGATCGATCCGCTGCTGTCGCCGGAGGAACGCGAAATCCGCGATACGGTGGCCCGATTCGGCGAACGCAGGTTGCGCCCGCAGATCGCCGACTGGTTCGAGCAAGGCACCTTCCCGGCCAGGGAGATCGCACCCGAACTCGGCAAACTCGGACTGCTCGGCATGCACCTGGACGGCTACGGCTGCGCGGGCGCCTCGGCCACCGCCTACGGCCTCGCCTGCCAGGAACTGGAGGCCGTCGACTCGGGGGTGCGCTCGATGGTGTCGGTGCAGGGCTCGCTGGCGATGACGGCCATCCACTTCTACGGCTCCGAGGAGCAGAAGCAGCAGTACCTGCCCGCGATGGCGGCCGGTGAGCTGATCGGCTGCTTCGGGCTCACCGAACCCGACTACGGGTCCAACCCCGGCGGGATGCGCACCAGGGCCAAGCGCGACGGCGACGACTGGGTGCTCAACGGGTCCAAGATGTGGATCACCAACGGCTCGGTCGCCGATATCGCCGTGGTGTGGGCGTACGCCGAGGAGCCAGGCCAGGACCGGCCGCGCGTGCGCGGCTTCCTCGTCCCGGCAGGCACACCCGGCTTCACCACCAGGGAGATCCACCGCAAGCTGTCGCTGCGCGCATCGCTCACCGCCGCACTGGATTTCGACGACGTGCGGCTGCCTGCCGAAGCGGTGCTGCCGGAGTCGGGCGGCCTCGGCTCGCCACTGGCCTGTCTGAGCGAGGCGCGATTCGGCATCGTCTTCGGCGCGCTCGGCGCGGCCCGCGACTGCCTGGCCGCCACGATCGACTACGCCCGCACCCGCGAGGTGTTCGACAAGCCGCTGGCCGCCTACCAGCTCACCCAGGCCAAGCTCGCCGACATGGCGCTCGAACTCGGCAAGGGCCAGCTGCTCGCCTTGCACCTGGGTCGGCTGAAGGACCGGCACGAGATCACCGGCGAGCAGATCAGCGCGGGCAAGCTCAACAGCACGCGCGAGGCCATCACCATCGCGCGCGAGTGCCGGACGATTCTCGGTGCCAACGGGATCACCCTCGACTACCCGGTCCTGCGGCATGCGAACAATCTGGAATCGGTGCTCACCTATGAGGGCACCGCCGAGGTGCACCAGCTGGTGCTCGGTAAGGCGCTCACCGACACCAACGCGTTCCGGTAGGTCAGGTGCCGGTCGGTAGCGAGCTGCCGACCGGCACCTGCCGCAGCAGGCCACCCGCGTAGGCGAGCACCAGCACCGCCACGACCACGGTGAGCACGGTCAGCGCGAGCGGCACGGTGACCGCGACCGGCACGCCGACGGCGGTGAGCGTGGCCACTCCGCCGCCGCCCCAGATCAGCGCAGCCGTGAAGCGCCCGAGCAGTGCCGCGTACGGCGAGCGCCGCAGCACGCTCGCGACGCCGCGCCGTGCCGTGTATCCCGCGGCGGCCGCGACGACCGGATTCATGCCGAGCAGCTGCACGGCCGGGTCGGAGAGGTGCACGGCGGTCCTTTCGCACGCGGAGCTCGTTTGCCGGAAGTTCTCTCGAATCTGTTATACCGCTTCAGGATCCACCGCAGGCACCGTTCGTGCAACTCGACCGGAATCGGCCGATGACCTGCGTTCCACGCCAGTCTTCCCGCTCCCGCACCAGGTCACAACGCTGTCGGTTGCTACCCTGCGTTGGTGTTCTCGCCCGGCCCCGTTCTGCTCGAATTCTCGGCACGACGCATTTTGAAACAGTTGAACATCACTTATGGCGCGCCCGCGGCGGCCGCCGCCGCCGAGTTGCCCGCGCTCTCCGCCGAGCTCGATCAGCACGCCGCCGCCGTCCGCGACATTCTCGAATTCGGCGTCGCCGAATCGGGCGGGGTCGTGCTGAGCGTCCTGCTCGCCGCGTACGCGCGCGGGCTGCTCGACCAAGCTGCCGTCGACATGCCCGGCTCCGCGGCCGTCGCGCCGTTGTCCTGGCATGATGCCGGCTGGCTCGACCTGCGGTTGGCCGCGGTATGTCAGTACGCGGCCCTGCCCTGAGACGACGACCGGCGCCGTGCCACCGCTCGGGTGGCACGGCGCCGTAGCCCGGCGTCGCCGTACGCTCAGCGCGCGGTGTCAGTGCTCCCGCCGGGCGCGACCCACTCCTGCGCTTCGCCGGCCGCACCAGGACGCGGGGCGGCCTCGCCCGCCCGTGCCGCGTCTTCCCTGCCGCGCTGGTAGGCCTCGGCATGCCCCTTCATCGCGGGCATCTCCGACTCCAGGCCGCCGAGCCAGCGATTCCACCGCTGTTCCATCGGCCGCACCAGGCCGCCACCGACACCGACCACCAGGATGCCGCCGATGGTCGCGAGCACGGCGATCAGTACCGGAGTGGTCACCGAGGTCGCGACCCCGATCTGGTTGAGCGCGGCGATGATGCCGATGCCCCAGATGAACACCGCGGCGATCCGCCCGAGCATCGGCCCGTAGGACATCCCGCCGAGCATATTGGTGACCAGATCGCTCACCGCGCTCGCGATCGCCGCCGCGATCACCACGATGACGATCGCCACCGCCGCCTTCGGCAGCCAGGCCACGATGCCGTTGAGCAGGTCACTCACCGGATTCGGCCCGAACACCCCGAAGCCGAGCTGGAGCGCGATCAGCAGAATCGCGTAGTAGGCGAGCTTCGCCAGCAGATCCGAGGCGTCGTATTTGCTGCGCGACATCATCGTCTTCAGCTGGCCGCGTTCGACCAGTCGATCGAAGCCGACCCGTTCCAGCACGGCGTTCACGATCCTGGCGACCACTTTCGCGATGATCCAGCCGACGATCAGAATCGCGAGGAACGCGGCGGCTTTGGGAACGAATTGCGCGACCGAACTCCACGCGTCGGTCAAGCCCTGCTGGAAATCAATGGCAACGAGGGAGGTATCCACAGCACTTCCTTTCGTTCATCCCGGCCGCGGCTTATCAGCCGAAGCGCACCTGCCCAGGGGGTTCCCCGGATCCGGCCTGCGAATCGCGGAATTAGCGATGAATTTGCTCCCAGCGCGATGACCGGCAGAATTTACGGATCGTGCCGTCAATAGTGCGCTACTCGCGGTGGCTGCGGACGCGCGTGGGAGCGGGCATCCGGTCCAGGAGCTGACCGGCCTGACACGGCGATCGGCGCTTCCGCCTTTGCGCCGTGATCCACCAGGTCTCGGCCGCACCCGCACCGACCGTCTCCGGCTCGGCATGCCTGCGCGACGGTCGGGCACCCGACCCGTGTTCCACGGCAGGCGCTCGCGCCGTGGAATGCCGGGGTCGTGGTGGCCGGACCGGAGGCCGACGCTCACCTCCGAAATTCGGTTGCGGGTCGAGCCGGGCGGTTCCTAGGGTGATCGGCATGTCGTGCAACGTATTCATCCGCATCCGCCACGCCCGGGCTCTGGCCCGCTAGCGGACGCGGATCTCATCGTCGGCGTCCACCGGCGTGCCCAGGGCCCATCGAGACTCCATTTCCTCGATGACCCGGAAGGGCAACTGCTGTGGCGCAGGATCACTCACACAAGAACTATTCGCATACCCAGCGCAAGGTCACCGGGAAGCGCGGTCCACGCACCTCCCGTGATCTGACGCGACGCACCCTCTCGCAGAATTTCCTGGTGGACCGGAACGCGGTCGAGCGGATGCTGGCCGTGGCCGATCCGGTCGGCACCGTCTTCGAACCCGGCGCCGGCGACGGGGTGTTGACCAAGGCCATGGCCCGCCGTGGCGTGCGGGTCACCGCCTACGAAATCGACCCGCTGCTGGCGGCCAAGCTCTCGGCACAGACCAGGAACGAGCCCGGAATCCAGGTGGTGCGTGGTGATTTCACCAAGGCCAGGGCGCCGCGGAACCCGTTCGCGGTGGTCGGCAACATCCCGTTCTCGGCCACTGCCGACATCGTCGGCTGGTGTCTGCGCACCCCCGCCCTCACCTCGGCCACCCTGCTCACCCAACGGGAGTACGCCCGCAAACACACCGGCGACTACGGACGCTGGAGCCTGACCACGGTGCTGCACTGGCCGTGGTTCGACTGGCAGCTGCACGGCCGGATCGACCGCACCGGCTTCCGCCCTGTCCCCTCGGTCGACGCGGGCCTGCTCCGCATCGACCGCCGCAAGGAACCGCTTGTCGCACACCGCGATTCCTACGCCGAACTGGTCCGCACCGGCTTCTCCGGCATCGGCGGCACCGTCCGCGCGTCCCTGCACGCCCGCTACCACGGTGTGGATGCCGCGCTGCGTAAGGCAGGCATCGCCGACGACGTGGTGGTCGCCTACGTCCATCCGGAGCAGTGGGTGGACCTGCATTCGGCGCTGGCCGCATAGGGTCGACGCCGACCTGGGTTCGGAACACGCTGCGCGTTCACAAATCGCTCGAACGGTCCAGTTGGGGACTGTTCGGCGAAGAAGTGGGCGCTCAGCGTGGCCCCGCACCCAATCGGTCGCCGGTGGCATCCCCACCGGCGACCGATCAGTGGCCGATGGAACCGGTGCTGAGGAAACCCAGGAGGTCGTGGCGAGTGATGACGCCGACCGGCTTGCCGTCTTCGACGACCATGAGGGCGTCGCTGTCGGAGAGGGCCTTGGTGGCGGCGGAGATGGGTTCGCCGGCGCCGATGAGGGGGAAGGAGGGGCTCATGTGCTGGGCGACCGAGTCGGTGAGTTGGGCGCGGCCCTCGAAGACGGCGGAGAGCAGGTCGCGTTCGGTGACGCTGCCCGCGACCTCGCCCGCCATCACCGGGGGTTCCGCGCCGACGACAGGCATCTGGGAGACGCCGTACTCACGCAGGATCTCGATGGCGTCGCGCAGGGTCTCCGACGGGTGAGTGTGCACCAGGTCGGGCAGGGCGCCGGACTTGCCGCGCAGCACGTCACCGACCAGCGGCTCCGGCGCGGCCTCCAGCGGGGTGCGCAGGAAACCGTAGGAGCTCATCCACTTGTCGTTGAAAATCTTGGACAGGTAGCCGCGGCCGCCGTCGGGCAGCAGCACCACGACCACCGCGTCGGGATCGCGCCGGGCAACCTCGATCGCGGCGACCACGGCCATGCCGCAGGAGCCACCGACCAGCAGGCCTTCCTCGCGGGCGAGGCGCCGGGTCATGTCGAAGGAGTCGGCGTCGGAGACGGCGATGATCTCGTCGGGCACGGCGGGGTCGTAGGCCGTCGGCCAGAAGTCCTCGCCGACACCTTCCACCAGGTACGGCCGACCGGTGCCGCCGGAGTACACCGAACCCTCCGGGTCGGCGCCGATGATCTTCACCTTCCCGCCGGAGACCTCCTTGAGGTACCGGCCGGTGCCGGTGATGGTGCCGCCGGTGCCGACACCGGCGACGAAGTGGGTGACCTTGCCCTCGGTGTCGCGCCAGATCTCGGGACCGGTGGTCTCGTAGTGGCTGTCCGGGCCGCCGGGGTTGGCGTACTGGTTGGGCTTCCACGCGCCCTCGATCTCGCGGACCAGCCGATCGGAGACGTTGTAGTAGCTGTCCGGGTGCTCCGGCGGCACGGCGGTCGGGCACACCACGACCTCGGCGCCGTAGGCCCGCAGCACGTTGCGCTTGTCCTCGCTGACCTTGTCCGGGCACACGAACACGCACTTGTATCCGCGCTGCTGGGCCACCAGCGCGAGCCCGACCCCGGTATTGCCCGAGGTGGGCTCCACGATGGTGCCGCCCGGCTTCAGCAGACCCTCCTCCTCGGCGGCATCGATCATCTTGACCGCGATCCGGTCCTTGGAGCTGCCGCCCGGGTTGAGGTATTCGATCTTGGCGGCGACCAGACCCGCGTTCGGGCCGACCACCGAGTTCAGCCGAACCAGGGGCGTGTTGCCGATGAGGTCGACGACATGATCCGCGATGCGCATGGACCCATCGTCGCAGAACCTCAGATCGGCGCCACGACCTGGTCCGATGTTGTGCCCACAGTACGGCCGCGCAGCGCTGCCTCCGACCACCCCGATTTGGTGAGTACTCAGGTAGCACACCGGGTGCGGACCAGCTCGGCGGATCGACTGCTCGGATCGAAGGGCCTGCGATCGGCCCGCTCAGCGGGCACGGCACCTGCACACCGGCCGACTACCGTCGTAGAATTTTCGGATGTGAGCGCACCTCGAATCAGCTGGCGAACCGCTGCCGTCACCGGTGCCACCACCGTCCTGGCCGGGTCCGGCGCAGGGACTGTTTCCTGGGCGACCTACCGGCTGCTGATGACCCAGGCAGGCGCGGCCCGCGCGGTCATCGGCCGTGACACCTCCAAACCGCCCGAGGCCGACGGGGTGTACGCACCGGGTGCGCAGATCCCCGAACCGTGGCGCAAGGGCGTGCGTTCGGACCTGCACCTGATGATCTTCGGCGACTCCACTGCCGCCGGTCTCGGGTGTCTCGGTGCGGCCGATGTGCCAGGTGTGCGGCTCGCGCGCGGCCTTGCCGAGGCCACCGGGCTACGGATCAGATTGAGCACCAAGGCCATCTCCGGCGCCACCTCCAAGGGACTGGCCGGGCAGGTCGACGCGATGTTCGTGGCGGGCCCGCCGCCGGACGCCGCGGTGATCCTGGTCGGCGCCAACGACATCACCAAGAAGCACTCCATCCGGGCCTCGGCGCGCAGGCTGGCGATCGCGGTGTCGCGCCTGCGCGAGGCCGACGCGCTCGTCGTCGTCGGCACCTGCCCGAACCTGGGCACCGTCACCGCGATCCAGCAGCCGCTGCGGACGGTGGTGGCCAACTGGAGCGTGCGGTTGGCCAAGGCGCAGACCGTTGCGACCACACTGGCGGGCGGAACGGCGGTGCCGATGGGTTCGCCGCTGGTGGCCTCCGAGTTCCGCGCCGCGCCCGAGATCCTGTTCGCGACCGACGGATTCCATCCTTCCGCCGCCGGGTACGAACTGGCGGCGGCCCAGCTGCTTCCGGTGCTGATCGAACAGGTGCGCAGCCGCCCTGGTCTTCCGGTCGCGCACAGCGAGACGTAGATTCCAGAAAGACCGGCATAGTAAACGCCGTTCACTGAACCATCCGAAAAGGAGTCCTCATGCCCGAGGCCGTTATCGTCTCCGTCGCCCGCTCGCCCATCGGCCGTGCCGTGAAGGGGTCCCTCGCGGGGATGCGCCCGGACGACCTGACCGCACAGATGGTGCGCGCGGCACTGGCCAAGGTCCCCGCGCTCGACCCGAGCACGATCAACGACATCATGCTCGGCACCGGCTCCCCGGCGGGTGAGGGCGGCTTCGGCATGGCCCGCAATGTCGCGGTGCAGCTGGGGCTCGACACCGTGCCGGGCACCACCGTGCAGCGCTACTGTGCGTCCTCGCTGCAGACCACCCGGATGGCCTTCCACGCGATCAAGGCGGGCGAGGGTGATGTGTTCATCTCGGCCGGTGTGGAGACCGTCTCCCGCTACGCCAAGGGTTCGGCCGACAGCTGGCCCGACACCAAGAACCCCGAGTTCGCGCAGGCCGAGGCGCGCACCAAGGAGACCGCGGAGGGCGGCAAGGGCCAGTGGCACGATCCGCGCGAGGACGGCCTGCTGCCCGACGTCTACATCCCGATGGGCCAGACCGCGGAGAACGTCGCGACGCTGACCGGCATCACCCGCGAGGACCAGGACCACTGGGGCGTGCGCTCGCAGAACCGCGCCGAGGAGGCCATCGAGAACGGCTTCTTCGAGCGTGAGATCACCCCGGTGACCCTGCCCGACGGCACCGTGATCAGCAAGGACGACGGCCCCCGCGCCGGCGTCACCTACGAGGCGGTCAGCCAGCTCAAGCCGGTGTTCCGCCCCGACGGCACGGTCACCGCGGGCAACTGCTGCCCGCTCAACGACGGCGCGGCCGCGCTGGTCATCATGAGCGACACCAAGGCCAAGGAGCTGGGGCTGACCCCGCTGGCCCGCATCGTGTCCACCGGTGTGTCGGGTCTGTCGCCCGAGATCATGGGCCTCGGCCCGGTCGAGGCCGTCACGCGCGCGCTGGCGCTGGCGGGCAAGTCGGTCGCCGACATCGACCTGTTCGAGATCAACGAGGCCTTCGCCGTGCAGGTGCTGGGTTCGGCCCGTGAGCTGAAGATCGACGAGGACAAGCTCAACGTCTCCGGTGGCGCGATCGCGCTCGGCCACCCGTTCGGCATGACCGGTGCCCGCATCACCGCGACCCTGCTGAACAACCTGCAGACCTACGACAAGCAGTTCGGCGTGGAGACCATGTGCGTCGGCGGCGGCCAGGGCATGGCGCTGGTCATCGAGCGCCTGAGCTGAGATAGGGCATAAAAGAGCGGCCCACCGGATTCGGTGGGCCGCTCTTCGTATCTGCTACCTCAGTCGCGCTGGAAGTAGCTCAGCAGGCGCAGGATCTCGACGTAGAGCCAGACCAGGGTGACGGTCAGGCCGAGGGCGACGCCCCAGGCGGCCTTCGACGGCGCCTGGGCGCGGATCAGCTGATCGGCGGCATCGAAGTCGAGCAGGAAGCTGAACGCCGCGATGGCGATGCAGACCAGGCTGAACACGATCGCCAGCGGGCCGCCGTCGCGCAGGCCGAAGCCGCCGTCGGTGAAGAAGCTCGCGATCAGGTTGCCGACCATCAGGACCAGCACGCCGACCATGGCGCCGAGCAGCATGCGGGTGAAACGCGGGGTGACCCGGATGGCGCCGGTCTTGTAGACGACAAGCATGCCGAAGAACACACCGAAGGTGCCGAGCACCGCCTGGCCGATCAGGGCACTACCGCCGACACCGCCGAAGGTGACATCGGTGAACATCAGTGACAGCGCACCGAGGAACAGGCCCTCGAACGCGGCGTAGGACAGCACGATCGCCGGGTTGTCCATCTTGTTGCCGAAGCTCGCCACCAGGACCAGCACCAGGCCGATCAGGCCGCCGCCGATCACGAACAGCGGAGCCAGCCCGGGATTGGCAGAGGACAGCGCGAACGAGATGATCGCCGTGACGGTGAGCACCGCGAGGGTGATCCCGGTCTTGGTGACCACGTCGTCGATCGTCATGGCACGGGTGGCTGGGGCCTGCTGGAACTGCTGGCCGTACTGCTGCCCGTACTCGCCGTACTGCTGCGGGGGGTAGGGCTGCTTGCCCAGCTGACCCGCGCCGGCCACGCCCGAACCGAAGTTCGCGTAACCGCCGACTCCCTCCTGGCGAGGTAAGTTCTTGAACACCGGATTCGATGAGGTACGCACCGTGCGCCTTTCTTGGAGTGACTATTCGCTGTCCGCCTCGCGGCGAAGCAAGCTCCAACTGCCCTGTTCAACGCGCCGTGACCGGACGGAGTTCCCGAAGAGCGGGCACTCGTCCTGGTCGGACAAATCGGACTCTACCGCGTCGGGCCGTCACTATCGTTGTACGTCGCGCAAGCCACGAACGGACCGCGTCACCGTGAACTTCTGGTTCCGGCCGATCACATCGGTGTGCCCGACCATCCGTTCCACCACCCCGCGGTAGTTCAGATGCGAGTTGTACACCGTCCACAGTTCGCCGCCGGGCCGGAGCACCCGGCCGGTCTCGGCGAACATCTTGATCGCCGACCCGGTGTGCACGGCGGCACCGACGTGGAACGGCGGATTGCACAACACCAGATCGGCGCTGTTGTCCGCGGCCGCGGACATGGCGTCGTCGCGCACCACCGTCACCCGGTCGGCGACACCGTTGGCGGCCGCGGTCGCCCTGGCCGAGGCGACCGCGGCGGCCGACTGATCGGTGCCGGTCACCCGCAGGTGCGGACGGGATTTGGCCAAGGCCACCGCGAGAATGCCGGTGCCGCAGCCCAGGTCGATGGCCTCGCGCGCGTCGGGCTTCATCCGGTCGAGGTGTTCGAGCAGGAAGCGGGTGCCGATATCGAGGCGGGGACCGGAGAAGGCGGCACCGTGGGCCACCACGTCGCCCTCTATCTCGGCGATGCGCTCGGTCACCGGGAACCGCGACTCGCCGACCGGCAGCGGCTCGCCGACGACCAGTACGCGCGACTTCTGTCTGCCCCGGCCAGCCCGCACCTGCCCGAACGACTCGGCGAGCACCTCGTTCATGGCCGGGGTGAGGTACTTGTCACGGCCTCCCGCGAAGACCACCACGTCGCCCGCCGCGTAGCGCGCGATCGCCTCGGCCGTCTCGGCCAGGCCGGACAGCATGCGCGGCAGCCGCATGAGGACCACGCGCGCGCCCGTGAGCAACCCGGCGTCGAGGCCGTGCGCGGTGTAGCGGTCGGTGAGCCCGAGGGTCTTGGCGTTACCCGCCAGCGCGAGTTCGCCGGTGAGCAGGTCCTGGTGCACCCGCAGCCCGGTCAGGTCATGGCGGGCGGCGGCGCCCAAGGTCAGCGCGCCGTACGCGTCACCGATCACCGCAACCTCGCCGCTACCCGCCGCGGCCATGGCATCGGCGGCGGTGTCGAGGAGCAGGCGGTCGGCCGCGTCGACGGCGTAGAGGTTCGGTGCCTCCACGTCCGGATACCGGCGTAGCCGGGTGAGTACGTCCTCGACTCTGTCCACACGACAAGTGTGCTAGATCGTTGCCCCACCGTCACATCCGGCCCTGACATCGCGCCGTGGCCTACCTCACACTGTGCCGCCTTGGTGGATATTCCGATGCGCGCGAACATCTTCCGCCCGTTCCTGACCAGCCGATCCGCGCGTCCCGCATCGGTGCAGCACACCAATCCCGTTGTTCCCCAGCACTTCGGCCGCGCCCGGTGGATCACTCCGGTCACCTCGCGGCGGAGAGCGTCCACCGGCGCGGCCCCGGCACCCGCGCCGCCCGCGCAGGCCCGCATCGTGCCGATGTCGAGCACCGACCGACCGGTACCGGCCCGGCACCCAGCAAACTCGCCGTAGCCCGGACACACCCCGCTTCCTGCACCCGTCGGCCCACCGGGCCTGAGTACCATCGGCCCCATGCGCAACGCCCTCGTGTTCGGCCTCGTCGCCATCGCCGCGGTGACACTGCCCGGCTGCGGCACCGACGGCGGACCAGCCGCGACCCCGGTGCCCACCAGCGCCACCGCGGCGGGCACCGGGACCGTGCCGCGCGACGGCTCGCCCAAATCCGGCGATGCCACGGCGGACGCCGCGCTGACGGTCACCGACATCCGGCTCGGTAGCCACCCCGGCTTCGATCGGGTGGTGTACACCCTTGGCGGCACCGGAACCCCCGGCTGGCGGGTCGAGTACACCGGCAGCGCGGTCCAGGACGGCAGCGGCAGACAGGTCGAGGTGGCCGGTGACTCGATCCTCGAGGTACGCATCCTCGGCTCGGCGTATCCCTTCGACTCCGACGTCCCCGCCTACTCGGGCCCCGATCCGGTGACCGACCCGAACGTGCCCGGCATCACCGGCGTCTACGAGTCGCTGGTTTTCGAGGGCACGACGCAGTCGTTCATCGGCGTCGACGCCGACCGGCCCGCGTTCGCCGTCACCACGTCGAGCAACCCGACCCGGCTGGTCGTCGACATCGCTACCGGCTAACTACCCCTACCACGTGAGGGTATTTCCAATCGGTCGATGTCGCTGGTTAGACTGGCCGCCGTGATCGGCCACCATCCCCAGCAGCGCGCGCCCGGCCTCGCCGGTGTGCTGGCATTGCTGGCGCTGCTTGCCGGGATCGTCGCCATGCATTCCACGATCTTCGACACCACCCGCCCCGGGCGGGCGGAGCACACCGGCGCGCGCTCGGCGACCACGGATGTCGAGACACGGGCAGCCGAGTACTCCCCCGCGGCCGGGCACGCACCGCACCACGCCACCGTGCCGACACCGAGGATCACCGGCGCAGGCAGCGGGCCGCATCACGAGCCAGCGGGCACGACGCCGTCCGGCGCCGATCAGCCGTTCACCGCCACGATCGGCGGGAACCACGCCACCGTGATCGCCGCGGGTCCGCACCGGGGAGCCGCCACCGGCCCGGCCGGTGGGCCCGGCGCCGAGCCGGCCATGGCGACGAGCGGCGACGCGGTGCGGCCGGTCACCGTCACCACCGATCAGCTCACCGACCCGGAAGTGGCCGACGCGGAATGCGGTGGGTCGGGGAACGACGAGCACGCCGCCGTGCGCCCCTGTGTGTTCGTCCTCGTCGCACTGACGACCGCGCTCACGCTGGTCCTGCTCTACCGGCTCGGCGCCGAGACCGCGCCGAATGCCCTCGCGGCTACCCGGCCCTGGCGCGGCAGGCGGGAACGGCCGCCGCCATGGACCGTCCTCTCCCTGGCGCAGCTGGCGATTCTGCGGATCTGACAGGTCGGCAGTCCGCTGCCCGGGTGGATTGCCCTGACCATGTCCCCTCACCCCAGCATCCCCAGGAGGATCACCCATGTTCAGCACCCGTACCCGCGCCACCGTTGTCGCCGTCACCGCCGCGAGCGCCCTGCTGCTCGCCGCGGGTTGTGCCGACGACACCGAGACGGCGACGCGGGCGACCACGAGTTCGGCGACCTCGACCGAGACCACCGCGGCGACCGCCGCCGAGTTCAACGACGCCGATGTCACCTTCCTGCAGATGATGTACCCCCATCACGCGCAGGCCGTCGAGATGGCTCAGCTGGTGCCGAGCCGCACGCAGAACCAGGAGCTCATCGCACTGGCTGCGCAGGTCGAACAGGCACAGGCGCCGGAAATGGCGCAGATCACCGCGCTGCTGGCCGGCTTCGGCAAGCCCGCGCCGAGCACCGGCGATGGCCATGACGGCCACACCATGCCCGGCATGATGTCCGGCGAGCAGATGGCGGCGCTCGAGTCCGCGCAGGGCGCCGAGTTCGACCGGCAGTGGCTGGAAATGATGATCGAGCACCATGAGGGCGCGGTCGAGATGGCCCGCACCGAACTCGCCGATGGCGTCAACCCGGAATCCCGGCAGCTCGCGACCACCATCGTGGCCGACCAGGAGAAGGAGATCGGCACCATGCGGGGCATGCTCGGCCAGGGCTGAGCGATCGCGGCGCCGGGACCCGCGCGTCCCGGCGCCGCCACGTCTCGGTTGCTCATCGAAATCGCCGTCGCGAGCTGACGTCACCGGCGTGGTGCCAGTACGGTCGATATGTTCGGCGGCGGGCGCACTCCGGCGTCGGCTGTCGGTGAGGGAGGAGACAGGCATGAGACAACGGGAACGCGTCGGGGTCGCGGGCGCGCTCGTGGCGGCGGCCACCGGGATGGTCCTGATCGGCGCGTGCACCAAGCAGGTGCCCGGCGACGCCCAGGCCAACCAGACCGACCTCGCGTCGTACACCTCCGAGGTGGCCGCTTCCTCGGCGGCCAGGGTGCAGAAGGCGAACGACGACGCCTGCGACGGTCTGCGCGCGGCCAACAAGAGCTCGGTCACCTCGTTCAACGCCTACATCGAGGCCAGCAACAATCGGGCACCCGATACCGACGCCAAGGCCGACGAGGCCGTCGTCGTCCTGCGCAACAATGCCAAGGACCTCGCCCGCAAGATCACCAACGAGGTGATCCCGGTGCTGTCGGAACCGTTGCGCGCCTACCGCGACAACACCAACACCCTCGCCGACACTCTCGAACGCCGCGCCCCCACCGACGAACTCAACGGGGTGATCGATACCTTCAATGCCACCAAGGACGAGGCGATCGCCGTATGCGAGCCCTACGGCAACTGACGCCGTAGCAAACCGAGACACGCTGCCGCACCGGTGACCGCGGCCGCGTGCGCCGTGGCTAACCCACCCTGCACAGGGTTGATGAAACGCGGTGCGACCTGGTTCTTCTCCGGCTACCCGCGTGTTTGAATCGATCGCCCGATCGATCCGTGCGCAATGCGAGGTGTGTCATGTCATTCTGGGAAGTGCTCTGGCTCATCATTGTGAGCTTCGCCTTCGTCGCCTATCTGCTGATGCTGTTCCTGATCATCGGTGACCTGTTCCGGGATCGCGAGACCTCGGGCTGGGTGAAGGCGGTGTGGATCGTCTGCCTGCTCTTCTTCCCGCTGATCACGGCGGTGGTGTATCTGATCTTCCGTGGTCAGGGCATGGCCGAGCGTTCCAGCGCGGAGGCCGCGCAGCTCAAGCAGGCGCAGGACTCCTACATCCGCGAGACGGCGGGAACCAGCCCGGCGGCCCAGATCGCCGATGCGAAGAAGCTGCTCGAGGAAGGCTCGATTACCCAGGCCGAGTTCGACCAGCTGAAGTCCAAGGCGCTCGCCTGATCCGGTTACCTACCCCGAGAGCCCCCGCCACCGCGTGCGGGGCTCTCGGCGTTCACGGCCGAAATTCATCTGGGCGGTTGCCGTGCGGTCGCGTATTGTCGGGGTAACCGGACAGGACCAGTAGGGACCGGTGCACCGCTCGGGAGAAGGAGCCGCCCTCATGCCCGCACCGCTGCGCGACAGCGCAGTGCCCAAACACGAACAGCTGCGCGCGATCCTGCTGCAGAAGTGCACGCGCGAGCTACAGCCGGGCGACCTGATGACCAGCGAACGCAATCTGATGCAAGACTACGGCGTCAGCCGGATCACCGTGCGCGAGGCCATCGGGCAGCTGGTCAACGAGGGCTATCTGGTCCGGGTCCGCGGCAAGGGCACCTTCGTCGCGCACCGGCCGGTGCAGTCGCGGCTGCACCTGGCCTCCTTCACCGAGGAGATGCACAATCTCGGACACCAACCTGCCACCCTGGTACTGGTCGCCGAGGAGGCGGTTCCGCCGGAGGGCACCGCGCGGGCGCTGAACCTGGCCGCCGGTACCGCCGCGTATCACGTGCGCAGACTACGGCTCGCCGACGAGGAACCGGTGAGCGTGGACGACGCCTGGTTCAATCCCGAACTGCTGCCCGGCCTGATCTCGCACGATCTCACCGGTTCGATCTACCGGACCACCGCCGAGCGCTACCAGCGCCCGATCGAGCGGGCCGTGCAGATCGTGGACGCCCAGGCCGCGGAGGCCGGGATCGCCGCCCTGCTCGGGGTCAGAAAGGGCGCGCCCGTCCTGCATTTCGACCGGGTGTCGTTCAGCGCGGAGCTGCCGATCGAGCACACCCACAGCTGGTATCGAGCCGACCGCTATCGCGTGCAGATGGAAGTCGGCGAGCGATCTCAGGTATGAAACTCACTTATTTCAGATACCGTATGGGCGCTATCACAGCGAAGTGCTCGGAGGTACCACCCCATGTCCATCCGTAGATCCACCACGCGCGCGGGCCTGTCCGGCCTGCTCGCCACCGCCGCCCTGTTCGGCGCGGCGGGAACCGCCAATGCCATCGGCGGCATCGACTGGGACCTGCTCCCCTCGGGATCGGTGCAGATCGGCCCGCCCACCGGAAGTTCCATGGGTTCGTTCGACCTGGACCTAGGCAGCAGCACCGGTTCCGTCGACGCCGACCTCGGCTCCTCGGCACCCCCGCCGCGGCCGGACACCGGCTCGGCGATCCTCCCACCCCTCCCCGGCTCGGCGGGCTGAGTCACCCCGGCGCGCACCGCCCCCGGTGCGCGCCGCCCGGCCGACTCAGATGACGGTGCCAACGTCGGTGCGGATCAGGTTGGCGAGCGCGCGCTCGGCGATGGCGGCGATCGTCATCGACGGGTTACAGGCAGCGGTGTTGCCCGGCATGAGGGCTCCGTCGAGGACGTAGAGGCCGCGCTGACCGAGGACGCGGCCGTCGAGGTCGCAGACCGTACCCATATTGGCGCCACCGAGTGGATGCCAGGTGGAGGGGAACAGCGCGTTGGTGTCGAGGAGGGTGCCGCCCGGACCCGCGATGCGCCGGACCGCCGGATCGATGTGGCCGTCCTGGATGGCCCGATCACCGTCACCGGGCCAGCGCAGCGTCGCGGTGCCACCGCCGGACTCGTAGACGAATTCCCCACGGCCCGAACTGACTCCGTAGCCGACCAGCATGGTCGCTCCCGCGTCGACCGGCAGCGCCGGGATCGATGCCTGGATCACGGTGAACGCGGCGTTCGGGTCGTCCCAGTTCTTGCTGCCGTACACCACCGGACCGCCCTGCGTGGCGCCGAATCCGGCGGACGGGTCGCGCCAGACGTAGATCCGGTCGGCATTGGTGCCCCAGCCGCGGCCGAGCTCATCAGGCAGATCGGGGATCAGGCCCCGCCCCGCCGCTTGGACGAGCAGCCGCGTGGTGTTCAGGCTGCCCGCGGCCATGACCAGCGCCCCGGCGGTGATCACCTTGTGCTCCAGCACGTTTCCCGCGGTGTCGATCCGGTCGACCCGGATCACCCAGCGCCCGTCGGCGGCGCGTTCGACCTCGGTCACCTCGTGCAGCGTGCGCACCTCGACCAGACCGGTGGCCGCGGCGGCGGCCAGATAGGTGACGTCGACGGAGTGCTTACCACCGTTGTTCACGCCGAGCGCGCCGTCCCCGTTGGTGTAGGACGGTGTCATCTCCCCGCGCAGCTCGGCGAGGGCGTAGTTCCAGTCGATCGGCATCGGGATCTTCGCCAGCGGCAACCCGGCGGCGCGCACCCTTTCGGCGAATACCCTTGCCGCGGTGTAGTTCTCGTGCCGCACCAGCTCGTCCGGCGCGGGGGCGAGTCCGAGCATGGCCGCCACGCGCGGATAGTGGACGCGGTTCATGGTGTCCCAGTCCAGCCCGCCGGGGAAATGCGTTTCGAAGACCTCCCGCGTCGGTTGCAGCGACATACCCTGGTAGATCAGCGAGCCACCACCGAGCCCGGCCGCGCACAGCGCGGTCATGCCCGCACCCGGCACCGCTTCCACCAGACCGGCGTACGGCTCGAACACCAGCGGCCTGCCGAAGACCACCGGATCGGAGCGATACCAGAGCATGCGCTTGTCGGGACGGGTCGCCAGCGGGAAGGTCGTGGCGTTCGGACCGGTCGGCCAGCGCCTGCCGCGTTCGAGCAGCAGCACCGGCACGCCCGCTTCGGCCAGCCGCAGCGCGGTGACACCGCCGCCGAAGCCGGAGCCGATCACCACCACCCGATGCTCCTCCGTTGCGCGCGGGATGCCCAGGGCGGGTCGGGTGGTGGCCAGGGCGAGCCCGGCGGCGGCCGCGCCGGTGAGCAGGGCGCGGCGGGAGAGCTTCGACATGTGGGAACCTTCGTCCGGGATCGGTAACCGTGTTACCGGACGGCGACGTTACCATTCACCGGTGACCAGGGGCACCGATTCCGACGCATCGGCGAAGATCATCGCGGTGGTGCTCGACCTGCTGAGCACCGAGGGTTACGAGGCCGTCCAGCTGCGCGCCGTCGCCGCGCGGGCGCATGTCTCGCTGGCCAAGATCTACCGGCTCTTCCACACCAGGGACGAGCTGATAATCGCCGCCCTCGCCCAGTGGATGGACGCCAACGCCTACGCCGACGTGCGCCCGCCCGAGCCGGACGAACCGCTGCGCGAGAGCCTGAACCGGCTGCTGCGCAACGTATTCGAACCGTGGGAGCGCAACCCCGAGATGCTGGAGGCCTACCACCACGCCCGCACCGGCCCCGGCGGCGAACGCCTCGACAGCCAGGGCCTGCTCGCGGTCCTGCCCGCCGCCGAGGTCGCCCTGCGCGACCTCGACCCCGGCTACCTCGACGACCTCGGCCTGATCCTCGGCAATATGGCACTGGCCCTGATCGGCCGCTTCGCCGCCGGCACCCTCCCGATCACCCAGATCCTGACCACCATGGAACGCACGGTCTACCGTCTGACCACCGACAACGCCACCGCCGCCCGCCGCGGCACCCCCGCCTGACCCGCCCGCAGATCCGTTCGGGCACAACCGATACCTGTTTCCCGTCGGCGCGAAGGGGCATACGCCCGATGCGACGGATGTTCCGTCGCGATCTCGACGTAGATCCCAAAGCGAACAGGTGAGCTCCATGATTCTGCTCGGCGCCGTACTTCTCATAGCCGGACTCGTCTTCGGCGTCTCGCTGTTGTCGACCATCGGCATCGTCGTGCTGGTGATCGGTCTCGTCCTGGCCCTGGTCGGCAGCCTCGGCCGCCCGATCGGTGGCCGTCGCCACTACTACTGATCCGCCGTTGGAGGTACATCATGTCGGCGAACGTGTCCAGGATCCTGACATTCCTGGTGCTGTTGTGGCTGATCGTCGGCGTTGTCGCCGCAGGTCAGCGCGGCTACTACACCGAAAGAGAGCAGAACTGCGCGTCGCTTGGCACCATCGCGGTGACCGTGCTCGCCGGTCCGCTCAACTACATGGGCGTCAACCCCAAGGTGAACGACTGCACCCTGCCCGAGCCAAGCCAGTAGTCACCGTTGCGCGCGGGCGCGGATGAGCGCCGCGAGACGGTCCAGCGACTCCTGATTGCGGGCGGCGAAGACGACGTCCTGGGCCGGCCCCGGGATCAGTCGCGCCGGCCCGCCGCTGGCGCGTTCGGTCATCCTGATGGTGGTGTGCCCCGGTTCGGGTTCGGTGAGGGTGAGCCGGATCCAGGCCGAGCCGACCGACCACAGCCGGGCCTCGAGTTCGAGCCGGTGCGGTGGGTCCACCACACGCACCACGGTGGTGTCGCTGATCAGCACCGGCCACAACCCGAACCGGTAGTGGATGCGGCTGCCGACCGCGGGCCAGCCGGGATCGACTGCGCCGATGTGCGAGGCGCCGACCACCCAGCTCGCGTACAGCCAGCCGTCGGCCAGGGTGGCGAACGCGGCGGCGGGCTCGACGGGCACCGTGACCTCGGCAGTCAGCATGTCTGGTTCCTCGTCCGTCCCGGAAGTCCGACCGCTCCAGGGTAATCCGCGCACGCCACGCGCGCCGGTCGAGCACGGCCGCGCGCCACGCCGGAACCGGTGATGCGGGAAAATTGCTGTACAGCGATCACACGTGGGATCGTTCCCGTATGCCCACGGAACAAGCGCGGCTGGGTGACCCTCCCGGCCCCGCCGGCCGGACGGCCGAACGCACCGTTTTCGGTCACCCGATCGGCCTGACCAACCTGTTCGGCGTCGAGCTGTGGGAGCGTTTCTCCTTCTACGGCATGCTCACGATCCTGGGCTACTACCTCTACTACTCGACGACCGACGGCGGCCTCGGCCTGGAACAGAGCACCGCGCTCGGCATCGTCGGCGCCTACGGCGGACTGGTGTATCTGTCCACCGTCGTCGGCGGCTGGATTGCCGACCGAGTGCTGGGCATGGAACGCACCGTCTTCTACGGCGGCGTCGTGGTGATGGCGGGCCATCTCGCGCTGGCGATCCTGCCAGGACTGGCCGGGGTCGGCGTCGGCCTTGTGCTCGTCGCGTTCGGCAGCGGCGCGCTGAAGGCCAACGCCTCCTCGCTGCTCGGCACCCTCTACGCGCCCTCGGACGCCAGGGTCGACGGCGGCTTCACGCTGTTCTATCTCGGCATCAACCTCGGCGCCTTCACCGGGCCGCTGCTGACCGGCCTGCTGCAACGCGAGTGGGGCTTCCACGTCGGCTTCGGTGCGGCCGCGGTCGGCATGGCACTCGGCCTCACCCAGTACGCGGTGTTCCGGCGCAACCTGGGCACGCACGGACGCGCGGTACCCAACCCGCTCACCCGCCGCGAGCTGACCCCGGTGCTGATCGGGGTCGGGGTGGCCGCGGTCGTGATGCTGGTGGCCGCGCTGACGAAGCTGGTCACCCTCGACAACCTCTCCGACGTCACCACCGGCGTGATCGTGGTGGCCTCGATCGCCTACTTCGCGGTGCTGCTCACCAGCGCGAAGGTGACGCCCATCGAGCGCACCAGGGTGCGCGCTTTCATCCCGCTGTTCATCGCCAACGCGGTGTTCTGGTCGCTGTTCCAGCAGATGTTCACCATGCTCGCGGTGTACTCCGACGAGCGCGTCGACTGGCAGATCTTCGGCTGGGACGCACCGCCGAGCTGGATCGGCTCGGTGGAGCCGGTGTGGATCATCGCGCTCTCGCCACTGTTCGCGCTGATGTGGACCAAGCTGGGCAACCGGGCGCCGAGCACGCCGATCAAGTTCGCGCTCGGCGTCATCGGCATGGGCATCGCGTTCTGGCTGTTCGCCCTGCTGAGCGGGTTCGACGGCAAGACCGTTCCGGTGCTCGCGGTGTTCGCCATCCTCGGCGGGTTCGCGGTCTCGGAGCTGCTGCTCTCGCCGATCGGACTGGCCGTCACCACCCATCTCGCACCCGCCGCGTACCGCTCGCAGATGATGGCGCTGTACTTCTTCTCGGTCGGTATCGGCACCTCCATGGCCGGCACCCTTGCCCGCTACTACAGCCCCGACAGCGAGAGCGCCTATTTCGGCATCAGCGGCGGGGCGGCCATCGCGGCGGGACTCGCCGTCATCGCGTGCGCTCCCTGGATCAAGCGCCACATGCAGGGCGTGCACTGACCTGCGTCCGGGTATTCCCCGCCGACATTCGCACCATAAGGAGAAAGAGCGTGCCGACACCGGAGGCCACCCAGGGAGCGGGCCGCCCGAACGGATTGTTCCGCACCAAATCCGTCGAGCAGTCCATCCTGGACACCGACGAACCCGACGCCAGACTCCGCAAGGACCTCACGGCATGGGATCTCACGATCTTCGGCGTCGCCGTGGTCGTCGGCGCGGGCATCTTCACCCTGACCGCGCGGACCGCGGGCAACCTGGCAGGCCCCTCGGTCTCGCTGGCGTTCGTGTTCGCCGCGATCGCCTGCGGGCTCACCGCCGTCTGCTACGCCGAGTTCGCCTCCACCGTCCCGGTCGCGGGCAGCGCCTACACCTATTCCTACGCCACCTTCGGTGAACTGGTGGCCTGGATCATCGGCTGGGACCTCATCCTCGAGTTCGCCCTGGCAGCCTCGGTGGTCGCCAAAGGCTGGTCGCAGTACCTGGGCACGGTCTTCGGATTCGAGTCGGCCACCGTGCAGTGGGGCTCGGTCACCTTCGACTGGGGTGCGGTGACGCTGATCGCCGTGCTCGGTGTGCTGCTGGCACTCGGCACCAAGATCTCCTCGCGGGTCTCGGCGATCGCGGTGGCGATCAAGCTGGGTGTGATCGCGGTGGTGCTGGTCGTCGGCGTCACCTACTTCAAGGCATCCAATCTGAGCCCTTACATTCCGCCCGCGCAGCCGTCCGAGAACGGAGACAGCGGGCTGCACCAGTCGCTGTTCTCGTTCCTCACCGGCGCCGAGGGCAGCAATTTCGGCTGGTACGGGCTGCTCGCCGCGGCCAGCATCGTGTTCTTCGCCTTCCTCGGCTTCGACGTCGTCGCCACCGCCGCCGAGGAGACCAAGAACCCGCAGAAGGCGGTGCCGCGTGGCATCCTCGGATCGCTGCTCATCGTCACCGTGCTCTACGTCGCGGTGACGTTGGTGCTCACCGGCATGGTGCCCTACACCGAACTGTCCGGCGACAACGCCACCCTGGCGACAGCGTTCGCGATCCACGGGGTGGACTGGGCCAAGAACATCATCTCCATCGGCGCGCTGGCCGGCCTGACCACGGTGGTGATGGTGCTGTTCCTCGGCCAGACCCGCGTGCTGTTCGCCATGTCGCGCGACGGGCTGCTGCCGCGATCCCTCGCCCAGACCGGCAAGCGCGGCACCCCGGTCCGGCTCACCGTGCTCGTCGGCGTCGTCTGCGCGGCGCTGTCCGGGTTCGCCGATTTCGGTGCGCTGGAGGAGATGGTGAACATCGGTACCCTGTTCGCCTTCGTGCTGGTGTCGGTCGGCGTCATCGTGCTGCGCCGCACCAGGCCCGACCTGTCCCGCGGCTTCCGCGTCCCCCTGGTACCGCTCATCCCGATCCTCGCCGTGCTGTCCTGCCTGTGGCTGATGGTCAACCTCTCGGTCGACACCTGGCTGCGCTTCCTTGTCTGGATGACCATCGGCTTCGCCATCTACTTCGCCTACAGCCGCCACCACTCGTTACTCGGCAAACGACCCTCCAGCTGACCAACACCCGGCCGGTCCGGCGTGGTCCACCCCGACACGCCGAACCGACCGGGTCCCCAGCCAAAATTCCGGTACACCCGTACGAGTAGCTAGGCTGTCCGAGACGCCCCCATAGCCCAATTGGCAGAGGCAGCGGACTTAAAATCCGCCGAGTCAGGGTTCGAATCCCTGTGGGGGCACTTCATCTGCGCAGGCAATGGGCTCGCACGCGCGGCGCCCAGCATCAACTCGCCTGCCCGGGCCGCAGACCCTCCGCAACCGCGCGTTGCGGGTGGTCGGCCGCGTCTCCGTAGTCACCGGAGGGATTCATTTCACGACACGTGCCCACGCATCTCCTACTGCGCACAGCGCGGTCGCAGCGCTGATTGTCAGTCGCGTTTGCCCAGACAGTTGCGTGTTCCAGTCGTCCTCGTCCGGTGCACGATCGAACATCTGCGGGGCGGGGAGTCGGTTGGTCGGGCCATACCTCCGGTACAGCGCTCCAGCAGCACTGTCGATCGCACCGATGTTGTTCAGCGCCCAGAGATCCCACGGGTCACGTGGAGCGCTCCGGTCGTGCCATGTCGCGGTTTTCCCTGCGACAAAGGCCGGCAAAGTGGGCACGAGAAGTTCGGCCGGCGGCACGTCGCTGTACCGTTGTTCGAGCTCGCGGAGTTCTGTCGGCCACACCGGCCTGCCACGTGCCGACAGCAACTGGATCTTCACGGACAAGCCGGATCCCGAGCGAAGTAGAGCAGCTCCGGCATCGGGGACATTACTCAACGGCGGCGCCGAGTCGAGTCGCCCAAAGCTCCGCGCGACAGATCGCGGCAATGCCGCGTCGCGTTCGGCAGCCAGCGCCGTTCGGCTGTCGAGCGCAATCAGGTCGATGTCTTCACTCCGAATTGAGCTGCGACACTGTCACGGTCGTCGATACTCATGCCCGACCCAACCTTCCACACGTCGAAGCGCCGCACCCAGACGCTGGTCCTTGGCAAGCTGCGCCAGTCTGGCCGGATCGCTACGACGGTAGAGCGTCTCGATCGCCGGACGGACCTCTGGCTCGGCATTGCCGAGTTCCGGGCGCCTGGCAAGATCGAGCACGGTCTGCTCCGGCGTCGTGACCAATGCTGAGCCCAACGGTGTTTCAACCCGCTCCGCATCGAGTGCCTCGGTATCGCGGCGGACGAACCGGACCTGTGCGGAGCGGTCGGTCAAGGCGATCGGCCGGTGCTGACGTGGAACCGCGACAATCGCCGTCGCCAGCGCACGAGGCACGGCTCCCAGCACACGGGCGGCGCTGATACCCATGACGATGGCCTGATCCGGCCCATAGATCGATGACGCGATACCCGCGGCGACTGCTTCGAGGCCGGGCAGCCAGGTCCGGCCGACATAGTCCGGTGCAACGACGATGTAGTAACCGTGTGCAACGCGGTGCAGCACCCCTCGATCGACAAGCCGCGCGATCTCTGGCCGCGGTTGGGCATAGATGTGGGCCAAGTCCTGCGGCCGCACGGTTCGGAGCGGTACCCGCCAAAGCTCACTGGGTAGCACTGTGCCGCGGTGCCCTACCATCGGGGCCACCTCCCGAGAAGTATGCAACTAGTTGGCTTTAACCCAACGAAATGCATACTACCCGAGTTCCGGGTTCACGGTTGCAGCCCACACTCCGAGTCCGGATCCTGGCGGACGGCGTGACCCGCGGCAAGAGCATCGTCCGCCGGATGAGGCATCCTCGGCGATCGGGTGCTCAATCTGAAGCAGACCAGCCTTCAGCGTTGCCCCAGAGGGGCCGAGAACTTCAGACGAGGTCTCCCCAGAAGGCGACGAGGGGCGGTCGATTCCAGTCATCGCTGATGGACCAGCCGTCTTCGCCGTGGTCGGCGAACTCGTTGGTGATGTAGTTCGCGAGGTCGGTGCCGTAGATGATGATGTCGGTCTGGTGAACAGAGAGCACCGGGTGTCCGTAGACGCGGCGTCCGCTGGGGAGGTAGCGGTGAGCGAACACCGGGACGAGCTTGGGCACTCGGCTGAGGTGGCTTCGCGCGGCCGTGAGTGCTTCGACGAGGTTATTGGGGCGTTCACCCCAGCCTTGCATCCAGAGGCCGTGCTCGACGTCGACCAGTACGCCTTCGACCGCCCAGCCGACATGGGCGCGAAGGGCTGCGGTGTCGCCGTTGCGCCAGTCCGGCCAGGGGTGGTGTGGTTGAGCATCGCACCGCGACGACCCAGATCTGCCGGTTGCCTGCACGGACGTTCCCGAATACCATCGACATATCAGTGCACAACTGTTCACTCAAATCGATAGGCAGGGTGGGCGATGGGGTCTCGTCACACGGATACGTTCAGCACATTGCGCGATCAGGTGCGCGCGGATCTGCGCACGGCCACCGAGTTCGTTCAGGAAGCCCGTGCCGTCGCCGGTGTCAGGGGACGGGGGATCGGCAGGCTCGCCGACCGGGTCCGTCGCGACGTGACGGCAGAGGCCAGGGCGTTCGCCGACGACATCACCGATCTCGCCGACGCGGCCCTGCGCTCACGCACCGACAGCCGCAGATCCCGAATCAGCGACGCCATCACACGCCGCTCACGACGAGGTCGTTGACACTTCCAGGAGAGTCAACGACCTCGACACCCGCGGCCCACTCGACCGGATTCGCCACACCGTGGGCCTACCGTAGAACTATGAGTGCCGAACCTGTACCGGGTGGAGTCGTGCACGCACTGCCCGACGACCTGCGCACGGCGCTGGCCGGGCACTCGGTGGCGCTGGCGGCGTGGCGGGATATCACGCCGCTGGCGCGCAACGAGTTCATCTGCTGGGTGGAGGATGCCAAGCAGGCCCCTACCAGACAACGGCGGATTCGGCGGGCGCAGGAGGAGCTGGAAGAGGGCCAGCGGCGGCCGTGCTGCTGGCCCGGATGCAAGCACCGCGAGCGGACCGGGTCCTAGCTGATCAAACCCTTGGCGATGTGGGTGACCTGGATTTCGTTGCTGCCCGCGTAGATCATCAGGGACTTGGCGTCGCGGGCGAGCTGTTCGACCTTGTATTCGGCCATGTAGCCGTTGCCGCCGAACAGCTGCACGGCTTCCATCGCGACCTCGGTGGCGGCGCGAGAGGAGTACAACTTCATCGCCGACGCCTCGGCCAGGGTCACCTTGTCGCCGGCCGCGGTGCGCTCGATGGCGTTGAACACCATGTTCTGCACATTGATCCTGGCGATCTCCATCTCGGCCAGCTTCAGCTGGATGAGCTGGAACTGGGCGATCTCCTTGCCCCACAGCTTGCGTGACTTGGCGTATTCCACGCACAGGCGGTGGCATTCGTTGATGATGCCGAGGGCAAGGGACGCGATACCGATCCGTTCGGCCGCGAAAGACTCCTTGGCGCTTTCCTTTCCGTCACCCTTGGCGGGGTTCTCGGTTTCGCCGAGCAGCCGGTCGGGGGTGATGCGGACGTTCTCGAAGAACAGTTCGCCGGTGGGCGAGGAGTTCATGCCCATCTTCTTGAACGCGGGGCTCTGCACGAAACCGGGCATGCCCTTGTCGAGCACGAAGGTGAGCACCTTGCGGTCGCGGCGGTCGGTGCCGTCCTGCTCGTCGAGCTTGGCGTAGACGACGGTGACATCGGCGTGCGGGCCGTTGGTGATGAAGGTCTTGCGGCCGTTGAGGATGTAGTCGGCGCCGTCGCGGCGGACATAGGACTTCATCCCGCCGAAGGCGTCGGAGCCGGAGTCGGGTTCGGTGATGGCCCAGGCGCCGACCTTCTCCATGGTGACCAGGTCGGGCAGCCAGCGCTTCTTCTGCGCGAGGGTGCCGCGGCTGCGGATGGTGCCGACAGTGAGGCCGAGACTCACACCCATCGAAGCGACCAGGCCGAGGCTGACACCGGCCAGCTCGCTGTTGAGGATCACGCCCATACCGCCCGCGCCGCTGAACCCGCCACCGGACTTGCCGGACCCGGTGCTGCCGGACTCCTCGCGGGCCAGCGCCTTGGCCAGTCCTTCGCGCGCCATCTCGTCCAGCCCGAAGGTGGCGTAGAGCTTGCGGATGATGTCGAACGGCGGCAGCGCGCCGCTTTCCAGCTGGTCGATGTGCGGGGTGATCTCCTTGGCGATGAACCCGCGCACGGCCTCGCGGAACATCAGGTCTTCGTCGGACCACTGGTACATCTGCAGAACTCCCGTGGGGGTCGCCGGAACTTTCCCCAAATATAGAACACGTTCCACTTTGGCGGCAGGCTTGGCCCACCCCATGGAACACATTCCAGCTTGACGGCAGCCTTGGTCCACCCCTATAGAACACGTTCTATTTATTGCCGATCGTGGCCCCTGACACGGTTCCCGTGATCCGGTTCGGGGCGTAGGTTCACAAGAGACTGATCGTCAACACAAAGGGGTGGTATCGATGCGAGTGGTCAAGCGAATCAGGGGATACGCCAAGGCGATCGGGCAGGCGCGGCGCCATCGCGGCGATCTGGTCGGGTGGCTCGGCAGGCGCCCGCAGCTCGCGGCGGCGACCATGACCTACGAGACGGCCCTGCTGTTCAGCAACCGGCTCGATCCCCGGCTCAAGGAGCTCGCTGAACTGAAGACGGCGGGACTGGTGGCCTGCCAGTTCTGCCTGGACATCGGCTCGGCCCTGGCCCATACCGCCGGACTGACCGAACGGCAGATCATCGATCTGCCCCGCTACCGGACCAGCGACGCCTACACCGAGCTGGAGAAGCTGGTGCTGGCGTTCGCCGAGGCGATGACGACCACGCCGGCGGTCGAGCTCGACGATCTGCGCGCCGAGCTGCTCACTCACCTGTCCAAGGCGCAGCTCACCGAACTGGCCGCGACCATCGCGTGGGAGAACCAGCGGGCACGGCTCAATCAGGGCCTCGGCGTGCAGCCCACCGGCATGGCCGACGGGATGGTGTGCGCGATGCCGGAACCGCGGTCCGCGCACCTGGACGAGCCGAAGGCGGCCGACGGGTCGTAGGCGGCCGACGGGTCGTGACCCTCAGCGGTCCACCCAGGCGGGTGCCGTGCGGGTGATGATCGGACCGACGAACTCCCGGAGCATGGCCGCTTCGTCGGCGGCGTCGCGGCCGGGAGTGGCAAGGAACGAGACGATCACGCGGGTGAGCCAGCGGGCGAGCCTGCTGCGTTCGGGGTCGCTGAGGTCGGCGTCGGCGAACATGGCCGCCGCGAGGGATTCGATGACATCGGAATCCTGACTGATCCGGCCCGCCGTGCCCGAATCGCCGGGCCGGAACCACGCGATGAGCAGCGGATCGGCGCGGACGGCGGCGATGGCGCCGAGCATCGCGGCGACGATGCGCTCCCCCGGGTCGGCGATGTCGCGGACCCGCTCGGCCAGCCCGGCGACGATGCGGCGGGTCTCGCGGTGCACGAACGCGATCCGCACGGCCTGCCGGTTCTCGAAGTAGCGGTAGAGCGTGGCTCGCGAGCAGCCTGCGGCCGCGGCGATATCGCGCATTCCGACCGCCGCGACACCACGCTCCGCGAACAGCCGCGCTGCGGCGTCGATGATGCGCTCGGCGGCCAGATCCGCACGGTCGGTCGCCAGCCAATCACCGCTCATTCCGCACCTGCCTGGCCAACCGGCGACCAGCACGGACCGGCCACGGCGCCGGTCCCCGCTGCCGACCTCCCACTGCGCAGCGCAGCCACGCGGCCGTCACAGGCCACCACCCGCCGCCGACCGCGTACCGGGCACAGTCGCCCCCACTGCCCCTGCCCGATCCTGTCGGGCCCCTTGCGACGCGGCTGGCGATCCACCGGTTGCCACCGCGCCGCCACTATCCGCCGACCGCCCATACCGCGCATCCTAGCGACGGCCGCCCCGCTCGCCGGCACGTCACGCCGCCGCCCGGAATGGCACCGAGACCGGCCACCGCACGTAGTTACCCTGCGACCAGCGCACGGCGTCGAGGTCGACGGTGAACTCCGGGCAACGGGTCAGCAGCTCCTCGAGCGCCACTCTGGCCTGCATGCGGGCGGCGGCCGCGCCGAGGCAGTGGTGGTGCCCGTGACTGAAGGTGAGGATGCGTTTGGGATTGCGGCGGACATCGAGTTCGGCTGCGGTGGGGCCGAACTCGCGCTCGTCCCGATTGGCCGAGCCGTAGAGCAACAGGACGCGCCTGCCCGCCGGAATCGTGGTGTCGTGCAGGTCGACGTCGCGAGTGGTGGTGCGGGCCAGACCCTGCACCGGTGAGGTCATGCGCAGGAATTCCTCGACGGCGTCGGGGATGAGTGACGGGTCGTCGACCAGCCGCGCGCGCTGGTCGGGGTAGGTGGTGAGGAGCTGCACCGCGCCACCGAGATTGCCGGTGGTGGTGTCGTTGCCGCCGGTGATCATCGTGAAGGCGAAGCCGAGAATCGCGACCAACCCGTCGTTGTCGCCGTCTGCGCCGAGGCCGGAGGCCAGCAGGTGCGAGATGGTGTCATCGCCCGGTTCGACACGGCGCCGCGCGATCAGCTCGCCGAAGTAGCCGACCAGTTCGCCGACGGCGGTGAAGGCGTGCTGGTCACCGGCGGCCAGGCCCGCTCCGGCCACCGCGCCGCCGACGATGCTCTCGGTCCACTCGTCGAACTTGCCGTGATCGCGTTCGGGGACCCCGAGATAGTGGGCGACCACCATGGTCGGTAGCGGCTTGAACAGGTCGGCCACGATATCGCCGCCGCCGTCGGCGCGCAGCCGCTCGATCCGCTCGACGACGAACCTGCGCACCGCCGGTTCGACCGAATTCACTTGGCGCGGCGTGAATCCCGGCGCGACACGACGGCGGAAGTCGGTGTGCTCGGGCGGGTCCATGAAGACGAACGGTTTCACGTCGCCGAACCCGGCCGCCGCCAGGTCGACGTAGTCGACTGTCAGCCCCGAGGCGGAGGAGAAGGTTTCCGGGTCCCGCGCGGCGGCCCACACGTCGGCGTGCCGGGACAGCACGTAGAAATCGTCGGCTTCGCGACCGGCGGGAACCACCCGGTGGACGGGGTCCTGATCGCGCAGTGCCGAGTACATGGGCCAGGGATCACGCCAGGTCTCCCCGGAGCTTAGTTCGAATCCGACCGTGCGAGACGCCGTTGAGCTCATGACTCTACGGTAAGACATCTCTACCTATATGTCTCACGAATCGGTGTGGTTGCCTGCCGGAAAAGCGATTGCCCGGCGGAGCATGGATGTGGCCTCCTTGTGCGGATGAAAAGACAGCGACCGGGGAACGCCCGGTACACCGGAGACGGACTGAAACTGCACCGGCATGCCGTGCGGGGAGTCCGTGGGGTGCGCACGGTGCTGACGCCGCGGCCGGGCACCCACGCCAGGTTCAGCACCAACCGCTTCCACGACACCCGGCACGTACTGTCCGACGAGCACGGCGCGCGACTGCTGTGGGGACTCGCATTCCAGGCCGAGCCGGGAACGGTAGTGCTGGATCACGCCGGAACGCCGCCGCGAGCTCCTGACCGAACTCGCCCCCACCCGCCCAACCGGTACCGACCCGCCGCCACCGGGCGCCGGTGCGACCACGACGCCGCTGAACCCGGCGACACCACCCGATGACCGTTCCCATCCGGATACCCCTCCCGATCCGAATACCCCTGCGTCATCGACCACGAATATCTCGGATTCACCCGGGGCTGGCGAATTCTTCGGGCGGGTTCGGTGAGGGAGATTCTCCAGCATGATCCAGAACTCGAGTTTCCGCGCGGGCCGACGTGCGCTCGCGGCGGTTCTTCCGCTGGCCGTCGCGGTCACGTTCGCCGGGACCGCCTCCGCGGATGTCACCCCGGACCAGCAGGCGCGCTACGTCGCCGGTCTGGCCTCGACGGGGCAAACCGAGAACATCGGCTACCGCACGACCGTCGCCCCCGACCTGCGGACCGTCACGGCGACGGTGGACGACGGCCGCTTCGTCCTCGGCGAAGACGGCACGCTCACCGTCGAATCCGCTACCGGCAGCCCGGTAGCTCAGGTGCCGACCAGCTTCGGCACCGTCGGCGGTAACACCATCACGGTGGCCACGGACATCTCCGCCGACGGGCGCACCGTCACCGCCACGCCGCAGGTGTCGCGGGCCGCTGCCACCGAACTGAAGACGATCGCCACCAACCCGGCCGCGCAGAACTCCGATCCGATCCACAATGCCGCCGCGATCGGCGCCGGCGTCGGCCTCATCGCCGCCGCCGTGGTGTGCGTGCCGATGATCACCACGATGATCCTGTATCTGCCGTGCGTCGGGCTGATCGGTCTGCCCAACGCACTCGTCGGCGCGCTGATCGGCGCGGCGGTCGGTGCCGTCGCGCCGGATGTCATCCCGCAGGTGCTGCCCTGACGCAGCCGGTGCCCATCCACCCGCGCTGAGCGGACACAACCGCCTCGAACGGTCGAGAAATGATCGTTCGAGGCGGTTGGTGTGTGGTCAGCCCGGTCAGCGCAGGATCGACATCGCGATGCCGTCGAGGATGTCGTGTTCGCTCACGACCAGCTCGGAAATGCCTGCGCGGCCGGCCAATTCGTCGGCGAGTACCTCGGTGATCACCGCGCCGCCGCCGATCACGTCGACCCGGCCGGGATGCATCGGGCCGAGGGCCGCGCGCTGATCGTGGTCCATCGCGATCAGGCGATCGCACACCTCGTGCACCTCGGCCAGACTCAGCCGGGTGAGATGCACCCGCTCCGAATCGTATTCGGGCAGGTCGAGGGCAACTGCGGTGATGGTGGTCATGGTGCCTGCCACGCCGACCCAGGTGTGGACCTTGTCGACCGGCACCTTGGCGAATGCCTCGTCGAGCTTGTTCGCGGCGAATTCGCGGGCGGTGGCGACCTGGTCGGCGGTCGGCGGGTTGCCGGGCAGGCAGCGTTCGGTGATCCGCACGCAACCGATGTCGGCGGAGTAGGCCGCCTGCACACCGCCGCTGTCGCCGACCACCAGCTCGGTGGAGCCGCCGCCGAGGTCGACAACGACGAAAGGTCCTGATTCGGCGGGCAGCTCGCCGACCGCGCCTGCGAACGACAGCCGCGCTTCCTCGTCGCCGGTGATCACCTCGGCCACCGCGCCGTTGACGACCCGGCCCAGTTCGGTGCGGGTCATGCCGAAGAAATCGTCCCGGTTGGCTGCGTCGCGGGTGGCCGAGGTCGCCACCATCCGGACTCGCGAAACACCCTGCGCGAGCATCACATCCACGTAGTCGGCCAGCGCAACCCTGGTGCGCTCGATCGCCTCGGGTACGAGCCTGCCGGTGGCGTCGACCCCCTGACCGAGCCGCACGATGCGCATCTCCCGATGCACATCGGACAGGCCACCATCGGCACCGACCTCGGCGACCAGCAGACGGATCGAGTTGGTTCCGCAGTCCACTGCGGCGATACGCTCACCCATGGTTCCTCCTGATCTCCGGCGCTGCGCACCGGTCGCTGCTCGCGATTATGCCCGGTGCGCTGCCACCCGGTCCCGGCCATTCGACACCGCATCCGGCCGGCCCGCATTGTGATCAGCGGCGAGCCCGGCGGATTTCTCGCCGGTGGTGCGAGAACCGCGCGGCTCACACAATGACCGGCTGTCGACTAGGCGGGCTCCTCGGACGTGCGGGACGCGGGCCAGTCGGCCGGGATGGCGGTGCCGCGCAGTCCGGCCTCGGCGGCCAGTGCCACGGCCTCGTCCCCGAACGGGTTGAGTCCATGGCCCTTCGCGAGCGAATGCGCGATCAGCACGTGCAGGCATTTCACCCGGTCCGGCATGCCGCCGCCGGTGAAATCGGTGCCGAGCGATTCGATCTCGTCGCGCTCGGCCAGGTAGCTCTCGTGCGCGGCGCGGTAAGCCGCGGCCAGCTCGGGATCGGCGGCGAGCCGTTCGGTCATCTCGCGCATCACCCCGGCCGACTCCTGCCTGCTGGCCTCGGCGGTGAGCCGCGGATCGGTCAGGTAGTAGAGGGTGGGGAACGGGGTGCCGTCGGGCAGCCGCGGCGCGGTCTTCACCACGGCGGGCACACCGTCGGGGGTGCGGTAGGCGACGGCGAGGACTCCGCGCGGCTCGCGGCCCAGCTGCTGGGCGATGATCTCGAGATCGCGCTCGTTCGGTGCGGTCACCTCGGTCCTTCCTGGTCCGGTTCGGAAATGCTGCGCCACAGGTCGGTGTACCAGGGGTCGGGCGCCGCTTGTCGGGTGCTCATCGGCGGCGGAGCCGGTGCCTCGATGCCGGGAACCTGCACGATGTAGGGGGTTTCGCCGGGCATCACCAGCCGCAACCGGTCGCGGGCCTCGGAGCGGATGTAGGCCGGATCCTGCTGCTTGGCGCGGCGATCGCGCAGGGCGGCCAGGTCGGCGTCGAGCTCGGCACGCTCCGCTGCCAGCGCCGCCGCCTCGGCGCGCTGACTGAAGTAGGTGCGGGTCGGCACCGCCAAGGTCAGCGCCAAACCACACAGCACGGCAGCGAGGATCACCGCCTTGCCGGTCGACAGACCGAGGATGGTGTGTTCGTTGCGGGTGAGCTTGCCGCTCGGCTTGCGCTTACCGCCCGCGGTGGACTCGGGGCGGCGGCGGGTGGTGCGTTTGGCCGCGGCGGGGCGGCCCGGCGAATCGAGATGGCTGGGGCGGGAGCGCGCGGCCCGCGACGTGCGGCGGTCGCCTCGTCCGGCCGGACTGGTCCCACGCGCACGTCGCTCGGTCATTCGCTCCCTACCCCGTCATCTCATCGCTGTGCTCAGAACTCGCCGGTGAAACGCGGGAAGGCCACGTCACCGGCATAGCGTGCCGAGTCACCGAGGGCGTCCTCGATGCGCAGCAGCTGGTTGTACTTGGCGACCCGCTCGGAACGGGCGGGGGCGCCGGTCTTGATCTGACCCGAGCCGACGGCGACCGCGAGGTCGGCGATGGTGGTGTCCTCGGTCTCGCCCGAACGGTGCGACATCATGGTCTTGTAGCCGTTGCGGTGCGCCAGCTCCACCGCGTCCAGGGTCTCGGTGAGGGTGCCGATCTGGTTGACCTTCACCAGCAGCGCGTTGGCCGCGCCCTTGGCGATTCCCTCTTCCAGGCGCTCCGGGTTGGTGACGAACAGGTCGTCGCCGACCAGCTGCACCTTGTCGCCGATGGCGTCGGTGAGCGCGACCCAGCCATCCCAGTCGTCCTCCGACAGCGGGTCCTCGATGGAGACCAGCGGGTAGCGGGTGAGCAGGTCGGCGTAGAACTCGCCCATCTCGGCGGCCGTGCGGACCTTGCCCTCGAACTTGTAGCCCGCACCCGGGGTGTAGAACTCGGTGGCGGCCACGTCGAGCGCGAGCGCGACGTCGGTGCCCAGCTTGTAGCCGGCCTTCTGGATGGCCAGGCTGATCAGGTCGAGCGCCTCCACGGTGCCCGCGACGTCGGGGGCGAAACCGCCCTCGTCACCGAGACCGGTGGACAGGCCCTTCTCCTTGAGCACGGCCTTGAGCGAGTGGTACACCTCGGTGCCCCAGCGCAGCGCCTCGCGGAAGGTGGGCGCGCCGATCGGGGCGACCATGAACTCCTGCACGTCGACGCCGGTGTCGGCATGCGCGCCACCGTTGAGGATGTTCATCATCGGCACCGGCAGCACGTGGGCATTCGGGCCGCCCAGGTAGCGGAACAGCTCCAGGCCCGAGGACTCGGCGGCACCGCGCGCGACCGCGAGCGAGACGCCGAGCAAGGCGTTGGCGCCGAGGCGGGACTTGTCGGGGGTGCCGTCCAGATCCAGCAGGACCTGGTCGACGGTGCGCTGCTCGACGGCGTCGAGGCCGATGATGGCGGGCGCGATCTCGTCGAGGACGCCCTCGACGGCCTTGGTGACACCCTTGCCGTTGTAGCGGTCGCCACCGTCGCGCAGCTCGACCGCCTCGTGCTCACCGGTGGACGCGCCGGAGGGGACGTCAGCCCTGGTCAGGGTGCCGTCATCGAGGGCGATCTCGACCTCGACAGTGGGGTTGCCACGCGAATCCAGAATCTCGCGAGCTCCGACCTGTTCGATGATGGCCACGAAACGACTCCTTACGACGGAAAGGCACGGTAGGTCTCACGGGATGGTCCGTGCGGAGCCGAGCCTATCGTCTCGGCATGTCGCGGGGTAACCGGCACTCCGGCCGCACCGCGACTACACCCGGCGTCCGATGCTGTAGATGGCGGCCCTGTCCCGCACGACCCGCATGTACTTGTTCGACTGGTTGTAGGCGAACAGGGCCCGCTGCCAGCCGTCGGCCGAGGTCAGGTCGCCGCCGCGGACGCACAGGTACTTGGCGGCGGTCAGCGCCGCGTCGTCGATGTTCTGCGGGTCGAGCACGCCGTCGCCGTTGGCGTCGACGGCCCAGCGCCGCCAGGTCTCCGGGATGAACTGCAGTGGCCCGACCGCGCGGTCGTAGACGGTGTCGCCGTCGAGGCTGCCGCCGTCGGTGTCGCGGATCTCGGCGTTGCCGTTGGTGCCGTCGAGGGCGACGCCGATGATCGCGGGGCGCACGGTGCCGTCGGAGTCGACGCCCGCACCGCGATGGGTGCCGTGCCCGCTCTCCACGCTGGCGATGCCGGCCAGGGTGGTCCAGGCGATCCCGCAGTCGGGCCGTGACCTGGCCAGTACCGCCGCCGCGTACCCGTACGCCTCGAGGGCCACCGGTTCGATCCCCACCGCGCCGGACTGCTCCTGCGCCCACGCCCGCAACTGCTCCGAGGCCCGGCCCGGCGCATCGATATCGATCGCGGGCAGGGCCGCGCCCGGCCCTGGCGGCATATCGCCGGGGATCGAGGCGAGCGAGCTGCACCCCGCGAGCAGGGTGGTCAGCGCGACCGCGGCGAGCACGCCGGCTTTCTTCACAGACACGTAACCAATCATCCAGATCCGGTGCCGGGTCGGCACCTCTCACAGGGAGTTCTCAGAGTGCGGGTCAGCCGAGCAGGTCGGCGGTGGCCCGGTGCGACGGCGCGCTCAGCACTGTTGCGGTGGTGCCGGATTCGACGATCCGGCCCTGGTCGAGGACGACGAGGACGGTGCAGTGCCGGGTGACCAACGCCATGTCGTGACTGATCAGCACGACCGCGGTGTCCCTGGTGGCGCGCAGGTGGTCGAGCAGGGTCATGATCGCGGTGGCGGTGGCGGAGTCGAGGGCGGTGGTTATCTCGTCGCAGATCAGGACGGCCGGGTCGGCGGCGAGTGCCCTGGCGAGGGCGACGCGCTGGCGTTGGCCGCCGGAGAGTTCGCCGGGTCGGCGGGTGGCGAAGTCCGCGGGGAGTTCCACGGCGTGCAGCAAGGATTCGACCCGCGCCGGAATGTCCTGGTCTGGCACCCTCGCGATCCGCCGCAGTGGCCTGGCGAGAGTCTGGCCGACGGTGCGTTGTGGATTCAGCGCCGCCAGCGGATTCTGCGTCACCAGCGCGATCCCGTTGGCCCCCGCCGTGATTCGCCGCTTCCGTCCGATCGGGATGCGGGTGCCCCTGACCTCGATGGTCCCCGAAGCCGACCGGTGCAAGCCCGCGATCACCCTGGCGAGGGTGGTTTTGCCCGCTCCCGACGGACCGACGACGGCCAGCGCGGCGCCGGGGCGCACGGTGAAATGGATGCCGGTGAGGATGGGGTGTCCGTCCACGGTGGCGGAGATCCCGTCGGCGCGCAGGGCTGTGGCGTCCCCGTCGCGGCCACGGCGCTGCCCCGCATCGCTGCCGAGCGACACCGCGACGTCGACAGGTCCGCCGTGCTGTCCGACCGCGCCGGACGGATCTGGGCGGCCGTTCGGCATCGTCGGGTCGGCCTGGTCCGCCGAGTTCCCCGCGGGCCCACCCGTGTCGGCGCCGGGCCCGACCGCGGACCCGGTCGACGTCTGCCCCACACCCGAGCCCGGCCGATCCGACCCGGTCGACATCCGACCCACGCCCGAGCCCGGCCCATCCGCCCATCCGCCGGGTGGGCGGACTTCGATGACGGTGTCGGCGATGGCGTGGATGGTGGTGGTGTCATGGCCGGAGAGGAGGACGGCGGTCGAGCTGTCGGTGGCGAGGTCGGAGATGAGGCGGGCGATCTCGGTGCGGAGGGCGCCGTGCAGGCCTGCGAGAGGTTCGTCGAGCACGACGACCTCGGGGTGGCGCAGGAAGGCGCGGGCCAGGGCTACCCGGCGCTGCTGTCCACCGGAGAGACGGCCGCAGCGCCGGCGCAGGTGGGTGAGGTCGAGGCCGACGCGTTCGACGGCGGCGCGGCGGTCGGCGTCGGAGGCGGTCGGCGCGGCCTCGGCCAGCACGGTCCTGACCCGCAGCAGCGGGTTCAGCTCGGAACCGGGGTCCTGGCCGACATAGGCGATGCGGGTGCGCCGGAACATCCGCAGCGCACCGGGATCAAGCGCGAACACCTCGTGCCCCGCTACCCGGACGGAGCCTGCGCGCCGTGCCCCGGCCGGAATATGCCCGAGCAGCGCCCGCATCGCCGTCGACTTCCCCGCGCCCGATGCTCCGGTCAGCGCGGTCACGGTCCCCGGCCGCAACCGGAACGACAACGGCGCCAGCAACACCGCACCGGTCTCGGCGACCACGCTCAGCCCTTCGACCACCACCACATCCGCGCCGGATTCCGGTCGGCCGTCCGCCTCGAGCTGATCGGCGTCGGCCGCGGTCGCTCGCGCATCGTCCGCGCAGGCCCGCTGGCCAGCGGCGATGACGGTGGGGTTTCGGGCGATGCCGCCGGTGACGACCAGGTTGACGCCCACCGCGACCACCGCGATCGCGGCGCTCGGCGCGAGCACGGCCACGGGGTTCAGCAGCAGGCCGGAGGCGTTGTCGCGGACCATGTTCGCCCAGTTGTCGTCGTCGAGGGCGGGGACACCGAGGAAGGCGACGGTGCTGACGAGATAGACCGCGACGACGAAACGCAGGCCGAGCTGGGTGGTGAAGACGGCGCGCAGGTTGGGCAGGATCTCCCGGAAGACCAGGTGCGGCAGCGATTCCCCGCTCGCGATCGCCGCCTCCACATACCCGTTCGCCGCGATCCCCGCCGCGGCGGCGGCGAAGATCCTGGCGCAATACGGCACCCCGAACAGCAGCGAAACGACGATTAACGCGCCAACTCCGCCCTGCGGCCACGCGGTCAGCACGAGCAGGATGCCGAGCACAGCGGGTAGCAGAATCAGCAGATCCCCGCCGAGCGCGATCACCGCCGCCGCCCGCGGCCGGACCGCCGCCACCGCGCCGAGCACGGCCGAAAGCACGGTCACTGTCGCCGCGATCACCGCCGACACCATCAGCAGCTCGAAACCGCCGGTGAGCAGATGGCTCAGCACATCCCGGCCGAGGCGATCCGTCCCGAGCAGCGCCGCACCACCCGGCTCGGCGAACGGCATTCCGACAGCCCGCTCCGCGGGGTACGGCGCCAGCAACGGCCCGGCCACCGCGAGCAGCAGCACCAGCGCCACCGCCGCCCCGACCGACCATCGCCACCAGCCGGCCACGCGAACACCACGGCGCCGCACCGCAACCCCGTGGACCCTCGCACGTTCGATGTCCATCACTTCACCACCCCGTGCCACCGGAGCTCGATCCGCGCATCCCGACCGCATTTCTGGACGACCTCCCGCGCGCGGTGCCGAACGCTGATTCCCGGCCGCGGCCGAGCCGTCGTCCACCGGCGCCGCGCTGCGCGCACACAATCGCACCGATTTGCTGAAATTCGGGGCAGCAGAGCGTTTTGTGGGCGGCAAGCGTGTGCTCTAGCAACCGACGCATCGCGGTGGGAGCGCGGTAGTCGCGCCGCCGCGACCATGATCCTCATCGCGCACCCACCGACGCCCAGCTCCGCACCACATCGGCCACCGCGAGCAGCGCCATGGTGACGATGGCGGTCAGCGCCACCACGGCGGCAACGGTCGTGGTGTCGCGGTCGGCGACCGAGCCCGCGAGGACCGCGCCGATTCCGGGATAGTTGAACAGGGTTTCCACCACGAGGGTGCCGCCGAACAGCATGCCGACCGAGGTCGCGTACCCGGCGACGATAGTGGGCGCGGCGAACGGCAGCAGATGCCGCCACAGCACCGCACTGGATGGAATACCTTCCAGCACAGCGCTTTCCACGTGCGGCGCGGCGGCGGCATCACGCAGGGCCGAGCGCACCACCCTGGAGTTCCAGCCGATCTGCGGGATCGCCAGCGCGAGCACCGGCAGGATCAGCATCTCCGGTCCGGCGGGGAAGCCCGAGCGGTCGGTGATGGTGACCGCGGGCAGCAGTCCGGTCGCCAGCGAGAAGACCAGGATCAGCACGGTGCCGCACACGAATTCGGGCACCGCGACCGAGATCGTGGTCGCCGGCTGCAGCAGGCGCGCGCCGAACGCGGTGGGGCGCAGCGCCCACCAGCAGCCGAGAGCCAACGATGTCACCACGGTCAGCAGCAGGGCGATGCCGCCGAGCAGCATGGTCTGCGGAAACCTGTCGGCCAGCAGCGCGCCGACCGAACCTCCGCGAGCGGTCTGCCCGAAATCACCGGTCGCCACGCCGGAGATCCAGTGCCAGAACTGCACCGGCAGCGGCCGGTCGAGGCCGAGCTCGTGCTCCTTCGCCACGAGTTCGGCTCGGCTCGCGTCCCGGCCGAGCGCCGAGCGGGCCGCGCTGCCCGGAAGCAGATCCACCGCGACGAAGACGACGGCGAGCAGCGCGACCAGCAGCGCGATCCGCCGGAACACGAGCAGGGCGAAGGATTGCACGGCGATCACACCAGCCAGGCGCGTTCCAGTTGCACGCGGGCGAAGCCGCCGAGCGTCGGCAGGCCGCGCACCGGCGCGGTGGCGATGTCGACGCCGTCGGCCATACCCCACACGAGGTAGCCGCCGCGCTCGAACTCGATGCGCTGGATCTCACCGACGGCCGCTGCGTACTCGTCCCCGGTGACCGCCAGCGCCTTGGCGGTGGCAGCGTCGAATTCGGCGTCGTGGAACGCGGTTTCGTTGCGGTTGGACGACGGCGACATCAGTTTCTCCGCGAAGAACAGGATCGAGTCGTTGGTGCCCCATGACACCGTGTACAGCGGCGCGTTGAGCCAGGTCTCGTCGTAGAAGGCGGCCGACTCGACGACCTGCACGTCGAGACGCACCCCGATCTCGGCCAGCTGGGCGGCGATCACCTCGGCCGATTCCACCTCACCGGCCACCTCGGCCTTGGTGACGAACGGGTAGCTGCGGCCGGTGTCGAAATTCGCTTCGCGCAGCAGTGTTTTCGCCCGTTCGATATCGCGGTCGCGGCGCAGCGCGGAATCGTAGAGCGGATCGGCAGTGCCGAGCACATCGGCGGCGACGGTGCCGTAACCGGAGTGCACCTGGTCGACCAGCGCGGTCCGGTCGACCCCGAGCCGCAGGGCGGTGCGCACCCTCGGGTCGGCGAACGGGCCGTCGGCCACGCGCATGGCCACGCCGAGCATGGTGTCGTTCGGGCGCCGGATCACCTGCAGGTCGCCACGCCCCTCCGCGCTGCGTCCGGCGATCGCGCCGGCGTTGGAGGCGAGGTCGATCTGACCGCCGAGCACCGCGTTGCCGAGCGCGGTGACGCTGTCGAACATGGTCACCTCGATCGCGTCGAGCAGCGGCGGGGTGCCGTGCCACCGGTCGTTGCGCACCAGCCGGGCATTGCCGCCCCGGTAGGACTCGAGCTTGAACGGTCCGGTACCGATCGCGGCGGTGAAATCGGTGGTGCCCTGCGGCACGGTGAAGGTCATGAGCCGCAACAGCAGCGGAAGCTGGGTGTTGGGCTCGGGCAGGGTGAACACCACCCGGTCCGGGCCGTCGGCGGCGATACCGTCCTCGGCCACCGGCATCTTCGAGGCCCCGCCCACCTGACGCAACCGTTTCATCGACCACACCACGTCCTCGGCGGTGACCGGGGTGCCGTCGTGGAAGGTCACGCCCTCGGCGATGGTGAAGGTCCAGCGGCGGTTCTCGGCGTCGGCCTCCCACCGCGAGGCCAGCCGTGGAGCGACGGTCGGGTCGGCGCCGGGGACGGTGAGCGCGTCGTAGACGAGGGAGGCGATCAGGAAGTCGCTGTCGTTGCTGAGATTGGCGTGCGGGTCACGTTCGCTGCGGGCGGCGGTGCCGAGCGCGCCGACGCGCAGTGTGCCACCCTGTTTCGCGGGTCCGTCGGATTCGTCCTCGCTGGTGCACGAGGCCACCAGCAGTAGTGCGGTGACGCCGAGTCCGGACTGCAGGAGCTGCCTGCGGGTGAAAGCCATCGTGTTGTCTCCCTCGAACCGCGCGCGAAAGCGCCTCGCTTGTCCAGCGCTGCAAACCAGGCGAGGCTAGCCTAAAAGCGTGACGGAGCGGGGTCGTTCCTGTCCAGCACCCAGGCTTGTCGGCCCCGGATGACACGCGTCGAGCCGGCTCGGGTAGAAATCTCCTGTTATATGGATCGGCTATTTTCCAGCCGACACGTTAGGTAAGTCTTGCCTAAACATCAGCGGCGCACTACCTTCGCACATCGAGTCCGACATTCACCCGCGATCGACCGATGCGAAGAAGGGAAGGCCGGTGAAAAGCGTTCTCCCGGAACGTATGACGATTCACCTGCACGACATCGAACATCGCGAGCTCCCGCACGGCGCGGCCATGGCCGTCCGAACGCTCGCCACCGACATCCGGCACCGATTGGGTGACCGACCACATACCGCGACACTGCACGATCCGGCCCTGCTGGAACTGATCGAGCGACGTGCAGGCGAACTCCCCGTCGCGGTCCGCCATGCCGTGCGCCCACCCGCCACACCCGCCGGCGCGACCGTGGTGCGCGGATTGCCCGTCGACCAAGCGGAATTCGGCCCGACACCCCGGGACTGGCAGGACGCGGCCACCTCGGCCGCCGACCCGGAACACCTGGGCTCGCTCGAACTCGACATCGCGATGTTGCTGCTCGCGCGCTGCGCCGGTGCGCCCTTCGGCTGGGCGGGCCAGCAGAACGGCAGGCTGATCAACAACATCGTGCCCGCCGCGGGCCACGAGGACGAGCAGTCCGGCGCGAGCAGTTCCACCCTGCTCACCCCGCACACCGAGGACGCCTTCCACGCCGCGCGCGCGAATATGCTGATGCTGGCCTGTGTGCGCAATCCCGACCGGGTCGCCACCACGGTGTCCTCGGTACGCGAGGTGCGCCTGTCCATGGCGGACCTGCGGGCGCTCACGGTGCCGACCGTGCCGATCCTGCCCGATGTGTCCTACGGCACCTCCTTCGACCAGCCCGCACCGCCGCTGCCGACCATCTGGTTCGACGAAACCGACAGCGCCACACTGCGTTACGATCCCGCCTACACCCCGCTCGACGACGCCGACCCGGCGTATCGCGCGGCCTATGCCCGGCTCACCGCCGAATTCGCCAGGGTGTGCCACAGCCCCGCGTTGGCACCCGGTGAACTGCTGCTGGTCGACAACGACGTGGCCGTGCACGGGCGGGTGCCGTTCCGTGCCCGCTACGACGGCACCGACCGCTGGCTCAAGCGGGTGAACATCAGGTTGCCCGAACGTCGCCGACGCGCCGAGGAATCGTCCGAGAATGGGTACGGGCAACGGGTGATCGCGCCGTTCCGGGCGAGCACCGATCGGACAGCAGAGCGGGGCAGGACAGATGAACGCAGCGCAGACGAGCGAGGATCCGTTGAACAACCGTGACCGGAGCACCCCGCTGCGGGTGCTTTCCCGCAGTGACCTGGCGGACGTGCCGATCACCCCGGCCGAGGTGGTGCGGGCCGTCGAGGAGGCCTATCTCGCCTTCGCGGCGGGCGAATCCGACAACCCACGCAAACTGAGTGTCGCCGATCCCGGCGGCTCCTCGGTGTCGTACGCGATGCTCGGTCGCGACGGCAGGCGCCGGGTGGTGGCCATGAAGACCTCCTACAAATTCGACCCGGGCCACGACCGCAGCACCAAGCGGTACTACACCACCATCACCCTCTACGACGACACCACCGGCGCGCCCATCGCGATGATGGACTGCGCCAGGGTCGGCGCGCTACGAACCCCGGCCGTTACGGCGCTGCTGGTGCGCGAGACCGCCCGGCGTGGCGCCGAGAGCGCGCTGCTCATCGGCACCGGGACACAGGGCCGCAACGCGCTGCCGCACCTGCTCGCGGCGAATCCGCAGCTGCGCAAGCTGATGGTGTACGGCACCCACCCCGACGGGCTCGACGCGGTGCACCGGCACCTGGCCGACGCCGTGCCGCACGCCCTGCTCGAGGTGGTCGACGATCCGTACGCGGCGGCGCCGAGTGCCGATGTGGTGCTGGCGACCGCAGGCCCCGGCACCGAGGTGGCGCTCGAATCCAGCCATCTCGCACCGGGTTCGGTGGCGGTGCTGGTCGGCTACGGGCTGGCCCCGTCGACCCTTGTCGATGCCGACCGGGTGGTCGCGACCAGCGCCGCGCAGATGGCGCTCACCGGCACCGACATGGCGGGCCCCGACGGCACCCTGCGCGCGGTCGACGCCGAACTACCGCAGGTGCTCACCCGCACCGCCGTCGCCCGTCGCACCGAGGACGAGAAGATCTTCGTCTACAACAGCGGTCTCGTGCTCACCGATATCGCGGTCGCGCACGCGCTGGCGGCGAGGGCGATCACCGAGGGGCGAGGTGTCGAGGTGCCGCTGTGGGACTGACTGTCGCAGCCGCGGCGTGTGGTGGTCGCGGGGCCGCGGCATGACCGCACCGGGGAGCGGTGGTTCGCCGGGTTCGGTGGCGAGTATGGGAGGCCCGGCCGATAGCGCACCGCCCGCCGGGCATGGCGAGTCGCCGGGAGCGAGCGCGATCGGTCCCGTGCACTGCGCGCCGCCGATGCCCGCCGACGTCGACCCGCTGGAACGACGGCTGCTCGCGCACCCGCACCTGCTCGGCGATATCGCCGCGGCGGTCGGCGGGCCGTTCCATGTGCTGTTCCCCGAGCGAGTCGCGAGGAATGTCACCGCTTTTCACGAGGCGTTCCGCGCGGCGGGCGTCGACGGTTTCGTGTACTTCGGGAAGAAGGCGAACAAGGCGGCGTGCGTGGCCCGGGCCTGCGCGGAGAGCGGTGCCGGGATCGACGTCGCCAGTGTCGGCGAGCTGGTCGCGGCGCTGGCGCAGGGCGTGCGCGGCGAGGACCTGATGGTCACCGGACCGGCGAAGTCCGACGAGCTGCTGTGGCTCGCGGTCCGGCACGGCAGCACGATCGCGATCGACGCGCTCGACGAACTGGCTCGGCTCACCCGGATCTGCGCCGGTCACGACCAGATCTCGCGATCCACGCCGCCGACGCGGACCGGTGGGCCGACCCCGGCAGGTCGGCCCGCCCGCATTCTTTTGCGAATCCAGCCGGACGGATCGACCAGCCGCTTCGGACTCGACCGGGCCGAACTCGCGCAAGCACTGCGATCGGCGCCGGCGGGTGGGCCGGTCCTGCTGTCCGGCTTCAGCTTTCACCTCTCCGGCTACGACGCGACAGCGCGCGCCGACCTCGCGGCGACGCTGGTCGAGCATTGTGTTCGGGCCCGCGCCGACGGCCATCTCGCTGACACGATCTCGATCGGCGGCGGATTCGGCGTCGACTACCTCGACGCCGGGTCGTGGACGAGATTCCGGGACACCTCGAGTGAGAAGTGGTTCCACGGCCGCGCTCCCGGCCAGGACTACTACCCCTACCACTTCCCGGTGCCCGGCGCCGCCATGCTCACCGCGGTGCTCGCACACAACCGGCTGGCGGAAGCCCTGCGCACCAACGGGATACGGCTCTCGATCGAACCCGGCCGGGCACTTCTGGACCGTGCGGGTAGTTCGATCTTCCGGGTGCAGGGCGGGAAAACCCGGACCGCGCACGGCGAACCGTACGACATCCTCACCGTCGACGGCACCAGCCTGAGCCTGTCCGAACAGTGGTTCGACAGCGAATACCTGCCCGACCCCGTGCTGTGGCCGGCCAGACCCGGCACCATCACTGCCAGCTGTGTCGGTGCCACCACCTGCCTGGAGTCCGACCTGCTGAGCAGGCGGCGCATTCCGCTGCCTCGGCGCGCCCAGGTCGGCGATCTGCTCGTCTACCCGAACACCGCCGGGTATCAGATGGACTCCAACGAGTCCACGTTCCACGAACTCCCGCTGCCACCGAAGGTCGTCGTGCGCGAGGTCGACGGACGGCCGGGCTGGAGCCTGGACGCCACCGCCCGCTGATCGGCGAGTTTTCCCAATCCGATGGAGGAATCCCCATGGCTCTCGTCACGCGCGTGACGGATCTGATCGGCCGCACCCCACTGTTCGAACTGGCCGTCACCGATGCCGGAACCCGGCTGCTGCTCAAGCTCGAACAGTTCAATCCGACCGGCGCCGCCAAGATCAGAATGGCCCGTTCGATGGTGCTCGACGCGGAGCGACGGGGTTTGCTGCGCGATGGCGGGCATATCATCGAGTCGACGTCCGGAAACACCGGACTCGGCTTGGCGGTGGTCGCGGCCGAACGTGGCTATCGATTCACCGCCGTGGTCGACAACCACGCATGTAAGGACAAACTGCGCGCGATGAAGGCCATGGGCACCGATCTGGTGTTCGTCGCCGACGACGGTGACGACGAGCTGGCCACCTCGGCACGGGAGGACCTCGCCGAGGCGATGGCGGCCGCCCGCGACGACGCCTACTTCACCGAACAGCACAACAACGACGCCAACGCGGTCGGCTACTACGCGGTGGCCGAGGAATTGCTGGCCGAGGTCGAGCGCGTCGACATCCTGCTGTCGGCGGTGGGCACCGGTGGGTCGCTGTTCGGCACCGCCACCCGGTTGCGCGAGCTCGGCACACCCGCCAGGGTGATCGGCGTGGAACCGGTCGGCTCGATCGCCTTCGGCGGCGAGGGCGGCCCGTACTGGCAGTCGGGCACCGGCACCCCGCCCGGCGCCACCATCGGCACCGCCGTCGACTACGCCCAGCTCGACGAGGGAGTGAAGGTGAGCGATGTCGACGCCTTCGCCACCGCGCGCGCCGTCGCCAGGACACACGGGCTGCTGATCGGCGGCTCCGCGGGCGGTTCGGTGCACAATGCCTTGACGCGGCTGGCGGAATTCCCGGCCGGGTCGACCGTGGTGACCATCGTGTGCGACGGCGGCGAGAAGTATCTCGACACCGTCTTCGACGACGACTGGATGGCCGCGCGCGACCTGCTCGACCCCGCCGCCGAATGCGAGATCACCACGCTGCTGCGCCACTATTCGCCGCTGCGGCACCACGACGAACTGATGGAGGTCAGGTGAGCGCGAACGCGCGCCACATGTGCGGCCGCCCGAGCGCGGCCGCTGATTCGCTGATCGGCCCAACGAGGCGGCATCGTCGGGGAGCGGACGGGTGATCGGCACGCGTGCCGACAGCAGCGCACTGGCCCGGCTGGCGACGCCGATCGCGCTGACCCAGCTGGCGCAGATCGCGGTCTCGACGACCAACCTGGTACTGATGGGCACCCTCGGCGTCGCGCACGTGGCGGCCGGTGGCCTCGCACTGGTGCTGTTCAACCAGATCCGCACCATGTGCGTCGGGTTGATCACCGGCACAGGCAACCAGATCGCGGGCGCGGTGAGCGCGGCGGGCAAACGCGGCGATTCGGCCGACGACGAGGTGCGCGCGGTGGTGCGCGCGGCGTTCGTCATCGCGACCATCGCGGGCCTGCTCGGCGGCGCGATCCTGGTCGGGCTCGGCTGGGTGCTGCCCTGGCTCGGGCAGGACGAGGGCGTCCTCGCGCTGGCGAGGCCGATGATGATCGCGCTGGCGCCCGGCCTGCTGCCGTGTCTGTGGTTCCAGGTGCTGCGCCAGTACACCGTCGGGATGCAGCGGCCGCAGGCGCTGCTGCTGGTGACGCTGGGTTCGGTGGGGCTGAATCTGGTGCTGGCGCTGGCCTTCATCCACGGCTGGGCCGGTCTGCCCGCCGCAGGCCTGACCGGTGTCGGCATCGCGACCTCGCTGGTCTTCCTGATCACCTTCGGCGTGTTCTGGACGATGGTGCGCCGCGACGAGAAGCTGAGCCGCACGCTGCCGACGACGCCATGGCCGGTGCGCTGGTCGACCGTGCGCGAGGAGCTGCGCCTCGGCACCCCGATCGCGCTGACCTACGGGTCGGAGGCGGGCATGTTCTCGGTGCTCGCGCTGGTGATCGGCAGCTTCGGGCCCGCGGCGCTGGCCGCGCACAATGTGGTCTACCAGGTGATCTACATCGTGTTCCAGGTGGCGATCGGCATCTCGCACGGCGCATCGATCCTGGTGAGCCACGCCGTGGCCCGCGACGAATTCAGCCATGCGCGCACGCTGGCCTTCGTGGCGCTGCGGCAGGCGGGCATCGTCGCCGCCGTCACCGGCGTGGTCTACGTCGTCGCGCCGAATGTGGTCCTCGCGCCGTTCCTCGACACCGGCGACGCCGACACCATCGCCATCGCGCACACCCTGCTGCTCATCGGCGTCGTGCTGCAATTCTTCGACGCCGCCCAGAACATCGGCACCGGCCTGCTCCGCGGCCTGAAGGAAACCTCGGCAGGCTTGCGTCTGTCCCTGATCGGCTACTGGGCGGTCGGCCTCCCCAGCGCCCTCCTGTTCGCCTTCCCCCTCGGCCTCGGCGCCGCGGGCGTCTGGTGGGGCCTCACCACCGGTCTGGCCACCACCGCGGCCCTCATGCTGCGCAAATACCTCCGCCTCCTCGACACCGCCGCCCGAACCCACACCAGCCGCATCCCAGCCGCCCAGGCGCACTGACCGATCGCAGATCAAGATCAACAGGCCCTGGCGCGGAATTCCACTCGCACGACGTTTACGCCATCGCCTGGTGATCGCTTGTCCAGTCGCGGGGCGGGTCGGAGTCGACGTTGGGCGGGACACCGCGTCCTGAGTCATTCCGAGCAGGCCAGCGGCTCAACAAAACACCGCAGCTCCACACCCAGCCCAGCCCCGCACGACCCGACCCCGAGGAGGGTCACGCCGCGCAGCGGCGGTCGCGGCCGTCCCCGTCGATCAGGCGCCGTTTCGCAAGCGACGAAGGAGCAAGAAACGGTGCCTGATCGACGGGGACCAAGGGGCCGCGACACGAGCGCGCCAGCGCTCCAAAAACACAGCTCTAGATGTTCACCCCGTAATCCCTGGCGATGCCGGCCAGGCCGGAGGCGTAGCCCTGGCCGATGGCGCGGAACTTCCACTCGTTGTTGTGGCGGTACAGCTCGCCGAAGACCATGGCGGTTTCGGTGGAGGCGTCTTCGGAGAGGTCGTAGCGGGCCAGTTCGACGCCGGTGTTGGCGTCGGTGACGCGGATGTAGGCGTTGCGGATCTGGCCGAAGGACTGGCCGCGGGCCTGGGCGTCGTGGATGGAGACCGGGAAGAAGATGTTGGTGATGCTCGGCGGGGTGGCCGCCAGGTCGACGTTGATCACCTCGTCGTCGCCGTCGCCTTCACCGGTGAGGTTGTCGCCGGTGTGCTCGATGGTGCCTTCCGGCGAACGCAGGTTGTTGTAGAAGACGAAGTGCTGGTCGGAGAGCACCTTCAGGTTGGCGCCGGTCGCCAGCGCGCTGGCGTCGAGGTCGTGATCGGCACCGGTGGTGGTGCGCACGTCCCAGCCGAGGCCAACGGCCACCTTGGTGAGATTGTCGGTCTGCTTCGACAGCGAGACATTGCCGCCCTTGGCGAGTGTGACGCTCATGGAACCCTTCTATCAGATCGTTGGAGTTGCTACCGGCCGTTCTCGGCCCATGCACGCAGGGTCTCGACCCGGCCCTCCAGCGCGCGCAGTTCGCTGTCGTCGAGCACGGTGCGCTGGATACCGCGATCCACCGCGAAGGCGGACTGGCGGTGATCGTCGATGACGTCGACGTCGAGTTGCACCGCGGTGTAGTCCGCCGCGTCGGGCATCGACTCGGCGATCACCGTCGCCCGCCCACGCGCGCACAGCGCGACATTGCCGCCGCCGAGGATCAGCAGGGCCACCTCGGGCCTGGCCCGCAGCCGGGCCAGCGAACCGCGATCGGACTTCAGGCTGATCATGATGCGCCGGTCTCCTGCCCGCACCGGCCACGACACCGGGATGGCGTGCGGTGCCGGATCGGTGGTCACGAGCACCGCAATGGTCTCCTGCGGCCACACCGGCAACACGTCGAGCTCGGGGTGATCGGTCATCTGGTCCTGCCCTACCGGGTCGACTTCCGTTGCCATCTACCTCACCTCGACGATCGTCGGACATCACGCCCCGCCACCGAACAGGGGCCGAGCACGAGTCTAAATCGGTGTGGCACTTGCCCGCTGGCACGTGCGGCGATTGTCCGGCAGATCTCAGCAACGTCTCAGCCCGCCACACCATCATCAGCGTCATTAGCTGACCGGTAACCAGTATTCGCGCCAGTCCCGTTCGGTCAGCGGGAGACGCTCGCCGCGCGCCGATTCCGCGGCGTCTTCGGTGGCCCTGATCGCGGCCGCGAAGTCGATGGTCGCCTTGCGCAGGCGCTCCTCGGCCGAGTCGGGGCCACCCAACTCGACCACCCGCAGCGCGGCGGGGATCAGATCAGCGGGCAGCCCGGCCCTGGCACTGCGCGCGCGAACCTTCTCGGCCAGCGCCAGCGCGGGCTGCGCCATGGCGATACCGTCCAGGCAGGACCGCCGCGACTTCTCCGCGGACTTGCGCTCCTCCCATGCCTTCTCCTGGGCGGCGATCTTCTCGTCCACCGAAAGGCCGGCGGGTAGGTCGGCGGCCAGCAGGTGGGGACTGCGGTGCACCAGTTTGTCCACCAGCGTGGCCGCCACCTCCTCGACGGTGAATTCGCCTGCGGCTTCGGCGATCCTGGAGTGGAACAGCACCTGCAGCAGCAGGTCGCCGAGCTCCTCCCTGATGGTCGCGTAGTCGCCGTCCTGGATGGCGTCGAGCAGCTCGTAGGTTTCCTCGAGCAGGTACGGGCGCAGCGAGTCGTGGGTCTGCGTGGTCTCCCAGCCGCCGAAGTTCCACAGCCGGTCCATCACCTCGACCGCACCGGCGAGCCCGGCGGCGACCACGGCGGTGTCGGTCTCGCGCGCGTCGCCCATCAGGCCGGTGTCACTTCCGTGACGACCGAAAGATCCACCAGTCCTTGCGGTTTACCGTCGAGCGCGAGCAGCAGGTCGGCGACGAACTGCAGCACGGCCACATCGCGTACCCGGTCGGCGCCGACACTGTCGGTGACCCGCGGCAACGGCAGCTGCACCAGCCCGCTGGCCGCCCGATAGGTGGCGCTCGGGTAGAGCCGCTTGAGCCGCAACTGCTTGGAATCGGGCAGCGACAGCGGGGCGAGCTTGAGTGTGGTTCCGGTGACCACGATCTCGGACACGTCGTAGGACCGGGCGAGCAGGCGCAGCTTGGCCACCGACACCAGCCTGCCCACCTCCACCGGCAGCGGGCCGTACCGGTCGACCAGTTCCTCCACCACCGCGGCCAGCTCCGAATCATCGTGTGCGGCGGCCAGTTTGCGATATGCCTCCAGCCGCAGCCGGTCGCTGGCGATGTAGTCGGGCGGGATGTGCGCGTCCACCGGCAGATCGATGCGCACCTCCTTGGTCTCCTCGGTGACGATCGGCTTACCGTCGGCGGCGGCGCGATAGGCCTCCACGGCCTCGCCGACCAGCCGCACATACAGATCGAACCCGACACCGGCGACATGCCCGGACTGTTCGGCGCCGAGCACATTGCCCGCACCGCGGATCTCGAGGTCCTTCATCGCCACCGCCATACCGGCGCCGAGGTCGGAGTTCTGCGCGATGGTGGCCAGCCGGTCGTAGGCGGTCTCGGTGAGCGGCTTCTCCGGCGGGTACAGGAAGTAGGCGTACCCGCGCTCCCGCGAGCGGCCGACGCGGCCACGCAGCTGGTGCAGCTGCGAGAGGCCGAGCGAATCCGCGCGCTCCACGATCAGGGTGTTGGCGTTGGAGATGTCGAGACCGGTCTCGATGATGGTGGTGCACACCAGCACGTCGAACTCGCGCTGCCAGAAGCCCTGCACGGTGCGCTCCAGCTGGTCTTCGTTCATCTGTCCGTGCGCGACGACCACCCTGGCCTCCGGCACCAGATCGCGAATCCGCTTGGCCGCCTTGTCGATCGAGGACACCCGGTTGTGCACGTAGAACACCTGGCCGTCGCGCATCAGCTCGCGGCGGATGGCGGCGGTGACCTGTTTGTCGTTGTAGGCGCCGACATAGGTGAGCACCGGGTGCCGTTCCTCGGGCGGGGTGAGGATGGTCGACATCTCGCGGATGCCCGCCAGGCTCATCTCCAGGGTGCGCGGGATCGGGGTGGCCGACATGGTGAGCACGTCGACGTGCGTGCGCAACGCCTTGATGTGCTCCTTGTGCTCGACACCGAAGCGCTGCTCCTCGTCGACGATGACCAGGCCGAGGTCCTTCCAGCGCACCCCCGTCTGCAGCAGGCGGTGGGTGCCGACCACGATGTCGACCTCGCCGTCGGCCATGCCTGCCATGATCTCCTTGGCCTCGGCCGCGTCGGTGAACCTCGACAGCCCCTTCACTGTCACCGGGAAACCCGCGACCCGCTCGGTGAAGGTCTGCAGATGCTGCTGGGCCAGCAGAGTGGTCGGGACGAGCACCACCACCTGCTTGCCGTCCTGCACCGCCTTGAACGCCGCGCGCACCGCGATCTCGGTCTTGCCGTAACCGACGTCGCCGCAGACCACCCGGTCCATCGGGACGGCCTTCTCCATATCGGCCTTGACCTCGGTGATCGCGGTCATCTGGTCGACGGTCTCGGTGAACGCGAACGCGTCCTCCATCTCCTGCTGCCACGGAGTGTCCGGGGCGAAGGCGTGGCCCGGCGCGGCCTGGCGGGCGGCGTAGAGCTGCACCAGTTCGCCCGCGATCTCGCGAACGGCCTTGCGCGCCTTGCGTTTGGTATTCGCCCAGTCGGAGCCGCCGAGCTTGGACAGGCTCGGCAGTTCGCCGCCGACATAGCGGGAGAGCTGATCCAGCGATTCCATCGGCACGAACAGCCGGTCGCCCGGCTGGCCGCGCTTGCTCGGTGCGTACTCGATGACCAGGTACTCGCGGCGGGCACCGCCGACGGTGCGCTCGATCATCTCCACGAAACGGCCGATGCCGTGCTGGTCGTGCACCACCATGTCGCCGGCGGACAGCGCGAGCGGGTCGACCTGGTTGCGGCGCTTGGCCGGCAGCCGCTTGCCCTCGGTGGGCGCGGTGACCCGGTTGCCGGTGAGGTCGGACTCGGCGACGACCACCAGGCCCGCGTCGTCGAAGACCAGGCCGTCGTGCAGCGAACCGCACAGCACGCCGACCACGCCCGCCGCGGGCACCGCGTCGGCGTCGAGCGCCGCGGCGGGGACCTCGGCCTCGGCCAGTCGTTCCAGGATGCGTTGCGCCGTACCGTGTCCGGTGACGACGACGACCGCGCGCCCACCCGTGGCCACGTGCGCGCGCAGCGAGGCGAACATGGTGGCGACCAGTTCCTCGGACCCGCGTGCGGTCGGGCCTGCCAGCACGGGCAGGTTCACCTCGGTCGGGTCACCGGAGCTGAGCGGGCTCAGCGTCCACCACGGCAGTCCGAGCTCGTCAGCGCTGGAGTGCAATTCGGGCAGACTGCGGTAGCCGGAGGCGGCCAGGTCGAGGCCGTGCGCGCCGAGCGGGGCGTCACTGCCGAAGGAGGCCGCGGTCCAGGACGCCTCGAGGAATTCCTCGCCGGTGCGCACCAGGTCGGCGGCGCGGGTGCGGATCTTCTCCGGATCGCACAGCAGCAGGTGGGTGCCCGCGGGCATGGCCTCGGTGAGCAGGCTCAACTTGCCGGGCGCGAGCACGGGAAGCAGGGCCTCCATGCCGTCGACCGGGATACCCTCGGTGATCTTGTCCAGCATCTCGACCAGCGCGGCATCGGCGGCGTTGTCGGCGGCGACGGCGGCCGCGCGTTCGCGGACCGGCTCGGTGAGCAGCAGCTCGCGGCACGGCGGCGCGACGACGGTCTCGACCGTCTGCTCACCGAGCGAGCGCTGATCGGCCACCGAGAACGGGCGCAGCTCGGTGACCTCGTCGCCCCAGAACTCCACCCGCACCGGATGATCGGCGGTGGGCGGGAACAGGTCGAGGATGCCACCGCGCACCGCGAACTCGCCGCGCTTGCCGACCATGTCGACTCGGGTGTACGCGAATTCCACCAGGCGGGTGAGCAATTCGTCGAAGTCGGCCTCGGCACCAGCGCGCAGCACGATCGGCTCGATATCGCCGAGGCCCGCGGTCATCGGCTGCATCAGCGAGCGCACCGTGGTGACCACCACGCGCAGCGGCTCCGGGTAGATCGGGTCCGCCGGATGGGCCAGCCTGCGCAGCACCTCCAGCCTGCGGCCGACGGTGTCGGGGCCGGGCGACAGCCGCTCGTGCGGCAGCGTCTCCCAGGACGGGAACTGCGCCACCGACGGGCCGAGCATCTCGGCCAGCTCGACGGTCAGGTCGTCGGCCTCGCGACCGGTGGCCGTGACGACGACCAGCGGCTGCTGCGCCGCGATGGTCTGGGCCACGAACGGCCGGACCGCCGACGGAGCCACCAGCTCCACCCCGGACTTGCCGACCAGGTCGGCGACCGTGCGCAGCGCGGCGTCACCCCCAGCCGCCTCGGCCAGACCGGCGAGCGGGGGACGCAGGGAGGACATGAACGCTCCTGATACGCAGAGGGGATGTTCCGCGTCGGAGTCTAATCACCGGCTCCGACACGTTTCCGCATGCCTCCCGGGGCACCCGCCCCCGGCGATCCGGGTCGTCCGCGCGTACCGTCGAGGGGGAACGGGCCTGCGCCCGGAGAAGGCGGCCGGCGGGCACGCCGGAGAGGACACAGCGTGAGTATGGCCCAGCGTGAACGCCACGCCCTTGTCGCGACGATGATCGAGGCCGGTCCGTCCGCGCCGACCCTGTGCGGCACCTGGACCGTGCACGACCTGGCCGCCCACCTGGTGGTGCGGGAGCGCCGCCCCGATGCCTCGCTCGGCATCCTGGTGCGACCGCTGGCCGGGTACCTCGAGGCCGCCCAGGACACGATCGCCCAGCGCTCGTTCGCCGAACTCGCCGAGCAGGTCCGCACCGGCCCGCCATGGTGGTCGCCGCTGCGGCCGGTCGACGCGATCGTCAACCTCACCGAGATGTTCGTCCATCACGAAGACGTGCGCCGGGCCGAACCAGGCTGGGAGCCACGGGAATTGACGGCCGCCGACGAGGCTGCGCTGTGGTCGGCGCTGCGCAGGATCGCTCGCGCCGCCTACCGCAAGTCACCCGTCGCTGTCGTGCTCGCCACCCCCGACGGCGACCGGATCGTCGCGCACAAGGCACCCGGCGCCGAGGTGGTGCTCACCGGTAAGCCCTCCGAGCTGGTGCTGCACGCGTTCGGCCGCGACCAGGTACGCCTGGAGCCCACCGGCGCCGCCGACGATGTGAGCGCGGTGCTCGCCTCCGACCGCAGCGTCTAGAGCCACTCCGCGCTGCGCCGCCACAAATCGCGCGTCGAGCCTTGATTTCGACCGACCGGCGCGATTGTGGATGCGCAGCCCGGGTCGGGCGCTACACCACGTAGCGGCGCAGGCGCCGCGCCGCGAACTCGCGGAAGTACGACAGCTTCTCCGGCGGCACGATCGAGGGCAGCAGGAAAAACCACGCGCGTTCCATCCTGGCCGCCATCTGGTCGATCGACTCGGTACCGACCGCGACGATGTGCACCCCGGCGGTGAGCTCGTGCAGCAGCAGGCCGACCACCTCGGGATCCAGGTCGGCGTGCAGGTCGCCCTGGGAGATGGCGCGCTCGGCCAGCACCCGGTACGTCTCGCTCCACACCTTGGCGATGTTGTCGCCCTGGGCACCCCGATAGTCGCCGATCTGGTGGGTGAGCTTGAGCATCGCGCCGACCATCGGATCGTTCATCGACAGGTCGGCCACCACATAGGTGATCCCGATGCACGCCTCGAGGGCGGGCACCCTGGAATCGAAGAAGCCCTGGCAGGAACCGACCAGGCGCTCGTTGCCCTGGTCGACCACCGCCCGCGCCAGCTCCTCCTTGGAGCCGAAGTGAAAGTACAAGGCGCCCTTGGTCACATTGGACTGCGCGATGATTTCGCTGAGGCTCGCGTTGGCGTAGCCCAAACGGAGAAAGACATCGGCAGCGCCTGCAAGGACGGAGTCGCGGGTGATCTCCGCGCGCGCTTGCCTAGCCATCAGATCCGCCTGTCATCCAAATCCAGCCATCCTGAAGTAGACCGACATCGAAGAATTTTGCTCGACATACCGCCCGGCAGCACCCGAAAGGATGGGTGAACCGTACCACCAGACCGCTTCGGGACAGCCAGATCCCGAATCAGGCGAGGCCGACGGCGCTATCGTCCGGTTACCCCGCCGAGTCATCCACCTGCCCGGTATTCCATTCGGAGCTGAGGCCCGGTTCGGCTTCCAGGTGACTCAATCCGTTCCAGCACAGGTTCACCAGATGCGCAGCGACCACTTCTTTCGGCGGGGTGCGCTCGTCGAGCCACCAGGTCGCCGCCGTCGACACCATGCCGACGAGGGCCTGGGCGTAGAGCGGAGCCAGGCTCGGGTCGAGATCACGCCTGGCGAAATCGCCCGCGAGTAGATGCGCGACCTGGTTGACGGCCTCGTTGAGCAGGCTCGAGTAGCGCCCGTCGGCGTTCACCGCGGGCTGGTCGCGGACCAGGATCCGGAAGCCGTCGGTGCGCTCCTCGATATAGGTGAGCAGCGCCAGCGCCACCTGCTCGAGCCGCACCCGAGAACGGTTGCGGGTGAGCGAGGAGGTGATCATGTCCAGCAGCATCGACATCTCGCGGTCGACGACCACCGCGTAGAGCCCCTCCTTGCCGCCGAAATGCTCGTAGACCACCGGCTTGGAGACCTGCGCCCGCTGCGCGATCTCCTCGATGGAGGTCGCGTCGTAACCCCGCTCGGCGAACAGCGCGCGACCGATCTCGATCAGCTGCTGCCGTCGCTGCGTTCCGGTCATCCGCGGCCGCGACGTACGACCTGTTTCGCTCGAAGACATGCGCCCCCGCCCTCTCCGTGACTCGTGCCGGTCTTCAGATCTGTACGTACGTACCGAGAAGGCTAACAACGGGCCCGCGGGGCCGCGCCGACAGGCACACCCAAGATTCGCCGGTCGGTGGGATCATGTGCGAGGATCATCCCCGTGCCGTAGCACAGTGGTGGGTTGTCCTGGCCCACTGGTGTGGCGATCCGCCGTAGTGTAATGGCAGCACCTCTGATTTTGGTTCAGATAGTTCAGGTTCGAGTCCTGGCGGCGGAGCACACGGACACAGTGACGTATCGTCGGCCCGCACCATCACCGACCGAACCCGCCACAGCACACTCGCTGACAGGCAGCCGAGGGAGATCCATGCCACCGCAGACCGCCGTCGTCGTTCTCGCAGCAGGTGCTGGGACGCGAATGCGGTCGAAGACCCCGAAAGTGCTGCACCCGCTGGCGGGCCGGTCGATGCTCTCGCACGCGCTGCACGCCGCCGTCGAGATCGACCCCACCCACCTGATCACCGTGGTCGGCCACGACCGGGAGAAGGTCGCCGCCGCGGTCGACGAGGTGGGTAAGGAACTCGACCGCGACATCGTCTGCGCGGTACAGGAGGAACAGCTCGGCACCGGCCACGCGGTGCGGTGCGCGCTGGACGCGGTGCCGGTGGACTTCACCGGCGATCTGCTCGTCACCTCCGCCGACGTGCCACTGCTCGACGGCCACACCCTCTCCGCGCTGCTCGACGAACATCGCAGCTACGCCGAGCGGCCCGCCGTGACGGTGCTGACCTTCCTCCCCGACGACGCCAACGGCTACGGCCGGATCGTGCGCGACGCCGACGGCCAGGTCGCCGAGATCGTCGAGCACGCCGACGCCACCCCGGCCCAGGCCACGATCAAAGAGGTCAACTCCGGCGTCTACGCGTTCGACGCCTCGGTCCTGCGGACCATGATCGGGCGGCTGTCCACCGCCAACGCCCAGCACGAGCTCTACCTCACCGACGTGCTGCGCCTGGCCCGTGAGGCAGGCCATCCGGTGCACGGCGCGCGCCTGATCGACTCCAACAAGGTGACCGGGGTCAACGACCGGGTGCAGCTGTCCCAGGCGGGCGCCACCCTCAACCGCTACATCCTGGAACGGCACATGCGCGCCGGGGTCACCATCATCGACCCCGCCACGACCTGGATCGATGCGAGCGTGCGGATCGGGCGCGACGCGGTGCTGCGGCCCGGCACCCAGCTGTTCGGCGAGACCAGCATCGGGGAGGACGCCGAAGTCGGCCCGGACACCACGCTCACCGACGTCGTCGTCGGCGCGGGCGCGAGTGTGATCCGCACCCACGGCGAACGCGCCGAGATCGGCGATGGCGCCACCATCGGCCCGTTCAGCTACCTGCGACCTGGCACCGTTGTCGGCGAGTCCGGCAAGCTCGGCGCCTTCGTCGAGACCAAGAACGCCTCGATCGGCGCGCACTCGAAGGTTCCGCATCTGACCTATGTCGGCGACGCCACCATCGGCGAGTACAGCAACATCGGCGCTTCCAGTGTTTTCGTGAACTACGACGGCGTGAACAAGCACCACACTGTGGTCGGTTCCCACGTGCGGACCGGGAGCGACACGATGTTCATCGCCCCGGTCACGGTGGGTGACGGCGCGTACACCGGGGCGGGTACTGTACTGCGTAGGAGCGTTCCACCGGGGGCACTTGCGGTGTCGGGTGGGCCACAGCGCATCATTGAGAACTGGGTGCAGCGTTACCGTCCGGGAACCGCTGCGGCGCGCGCGGCGGCGGAAGCCATCGCGGCAAACGAGACGTCTGAGCAGACAATCGAGCAAAAGGATGGCAACCAGCAGTGACCGCGTTCTCGATCGACAACCAGAAGAACTTGATGCTCTTCGCCGGCCGGTCACATCCCGAGCTGGCCGAGCAGGTCGCCAAGGAACTGGACGTCGACATCACCCCGCAGACCGCGCGTGACTTCGCCAACGGCGAGATCTTCGTTCGCTTCGAGGAGTCGGTCCGCGGTTCCGACGCTTTCGTGCTGCAGAGCTTCCCGGCACCGCTGAACCAGTGGCTGATGGAACAGCTCATCATGATCGACGCGCTCAAGCGCGGTTCGGCCAAGCGGATCACCGCCGTGCTGCCGTTCTACCCGTACGCGCGCCAGGACAAGAAGCACCGCGGCCGTGAGCCCATCTCCGCCCGCCTCGTCGCCGACCTGCTCAAGACCGCGGGCGCCGACCGCATCATCACCGTCGACCTACACACCGATCAGATCCAGGGGTTCTTCGACGGCCCGGTCGACCACATGCACGCGCTGGTGCAGCTCTCGGAGTACATCCGCACCAACTACCCGTCGGACAACCTGGCCGTGGTCTCCCCCGACGCGGGCCGGGTGAAGGTCGCCGAGAAGTGGGCCGACGCGCTCGGCGGCACCCCGCTGTCGTTCATCCACAAGACTCGCGACCCGCTGGTCCCCAACCAGGTGAAGTCCAACCGCGTCGTCGGTGACGTCGAGGGCCGCACCTGCGTGCTGATCGACGACATGATCGACACCGGTGGCACCATCGCAGGCGCGGTGAAGGTGCTCAAGGAGGCGGGCGCCGGTGACGTGATCATCGCCGCCACCCACGGTGTGCTCAGCGACCCGGCCGCCGAACGGCTGGCCGCCTGCGGCGCCAGGGAGGTCGTCATCACCAACACGCTGCCGATCAGCGAGGAGAAGAAGTTCCCCACGCTGACCGTGCTGTCCATCGCGCCGCTGCTGGCCCGCACCATCCGCGAGGTCTTCGAGAACGGCTCGGTGACAGGGCTGTTCAACGGCAACGCGTGAGCTAGCTGTTCCGCCTCCCCGAGACTTTCGGCCAGACCTCGGTGCGGGGTCGGATTAGCCGGTCCCCGGCGAGTTGCCCATGTTCTCGCGAGACCAGTCGGTTGCGATGCGTCCTGTCGGACGTGGCGCACCGGCTGGTCTTGGTGCATTGTGGGGTTTGAGATCTTGACGTATCGAGGGGGGACATGAGCGCGGAATCGGAGCGGCCGGTCGAGTTGGGGAAACGTGGCGCGCGGGAACCCGCGCGACCAGCTGCCGCGCCTACTCAGAAGCTGTGGGCCGACGATGTGCCGCCGAGGGAATTGCCGGGGGTGCCGACGGCTTCTGGCACCGGTGAGCCGTGGTCTGGGCAGCGGCCACCGTCGGTGCCAGGGTCGATCGCGCCGGTGCCGCCTGCGGGACCCGTGCGGGCCGACGGTGGTTGGGCAGGGGGCGAACAGGGTGCACCGGTCGAGCTGCCGCCGTACCCGCCACCGCCACCGCCGGTGTATCCGGTGCCGGGACCGATGGCCTACGGTGTGCCGCAGTATCCGGGGCCGGTCCCCTACCAGCCGATGCAGGCTGGTCCGGTGCCACGGTACGGGTACACCGACGACACGCCCATCTGGTCGATCCTCAGTTTCTGCTGTGTCGCGGCATCGGTGCTCGGCGGCGCGATGCTGTGCGGACTTCCGGTGCTGATCACCGCGCCGACCGGGATCGTGCTCGGCGTCGTCGGGCACGGCAAAGGCGAGCAGATGGGCAAATGGGCCGCGATTGCCAATGGTGTCACCGCCGCACTCGCCGCACTCGCTGTCGTGCTGTTCATCGCGTTTCTCGGCAGCATCTGAGCGGCGCCGGGCGATACTGGGGAGGTAGCTGGCCGATCGCCTGGCAGGAGCGTCGATGAGCAAGCACGAGGAACCGGAGCGGCCCGCCGTCTCCTACTCGCTCCGGGACGACACACCGGCGGACTCGACCACGGCAGACCAGAAGCAACCGGGACGGCCCGGCATCGCCTACGATCTGCCCGCCGAACCCGACGGCGGCACTCGCACCAGACAGCCATGGTCTACAGCGGGCTTCGTCCTGGCCGTCGTCGCCCTGCTGTTCTTCCCGATCATCTTCGGCGTCATCGGTGTCGCCTGCGGCCTGTACGGTCGCAGGCGCGGCGAGGAACTCGGGAACTGGTCGGCCCTCGCGGCGCTCACCGCGCTGCTGGCCGGCCTCGCCATCCGGGTGTTCTTCTTCGACGCCGACCTGATCCCCGCGCAGAACTGAGAAACGCCGCAGACGATGGACACCTTCACCGGATTCCCGCTGGCCGCGCTCGACTTCTACGAAGACCTGGAAGCCGACAACTCCAAGACCTTCTGGACCGCGCACAAGCGGATATACGACGAGGCGGTGCGGGCGCCGATGCTGGCGCTGACCGCCGAACTCGAGCCGGAGTTCGGACAGGCCAAGATCTTCCGGCCCTATCGGGACGTGCGGTTCTCGGCCGACAAGTCGCCGTACAAGAACCATCAGGGCGCGGTGGCGGGCACGGCGCCAGGAGTCGGCTGGTATGTGCAGGTGGGTGCGGCCGGGCTGTTCGTCGCGGGCGGCTGCTACCAGATGTCACCCGCGGCGCTGGCCGCGCTGCGGGCGACCATCGACGACGAGGTGCGCGGCGCGGAACTGGCCGCCGTTCTGTCAGAGGTGACCGCGGCGGGGTTCACCATCGGCGGCGAGCAGCTCAAGACCAAGCCGAAGGGCTACCCGGCAGATCATCCGCGCATCGAGCTGCTGCGGCACAAGTCGCTCGTCGCGAGCCGCGAGTTCGGGGCACCTGAGTGGCTCACCACCCCGGCCGCGGCGACCGAGGTCCGGCGCGCCTGGAACGACCTGCGCCCGCTGGTGGAGTGGTTCACCGGAGTGCTGGCCGGCGTGGCCCACTGACCACGGGCGTTGCTTGCGTGACGGCGGGCGCGCCGAGGCCGATACTGGGGCTATGAGCCGTGAACCGCTGGACATGGACATGGGCGATGACGATCAGGCCGACGACATCGTCGAATACGAGCGCTACGTCGAGGACCCGCCCGCGGACTACGTGATCCGCAATCACGAGGCCGACGCCGACGGCTTCCTCGGCATCGACGAGGAGCTCGGCGAGGAGTGGTCCGCGCGCGGTGCCGCCCGCGAGGCCGTCGCCGAGGACGAACGCCCCGCCGAGGTCGCCGCGGTGCGGGTGGTCGGCGACGACCGTGTCGACGGCGACCTCTACGACCGCGAGGGGCTAGACGGCGACGAGGACCTCATCGCCGGCGAGACCCTCGCCGACGAACTCGACCTGTAGAGCCCGTAACCCTCAGCGCCGCTGCGCCAGGACCAGAGCGAACCGATCGTCCTGGTCGGTCCAGAGGTGTGTCGTGGCGAAGCCCGCTGCGTCGAGTTCGGCCCGCAAGCCGTCGGGCCGGAACTTGGCCGAGATCTCGGTGCGCAACTGCTCGCCCGCGGCGAACTCGACGGTGAGGTCCAGATCGGCGATGGTGGCGGTCATCGCCTCGGTGGCGCGCAGACGCATCTCGATCCACTCGTTGTCCGAGTCCCACAGCGCGACGTGTTCGAACCGGTCCGGTGCGAAATCGGCACCGAGCCGATGGTTGAGCACGTGCAGAACGTTGCGGTTGAACTCGGCGGTGACACCGGCCGCGTCGTCGTAGGCGGGAACGAGCACGGCCGGGTCGATCACCAGGCCCGCCCCGAGCAACAGCAGTTCGCCCGGTTCCAGCACCTCGGCGATCCCGGCCAGGAATTCGGCACGTTCGGCGGGCACCAGGTTGCCGATGGTGCCGCCGAGGAAGGCGATCATGCGGCGCCCGCCACGCGGCAGATTGTGCAGGGTGTCGGTGAAATCGCTGACCACACCGTGCACGCTCAATTGGGGGTACTCAGCGGCCACCTCGGCGGCGGCACCACGCAGGGCGGAAGCCGAGACATCCTGGGGTACGTAGGTTTTCAATGCGCCTTCGGCGGTGAGCGCGTCGAGCAGCAGGCGGGTCTTCGCGGCCGAGCCCGCACCGAGCTCGACCAGTACCTCCGGCCTGGCCGCCGCCGCGATCTCCCCGGCGACCCGCTCCAGCAGGGCCCGCTCGGTGCGGGTCGGGTAGTACTCGGGTAACTCGGTGATCCGCTCGAACAGCTCGCTGCCCCTGGCATCGTAGAACCACTTGGGCGGCAGGGTTTTCGGGGTGGCGGACAGGCCGGCGCGGGCATCGGCGCGCAGGGCGGCGGCGAGATCGTCGTCGGTGAGGTGGATGTCCAGCAGCGGCGCGGTCATGAACGGACCCTTTCGGTCACGGGAAGCTCGAGAGCGGATACGGTGCAGTGGCCGGGGCCTGCGACCGCCAGCCGGCGATCGTCGATCGGCTGCCACCGGGGATCGTCGTCGTAGGGTTCGGAACTCAGCACGGTGTGGTCCTCGGCCACCAGCACCGACAGGGCATGCCAGCAGGTGGTGGCCCACAGCTCGGCGCCGTTGCCGAGCAACAGGTTCAGCCGAGCGCTCGGCTGGTACCGCAGGACGGTGGCGACCAGCAGGCGCAGCGCGTCGGCCGGGGACGTGATCGGGCCGTCGGGCGTGATAGCTCCGAGCAGCCCGCGCAGCAGCACCCACAGCGCCGCCGAGTCGGTGAGCGATTCGGCCCGCAGCAGCGCCGCGGGCGAGCCGAACGGGCGGGTGGGTGTCACCAGACCGGGAACATCGGCGCCCTGCGCACCGATCGATGCCGCCCGGACCAGGAACTCGTCCAGGTCGGCGAGGACGAGCGGCATGGTGGTACGCCAGTCGGGGACGACGCCGTTGTGGCTGAAGGCCCAGTGCTCGTCGACGAACGGCGCGCAGGCCGCGCGCTCGACCGGCATGCCCACCGTCGCCGAACGCACGGCGGCGACCACCGACCGCGACTCGAGCTGGCCGAGTACCTCGACGACCGCCGGGTCTGTCCAGATCGGCGCGGCATTGCGATACCGGGTGACGGCCTCGCGCGCACCATCCATACCCACCTCGGCCCGCCGCCACCACGCGACACCGAACCCGTCGGCGTTGATCGTGCCGCCGCCACGCATCTCCGCCGGCGCCCACGATTGCGTGTACAGCGAATGGGCACCGCGCACGACCAATTCACCGACCGCGACGGGCGGGCCGACATACCCGAGATGACGGCACATCAGCGGCCCACCCACCCCGTGTACCGGACGCGGGCGCTGTATACTGCGGATCGACGGGCCAGGTGTCGGCGCGCACCGGCGGTGCCGCCGCCGCGCATCAGAGCTCCTCCGGTCGCAGGTCGCGGGCCAGCCGGAAGCCCGCGAAAATCTGGCGGCGGATCGGATGGTCCCAATTGCGGAAGGTGCCGCGACAGGCCACCTCGTCGGTGCCGAACGAGCCACCGCGCAGTATGCGGTAGTCGCCGCCGAAGAAGACCTCCGAGTACTCGCGGTAAGGGAACGCGCGGAAACCCGGGTAGGCCTCGAAACCCGACGAGCACCACTCCCAGACATCACCGATGAGCTGGTGGACCCCGGTCGCGGACACCCCGGCGGGATAGGCACCGACCTCGGCGGGTTCCAGGTGACGCTGGCCGAGATTGGCCAGCCGCTCGTCCGGGATGTCCTCGCCCCACGGATATCGGCGGGAGTCGCCGGTGGCCGGATCGAACCTGGCAGCCTTCTCCCACTCGGCCTCGGTAGGCAGGCGTTTACCCGCCCAGCGCGCGTACGCCTGCGCCTCGAACCAGCACACGTGCACCACCGGCTGCCGCGGGCGAAGCGGGGTACGGACACCGAAAACCGTTCGCGTCCATCCACCGTCGTCGTGCTGCCAGAACTGCGGAGCGACGAGTCCGGCCTCCTGCCGGTGTGCCCAGCCGCGCTCGGACCACAGTTCCGGCCGTTCGTACCCGCCGTCGGCGATGAAGGCGAGGTACTGCGCATTGGTGACGGGCGCGACGTCGATGGCGAACCCCGGCACGTGAACGGGGTGGGCTGGGCGCTCGTTGTCCAGTGCCCACGGGTCGGCCGAGGTGCCCATCAGGAATTCGCCCGCGGGGATGCGTACCTCACCGGTCACCGGGACCGGCGCGGTGGGCGCCGGTGGTGCCGACAGCACCGGAGCGCCGAGCCGCAGCTGGTGGGTCGCGAGCATGGTCTCGTCGTGCTGCTGTTCGTGCTGGGCGATCATCCCGAAGGCGAAACCCTTGTCCACCAGTGGATTACCGGACAGCGTGCTGGAGTCGAGCACATCGAGCGCCTTCTCCCGCACGGTGCCGACGTAGCCGCGCGCCTGGTCGGGGTTCAGCAGCGGCAGCGCGGGACGGTTCGCCCGCGCGTGCTTGAAGGCGTCGTAGAGCTCGTCGATATCGGCGCGCACCGGCTCGCGGCCGCCGACGTCGCGTACGAGCCAGAGCTCCTCCTGGTTGCCGATATGGGCGAGATCCCAGACCAGTGGGCTCATCAGCGGCGAATGCTGGGCGAGCAGATCGTGCTCGTCGACGGCGTCGGTGAGCACGGTGGTCCGGTGGCGGGCCCGCTGCAGGACCTCGGCGATCCGGTCGCGCATGCGCTCGCGATCGCTGTGCTCGGTGGCGGCGGAAAGGGTCACGTGGATCAACTCCGGAGAAAGTCGGGCGACAACGAGTCGGGAGGTCGGTGCGGCGGCGGGGCCGAGTGCGGGGCGAGACACCGCGAGCCGGCGCGCCCGCTGATCCGGCGATCCGCGGTGCGCGCCTCCCCTCGATTGCCGACCGCCGTCGCGGGTCCGCGCCGATCGGTCGGCGCACCGCGATGGACGCTGTTCATCGAACCGGCCTCCGCCGGTCGCGCGTCGGACGCTCGCCCGCGCGACAGCGACGCACCGCTGCCGCCAACTCCGCTGCGGCGGTGGCTGATCGGGCATGCGCGCCCGCCAGTTCGAGCAGGCTGACTGCCGCCGCGCGTAGGTCGGGATCGGCAAGGCCGCGGCGCGCGGCGAGCAACCACTCCCCCGCGACGGGAGCGGCAAGGCGCGTCGCCTCCGCGACCACGGCGGGGGCGCCGAGCAGAGCGTCGAGCGCGTGGATCGGCGTGGTCCAGGTGTCGCCCGGCTGGGCATCGAGGTAGCGGACCTCGAGGTGGCCGGCGGCGCGGACCGGCGGGAACAGCGTGGTCAAGTGGTAGTCGAGATCGGCGCGAGTGGGGCGGCGGCCGACCTCGTCGTCGAGGGCGCCGCCGAGCCAGTCGGCGAAGGTGGCGCCGGGCGGGGGTGACCAATCGTCGTCGCGGCCTGCGCAGCGCACACACAGCAGCGGCACATCGAGGGCCCAGTGCGCGTAGGCCGCGATCGGATCGGCCCAGTCGGCCACCGGCGGGCGGGTACGCGACGGGTCGAGCCGCAACCAGGTGCGCATCCGCTGGGAGACCCACTCCCCCGGCGGCGCGCCGTACAGCTCGGGCGAGCAGGCGAACGCGGCGATCAGCGCGGGTGCGAGGACGTACAGTGCCGTCCAGCGGGCACGTACCTCGGCCGGGTCGGCTCCGGCGTCGACGCTGACCTGGGTTGCCGCGGTATTGCACATCATGAGGCTGCCGAACGGGCCGACTCCGGCGAACCGGCTTTCCATGGCCGTGTAGCGGGGCAGGCGGAGCAGTCGTTCGGGCGGGCGGGCGGCGTCGGCGGCAGCGGCGGTGATCCCGATGCCCGCGGCGGCGAGCAGGCGCCGCAAACGGGCCGCATCGGCTGCGAGGTTCCGGGTGAGCGCCTCGGCCTCGGCGAAGGGGGCGCTGGAGAGTTCTATCTGACCACCGGGTTCGATGGTGACCCTGCTTCCCCCCGGCAGGGTGGCCGCGGCCGAAGCCGGGGCGATCGAGCTGGGCGCGTGGGGTCCGAGCGCCGCCGCCATCAGCTCGATGGAGGGTCTGGCACCGGTGGGTCCGGTGGTGAGCCACTCCAGTTCGGCGCCGATCAGGCTGGGTGGCCCCAGCTTGAAGCAGACCCCACCCACATAGGCCTCCGCCGCCGCCCTGGAGGACAACTCCCCCTGGTCGAGGGCGGTTTCTGGCCGCGAAGGCCGTTCCAGTGTGACCGCCATGCCAACCTCCGCGTGCTGGGCAATGCTCTGGGAATCCGCCTGCTCGCGCAACCGGGTCATTCCAGAGTAGCGACGGGCACCGACAGGAAAAGTGACGAATTGGGGAACGGCTCGGGCCGCTATGGTCGTCCCCATGATGGATCTCGCCGCACTCAGAGCCGCCACCCCAGGACTGGCGGACGGACAGGTCTTCCTCGACAGCGCCGGATCGTCGCTGCCGCCGAAGATCGTCACCGACACCGTCGTCGCTCATCTGCGGCGAGAGGCCGAGATCGGTGGCTACCGAGCGGCAAACGAACGCATCGACGACCTCGCCGCGGTGAAGACCTCGATCGCCACCCTGATCGGCGCGACGCCGGACAGCATCGCGCTCAGCGACAGTGCGAGCCGGTCATGGGCCGATTTCGCCTACTCGGTACCGCTGCGGCCCGGCGACCGCGTGCTCATCTCCGAAGCCGACTACGCCAGCAACGCGATCGCCGCACTGCAGCGGGCCGCGCGCACCGGCGCGGTGGTCGAGCGCATTCCCAGCGACGACACAGGGCGCCTCGACACCGACGCGCTGGCGGCCATGCTGGACGAGCGCGTGAAGCTGGTGTCGCTGCAGCACGCGCCGACCAACGGCGGCCTGGTCAATCCGGTCGGCGAGGCCACCAGGATCGCCCACGAGGCCGGTGCGCTGGTGCTGCTCGACGCCTGTCAGTCGATCGGCCAGCTGCCGATCGACGTCGCCGCGCTCGGTGTCGACGCGCTCTCGGCCACCGGTCGCAAGTGGCTGCGCGGGCCACGCGGCACCGGATTCCTCTACGTCCGTGCCGAATTGGCCGAGACCATGGAACCGGCCCGGCTCGACCTGCACAGCGCATCCTGGGTGAGCCCGACCGAGTACCGGCTCGCCCCCGACGCGAGCCGGTTCGAATTCTGGGAGTGCGATGTGGCCGCCCGGCTCGGTCTCGGCGCCGCCGTCGACTACCTGCTCGGGCTCGGCGCCGACGCGGTGTACGCGGCGGTCGCCGAGCGCGCGGACCACCTGCGCAAGACCTTGCCCGAGCTGCCCGGCGTCACCGTGCACGACCTCGGCACCGAGCACAGCGGCATCGTCTCGTTCACCGTCGACGGCCACGACCCGATCGCCGTGCGTGACCGGCTCGCCGAGCACGCGGTCACCGTCACCGTCAGCCACGCGAGCTCCACCCTGCTCGACATGACCGGTCGCGCCCTGCCCGCGATCGTGCGCGCGTCCCCGCACTACTTCGTGAGCACCGACGACCTGGACCGCTGCGCCGCCGAGCTCGCCCGCGTCATCGGTTGACCGCCTAATTGCTCGTGGCCGAACGGCAACGGCTATCGTTGTCGGACCCGGATGCCGCGCAGTCCCGTTGGCCGGACACCGCGCGGTCGCCGGGCATGGTCGGCAGGGCCAGGTCAGGGCGGTAACTGATCGGCTGATGCGGGAATTTGCCGCACCATCGGGTAGACCATACGTGTGGACCGCCACGCTGCCACCTTCGCCGTTGAGCTGGCGGGGAGCTCGGCGTCAGTCGGGGTTAACGCCGGGTTGGCTGGCGGGGATTTTCTGTTGGGAGAGCACGGCCGTAACCGATCGTTGGCGTAAAGGGAGTCCGACGTTGAGCAGGTTCACCGACGAAATGTTTGCCACAGCGCTGTCCAGTCCGCGGGGGCTGGTCACCGGGGAACCGGAGGCGGCGTTGCGGCAGAGCTGGGGGGAGATCCATCGCACCGCGCGGCGGATGGCGGGTGGGCTCGCCGCAGCCGGGATCGATCACGGTGCGGCGGTCGGCGTGCTGGCCGGCCTGCCGGTCGACATCGCCCCTGTGTGCCAAGCCATCTGGATGCGTGGCGCCTCGATCACCATGCTGCACCAGCCGACCCCGCGCACCGATCTCGCCGTCTGGGTGCGCGACACCGAGACGGTGCTGCGCATGATCGACGCGAAGGCGGTGGTCCTCGGCGCGCCGTTCGACGCCGCCGAGCCGGTGCTGCGCGAACGTGGCATCACCGTGGTGCGGATCGAGGACCTGCACGCGGGCGCCGACACCGAACCCGTCCCCACGGACGAATCCGATATCGCGCTGCAGCAGTTGACCTCCGGGTCCACCGGCTCGCCCAAGGCGGTGCGGATCACCCACGGCAACTTCTACGTGAACGCGCACGCGATGTTCAATCGGGTGAAGTTCCAGCTCGACGACGACGTGATGATCAGCTGGCTGCCGCTGTTCCACGACATGGGCATGGTCGGGTTCCTCAGCGTGCCCATGCAATTCGGCGCCGAGGTGGTCTGTGTGACCCCGCTGGACTTCCTGGCGAGGCCGCTGCTGTGGGCCGAGCTGATCGCCAAGTACCGCGGCACCGTCACCGCAGCACCGAACTTCGCCTATTCGCTGCTGGCCAGGCGGCTGCGCCAGGCCGATCCTGGGTCGATGGACCTGTCCAGCGTGCGCTACATGTGGAACGGCGCCGAACCGGTCGACCCGGACACGATGATCGCGCTGGCGGAGGCGGGCAAGCACTTCGGACTCAATCCGATGGCGCTCACCCCGGTGTACGGCATGGCCGAGACCACGCTGGCCGTCTCGATTCCCGACCCCGGCCACGGCATGGTGCTCGACGTGATCGACGCCGATCTGCTCGAGGCGGTGGGCAAGGCGGTACCGGTCGCCGAGGACGGCCACCACGGCACGCCGCGCAGGCTGCCGACGCTGGGCCATCTCGTCGACGACCTGGAGGGCCGGGTGGTCGACGCCGAGCGCCAGCCGCTGCCGGTCCGCTCGGTCGGCGTGATCGAATTGCGCGGTCCCGCCGTGACTTCGGGCTATGTGACGGTCGACGGTTTCCGCTCCGCCAAGGACGCGGACGGCTGGCTCGACACCGGCGACATCGGCTACTTCACCGAGTCGGGCCTGATGGTGGTGTGCGGGCGGATGAAGGACGTGATCATCATGGGCGGCCGCAATATCTACCCCACCGATATCGAGCGGGCCGCGCTGCGCGTCACCGGGGTGCGGCCCGGCAACGCGGTGGCGGTGCGGCTCGACGCGGGTGAGAAGCGCGAGAGTTTCGCGGTGGCGGTGGAATCCAACAACCACACCGATCCCGACGAGGTGAAGCGCATGGAACGCGAGATCGTGCACGAGGTGTTCGCCGAGGTCGGCGTGCGCCCACGCACGGTCGCCGTCCTCGGCCCCGGCGCCCTGCCGAAGACCTCGTCCGGCAAGCTCCGCCGCGCCGCCACCGCGGTGCACCTGCGCTGAGCGCGGTCACGGCTCGCCATCGCGGATGGCGAGCCGTGAATTCCACTCAGTGCAGCTGGTTCTGGGCGTCCACCAGGCCCCGTTTCAGCAGCAGTTCCACGGCGTCGGCGGCTTGCTCCACGATCACCGGGACTTCTTTGCGTTCCGGCGCGGCGAACGGCTTGAGCACGTAGTCGGCGGGGTCCTGGCGGCCCGGCGGGCGGCCGATGCCGATGCGGGTGCGCAGGTAGTCCTTGGTGGTCAGCGCCTGCGAAATGGAGCGCAGGCCGTTGTGCCCGCCCTCGCCGCCGCCCTGCTTGAGCCTGATCGCGCCGAAGGGCAGGTCGAGCTCGTCGTGGACCACGATCACCTGCTCGGCGGGCACCGAGAAGAACTTGGCCAGCGCGGCCACCGGGCGGCCGGACAGGTTCATGTAGGTGCGCGGCTTGGCGATCAGCACCTGGCGTCCGTCCAGCCGCGCCTGCAGCAGATCGGCACCGGACTTCTTGTGCACGGCAAAACGGCCGCCGACGCGCTCGGCGAGCACGTCGGCGACCAGAAAGCCCACATTGTGGCGGGTGCGCTCGTATTCGGGGCCGGGGTTGCCGAGCCCGATCACGAGCGACGGCCCGTTGGATTCGATCATCGGCCGAATCCTAGTTGGCGAGTCCTACTCGGACTCGGCCGCGGCCTCGGCGGCGCCTTCGCCCTCTTCGTCCAGCGCGGCGGCGGACGGCGCGGCGATGATGTTGACGATCAGCGCCTCGGCGTCGCCGGCCAGGGCGACACCGGCGGGCAGCTCGATGCCGCCGGCCAGGATCTGGGTGCCCGCCTCGATGCCATGGACCGAGACCTCGATGGACTCGGGCAGCTTCAGCGCGTCGGCCTCGATCGACAGGGTGGTGGCTTCCTGGGTGACCAGGGTGCCCGCGGCGGCGTCGCCGGTGACCACGACGTTGACGTCGGTGACGACGCGCTCGCCCTTCTTGACGATGAGCAGGTCGGCGTGCTCGATGTAGCGGCGGATCGGGTGCACGACGACCGACTTGGTCATCGCGAGCTGGTTCTTGCCGTCGACGACCAGATTGAGGATGGCGTTGGTGCCGTGCTCACGCAGGATGGCGGCGAAGGCCTGGGCGTTGAGCGCCAGGTGCTGCGGCTCGGACTGGTGGCCGTACAGCACGGCGGGCACGTTGCCGTCGCGACGGGTACGGCGCGCGGCACCCTTACCGAACTCGGTACGGACGGCGGCTTCGATCTGGCTCACGTCGGACATGACTGAATGCGCTCCTACGGCTCTTCCGGCTGGTCATTGTGGGCGACCCATCCGAGGGTCAACGTCTACTCGTCGGGCGAAGAACGAACGAGGACGGCCGGAAAGCCGTGCCGCGTCGATCACGGTGAGCACACGAGGCGCACACCCTCGCCGAGACAACCCGACCACCATACCGCATGCGCATCGCCGGGAAAAAACGGCCCCGACCGCGCGAGCACCCCGCCGACCCCGGCCGTGACCGGCGCCGTTTACCCTGGACAGGTTGCCATACCACTTGCGAAAGGTTTTGTGTGAGCGAGTCCGGAGACAGTGCCGCCCCCACTCCGCGCGGACTCCCCGCCGAGGTCGCGCGGCGCCGCACGTTCGCTGTGATCTCGCACCCCGACGCGGGTAAGTCCACTCTCACCGAGGCGCTGGCGCTGCACGCCAGGATGATCTCCGAGGCGGGCGCCATCCACGGCAAGGCCGGTCGCAAGTCGACGGTGTCGGACTGGATGGAGATGGAGAAGGCGCGCGGCATCTCGGTGAGTTCGACCGCGCTGCAGTTCAACTACCGGGCCGCCGGTTCCGACATCGACAATGTGATCAACCTGGTCGACACCCCCGGCCACTCCGACTTCTCCGAGGACACCTACCGCGTGCTCACCGCGGTCGACGCCGCGGTGATGCTGATCGACGCGGCCAAGGGCCTCGAGCCGCAGACGCTGAAACTGTTCCAGGTGTGCCGCCACCGTGGCATCCCGGTGATCACCGTGATCAACAAGTGGGACCGGCCGGGTCAGGCGCCGCTGGAACTGCTCGACGAGATCAGCGAGCGGATCGGCCTCACGCCGACGCCGCTGTTCCTTCCGGTCGGCATCGCGGGCGACTTCCGCGGCCTGCTGCGGCGTGGGCCCGAGGGCGCGGCGACCGAGTACATCCACTTCACCCGGACCGCCGGTGGCGCGACGATCGCACCGGAGGAATCGCTGACCGCGGCCGAAGCCGAGGCGCGCGAGGGTGAGGCGTGGACCACGGCGGCCGAGGAGAGCGAGCTGCTGTCGGCGACCGGGCAGGATCACGATCAGGAGCTGTTCCTGGCCGGGCAGACCTCGCCGGTCATCTACGCCTCGGCGATGCTGAATTTCGGCGTGCGGCAGCTGCTGGAGACTCTGGTCGCGCTGGCGCCCGCGCCGGGTCCGCGCGCCGATGTCAGCGGTACCGATCGGCAACCCGCGGATCCGTTCAGCGCGGTGGTGTTCAAGGTGCAGGCGGGGATGGACACCGCGCACCGGGACCGGCTGGCGTTCATGCGGATCGTGTCCGGCGAGTTCGAGCGCGGCATGGTGGTGACGCACGCGCAGACCGGTCGCCCGTTCGCCACCAAGTACGCGCTGACCGTATTCGGCCGCGAACGCACCACCGTCGACACCGCCTACCCCGGTGACGTGGTCGGCCTGGTGAACGCGACCGCGCTGGCGCCGGGGCACACGCTGTTCGTGGACAAGAAGGTGGAGTTCCCACCGATCCCGAGCTTCGCCCCTGAGCATTTCGCCACGCTGCGCGCGCAGAGCGCGGGCAAGTACAAGCAGTTCCGCAAGGCCATCGACCAGCTCGATTCCGAGGGCGTGGTGCAGGTGCTACGCAACGAGGCGCGCGGTGATGCTTCGCCGGTGCTCGCCGCGGTCGGCCCGATGCAGTTCGAGGTGGTCACCGCCCGCATGCAGGCGGAGTTCAATGTCGAAACCCAGCTGGATTTCCTCGGGTACAGCCTGGCCCGCCGCACCGATGCCGAGTCGGCGCCGGAACTGGATCGCCAGCGCGGAGTCGAGGTGTTCACCCGCACCGACGGCGCGATTCTCGCCCTGTTCAGCGACAAATGGCGACTGCAGTACATCGAGAAGGAACACCCGAAGCTCACCCTGGAGCCGCTGGTCGCGACCGCCGACTGAAACCCTACCGACGATCGCCCCTCGGCCCGGCGGCTCCAACTACCCAGCCCCGCACCCGCGACCTCGAGGAGCGGCAGCCGCGAAGCGGCTGGTCGCGGCCGGGTCGCCGGTCAGCGCTCGAAGCGCATGCGCCGCAGGCGCGAGTCTCGAACGCTGACCGGCGGCCCCTAGGGGCCGCGACCCGAGCGCGCCAGCGCTCCAACTACCCAGCCCCGCACCCGCGACCTCGAGGAGCGGCAGCCGCGAAGCGGCTGGTCGCGGCCGGGTCGCCGGTCAGCGCTCGAAGCGCATGCGCCGCAGGCGCGAGTCTCGAGCGCTGACCGGCGGCCCCTAGGGGCCGCGACTCGAGCGCGCCAGCGCTCCAACAAACACTGTCTCAGGCGGCCGGTCCGGGGTTGCGCTGGACCGAGGAGATGTGGTTCTCCTGGGCGATCATCCCCCAGCGGCTCGCCGTCAGCCGCAGGCTCGGCAGATCGCTGAGCGAGAGAACCACCTCGTAGGTGCGCTCGTAGCCGGTGTGCGCGATGCGCCAGTGCCCGTCCTCGCACCGCACGTAGCGGTCGGTGTAGAAGGCGGCACCGCGCAGGCACATGTTGTGCTCGGGGATGATCACCGTGTCGGCCAGATACCAGGTGCCGGTGGCGGTGTCACCGTCGACATCGATTTCGGGGTGATCGCAGCGGTGCTCGGTGATGACATGCGGGCCGAGGGTGTTGCGCAGGAAGGCGAGGAAGGCCTCGCGCGATTCGAACTGCAGGTATTCGCTGTAGGTGGCGGTCGCCTCGGGAACCATGGTGTCGGCGAACTCGTCCCAGCTCTTGGTGTCGAGGCTGCGCAGGTAGCGGAACTTGAGTCTGCTGATGGCGGTGATGTCGTCGGGATGGTCCGGTGGACGCGGGGCCGGGCCCTGCTCGTCGAGCTGCTGCTGCTCGGTCATCCCACCGTCCCCCGGACCGGGACCGGCGACCAGCGGTTCGTCGTCGCCGGGAAGTAGCGGGCTCGGGCGCACCCAGGTGGGGCCGACCGTCTCGTCGGCACGCACTTCGGGCGGACCTGGCACCTGCTCCATGTCTCCACGATCCCACTGAAACGACCGTAGTGCCGGATCTGTATCAGATCGCTATCACGCCCGACACCTGAGCGTGACCTCCCCCGGCACCGGCCCGCGCTGTCTCAGCTACCGATGGTGAAGCAGGTGCGGCAGAAGTCCTCGCCGAATTCCGACAGCCGCAGGCTCTTGCGCACGATCTTCGGCGCGCGGCCCGCCTTCTTGAGCGCTTCCTCGACCACGGGCTGCACCTCGAGCACCATGTACCGGCTCAGCACCACCGGGTCGTCGGAGGTGTAGGTGAGGCCGAGACGGTTGAGGTTGATCAGGTAGGAGCGGGCCCGGTCCGGGTAGCGCACACCCGCTTGCTCCGGCACCGAGGTCAGATCGCCCTGCACCAGCTCCGAGCCGATGCCGAGCGGACGATTGGTGCGCACGTCGACCGAGGGCTGCGGGCCGTTGAGCGCCATGAAGCGCAGGATGCGGGCCTCGTCGGGGGCGATCTCGTCGAGGATGCGGTCGTAGGCCGGGTGCACGTCCTCGGTGAAGTAGACATCGGCGGAGCGTGCGAGCAGCGCGTCGCCACGGCGGCGCAGGTCCTCGGTGCTGGCCGAACGCAGGTAGGGGCCGACGGCGACGGCCTGCTGGGTGGCGCCGTTGGGCGTCGGCACGTAGCTGACGATCTCGCGCACCGATCCCTCGGTGACGCCGAGCGCGCTGCGCGCGATGGAGCGCAGCGCATTGCCGGTGCGCTCGGCGATCTCGGCCGAGGATTCACCGTCCAGCGCTGCCTGGGCCAGTTCCTTGGTCACCTCGTAGGTGGTGCCGACGGCCCACTGGCTGCCGCGCACCGCCGTACCCGCCGCGAGTCCGGCCGCGCGGAACACCCCGCGGATCAAGCGGGCCTCGTTGCTGATCTGTCGCTGCTCGACATCCGAGCTGCGCTCGACGGCGCGGGTACCGGCACGGGCCAGGTCCTGTCCGGTCCTGTCGTCTGTCACGTCCTACTCCGAAGTCTCGCCATGGGAACGATCGCCCACAGATTATTGCCCGACCACGCTCCAGGCACAGTGTGTCCGCGGCGCGCCCCTGACCGCGCCTGTGTTGTGCCCTGTCACGACAATGTGGTGGTGCTCATTGTTCCGACTCGCCATCGCGAATACGGCATTCGGGACAGGATCTGTGACTGATGTCTCAGACACTACCCTGTGTCCTGTGGCACGACGAATGGACCTCGTTCCGCACCTCACAGTAGGGTCACCTCGCCATGGGGGTGCTAATTTCGGTTTCCGGTGAGGCGGCGAGCACCGGGGTAACGGCAGGAGGGTGTCGTGTTGGAGAGTGTGTTCGGGTTACACCCGACACTCCTGCTCGAAATTCTGACCATTCCTCTTTTCACAGGAGTGATCGGTTACATCACGAACTGGACCGGCATCCTGATGCTCTTCCAGCCGATCAAGTTCTACGGCATCCGATTGCCCGGCCTGCGCGCCGTATTTCCTTACCTACCCAAACGAATTCAGGTTCTGCCGCTGCTCAGTTACGACGGCCGGATCGGCTGGCAGGGCATCGTGCCCTCACGCGCGGACAAGATGGCCAGCATCGCCGTCGACAAGGGGCTGTCCAAACTCGGCAGCGTTTCCGACTTCTACCGTGAGCTGGATCCGGAGAAGCTCGCCGAACATCTGGCCGAGGTGGCCGACGCCCAGATCAGCGACATCGTCGAGGTGATCCTGCGCCGCGAGCACCCCCAGCTCTGGTACAACCTGCCCACCCAGGTGCGTGAGATGGTGCATCAGCGGGTGCGCGCGCAACTGCCGGAGATCCTGCGCGAACTCACCGTCGAACTCGGCAGCAATATCGACCAGCTGCTCGACGTGAAGCAGATGGTGATCCGCTATTTCCAGGCCCGCCCCCAGCTGCTCAACCAGTTGTTCCAGGTGCTCGGCGCCAAGGAACTACGGTTCATGCAGAACTTCGGCTTCTATTTCGGCGCGCCCTGCGGGCTGCTGCTCGTGCTCGCGCTGCACACGACCGGGCTCTCCCCGCTGATCGTGCTACCGGTCGGCGGCATCATCATCGGCTGGGTGGTGAACTGGGTCGGCATCAACATGATCTTCGCGCCCGCGACGCCCAAGTGGTGGTGCCCGTGGCGGCAGGGACTGCTGATCAAGCGCCAGCCCGAGATCACCGCGGGCTACGCCGAACTCGTGTCCACCGAGGTGGTCACCGTGGCCAATATCGGCGACGAACTGCTCAACGGCCCTCGCTCGGACCGCACCCTGCAGATGCTGGAGGACACCCTGCGCCCGGCCGCCGACCGCGCTCTCGGCCCGGCACGCCCAGCGGTGAAGTTCATGCTCGGCAGCCGCGAATACGACTCGCTGCAGTCCACCATCACCGCCGAGGCGATGACGATCGCGCCGATGGCGTTCGCCGATCCGGCGTTCAACGTCCAGCAGGGCCGCCAGGTCAACGAGTACATCGCCCGGCAAATGTCCGCGCTTTCCCCGCACGACTTCGTGGACATGCTGCGTTCGGCCATCAAACAGGACGAATGGTTGCTTTTCGTCCATGGCGGCGCGCTCGGGCTGCTCGCCGGATACGCTCACATCCTGGTCTTCGGAACAGGAGTAGCGACCACATGGATGTAGACGATCCGGGCCCGTCCACCGAGGTGGTCCGACATACCGGGCGGCAGCCCGCGACCACCGGGGCCCGGCGCGGTGGGCTGCCGGTGTCACCGGTGCGCACCGTGCGGGCGGCGACCGGCGTGGCACGGGTCGCGCTGACGGCGGCCTCCGGGATGACGCTGTGGACCCTCGACACCGCGCTCGGCGTCACCGTCACGGTGCTGCGCGGCAGCATGGCGGGCACCCCGCCCAAGGAAGTCCTTGCCGAGGCCGAGGACGAGGTGCGCGACCGGCTCCGGCACGCGCTCGGCCTGCCGAGCGGCGTCGATCAGCATCGCGAACCCGGCATGCCGACGCTGCGCGAGCAGGGCGCCGAGCTGCTGCGGCTGTCGGCCAGTACCCATGCCACCCAACCGGATACGCACCCGGCCTACCCCGGCATCCTGGCCGAGATCACCCCCGACGAGGCGCGGATCCTGCGCTTCGTGCACGTCGACGGGCCGCAGCCCGCGATCGACGTGCGCACCGGCCGCCAGCGCGCGTTCGGCGGCGAGCGCCTGATCAGCGGGCTGACCATGCTCGGCGAGCACGCCGGGCTGCGGTTCCCGAACCGCGTCCCGCAGTACCTGCCGAATCTGCGCAGACTCGGGCTCATCGAGTTCACTCGCGAACCGGTCGGCAATCCGAGCCGCTACCAGCTCATCGAGGCGCAGGAGCAGGTGCGTGACGCGATGAAGCGCGGTTTCGGCACCAAGGTGAGCTACCGCAGCATCATCCTCACCGAGTTCGGCGCCGATTTCGTCACGACGTGCTTGCCGGTGGTCATCGGCGACGGCCGCGAAACGGCCACCTAGGGCTGGCTCACACGTCTTCGGCCAGCTCCAGCCAGCGTTCCTCGGCGGCATCCTTTTCGGCGACGACCTCTTTCAGCTCCGCGCCGAGAGTCACCAGTTTGTCCGGGTCGGTGGCGGCTTCGGCGAGTGCGGTGTGCAGTTTCCGCTCGCGCTCGTCGAGCTTGGCGATGGCCCGTTCCAGGCGGGCCAGTTCTTTGCGGGCGGCGCGGTGGTCGGCCGAACTGGTCGATGCGGCAGCGGGTTTCGCAGCGGTCGGCTTGGCGGCCGAGGCCGACGCGGCCCTCTTGGTGAGGTACTGGTCGATGCCACCGGGCAGGTTGGTGAGCTTGCCGTCGCCGAACAGCGCCCAGGTGGTGTCGCAGATGCGCTCGACCAGATAGCGGTCGTGGCTGATCACCACGAGGGTGCCCGCCCAGTTGTCGAGCAGGTCCTCCAGCTGCTGCAGGGTATCGATGTCGAGATCGTTGGTCGGCTCGTCGAGCAGCAGCACATTCGGCTCGGCCATCAGGATGCGGGTGAGCTGCAGACGACGGCGCTCGCCACCGGAGAGATCACCGACCGGGGTGCGCTGCCTTGCCGGGGTGAAGCCGAGCCGTTCGGCCAGCTGACCGGCCGAGATCTCCTTGTCGCCGAGCATGATTCGCTGCGCGATCTGCTGAACGGCCTCGAGCACCCGCAGCTCGGTCGGCAGGTCGTCCAGTTCCTGGCGCAGCCAGCCGATCTGCACCGTCTGCCCCTGGATGCGCTTGCCCGCGGCCGGTTCCGCGGCACCTGCCAGCGCGCGCAACAGGGTGGTCTTGCCCGACCCGTTGACACCGACCAGGCCGACCCGCTCGCCCGGCGCGAGCCGCCAGGTCAGGTCGTCGACCAGCACCCGGCCGTCGGGAGTGGTGAGGCGGGCGTCCTCCAGCTCGATCACCACGCGCCCGAGCCGCTTGCGCGCGAACGCCGCCAGCGATACCGCATCCCGCGGCGGCGGCACGTCGGCGATCAGGGCTTCGGCGGCCTCCACCCGGTAGCGCGGCTTGGACGTGCGGGCCTTGGCCCCGCGACGCAGCCAGGCCAGCTCCTTGCGGGCGAGGTTCTGACGGCGGGCCTCGGTGGCGTCGGCCTGGCGGGCCCGTTCGGCGCGGGCGAAAATCCAGTCGCCGTAGCCGCCCTCGTAGGTCTCCACCTTGCCGCCGACGACCTCCCAGGTGCGGGTGGCGACGGTGTCGAGGAACCAGCGATCGTGGGTGACGACGACCAGCGCGGTGCGCCTGGCAACGAGGTGTTCGGCCAGCCACTGCACGCCCTCGATGTCGAGATGGTTGGTCGGCTCGTCGAGGACGAGCAGATCCAGGTCACGCACCAGAGCGGCGGCGAGCGCGACCCGGCGGCGTTCGCCACCGGACAGGTTGGTGACCGGGGTGTCCAGTCCGAGGTCGGCGATGCCGATGCCGTCGAGCACCGCGCGGATGCGGGCGTCGGCGGCCCATTGGTGCTCGGCGATCTGGGCGGTGGACAGGTCGTCGGACAACCCGGCGAGCACCACCGATCCGACCGTCGCGTCATCGGGCAGTACGCCGCGCTGGGTGACCACAGCCATCCGCAACCCACCGACCCGGCTCACCCGCCCGCTGTCGGGCTCCTCCAGGCCGGTCAGCACTTCGAGCAGGGTGGTCTTACCACCACCGTTGAGCCCGACCACCCCGATCCGCTCCCCCGCGTGCACACCGAGGGAGACGTCGTCCAGGAGCGGCTTGATGCCGAAGCTCTTGGAGACTTGTTCGAGGTTGATCAGGTTGGACATGGATGTTCTTCGCCCGCCTTCCGCGTGGGTGTTCGGCCCCGGCGAGCCTACCCGTGGTCAGCGCTTGCCCTGCGACTCCGGGTCGAGCACGCGAGCGCCGGGGACCGGGCCGGTGGCGGTGCGGACACTGCGGCAGACGCCCGCGCCCGCCAGTTCGGCGGCGACCGCGATCGCGGATTCCTCGGACTCGCACAGGAAGGCGCAGGTGGGGCCGGAGCCCGACACCAGGCCGGCGAGTGCGCCCGCGCCGACACCGGCGCGCAGGGTGCGACGCAGGTCCGGTTTCAGCGAGAGGGCCGCGGCTTGCAGGTCGTTGCCGAGCAGGGGGGCGAGGGTGTGCGGGTCGCCCGCGGCGAGTGCTTGCAGCAGTCGCTGCGGGTCGCCGAGGCGCGGCGGCTCGCCCTCGGCGCGCAGCCGGTCGAGCTCACCGAACACCGACGGGGTGGACAGCCCGTCCTTGGCCAGCGCGAGCACCCAGTGGAAGGTGTTGCGCGACAGGACGGGGAGCAGCCGCTCGCCGCGTCCGGTGCCGAGCGCGGTGCCGCCGTGCAGGGCGAAGGGCACATCGCTGCCGAGTTCGGCCGCCACCGCGGTGAGCTCGTCGCGGCCGAGGCCGAGATCCCACAGTTCGTTGAGCCCGACCAGCGCCGCCGCGGCGTCGGCACTGCCGCCCGCCATCCCACCCGCCACCGGAATACCCTTGGTGATCGAGATCTCCACCAGTGGCGCGCGCCCGGCCAGGTGGGCCAGCCGCACAGCGGCCTTCCACACCAGATTGGTGCGATCGGTGGGCACCTCGGCGGCGCCCTCGCCGGTGACCCGGACGGTGAGCGAGGCCGACGGCGCGAGTTCGAGCTCGTCGGCGAGGGAAAGCGCCTGGAAGACGGTGGTCAGATCGTGATACCCGTCGGGGCGCAGATCACCGACTCCGAGATGCAGGTTCACCTTCGAAGGCGCGCGCACGACGACCGGGCTGGGCACAACTGACAGCACGATCACCAAGCGTAACGGGTGAGACCGATGAGTACGTGCGTCGAATCCCGGACCCGGCCGCCGCGCCGGGATTCCCGGCGGCGCGGGGTTGCGCAACATACCCATGGGGGGTATTTTGGCGATATCGGGGAACGCCCCCGGACCGGAGGATCGAACAGCGAAGGAGGCGGCCATGGCCACCAGCACCTACACCGTGACGGGGATGACCTGCGGGCACTGCGTGAGCTCGGTCAAGCAGGAGATCGGCAAGATCGACGGTGTCACCGGCGTCGATGTCGATCTCGCGAGCGGGCTGGTGCGCGTCGACAGCGCGGGCGAGCTCGCACCGGCCGATGTCGCGGCCGCGGTCGACGAGGCCGGATACGCCCTGGCGGCATCCTGACGCCTCGCGCCGATCATCGCCGGGCCCGAGGTGACACCGATTCCGGTGGCACCTCGGGCCCGAGTCGTTCACCAGCAGTTCACGCGCGGACCGCGCAGCCGAATCATCCACAGCAACATCCACATCTGCGTGCGGACGGCACCGGCACGCGATCGTGCCACGCAGCCGGGTACGCGCCGCCGCGCATCATGATCAACTCCGGAACCCGCGAAAACCGGTTGTCCACAATCGCTTTCACAGGCCGCGCCGCGGTCGCCCGGTGAACAGCCGATGTACTGCGGGTTCAGTCCTGCCCGGCCAGCCGGACGAAGGCCGCCGTGTCGAGGGTCTCGCCTCGCGCGGTCGGGTCGATTCCGGCCGCCACCAATCTGCGCTCAGCCGCCGCCGGCGAGCCCGCCCAGCCGGACAGCGCCGCGCGCAAGGTCTTTCGGCGTTGCGCGAACGCGGCGTCGATCACCTCGAACACCCGCCTGCGATGCGCGTCGTCCATCGGCCACGGCGGCTCGGCGTACCGATCGATCCGCACCAGTCCCGACTCGACCCGCGGCACCGGCCAGAACACCTGCGTACCCACCGCGCCCGCCCGCCGGACCGTGCCGAAGAAACCGGCCTTGACACTCGGCACGCCGTACACCCGGCTGCCCGGTTCGGCGGCGAGCCGGTCTGCCACCTCGGCCTGCACCATCACCAGCGACACCGCGATACTCGGCAGTTCGGCGAGCAGGTGCAGCAGCACCGGGACCGCGACGTTGTACGGCAGGTTCGCCACCAGCGCGGTCGGCGCGACGGGCAGCTGATCCGGACGCACCCGCAGCGCGTCGGCCTGCACCACCGCCAGCCGATCGGCCAGGCCGGGCGCGCGATCGGCGACGGTTTCCGGGAGGTGACCCGCGAGCACCGGATCGATCTCCACGGCCACCACCCGGTCGACCACGTCGAGCAGCGCCAGGGTCAGCGAGCCGAGACCTGGACCGACCTCGACCACGATGTCCGCTGGGCCGACACCGGCGGCCGACACGATGCGGCGCACCGTGTTCGCGTCGTGCACGAAGTTCTGCCCGAGCTGCTTGGTCGGCCGAACGCCGAAACGCTCGGCCAGCGTCCGCACCTCGGCGGGACCGAGCAGCGCGGCGCTGCCGCGCGCGGGAATCTCAGGTTCTGGCACCGCTAGAACCTACCAACCTCGCCGATCCGGCGACGTCAGCGCTGTGGTGGAGCGGCGTGCACCCTGGCGACGAAGGCGTCGAGCGCGTCCGACATCTGCTGATTCAGCACAGTGTGCTGCCCGAGCCCGGTGACCGTCTCGAACTCGACACCACCCGAACTGACCTACCAGTGCGGCGTGCAGCGGCGAGGGCACCACCACGTCGGCCGCGTTGAGCAGCAACAGGATCGGCGCGTCGTATCCGCTGGTCGGCAGGGCCATGTAGGAGGTGAGCGCGGCCCGCAGCGGACCTTCGGCGGGCGGGCCGGAGAACATGTCGCCCATCGCCAGGCCCTTGACGTTGCCCACCGTGTCATCGATGCATTCGGTACCGATCGCGTCGACGAGCTCGCGGCCGAGCGGGGTGAGGTAGGAGTCGACCTCGGCCTCGGGGTGAGTCTCGCGCAGTCCGGCGAGGATGCTCGGCGCGCCGCACCCGCGACAGGCAGCGCTTCGGTAACCCACTCACACCGCCTGGTCGAGGAAAGCGTCGATGGCATCCCACATCGCCGGATTCAGCTCGCAGTGGCTCCCGGTGCCGACGACCGACTCGAATCCGACCCCGTTCGCCGCGAACTGCGCGGCCAGCGCGGCGTGCAGCGGCGAGGGCACCGTGCGGTCGGTGGCGTTGAGCAGCAACAGGATCGGCGCGTTGTAGCCGCTGGTCGGCACGGTCATGTAGTCGGCCATCACCGACCGCAGCGGTTCCTCGCCGAGCGAGCGGGTGAGCATGGCTCCGAGCGTGAGGTCGGCGACCCGGTCGTCGATGGCGTCCTGGCAGCGGGTGCCGATGTCGTCGAGCACCGCGCGGCCCACCGGGGTCAGGTACTCGTCGACGTGCGCCTCGGGCCTGGCCGCCCGCAGACCGGCCAGGATGCTGGACGAGAAGCCGAGGACGCCGCCGCGCACCCGGTCGGGATTGCCGGGGCCGAGCAGCGGCGCCACCTTCTCCACATCGGAGGCGGGGTCGATCGCGATGGTGCCGCGGAAGTCGAGTTCGGGGGCGTAATCGGGCTGCCGGTGCGCGGTCGCGAGCGCCGCGTGCCCGCCCTGCGACATGCCTGCGGCCAGCCACACCGGCGACAGGTCGTCGCGCACCGAGCGCGCCGCGCGCAGCATGTCCAGGGTCGCGGTGGCTTCGGTGTCGATGTCGAGGTAGGGGTGCGGGCCGGTGTCGAACCGGCCGAGCCCCAGGTAGTCCGGCGCCACCACCGCGAAGCCCTTGGCCACGAGATGCCGCAGGAACACGTCCTGCGGCTCCTGCGATTCCGGCCACGGCGCGCCCGCCGGATCGGACTGCCCACCACACCCGGCACCGAGCCCGGTCGTGCCGTGGTCGTAGGTGATCACCGGCCAGCCACCGGCGGGCGCCTCCCCGCTCGGCAGATACAGCGCACCGCTGGCCGGCTGGGTGACCCCACCGACCCCGCGCGTCCAGTACTCGATGACCTGCGCCCCGGACATCCCGTGGAAGCCATCGGCCTGTGGGATCACCGAGATCGCTACCCCCGGCTCCGGCGCCTGCGCCTGCGCGACCGGCAGCCCCCCACCGATCCCCGTAGACAATGCCAGCGCGGCGACCACCCACCGCCAAGCCGAAACCGCACGCATCACAGCCACCCTCCGACTCGTCATCGAGCCGAGGCCACCGCACGAGCACAGCGGACCCGGCGAAACGCAAGCACGGTACCCCTCCCGCCCGAGCCCACCCCACCCGACAAGCCGAAACCCGACGGCACACCACCCCGATCCCGCCCGACTCGTGCCCAGGCACCGCAACGAAAGCGTCACCACTCAGCCAGCCCCCCCCCCCACGACCCGAGCCCGACAGAACCCCCGCCACGTCAGCGGCGATAACCGCCCGTCCCATCGATCAGGCGCCACTACACAAGCGACGAGAGAGTAAGCAACGGTGCCGGACCGACGAGACCAAGGAAGCCGCACCCCGAGCAAGCCAGCGGCCCACCAACCACCACAGCTCCACACCCCACCCAGCCCCGCACGACCCGACCTCGAGGAGGGTCACGCCGCGCAGCGGCGGTCGCGGCCCACCCCGTCGACCAGGCACCGTGGCGCATGCGACGAAGGAGCAAGCCAACGGCGCACGACCGACGAGCCAAAGACACCGCACCCCCAGCAGGCCAGCGGCTCAACCAAAACCTCGCAGCTCCACACCCCACCCAGCCCCGCACGACCCGACCCCGAGGAGGGTCACGCCGCGCAGCGGCGGTCGCGGCCGTCCCCGTCGATCAGGCGCCGTTTCGCAAGCGACGAAGGAGCAAGAAACGGCGCCTGATCGACGGGGACCAAGGGGCCGCGACACGAGCGCGCCAGCGCTCCAATCAACTCAGCCCGAGGCGTCCGGTGCAGGCGGGCCAGGCGCCCCAGCCCTGGCGGGCGCGGGTGATCTCGGCGATGGCGATCTGTTCCTCGCGGGTGGCCAGGTCGGCGCGCGGGGCGTACTTGAGGCCGCCCTGGCGCTCCCACGTGCTCTGGTCGAACTGGATGCCGCCGTAGTAGCCGTTGCCGGTGTTGATCGACCAGTTGCCGGTGGACTCGCAGCGGGCCAGCGCGTCCCAGATCTCGCCGTCGCGGACCGGCGGCACCTCGGTACCGGGCTTGGCGCCCTTGCGGATGACCTTGGGTTCGGCCGGGGTGATGACGTTGGAGTTGGTGAGCACGCGGTTCGATTCGACGCCGTTGGTCATGGTGACGGCGAAGGTGGCCTCGTGCAGGCCGGGTACGCCGGGGTTCTCGACGACGGTGCGGCTCATGTTCAGCGTCACGTCCTCGATCACCTGCTCGTCGGGTTCGAGCGGCAGGGTCTCGGTGCGTTCCTCGACGTGCTGCCGGGTGACGGTGACCCGCATGTCCGCGTCGAGCGGGGTGTCGGCGGCGGGCTCGGCGAAGTCCTCGTTGCGCAGTGGGACGCCGGCGGCGGCGAGGAACTCGCCGACGGTCGGGGCCGCGAGACGCACGTCGACGGGGTCGCCGCCGCCGTCGACCAGGGTGATCGTGCGCGGGGTGTAGACGCTGAGTTCGGCGCCGGCCAGTGGCAGTTTCTCGGTGCGGGTCGGCACGACGTGGGTGTCTGCCGGGATCTGCATCTGGGCGAGCGCCTCGCCCGCGGTGCTGCCGGTGGTCCATACCGTGCGCTCGGCGCCGTCGACGGTGATGGTGATCTCGCGGCCGCGGTTGAGGGTGATGGTGGCGCCGTCGCCCACCGTGGTGTCCGCGGCCGGGCGCACGTCGTCGTGGTCGGAGATCTCGTAGCCCGCGTCGGCCAGGATCGCGCGCACCTCGCGGGACATGGTGCTGTGCTCGATCCGCTCGCCGTCGACGACCAGCGCGACAGTCTTGTGGTTGACGATCGCCAGCGCCCCACCGACCAGGAGAGTCAGCAGCATGGCCGCCACCGCCGCGTAGAGCAGCGGCGAGCGAGACGAGTTGATCCGCGCGAAAGCCGACATGGTTACAGAACGATAACGGCAGGCTATGCGTGAGACAACACCCAGCCGTCCGATCAGCGGGATCCCGGATCACGATTCGGTATAGACATCGCTGGTAGATAACGGTCTGAGCGGCGACGTTGTGAACCGGAGCACGAGGATGTCCAGTCCCCTACCGACCGGACGAACCGGACTACCGGATGCGGTACAGCCGCCGCGCGTTCGCGGTGGTGAGCTCCGCGAGCTCGGCCGGGTCCTGCTCGCGCACCTCGGCCAGCGCGCGCACGGTGTACGGCAGGCAGTACGACTCGTTGGGCGCCCCGCGATACGGGTGCGGGGTCAGATAGGGCGCGTCGGTCTCGACCAGGATCTGCTCGTCGGGCACCAGCCTGGCCGCCTCGCGCAGCTCGTGCGCGTTCTTGAAGCTGACGGTGCCGGAGAAGCTGAGCACATAGCCCTCGGCCACGCAGGCCTGCGCCATGACCGCGTCGGAGGAGAAGCAGTGGAAGATCACCGTGTCCGGCGCGCCCTCGTCGAGCAGCACGGCGAGCAGGTCGTGGTCGGCCTCGCGGTTGTGGATCATCAGCGGTTTCCGTGCCCGCTTGGCCAGGTCGATATGCCAGCGGAAACCCTCGATCTGGGTCTCGATATCGGCGCAGCCGTCGAGTTTGCCCGGCCAGTAGTAGTCGAGCCCGGTCTCGCCGATCGCCACGACCCGCGGATCGGACGCCAGCTGTTCCAGTACGTCCTTCGCCTTGTCGTCGAGCGCGTTCGCCCTGGTCGGATGCAGTGCGACGGCGGCGTACACGCGCTCATCCCAGTGCGCGGCCTCGACCGCCCACTGCGCGGCGGCCAGATCGTCGGCGACCGTCACCACCTGGCCGACGCCCACCTCGGCGGCCCTGTCCACGATCGCCGCGGTGGTTGCGGCATCGGTCGCACCGCAGGCGTCGAGGTGGGTGTGTGCGTCGATCAGCGGCGCGAGCGGCGGCGGAAGGGGCGGAGCCGGACGATTCTGGTTTGCCACGCGGATTACAGTAGTGCTCATCATGAGCGAGCGAAGCGAGCGGCAAGCCTTCTACATCACCACGGCCATCGCATACCCCAACGGTGCGCCGCACATCGGCCATGCCTATGAGTACATCTCGACCGACGCGCTTGCCCGGTTCAAGCGGCTCGACGGCTACGACGTGTTCTTCATGACCGGCACCGACGAGCACGGCCAGAAGATGCAGCAGACCGCGGCCGCCGAAGGCATCCCGGTTCAGGACCTCGCTGCTCGCAACTCCGACGTCTTCGAGGCGATGGACAAAGCGCTCGACATCTCCTTCGACCGCTTCATCCGCACCACCGACGCCGATCACAAGGCCGCGAGCATCGCCCTCTGGGAGCGCATGCTCGCCAACGGCGACATCTACCTCGGCAACTACTCCGGCTGGTACTCGGTGCGCGACGAGGCCTTCTACACCGAGGAGGAGACCACCCTCCTCGACGACGGCACCCGCGTATCCACCGAGACGCAGACCCCGGTCACCTGGACCGAGGAGTCGAACTACTTCTTCAAGCTGTCGGAGTATCAGGACAAGCTGCTCGCGCTCTACGACGAGCGGCCCGAGTTCATCTCGCCCGCGACCCGGCGCAACGAGATCGTCAGCTACGTCAAGGCCGGACTGAAAGATCTGTCCATCTCGCGCACCACCTTCGACTGGGGTATTCCGGTGCCGGGCCACCCCGATCACGTGATGTACGTGTGGGTGGACGCGCTCACCAACTACCTCACCGGCGTCGGCTTCCCCGACACCGATTCGGCGGCGTTCCAGCGGTTCTGGCCCGCCGACGTGCACATCATCGGCAAGGACATCACCCGGTTCCACACGGTGTACTGGCCCGCGTTCCTGATGTCGGCCGGGATCGAGCTGCCGGACCGGGTGTTCGTGCACGGGTTCCTGTACAACAAGGGCGAGAAGATGTCGAAGTCGACGGGCAATGTCGTCGACCCGCTGGAACTGGTGGCCACCTACGGTCTCGACCAGCTGCGCTTCTTCCTGCTGCGCGAGATCTCCTACGGCCAGGACGGCAGCTACAGCAACGACGCGATCGCAGGCCGGATCAACGCCGACCTGGCCAACGAGTTCGGCAACCTGGTGCAGCGCAGCCTGACCATGGTCGCCAAGAACTGCGACGCCAAGGCGCCGACGCCCGGCGAGTTCACCGCGGACGACCGCGCCCTGCTCGACCGGGCGGGCGCCCTGCTCGACCGCTGCCGGACCGAGTTCGACGCGCAGCAGATGCACCTGGCACTAGAGGCGATCTGGCTGACGCTCGGCGAGACCAATCGCTATTTCTCCGCCAACGCGCCGTGGGCGCTGCGCAAGTCGGGCACCGAGGAGGATCTGGCCAGGATGGCCACCGTCCTCTACGTGACGCTCGAGGTGGTCCGCATCGTGGCGATCCTGGTGCAGCCGGTGATGCCGGGTTCGGCGGCGAAGATCCTCGACCTGCTCGGCCAGGAGGGCCGCACCTTCGCCGATATCGCGACACCGCTGGTACCTGGCACCGCGCTGCCCGCGCCGGAGCCGGTGTTCCCGCGCTACGTGGAGCCCAAGGAGTAACCCGTTGTCGTGCCGCGGCGGCGCCCCGATCAGGTGCGCCGCCGCTGTGTTGTTTCCGTCAGGCGGCTACTTCCAGCCCGCGAGCAGTGTGTTCGCCTCGGCACCGAGCGCGGCCTGCAGGAATGGGCCGAAGCTGATCCGGGCCACACCGAGTGCGGCGAAATGCTCCTTGGCCGGGGTGTCCGGCAGCCCGATCGCGTTGACCGGCAACGGCAGTTCGCCGGTGAGCCTGCGCAGGACCTCGTCGGTGTGCCTGCCCACCGGGTACAGCACGTCGGCGCCCGCCTCGGCGGCCAGGCCCAGCCGGGCGATCGCGCGGTCGACCCGGTCGGCCTCGTCACCGTCGGCCCGCAGGAACAGATCGGTGCGCGCGTTGACGACCACGTGCGCGCCCGCGGCATCGGCGGCCGCGCGCAGCCCACGCACCAGCTCGGCGTGTTCCTCGGGCGTGCGCAACCGCTTGCCTTCGCTGTGCACGGTGTCCTCGATATTGAGCCCGACCGCACCCGCGGTGAGCAGGCCCTCGATGAGCCGGGCAGGCTCGAGTCCGTAGCCCGATTCGATGTCGACCGATACCGGCAGGTCCACCGACGCGGTGACCTGGGCGACGCGCGCGAGCAGCTCGGCGTAGCTCATCCCCTCACCGTCACTGCGCCCGACCGAGTCGGCCACCGGGTGCGAACCCATGGTGAGCCCCGAGAATCCGGCGGCCGCAGCGATATTCGCCGACCACGCGTCCCATACGGTCGGCAGCACCACCGGGTTACCTGGCTGGTGCAGGGCGAGCAGGGTTTTCGCTTTCGCGTCCAAGGAGGTCATGCCGCGATCATGCCGTATCGGGCACACCGGAGCGGCGATTCCCTTCGCCGACGGCGTGGCAGATTCGCCGCGAGATAGACTGTCGCCCAGGCTATTCAGCCGCGTAAGGCGTACACACCGACCCCGCGGGCAGATCGGAATCGCCCTGGCCGGAGGCGCCGAGCGGGGGACGCGCGCAGTTCAACTGGACGTCGAGCACCCGGGCACCCGGACCTTCGGCACCGAGGCGGTCGTGTTCGTTGACGAGCTTGCAGGAGCCGAGCGAGAGGCAGCCGCAGCCGATACAGCCGGTGAGGTTGTCGCGCAGGCGGGTGAGTTGCAGGATCCGATCGTCGAGGTCTTCGCGCCAGGTCGTCGACAGGGTCTCCCAGTCGCGCCGGGTTGGCGTGCGGCCTTCGGGGAGGCGGTCGAGTGCCGAGCGGATCTCACTGAGCGGAATGCCGACCCGCTGGCTGATCCGGATGAAGGCGACCCGGCGCAGGGTCTCGCGCGCGTAGCGGCGTTGGTTGCCGCTGGTCCGACGACTCGATATGAGACCTTCGCGTTCGTAGAAGTGCAACGCGGAAACTGCGACTCCACTACGCTCGGAGAGCTGCCCTGGGGTCAGCTCCTTCGTTTGCCAATCGGCCGTCGTCATCTGCGCTCCTCCCGCTTACTCCCTCAACAATACTTGAGGTTTTTTCGTCATGGACGAAAACGGCCCGACTCCCCCCGGCGGGTCCACGCGGACTTGCGTGCCAAACACCCGCTCCCCGCATTACGGTTTTCGCATGGGAACCGCCCCCGACTCGCGTCTGGCCGTCACCTCCGAGGTCGGCACGCTGCGGACGGTGCTGCTGCACCGCCCCGGTGACGAACTGCGCAGACTCACCCCGAGCAACAACGATCAACTCCTCTTCGACGGCATCCCGTGGGTGGAGCGCGCCCAAGCCGAACACGACGCCTTCGCCGCGCTGCTGCGCGAACGCGGCGTGGAGGTTTTGCTGCTGGCCGACCTGCTCAGCGAGACCCTCGCGGTGAGCGGCGCGGCCAGGATCCAGGGCATCTCCGCGGCCGTGGACGCCCGCAGGCTCGGCCACGGCCTCGCCGACCAGCTCGCCGCCGAACTGCGCAAGGTGGACGCACCGCAGCTCGCCGACATCCTGATGGCAGGCATGACCTTCGACGAACTGCCCTTCGGCCCCGACACCACCTCGCTGGTGCGGCGGATGCATCACGGCGCCGACTTCGTGATCGACCCGCTGCCCAATCTGCTGTTCACCCGCGATTCCTCGTTCTGGGTCGGGCCCAAGGTCGCCATCACCTCCCTCGCCCTGCCCGCGCGCAGCCGCGAGACCTCGATCACCGATCTCGTCTACGCCTTCCATCCGCGCTTTCTCGGCGTGCGCCGGGCCTACGAGTCGCATACCGCGCCCATCGAGGGTGGTGACGTACTGCTGCTCGCCCGTGGTGTGGTCGCGGTCGGTGTCGGCGAGCGCACCACCCCCGCAGGCGCGGAAGCGCTGGCGCGCAGCCTCTTCGACGACGATCTCGCGCACACCGTACTGGTGGTGCCGATCGCGCAGAACCGGGCCACCATGCACCTGGACACCGTGTGCACCATGGTCGACACCGACGCGGTCGTGATGTATCCAGGCGTGCGGGACAGCCTGCGGGCGTTCACCATTCGCCGCGAGGACGGCTTCTCCGGGCGCAGCGACCTGGACCGCATCAGCATCAGCGGCCCCGAACCGTTCCTGCCCGCGGCCGCCGCGGCGATGGGAATTCCGCAACTGCGGGTGATCGACACCGGCCGCGACGGGCCCGCCGCCGAACGCGAACAGTGGGACGACGGCAACAACACCCTCGCCCTCGCCCCCGGCGTGGTCGTGGCCTACGAGCGCAACGAGATGACCAATTCCCGGCTCACCGACGCCGGGGTGGAGGTGCTCACCATCCAGGGTTCGGAACTGGGGTCCGGCCGTGGCGGTCCGCGCTGTATGTCCTGTCCGCTGGCCCGAGACGAGGTGTGAGTGTTCCACGTAGAGCTGTCCACCGATACCACTCAGCCGCCCTACGAGCAGCTGCGGATGGCGGTGATCGCGCAGGTCCGCGCAGGCACGCTCACCGCGGGCACCAAGATCCCCACCGTCCGGGCACTGGCCGCCGAACTCGGCATCGCGCCCAATACCGTCGCCCGCGCCTATCGGGAACTGGAAGCGGACGGGGTCCTCGAAACCCGTGGCCGCCAGGGCTCTTTCATCGCCTCCTCCGGCGACCCGACCCGCGATATCGCGGGCCGCGCTGCCGCCGACTACGTGGCGATCATCCGCAGACTCGGCCTCGACGACACCGCGGCCGTCGACTTCGTCCGCCGCGCCATCGACTAACGCCAGCTCGGTAGCCAGAGGTGGTCCTGCCAGTTGGCGGGACTGATCGGCTGGGCGGTGAGAATCGGCCACAGCCAGACGAAGTTCGCGATCACCAGCCCCAGATAAATGCTCACGATCAGCAAGCCGAGCGCGTACCGTTCGTGCACGGGGGCGGGAAGATAGGTGCCGTTGGGGCCGCGCGGTATCCCCGTCGGCCGCGCCGAACCGAGGATGTCGCCGAGGATCAGCGCGACGCCCATCACCAGGAACGGCGCGAGCACTACCGCGTAGAAGTAGTACATCTGCCGGTCGAGGGTGAGGAACCAGGGCAGCAGACCCGCGCCGTAGCCGACCAGGACGGCGGCATAGCGCCAGTCCCTGCGCACGACCGAACGCCACACCATCCAGCCGAGCGCGGGCAGCGCGAGCCACCACAGGGCCGGGGTGCCGACGGCCATCATGGCTTTCACGCACTGCGACTCGCCGCACCCGGTGACCGTGCCGTCGGCGTAGTAGTACAGCATCGGACGCAGACCCATCGGCCAGGTCCACGGCTTCGATTCCCACGGATGGTGATTGCCTGCCGAATTGGTGAGACTCGAGTGGAACTGCAGCGTTTCGCCCTGGTAGTACCAGAGCGAGCGCAGCGCGTCGGGCAGGAAGGCGAACGCGCCGCCGGCGCCGACCTGATCGCCCACCGCGTACCGGTACACCCCGGTCTCGCTGGCGAACCAGCCCGAGTACGACGCGAGGTACACCACCAGCGGAATGGCGACCAGCGCGTACAGTGCCGGTCCGACGTCCCGGACCAGGGTGCCCAGCCACGGCTTGCGCACCCCGTAGGCGCGCCGGGCACTCACGTCGAACGCCACACAGAGCAGCCCGAAGAACATGATGTAGTAGACGCCCGACCACTTGGTGCCGCACGCCAAACCGAGCAGTACACCCGCGCCGAAGCGCCACCAGCGCACGCCCAGCCGCGGCCCGAAGTCGGTGAGCCCCACCCGGCCTGAAAGATCGGCGCGGGCCATGCGTTCGCGCACTTCGTCGCGGTCGACGATGAGACAGCCGAACGCCGCGGTCACCAGCAGCGACATGAAGATGTCGAGCATGCCGATCCGGGAGGAGACGAAGGTGAGCCCGTCGGCGATGAGCAGGATGCCCGCGAACGCGCCGATCAGCGTCGACCGCGACATCCGCCGCACGATCCTGATCACCAGCAGCACCAGGATCGTGCCCGCCAGTGCCGCGGTGCCACGCCAGCCCCAGGCGTTGTAGCCGAACAATGCCTCGCTGATCGCGATGAACTGCTTGCCGACCGGCGGATGCACCACCAAGCCGTAGGCGGGGTTGTCCTCCACCCCGCCACCGGTCACCATCTGCCAGGCCTGTGGCGCGTAGTGCTTTTCGTCGAAGACCGGCGTGCGCGCGTCGGTGGGATAGTTCAGGTTCGTGAACCGGGTGATCGCCGCGATCAGCGTGAGCACACCGGTGACGGCCCAGCCCCGCGCGGTGTCGAGCGGACCGAAGTCCGGGGTAGGACGCAGCGGCCCCGGGGAGACCACTGCCGACACCTGGCGCGTCGCGCGAGTTTCGGTCACCGGGATCACGCCCCGATCGTATGCGGTGCGCCCGGTGAAGTCCGAGTCGACACCGTCGGGTCAGCCCGGCTCGGCCAGCCCGGCGATGAGCAGGGCGACCAGCAGGCGCGCGTCGTAGCGGGTATCGGAGTCGGCACCGATACAGAGGTTTCCGACGCCGCGCAGCAGTTGGTATGGGTCGAGGCCGGACCGGATCTCGCCCGCGGCCGCCGCCGCGTCGAGCAGTTGCGCGCAGACCGGGAGCAACCGGTCGAGGAAGTAGGCGTGCAGGGTGTCGAATCCGGCGGCGTCGTTGTGCAGGGCGGCGGCGAGGCCGTGTTTGGTGACCAGGAAGTCGACGAAGAGCTCGACCCAGCGACCGAGCGCGGCATACGGGGTCGGGCCTTGTGCCAGCAGTGCCGGGCCCGCCTCGGCACAGGCGTCGACCTGGTGCCGGAACACCGCGATCACCAGGTCGGCTCTGGTCGGGAAGTGGCGGTAGATGGTGCCCATTCCGACACCGGCCTCGGCGGCGATATCGCGGACCGGCGCGTCGACACCGGAGCGGACGAATACCACGGCGGCCGCGTCGAGCAGGGCCTGCTGATTGCGCCGGGCGTCCTTGCGTTTCGGCGCCGCGTCGTTGTCGGTGGCCACGGGTGTTCCTTTCCCAGGGTTGCAAAGCGGAGCAGCGCTCCGTATCGTTATCGGAGCGCCGTTCCGTTTTATTCATCATCGCAGACGCGGTCGCGCCGAACGAAAGGCACTCCCATGTCCGACTCCTCAGCACACACGGTGATCTCGGCCAAGCCCGTCGTCCTGCCCGCGCCGGGCCGCGGCACCGGCCTCGCGGTACGGGTCAGCGCACCCGCGTCCGGTGACGCACTGCCGGTCGTCGTGTTCTCGCACGGCTACGGCTGGTCGATGGACGGCTACGCGCCGCTGGCCGACTACTGGGCCGCCAACGGGTTCGTGGTCGTGCAGCCGACGCACCTGGATTCCAGGGCCATCGGCGTTCCGCCCGAAGACCCACGCACCCCGCAGATCTGGCGCATTCGCATCGAAGACCTGCGGCGCGCGCTGGACGGGCTCGACCAGCTGGCGGCCGCGGTCCCCGGCTTGCGCGGCCGGGTCGACCACAGCCGCATCGCGGTGGCCGGGCACTCCTGGGGCGCGCAGTCGGCGAGCACCCTGCTCGGCGCTCGGGTGCTCGATGCCGACGGCGGACCCGGCGACGACCTGTCCGATCCGCGCGTGCGCGCCGGGGTCCTGCTCGCGGTGACCGGGCTCGGCGACCAGCTCAGCCCGTTCGCCGCCGAGCACTTCCCGTTCATGCGGCCCTCGTTCGCGCGGATGACCACGCCCGCCCTCGTCGTCGCAGGCGATAGCGACGACTCGCACCTGTCCACTCGCGGCCCGGACTGGTTCACCGACGCCTACACCCACAGTCCGGGCGAGAAGTCGCTGCTCACGGTGTTCGGCGGCGAGCATTCCCTCGGCGGCATCGTCGGGTACGAGGTTGCCGAGACCACCGATGCCAGCCCGGCGCGGGTCGCGCTGATCCAGCAGCTGACCTGTGCCTATCTGCAGAGCGCACTCGGCGTCGACGACACGGCGTGGCAGGCCGCGAGTGCCGCGCTGGCAGCTGACCCCGATGCGGCGGGAGCACTGCGGAACAAGGAGACGGTGCCGGAATCGGTGTCGAGCTGACCTGACAGAATGGGCCGGCGCCACCAGCTGGCACCGCGCCGCACGCATCGGTACGGCCGAACTCCCGGAGAGGCGGAATCCCACCGTGTTGGTCCTAGCGGCAACCCCGATGGGCGATATCGGCGACGCGTCGCAGCGGCTGCGCGATGCGCTCGGCTCGGCCGATGTGATCGCCGCCGAGGACACCCGGCGGACCAGGTCACTGGCCAAGGCACTCGGGGTGGAGATCACCGGGCGGGTGGTGAGCTTCTACGACCATGTCGAGATCGCGCGGATCCCGGCCCTGCTCGACGATATCGCCGCCGGGCTGACCGTGCTGCTGGTGACCGACGCGGGCATGCCGTCGGTGAGCGACCCCGGCTACCGCCTGGTCGCGGCCGCGGTGGCGCGCGAACTGCCGGTGACCTGCCTGCCCGGGCCGTCGGCGGTCACCACCGCGCTCGCCCTGTCCGGTCTGCCGGTCGAACGGTTCTGCTTCGACGGCTTCGCCCCGCGCAAGGGCGGACAGCGCCGGGAATGGTTGCGCACCCTGGCCGCCGAACAGCGCGCCTGCGTGTTCTTCGAGGCGCCGCACCGGCTCGCCGACTGTCTGGCCGATGCTGTCACCGTCCTCGGTCCCGACCGCCGCGCGGCGGTCTGCCGCGAACTCACCAAAACCTACGAGGAAGTCGTCCGCGGCACCCTCGCCGAGCTGGCCGCCTGGGCCGTCGACGGCGCCCGCGGCGAGATCACCGTGGTCCTGGCCGGTGCCGAACCGGCCTCGGCCGACCCGGCGGATCTGGTCACCGAGGTGGAAACCCTGGTCGACTCCGGCATGCGGCTCAAGGACGCCTGCGCCGAGGTGTCCGCGGCCCGCGGCGCGTCTCGCCGGGAGCTCTACGACGCGGTGCTGTCCGCGCGTTCGGCCGGATAGCCCAGGTTCGGGTAGACCACGCTGCGCGTTCACAAATCGCTCGGATCGTCTCGTTTTCGACAGATCGGCGCAATTGTGAACGCTGAGCCCGGTCTTGGCCGTGTCACCGATCCAGCACCGCGAGCATGCCCGCGACAGCGCGGGGCCAGGTGAACTGTTCGGCACGGGTGCGGGCGGCCTCGCGGCGGCCGGAGGTCGGCATGGCGAGCACATCGGTGACGGCCTGGGCGAAGGCGCGGGGGCGGTCGGCGGCGATGGCGCCGCAGTCGGCGGTGACGATATCGGCCAGCGCCGACGAGCGGCTGGCGACAACGGGGGTGCCCGCCGCGAGTGCCTCCAGCGCGGCGAGACCGAAGGTCTCGTGCGGGCCGGGAGCCAACGAGACATCCGCGGTGGCGAGGAGTTTCGCCACCATCGCCCGATCGCTGATGAAACCGGTGAAGTGGACAGCGGGGGCGCCGCCCGGCAGCGCGGGCAGGGTGCGGGCCCGGCGTTCCAGCGATTCGCGGCGCGGCCCGTCCCCGGCGACGACCAGGCGCGCGGGCACCCCGGCACGGTGCAGCGCGCCCACCGCCTCGATGCTGCGATCCACCCGCTTCTCCACCGACAACCGCCCACAGTGCACCAGCAGTGGATGCCCGGCGACCCCGAGATCGGCACGCAATCGCCGGTCCCGCCTGCGCGGGCTGAACAGATCCAGGTCGACACCGAGCGGAACCAGCTCCACATTGGGCGCGCCGATCCGGTGGAACTCCTCACGGGCGAATTCGGTGGTGCACACCACCATGTCGTAGTCGTCGGCGGTGCGCCGGTTGGCCACGTCGGCGAAGCGCCGCGCCGTCGGACCGGGCAGGAACTGCCCGAGCAGCCGGTCGAGCCGCTCGTGCGAGATCATCACGCCTGCCACGCCACGCCGCCCGGCCCAGCGCCCGAACCCGCGCAGCGTGAGCCGGTCGGAGACCTCGAGCACATCGGGCCGCAACCCGCCGAGCACATCGGCCACCCGCCGCGGATCAGCGGCCCGGTAGCCGCCGGTGAACGGGATCGCCACCGCGGGCAGGGTGATCCGCAGGGCCCCGGTGGGCAGGACTTCCTCGCTGCGCCGCGGCCCCGGCACGATCAGCACCACTTCGTGACCCGCGGCGACATACCCCTCCCCGAGATGATGCAACGCGGTGCGCAATCCACCCGATCGCGGGCCGTAGAAGTTGGCGAGCTGCACGATGCGCACACCCTGATGGTTCAGCGACGGGGGTGCACTCCGGAACCGGCCGGGACAACGGCCGGTGAACAGCGGAGAAAGATGCGGCTAACCAGACGCCGGTTCGTCGGTCCAGACCCGGAGCAGCCCGTGGCCTGCGGCGGCGGAGCCGAGCGAGACCAGTTCGGCGGTCACGCTGATCCAGTCGCCACCGGCGAACCGGACTCGCAGCGTGAGCCTGCGCGCGGCCGCCGGCACCGCGGCGACCTCGGCGCATGCGGCGAGCAACGCGGCCAGATCGCTGGGATCGACAACGGGCCGTTCCACCGCCCATGGCGCGAGCGGCGGCGGCGGTTCGGCGACCCATTCGTAGACGAGGCCGCCGGACAATTCGATGACACCGACCCCGACGCCGACGCGCTGCGACACCGCGCGCAGCATCGCCAGTTCGGGATCCGACATCGGCTTCTCCCAGCCGTGTTCGGGCAGGGCGTGCATCAGCCCGCTCACCCGGCGCACCAGCGGCGCCGCCCGTGCCACCATCTGGAAACCGCGCAGCACCTCGTCGTCGCCGAGCATGTCGACCACGCCCTGCCAGCGCCCACCCGGTTCGAGCGAGGTGGCCATCGCGAAGTACTCCACCCGGCCGTCGAACCCCACCATGCGGCCGAACGCGTCCGGCGGCGTACGGATCACGCGCACGTCGGCCGGGTCGCGGGCGAAGATCAGCTCCTCCAGGCCGGGCCCGTGGTGCGCGAGCTCGGTGTCGGCGGCCCAGTCCCACGCGCCGACGCGACGCCGCGGCGGTACCGGCGTGTCGACCGTGCCGGTCCACACCTGCACGCCGTGGACCCCGTCGAACGCGCAGCGCACCGGCTCGGCGAGGACACGCCATCCGTCTGCCTCCTCGCGCACCGAGGCCCGCTCGGCCCGGCACCGGTGCACCGCCGCGGTCGCCAGCTGCGCGCGGGTCTTCCCGAACCTGCGGTTCAGCCAGCTCGCCCCGCTCCACTGCCGTGGCCGCGCGCCCTCGGCGACCACGGTCGGCGCCAGCTCCTCGACCAGGGTTTCCAGCAGCAGCCAGTCGCCGGTCGAGTCCGGCGTGGTCAACTCGGTGCCACGCCGCGACCCGCGCGCGGGAGATCGAGGTCGAGCGGGATCCGCCCCTGCCGCAGCTGGGCTTCGACTTCCTCGGCGGGCATCGGCCTGGCGATCAGGAAGCCCTGCGCGCGGTAGCACCCGAGCCCGACCAGGGTCCTGGCCGCCATCGGCGTCTCGACCCCCTCACCGACGACGCCGAGCCCGAAGGAACCGGCGAGCCCGATGATCGATTTCACGATCGCCAGGTCGTCGTTGCTGCTGCCGAGACGCTGCACGAAACCACGGTCGATCTTCACCGCGTCGACCGGGAGCGCCTTCAGATGCGACAGCGAGCTGTAGCCGGTGCCGAAGTCGTCGATCGCGATCTGCACGCCCATCCGCTTGAGCCCGCGCAGCGTGAGCCTGGTGCGAACCAGGTCCTGCACGACGACGTGCTCGGTGATCTCGAGGCAGATCGAGCTGCCGTCGATACCGAACAGGCGCAGGATGTCGTCGATGCGTTCGACGAAGTCGGCACTGACCAGCTGCACCGGGGACACGTTGATCCGCATCACCACATTGGCCGCGAGCCCACGCCGTCGCCAGTCGGCGAACTGGGAGCAGGCCGAGCGGATCACCCAGCGGCCGAGCTCGCCCGCGAGATTGGTGGCCTCGGCCACCGAGACGAACGCGCCGGGCGGCAACAGCCCGCGCGTCGGGTGCTGCCAGCGCACCAGCGCTTCCAGTGCCACGATCCGGCCGGTGCGCAGGTCGACCTCGGGTTGGTAGTGCAGGATCAGCGATCCGTCCGACACCGCGCTGCGCAGATTCAGCTCCACGTCGTCCTGGAGTTCGAACTGCGCGCGCATGGCGTCGGTGAACACCGCGACCCCGTTGCCACCGCCGGACTTCGCCGACAGCAGGGCGTGGTCGGCGCGGCGCAGCACGTCCGAGACCGAGGTCTCCCCCGGAATGCCGAGCGCGACACCGACACTGGCCCCTCGGCTCACCGACTCCTGCCCCACCGCGACCCGCTGGCTGATGACCTGCTGAATCCGGGTGGCCTCCAGCTCGGCGACGACCGCGTCCATCGTCGCCACCGGCACGATGACGAATTCGTCGCCACCGAGGCGGGCGATCATGTCACCGGGTTGCAGGCTCTCCTCCAGCCTGCGCGCCAGGGTGCGGATGAAGTCGTCGCCCGCGCTGTGGCCGAGGAAGTCGTTGAGCGCTTTGAGCCGGTCGAGGTCGAGGAAGAACGTGGCCACCGGGCCCGGCCGGCCGGGGCGCAGCCGTTCGTCCATGTACTCGAGCAGAGCGCGGCGGTTGGCCAGGCCGGTGAGGTCGTCGTGTAAGGCGATGTATCGCAGCCGTTCTTCGGCCACCACCCGTGCCTGTAGCTGGGCGAACAGGGCCGCGATGGCCTTGAGGACATTGAGTTCGCGATTGGTCCAGTCGCGGTCACCCATCTTCACGAACCCGAGGACACCGGTGGACACTCCGCGCGAGACCAACGGCACGCAGGCCATGGCGACCTCGGGGATGCCCGAGGACTTGCGGATGGTCTCCTGATAGTCGGCGCTGTCCCCGCTGGGGCGCACGATCAGCGGTTCGGTGGCGAATTCGAGGGCGGCGAAGACCGAGTCGGCGTGTTCGAACTCGACGGTGTGCAGCGGGTCGGGGTCGGGGACATCGGCACGATGCGGCCATTCGGCGACCAGGACGGTGGCCCGTTTGTCGCGGTCGGTGTGGCGCAGGTAGCTGAAATCGACGTCGAAATGATCGACCAGCTCGGCGAGCACCCGCTCGCTCGCCGCCACCATGGTGGTGGCGTCGACACCCATCAACTCGGAGGCGACCTGCGTCACCAGTGAGTCGAGCGTTCGCCGAGGCACATTGTCTCCGATCCGCGCTATCCGTCGTTTCTACTGCCGGGCACCGGCAACCGCCTGCTGCGCGTACTCGCAGCGGCGGCGTAGCTCAGACGAAGAACCAATGCCACGTTCTCATCATCGGGTATCCCCAGCAGGTTGTGGAAATGCCTCTGAATCCCGGCAAGTGTATCTGTGAACTCGGGAGAAACGCTCCGCAAATCCGCGCATCCGTCGGCGTAGAGGAACACCGGCGACACCGGCTGCACCGCGAGACCCAGCAGTTGGGCCCGCAACCACACCCGTTCCACCGCGGCCCCCGCCCGCGCGTAATCGGCCAGATCAGGGCCGTCACCGGCCCGCGCGCGGAAGCCGATCGCGATCAGCGCCGAGCTGGATCTGACCCGGTCGACGGTGAATTCGCCGAGCGCGGACCCGGCCGACCACTCGCGCAATCGAGCCATGACATCGGTGCGGCGACCGACCTGCAGCTTTGCCAGCTCGTCGGGGGCCGGGTCGAGGGTTCGCACGTCGATTCCGGTGCGCAGATCCTCGCCGGGCCAGCGCAACTCGGCGTAGAGCTGTGTGTGCAGCTGCGGGGTGAGATAACGCACCCGGTCGCTCGCACCGAGCAGCTCGGCCGCCGCCGCCAGCGCGTCGATGCCGGTGAGCGCGTGCACGGTGGCGTCCTCGGCGGCCGCGGCGGAGCGCAGGGCGGGCAGGACGGTGCCTGGCAGCGGCGCCGCGGTGCCGAGCCTGCGGTTGGTCTGGCGATTCAGGGCCAGCGGGTACTCGGCGGCCAGATCCGGGTCGGTGCCTGTGGCCAGCGGGAGCAGGGCCAGCAGCGGCGCCGCCGGGTCGTCGACGATCAGTTCCGGGGTCCCGAGCAGGCCGTGCGCCGCCGCCGCGACTCGCGCGTTGTGCAGCGCCGCGCCGACCGCGACGGCGCTGCCACGCAACCGCACGTCCATCGCGGTCGTGCCGCTCGGATCGAGCGCGATCTCGATCGACCGCGCGGTGCCGCGCAACCGCCACGGCTGCGCATTGCCGCCGGAGGGCGCGCGCTGGGCGCAGGCCAGGATCGCCGACAGCGGGTCGGCGGGCGGTTGCTCGACCGGGTCGGCGATGTCGGCGATGTCGTCGTCGACGTGCCCCGGTTCGGCCAGTGAGTCCAGCGCCGCTTCCAGGTCCACCCTGGTCCGGCCGGAGGACAGTTTGCCGCCGAGCCCGATCCGGCGCACCGCGGCGGTCACGATCGCGGCGCCGAGTTGCACCTCGCCGCCCAATTGCGGCCAGGTGGTGACGGTTTCGCCGATCTCGGCCAGGCTCGCGGCCATCCGCGCCGACAGCTGGCCCGGGTCGAGAATGCGCAGCACGTGCGGGGCCTTGGCCCTGGTCTCCAGGCCGGCGAGCTGGGCGCCGGTGGTCTCGCCGAGCAGACCGTGGAACGGCACCCGCCCCGGTTCGAGGTCATAGCGCTCGACGTCGAAGAGCCCGCGGTCGCTGGTGTCCATCAGCAGCGGGAGCTGCCGCCTGCGCGCGGCCTCGCGCACCGCGAACTTGATGTCGAGCGAATCGCATTCCTCCACAACGAGGGAGAGGCCGTCGAGGAATTCGTCGGCGGTGTCGGCGCGTACGCCCGCGGTCCAGATCTCCACGGGCAGGTAGGGGTCGAGTTCGGCGATCCGGCGGGCGGTCACCACCGACTTGTTCACACCTACGTCGAACAGGCCACCGGGGACCCGGTTCAGGTTCGACAACTCGATCGAGTCGAAGTCGGCCAGCCGCAGCCTGCCGCAGGAGGCCTCGAGCGCGAGGGTGAAGGCGACCGAGTGCCCGACGCTCTGCCCGACGACACCGATCGTCAGCTCGGCCAGCCTGCGCTGTTCGTCGCGGGTCAGCTTGTTGCGGTTGCGGTCCAGCCGGATCGCACGGAAGGCGGCGGGGCCGAGGATCGCGACGAGGCTGTGCCGCCACGGGTAGTAGACCCACCGTTCCGCGTCCGGGTCGAGGCCCGGCGGCGGCGCGGCGAGGGAGGCCAGCTCGGCGCGCAAGCCCGCGCGCAGGTCGACGGTGCGGATACCGGCGGTCTCGGTGAGTCGCCGCAACGTTTCCGCATCGGCTCGATCGGCCGGATCGAGCACGATGGGACGGTACGTGTTGTCGGGTGCATCCGGTTCGATCATTGCTGAGCCCGACCAGGGAATCGCGTGACCGCGTCGCATCCGCCGGCGCGGTGAACCCACCGCAACCGAGCACTGCCGCGCGCTGCTTCGACAGCCATCGTGTTCCTACTCCGTGCTACGCGCCCACGCGCGGTCCGCGTCCTACCGATGCCGACAGGTGCAGTATCCGCCATCGGCGTTCATTGCACCACAGGAGTGGCTAATTTTCCGATAACCTTCACATAGGTGTGGAGTATTAGCAGGTCAGAACCGGTAAGGTTAGGCTGAGCTGGTAAGTTCAGACCGGACGGTTTGAATTTAGCTAACACTCAGCTATCGACGGTGATCGACACGAACAGCTCGACGGTGTCGGGCCCGTGCCAGACCTCGACCTCCTCGCGGTAGGCACGCGAGATCTCCGCCGACGCCGTCGCGTCGTCGACCTGGGCCCAGACGTCCTCCGCCGGATCGTGATAGTCGCCATTGGGGACGAACCGGGCGTAGGCACCCTTGGGGACGTACACCATGAGGTCGCCGACCGGCACCTCCTCCGGCGCCGCGAACTCCCGCGCCACCAGGGCGTTCCAGTTGCCCGCCGAATCCGGGACATAGACCGTGCGCAGCGGTTCCGCGCCGCCGGGGCGGTCGCGCAGGCGATCCTTGAGGAAGTCGATGAGATCGCTGTTGCTCACCTTGAAGCTCGGATGCACGCGCGGCACGGCCAGCCCGCCGTACAGTGCGCCGGGGCGCACGACGATCGTGTAACTCATCGCGGCTCGACCGCCAGATACAGATCGATCTTGTAGGCGTGCGGGTAGCACTCGAAATCGCCGGTGTGCGTGCGTTTGATCTGGTTGTGCTCCTCGGCGTAGGCGATCTGGGTCCACAGATCCGTCATCACCTGCGGGAAGTTACCGATCGAGGAGAACCGGGCGTAGGTGCCACGCGGCAGGCGGGCCGCGAGGTGCCCGCGGGTGACCTGGGCGAGCGAATCGCACCGATAGCCGACGATCTGGGTGTTGTAGGTGCCCAGATCGCCGGAGAAGTCGGTGTAGGCACTGGCCAGCGGGCCGGCGAGATCCTGGTGCAGGACCGCCGACCACGCGGCCTCGAGATCCCGGTCGCGCAGCTCACCGAGCGCGCGCTTGGGACTGCGGACCGGTAGACCGGCCACCCATGTCTCGTCCCGCTCGACGATTTCGAACTGCATTGATGACTCTCTCGAAGGGTCGGCTCGGTGGTCGCCATGGTAGCAACTCCGAGTGGTACTGAGTCCTACCTAACCATATCTGAGCTGGTCAAACGTCCATCACCACGCCGCCGGTCTTCGGCAGCGATGTCAGGCGCCGATGGCGGCGGCCAGGTGCGGCCAGGCCTCGCGCAGATCCGTTTCGAACTGACCCCAGGTGTGGGCCCCGGTCGGCCGGTGGACGTGGACGGCTGGGATGCCGAGTTGCGCGAGCCGGCCGGCGAAGGCGGCCGTGCAGGCGCCCGCGATGGCTTCCACCGGTGGCATCGGCAGACCGTGATCGGCGGGTCCGGGGAGCCCGGTGGCGGCGGCGAGGAAGATCGTCTTGCCCGCGAGCCTGCCCGCGTTGGCGAACGCGTCGTGCGCCTGCCATCCCGGCCCGCCGGGCGCGCCCCACATGTTGCCGGGATTTCCGCCACCGCGTACCGCCTGCGCGCTCGCCAAGCCGATCCCGGCCGGGTCGGTCGACCACGGGCAACCGCTCAGTGCGGCGACGGCCGCGAACCGCTTACCACCGCGAATGGTCAGGTCAACCGCGGAGGCCGCGCTCATGGACACTCCGACGATCGCGTTGCGGCCACTCGCACCGAGCACCCCGTCGATGACGCGGGGCAGTTCCTGGGACAGATAGGTCTCCCAGCGCGGCCGCCCGAGGCTCGGGTCCTCCGACATCCAGTCGGTGTAGAGGGTGAACGCACCGCCAACCGGCATCACCACGTTCACATACTTGTCGGCGAAGAAGCCACGCACATCGGTGTTGTCCCACCAGGAGATCCCATCGGCTCCACCACCGGCGCCGGTGAGTAGATAGATGGTCGGCGCACCCGCGCCGACGGCCTTGATCACCTTGTTCTGGATCACCCGGCCCATCGCGGGCGAATACACATCGAGCTGCACCGCTCGCCCGCCGAGCGGAATCTCCCCCGCGACCCTGGCTCCCGGATCGGCGTTCGCGTCGGTCCCGCCCGACACGGCGACGAGGACACCCACCACAGCAAGCCACAGCCTCGATGCACCCATCACCCCGGTATACCCCGTGACATGGGCGAACACACCATGCCACGCCCCACCGAGGCCGGCTCGGCGATCAGCGTGACCAGGGTCACCAGCCAACCGTCCAGCTCGCAGAACACGGGCTCCACCTGTGCGTTCCCGTCATGCGTTCCGAGTACGACCGCCGAAAACCGGATGATTCTTGTCGGTGCCGACCGGAATACTGTCTCGCGCCCGATGAGTTGGACCGATCGACACCGTCACTGCTCATGAGGTGCCGAGGCCGCGCGCGTCCGCGACCAGGCATCGGGCGACCGCGCGCCCACCCGACCCCACCCGCTCCCGGAGGTACCCATGTCAGCCGATCTCTCCCCACCCGTGAAGGGTGGGACACCGACCGTCATCCGGGTACTCGTGCTCGCCACCTTCGTGGTGATCCTCAACGAGACGATCATGATCAACGCCATCCCGCGGTTGATGGCCGATCTGAACGTCACCGAGGTGACCGCGCAGTGGGTGTCCACCGCGTTCATGCTCACCATGGCGGCGATCATCCCCACCACCGGCTGGTTCCTGCAGCGCGTCTCCACCAGGCAGGCCTACGCGGTCGCGATGGGCGTGTTCATCGCGGGCACACTGCTCTCGGCACTCGCGCCGAACTTCGTCGTCCTGCTGCTCGGCCGGATCATCCAGGCCGGTGGCACCGCGGTGATGATGCCGCTGCTGATGACCACCCTGATGACGGTGGTCGCCGAGCAGGACCGCGGCCGGGTGATGGGCAATGTCACCCTGGCCATCTCGGTGGCCCCGGCGATGGGTCCGGTGATCTCCGGGCTCATCCTGCAGGTCGCCTCGTGGCGCTGGCTGTTCGTGATCATGTTGCCGATCGCGGGCATTGTCACCTGGCTGGGGCTACGGCAGCTGGAGAACGTCGGTGAACCGGAAGCGGGCGCGATCGACGTGCTCAGCGTGGCGCTGGCCGCGCTCGGTTTCGGCGGACTCGTCTACGGCCTGAGCAAGTTCCACGGTGGCGGCTACGCCGTTCCGTCGCTGATCGTCGCGGGCGGGCTGCTGCTGATCGGCGCGTTCGTGCTGCGTCAGCTCCAGCTGCAGCGCACCGGAACCCCGCTGCTCGACCTGCGGGTGCTGCTGTCGGGCACCTACACCAAGGCGCTGGTGCTCATGTCGGTCGCGTTCCTGGCGATGCTGGGTTCGATGATCCTGCTCCCGCTGTACCTGCAGAACCTGCGGCACCTCAGCCCGCTGGAGACCGGCCTGCTGGTGATGCCGGGTGGTCTGGCGATGGGCCTGCTCGGCCCGACCGTCGGCAGGCTGTTCGACAAGTTCGGCGGCCGCGCGCTGGTGATTCCCGGCTCGATCGCCATCACGGTGGCACTGGCCGGCTTCACCCAGATTTCGCTGACCACGCCGTACTGGCAGCTGCTCGCCCTGCACAGCCTGCTGATGGTCGCCCTGGCCGCGACGTTCACCCCGGTGTTCACCCTCGGCCTCGGCGCACTGCCCATGCACCTGTACTCGCATGGCAGCTCGATGCTCGGCACCCTGCAGCAGGTGGCCGCCGCCTTCGGCACCGCCCTCGTGGTGACGATCATGTCCGCCCGCAGCACCTCGCTGATCGACGCGGGCACCGATCCCACCACCGCCGCCCTCGACGGCATGCGCCTGGCCTTCGCCGTCTCGGCCGTCCTGGCCCTGGTGGTGATCGTCATGGCGGTGCTGCTGCCCAACCGGGCCGCGAATCCGCACGGTGCGCCGGAGGTCGACGAACCGAAGGCGCCGGAGCTCGCCAAGAGCTGACGAGTTCGAGCACGCGAACCCCCTGGTCACACCCGTGGCCAGGGGGTTCTTACGTGCGCGCGGAGGCAATCGACTCGCTCAGGTCCGTGGGTACGAGTACGCGAACGCGAACGCGAACGCGAACGCGAACGCGAACGCGGAGAATATGTCGCGCAATCGCGGAAAATAGTCCATGCAAACGCGGAAGAAAAATGACATACGCGCAGCATGGACGCGATTCTTACCGGGCTGGCGAAGCGGCGCCTTTGCCCTGTGATAGCAAGTCGCGTCGCGGAGGAGCCGGTGGTCGTTCTGAACGGTTCACGTACCGCGTCGGTAAGAGCACCCTCCTGAGCCATATTGCCGAGGTGACGGGGCGGCACGTCCTCGATTGCGACGATCCCGCCGTCCGCGCCGCAGTCCGCAACGACCCTGGTCGATTCGTAACCGGCCCCGGCCCCATCCTCATCGATGAGTATCAGCACGTGCCGGAACTCCTCGATGCGATCAAGTCCGAACTGAATCGCGATCTCAGCCCTGGCCGATTCGTCCTGGCGGGCTCGACACGCTACTCGACCCTGCCGCAAGCAGGCCGATCTCTGACCGGGCGGGTCGATATCGTCGACGTGCTCCCCCTGTCCCAGGGCGAGGTCGATGGGACGCGGGAAACACTCGTGCACCGGCTGCTGAATGGTGAGTCCCTGTCGGATTTCGTCATCACCAGCCGCGCTGGTCATGACGACTACGCCCGCCGGATCACTTCGGGGGAATGCCGTTGGCGTTGCGCCGCCCGGCCGGCCGATCAGGCGCCCGCTGGTATGCCAACTATCTCCAGCTCGTCCTCGATCGAGATGTGCTCGAACTCAGCCGAATCCGTCAACGTGAGATGATGCCCCGGCTCTTCGATCAGTTGGCCAGCCGTACCGGCCAGATCCTCAATATCGCCGGCGCCGCGCAGACAATCGGCCTGGAGAAGTCGACGGCCGAGAACTACCTCCGGCTACTCGAGGCTGTCTACCTCGTCTCCCGTCTACCAGCGTGGGGAACCACACTGGGTTCCAGAATCGCCCGCCAACCCAAACTGCACCTGGTCGACTCAGGTCTTGCGGCATGGCGGATGGGGCTGACCCCCGCAAAGATCGCCGCGGGTGATCCCTCGACGCTCACCGCGTATGGCCAGCTGACCGAGACCTTCGCCGTCGGCGAAATTCTCGAGCAGGTCAGCTGGTGGGACGGTCCGGTCTCCTTCGGCCACTTCCGAACCGCGACCGGCGACGAAGTCGATCTAGTCCTCGAAACCGATGACGGGCTCGTCATCGCGTTCGAGTTCAAGGCGGGTAGCCGAGTACACGGCGAGGATCTACGAGGTATCCGGAGCCTGCGAACCCGCCTCGGCCCGAGACTGTCAGCGGCAGTGGTGTTCTGCACCGGACCACGGATGTTCAGGCACGACGAAGGCGCATACATCGTGCCGCTCGATGCGCTGTGGACGGCTCTTCCCCTGACCTGACCCGGCGCCGAACGAGATCGGCGCATGCGTGCAACGCCATGGGCGCCCAACTCCGGAGCAGCCGCTCGCCGACCTCGAGATCCACGCTGGTCGGCGCAGCGATGGATCGGTACGGTTCTACTCGGGTTGTACAGCTGTTCCGAGGGGGAATCGTGGGTAGCGACGTAACGGTGATACCAGAGGAAGTTCGGGCGATCGGTCGTGTCGCCTACCAGGTAGCTACCAATCTGCGGTCCGGTGCAACCTCGCTGGACACTTCGGTCGTGCAACTGCTCGCGTCGCTTCGGACATGATTGATGGTGCGTATACATGCAAGTAGTTCGCAGGCGTAGCCTCATTCGCTGGGCAGCCTTCCTACTGCTCATTGCTACAGCTCTTGTCATCGCGATTTACCACTACGCCAGCAATACCCCAAACGCCGTCGCTCGGAGACATTCCGAAGAAATGACCGTAACTGGACACGAGCGTGTGTATTCTGGATCGATCTGTGGAAACAACGGCGGATGCGCCTACGAAGCCGTATATTTGGTTCCCGCAGTTGACGATTGGGTTAAGAGGATTTCCGGTCCCGGCTTGTCCATGGGTGGGCGATTCACTCTTGTTGGCCCAGAGCCCTACAACTGGGGCATCAGGGGAAAATACAAAGATGGCTGCCACATGACTGCTAGCCCGCTCGACCCAGCCTCAGCGGATATAGCGAAATGGGATATCGACTCCGCCAGCGTGCAGAACCTTCACGAAGGGACTATCACGGCGGTGAGGCTGGGTGTCGTCTGCGGCGAAGGATAGGATTCGATGCAGACCAGCCGGGAACCTTGGCGTCATGCGTGGCCGGTGGGCATAGGATCTCCGCAGGTGCAGGGCTGTACGGAACTGATCGGTGTTGCTGGTGGTGGGGCAGGTCGGTAGCGTGTGGGCCGAGAGGGGCGGGATGGCCCGGCTGACGTTCGGAGGGGCGCGATGAAGCGGGCTGTATTGGCTGTGGGGATGGCCTTGTCGGTGGCCGGGTGCGGGGGCTCCGGGGGCGGGGAGACGGCAGGGGGTGAGTCGACGACGAGTGGGCAGGGGATGGCTGCGGAGGTTCCCGCTGGGTTCGATCCGTGCACGGATATTCCGAAGTCGGTGCTGGATTCGGAGGGGCTGCACAAGGCCAGTTCGAACAACAACGCCGACTTCGACGGGGCGGGTGGGATCAAGTGGCGGGGGTGCAGCTGGGTGGTCTCCAATGGCTACGCGGCGGGTATCACCACAACCAACCTGACTGTCGAACAGGTTCGTGCCAATACGAAGCTGACGATCCGAGACGACTACCTCATCGATGGCCGGGCGGCCGTCGCCGCCAACCGTGCCGACCACAAGAATCCACGATCTGTCTGCACGCTCACTGTTGCGATGCAGGGGGGAAGTATCGAGTTCTCGCTGGACAATCCGGACTCGAACAGGCTCACCGGCGGGCAAGATACCTGCGTCCTGGCGCGAGGGCTCGCGGAGAAAGTCGTCCCGCTCGTTCCCGACGACGCCTGACGAGCAGATACACGAGATCGACCAGGGGAGGAAGCGAGCGATGACCGATGACCGACCGTTGCAGGATCTGCTGACGGAGGCACAGGAGGGGCGTCTGTCGGTGAGCTTCGGCGGCGGTGTCCGGTTGGACGCGGAAGAGTTCGTCTACATCGAGCGCGAATGCCAGACCTTCATCGACCTGATTCGCGAGCTGCAGCGAACAGCCACAGCGATCTCCGAGCGCGAAGTCTGGGGCCTGGGCGAAGCCGTCCCCGAACTGACTTCCGCCCAAACCCTGGTCCGCCGCTTCCGCGAAAAGGGTAGCGGTTCGGACAACAGCGTCCACGCCGTCCTCGAACAGCACTACCAGATCGTCGAAGACCTCCAGGTCCTCCACCGCACGATCGCCCAGAAACTCCAGGCGACCGACGCCGAATTCGCCACCAGGTACAACGAGATGATGGCCGAGACCCCACAACCAGGCACACCGGGCGGCGGCGACGCCCCGGAAGATCGAGTCTGAGGACGCGGCAATGGTTTTCGAGGATCCACAGATCACGGCGAAAGAATCGCCGAAAGAGTTCAGCCACGAGCAGATCAACAATGCGTTCAATCCGTTGCAGCCCACCGACAATGCGGTCGCGGCAGCCGGGCAGTATTCGCAGATCGCGCAGAAGTGGCGACAGGGTGTCACCGATTTCGCCGCGCGGATGAATCGGGCGAGCGCGGCCGCATGGGATGGCGTCGCGGCCGAGACGACGCGGACGGCGATCACCAACTACACCCAGCGTGCGGCCGAGCTGACCCCGGAGCTGGAGGCGCTGGCCACGCGGGTGGGCGAGACGGCGCAGGCGATCACCACGACGAAGGAGAATCTGCCAGAGGTGGTCGAGCCGTTCAGCTGGGGCTCGCCGACTACCTGGTTCGGGCTCAAAGACGACGAGCGTGACGACGCGGAGGAAAAGGCACGGGAGGTGATGGGCAACCACTACGTGACCCCGTTCGGCACCGCCGACGGCGGCGTCCCCAAGCTGCCGACTCCCATCAGTCCGACCAACCCGCTGCACCCCACGATCGACGACGACGGCTCAGGCGGCGGCAACACCGACGACAGCACCGGTGGCGGCACCGACGACGGTGACGATCCCGCCACCACCGATCCCGCCACCACCGAAACCCCCACCGACGAGCAGGAATCCACGACCGAGGACACCACCACCGACGACGAGTCGGAGTCGACCGACGAGGACGACACCGCAGGCGACGACGACACCACCGCGAGCAGCACCACCCCCACCGACACCTCGACCAACCCGGCCGGAACGAGCCCGACGACCCCGTCGACCCTCACCCCCGGTGGCACCACGGGTTCGCCCGGCGGCGGTGGCAGCTCGGGCGCACCCGGCTCGGGCAGTCCGTCGGCTCCCACACCGGGCGGCACCGTCGCCGGCTCCCCTGGCTCCGGCACCCCCGGGTCGAACGCGGCCGCGGCAGGTGCCGCACGCGGCGGCACGGGCCGCATGGGCATGCCCGGCATGATGGGCGCGCCGGGAGCGCGCGGCAAGGGCGAGGGCGACGACGAGCACAAGCTCCCGGACTACCTTGTCAACGCCGAGAACACCGAGGAGCTGCTCGGTGAGCAGCCACGCACCATCGCGGGCGGGGTGATCGGTGGTGACGCGCCGTCGGCGACCACCCCGGCACCCCCGCAGCACTGAGGAGCACACCCGTGGCCGAATGGGTTTGGGAGCCGGATGATTTCGCGGCGCTGTGGTACAGCGACGGTATCGACCGCTTCCCGCGGCCGCTGCACCTGCTCAGCAAGTACCGCACCGTGGAGGAGTACGAGGCCAATCGCGCTCGCGTGCTCGCCTCGTTCGACGCCGAGGAGATGGAGCTGATTCGGCTGGCTCTGCACACCCTGACCTTCGGCCGGTTCCGCATCGAGATCAGGGGCGGCTCCACCGCGACCGACCAGGGTGACCTGCGCGAGTACCGGATCGTCGGCGCCGCGAACCAGCAGCACGGCGTCGTCCTCGCACAGGCCACCGTCGACGAGGTCGACGGCCCGATCCACGCCCGCCTCTTCCCCGCCGACCAACTCGCGCAACGCCTTTCGGCACGCGTCCCGAACTGCCGTCCCGGCTCGCACTCGACCCTGGCCTTCCCCACCGCCGACCTGCAGTCCGCACCGTCGCCCACCTCCTACGCCCGGCGCACCCCGCGTGAACAGTACGAGGCCCTCACCCGCCGCCCCATCGACGGCAGCGGCTACGCCCGCCTGTTCACCGGCCACATCCTCGACCGCCCCGCCCCCTGGTTCACCACCCAGTGGATCGACGTCACCGACGACGGCCGCTACCTCCAGATCCGCACCCCCGACCGCCTCACCGTCCGCCCCGCCGCCATCCCCGACCTCACCGCCGGCTTCACCACCTGGATCGACCGCGCCGACCGCCGCCTCCGCGAGTCCGAACCCGCCACCTGGTGACCTCCCCTCACCCCTCGTCGAGCGACAACGCCCCGGACGGGCACACCGCCACCGCCTCCAGCACCGCACCGAGCTCACCCCGCGGCACCGGATCGAGCACCAGCACCCGGCCGTCACCGTCGTCCTGATCGAAGATCGAGCCCGCGAGCAGGGCGCACATGCCCGCGCCGATGCAGCGGTCGCGGTCGGCGGTGATGCGCCTGCCGTTCATCGGTCGGCGTCCGTCCAGGTCACCGGCAGTGCGTGGACGCCGTAGATGTTCATATCGCTGCGCAGCGGCACTTCGCTTGCGGGAACGGCGAGTTCGAGGTTCGGGAAGCGGCGGATCAGGGCGGCGAATCCGGCGCGCATCTCGATGCGGGCCAGCTGCTGGCCGAGGCACTGGTGCACACCGTGGCCGAAGGAGGTATGTCCGCGGGCGGTGCGGTATACGTCGAGTCGATCGGGGTCGTGGAAGCGCAGGGGATCGCGGTTGGCGGCGAGCAGCGAGATCACCACGGTCGAACCCTCGCCGATGGTCTCGCCGCACAGCTCGATGTCCTCGGTGGCGTAGCGGTAGAAGATGTCGGCCACCGATAGGTAGCGCATCAGTTCCTCGACGGCGTCGGGCACCAGGTCCGGGTCGGCGCGCAGCGCGGCCAGCTGTTCGGGATGTTCCAGCAGCGCGAAGGTCCCGAGGGCCAGCATGTTCGCGGTGGTCTCGTGGCCGGCGAGCAGCAGCAGGAAGGCGATGCCGACCAGTTCCTCGATGCTGAGATCAGCGTCGCGGGCCACGTCGGAGAGGATGTCCTCGCCGGGTTCGGCGCGTTTGCGGATGACCAGGTCGGCCAGATAGGCCGTCATCGCGCCGTAGGCAGCCATCTTCTCGGCCAGGTCCTGTTCGCGCACAAGGAATTTCGCCGTGTTCACCTGGAAGGTGGCGCGGTCCTCGTAGGGGACGCCGAGCAATTCGCAGATCACCAGCGAGGGCACCGGCAGCGCGAAGGCGGTCACCAGGTCGACCGGCGGGGTGAGTGCGGCCATCTCGTCGAGCTGCCGTTCGGTGATCTCGACGATGTGCTCCTCGAGCTGCTTCATCCGCTTGACCGTGAACGCGCCGGTGAGCTTGCGCCGCAACCGGGTGTGGTCGGGCGGATCCATGGCGATGAACAGGCCGGGGGTCTGCGGGGAGGGTTCGGTCTGGACCGGCATGCCGGGTGTCTCGTAGGGCACGTGGACGATGCCGAGATCCTGGCGCGAGCTGAACCGGGTGTCGGCCATCAGCCTGCGCACCGCCTCGTAGCCGGTGACCAGCCAGCCTGCGTGCCCGTCGGGAAACACCAGCGGGCTCACCGGGCGGGCCTCGCGCAGGCGGGTGATCGCGGTGGGCGGATCGAAGGGGCCCGCATCACGCTGCTGCGGAAGACCTTGGGGCACAGAGTATTCGGTATTCATTGCTTTCCTTTCGCGGGATACCGGCAACGGTGGACGGCGCGGCTGACACCGCCCTGATACGGCGCTGACACGGGCCGCGTCAGGTCGACGCGGCCCGTGGTCAGCCACGCGGCGGGCACTCACGCCGCGACGGTGTGCCGAATAGTGATGTCGCCGAGGGCGGTTCGCGCGTAGACCCGCACTTGGTCGTCGGCATCGGGCGACGGCACGACCGCGTCCATCAGGTTGCGCACGGTGCCGAGCGCGGTGGCGGTCTCGAGCCGCACCGAGCTGCCGGGCCGGATTCCCACCTCCAGCGCGCCCGCGCTGCTCTCCAGCCGCAGGTCACCGCGAACGGCCTCGCCGATGCGGATATCGCCCTTGGCGGTCTTGGCGACCACCGAACCCCGCGGGCGCTCGAGCACGATGTCTCCGAGCGAGATCTCCAGCTCGCACGAGCCGAGGTCACCCGTGCCGAGCAGCTGCCCAACCCCGGCGGTGCCGGTGAGGTGCGAGCCAGTCGGGACGTGCACGGTGACCTCGATCGACGGGTTGCCGCCGAACGGGGTGCTGGTGCGCCAGCTCTTCGGCGTCGTCACGGTCAACTCGCCGTCGGCGAACGCGACCAAGGTCTGCCCGGCGGCCCGCACGTCGGCCTTCTTACCGGGGTCGGTCGGCGCGATCTGAACGACGGCGTCGGCGCGGTCGGACGCGATGACGGTGACGCGGGCGGCGAGCACGTCGACGGTGACGGTGATCGGGGCTGCGGTCGGGAAGGTGTACATCTTGTGCTCCTCGGCGGGTGGTTCTGTTCGGTTGATGGCACTACTGTCGCGAGCCCCACTGATGCCGACCTGACACGCGGCTGACGCCCCCGCTGACACCGCGCCCGGTCGACTCGGACAGGTGTCCACCAGGGTGCGCGGGCCGTTGCCGTGCGAGGCACAATGGTCCAGGTGCAGATCGGAATCCTCGGACCGCTGGAGATCAGGACGCGAGACGGCGGTTCGATAGCGATACCGGGCACCCGCCTGCGGACGCTGCTGGTCGCGCTGGCGCTGGAACCGGGTCGCGCCGTGCCGAAGTCACGGCTGGTCGACCTGATCTGGGGCGAGCAGCCACCGGCCGAGGCCGCGAATGCCTTGCAAGCACTGGTGTCTCGATTGCGGCGGCTGCTGCCCGACGGCGCCGTCGAGGTGCACGCGGGCGGCTACCGGCTGACCGTGGACCCCGGCGCGGTCGACGCGGTGCGCTTCGAACAGCTCATCGACCTGGCTCGCGGCGGTGCCGACGCACGCAGGGCGGAGCTGCTGCGCGAGGCGCTCGGCCTGTGGCGTGGTGCGCCCCTGCGCGATGTCGGCGCGACCTTGGACCCGGTGAGCGCGCGGTTCGACGCCCTGCACCTGGCCGCAACGGAGGACTGCGTCGAGGCCGAGCTGCGGCTCGGTCGCGGCGCCGAACTGGTCGCCGAGCTCACCGATCTGGTGGCCGAGCATCCGGTGCGGGAACGGCTGGTCGCCGCCCTCATGCGTGCGCTCGGCGCCGCGGGGCGCGGGCCGGAGGCGCTGGTGGTGTATCAGCGTGCCAGGGAGGCACTGGCCGACGAATTGGGCGTCGACCCGTCAGCGGAGCTGTCCGACCTGCATGTCGCCCTGTTGCGCGGGGAGATCGGCACGCGGCCGACACAGCGCACCACGAACCTGCGGGCCGAGCTCACCAGCTATGTGGGCAAGCGCGCCGATATCGCGGCCGTCCGCGAGCTCCTCGCGGCGCACCGGCTCACCACCCTCACCGGGCCGGGCGGCGCCGGAAAGACCAGGCTCGCCGTGGAGACCGCGCGGACCATGCTCGGCGATCTCCCGGACGGCGCCTGGCTGGTGGAACTCGCCGGCACCGACGCAGGCGGCGATCTGGCGCAGACCGCGTTCGCGGCGCTCGGCCTGCGCGACGCGCTGCTCGGTGACGCCCCCGACGCCGAACCACTCGACCGGCTGATCGCCGCGATCCGGGACCGCGAGACGCTGCTCATCCTTGACAACTGCGAGCACCTGATCGACGCGGTGGCAGGCTTCGCCCACCGGCTGCTCGGCGAGTGCACCCGGCTGCGGATCCTCGCGACCAGCCGGGAACCGCTCGGCATCACCGGCGAGGCACTGTGGCAGGTCGAGCCGCTGACCGTGCCCGCCGACGACGCCGACCCCGCCACGATCGCGTCCGCGCCCGCCGTCGCGCTGCTGCGGGATCGGGCGGGCGCGGTGCGCAAGGACCTCGGCACCGATGCCGCCACCCTGGCGACCATGGCCAGGATCTGCCGGGCCATCGACGGCATCCCGCTGGCCATCGAACTGGCAGCGGCCCGGCTGCGCACGATGTCGCTCGACCAGCTCGCGCGCCGCCTCGACGACCGGTTCCGCCTGCTCACCGGCGGTAGCCGCACCGCGATCGCACAGCACAGGACGTTGCGCGCTGTCGTCGACTGGAGCTGGGAACTACTCACCGACGCGGAGAAGACGGTGCTGCGCAGGCTCTCGGTGTGTACCGGTGGCGCGAATCTGGAAGCGGCCGAACAGATCTGCGCGGACGGGACCGTGGTCGAGCGGTGGGAGGTACTCGACCTGCTCACCGCGCTGGCCGAGAAGTCGCTGCTGGTGGTCACCGCGGACGAGAACCCCCGCTATCGCATGCTCGAGACGATCAAGCAGTACGCGGCCGCCCGGCTCGACGAGGCAGGCGACACCGATTCCGCGCGCCGGGCGCACCTCACCCACTTCACCGCATTGGCAGACACCGCCGAGCCGCACCTGCGCCGCGCCGAACAGCTGACCTGGCTCGCCGTGCTCGGCGCCGAACACGACAACATCGCGACCGCCATGCGCGGCGCGCTCGTCGCCGCCGACGCGCAGGCGGCCATGCGCCTCGCCGCGGCCGCGGGCTGGTACTGGTGGCTGGCAGGGCACAAGGCAGCGGGCACCGAATTCGTGCTCGCCGCGGCCGCTGTCCCCGGCGAGGTGGACGACGAGACCAGCGCGACGGTGTACGGGCTGGCCGTGCACTTCCTCACCTCGGGCCGCGACGACGAGCACCGGGTCGAGGACTGGATCCACAAGGCGTACGCGCACAGCAGGAAGTCCACCGGCGGGCACCCGGCCCTGCGGTTCACCGGCGCGCTGGAACGCATGCTCGGCGGCCCCGGCGAGTTCTTGCCCGCGTTCGAATCGCTGCTCGCCGACGACGATCCGTGGGTCCGCGCACTTGCCCGGCTGCAACTCGGCAAGCTGCGCACCGTGCTCGGCCATTCCGGTTCGGCGGCCGAGGAACTGATCGCGCAGGCGCTCACCGAATTCCGGGCCATCGGCGAACGCTGGGGCATCTCGTTCGCGCTCACCGAGCTGGCCGACCGGATCGCCATGCGCGGCGAATTCGCCTCCGCGGTGGAGCTTTTCGACGAGGCGATCGCCGTGGTCACCGAGGTCGGCACGCTGGAGGACGTGGTCCGCATGCGCGCGCGGCAAGCCCAGCTGCACTGGCTGCTCGACGACGCCGAGGCGAGCGCGGCGGCCCTCGCCGAGGCGCAGCGGTGCGCTGACCGCTCCGGCTGGCCGACCGCGCTCGCCGAGGTCGAGTTGATCGGCGCGGAGCTGGCCAGATGGAGCGGCGACACCGCGCTCGCGCACACGCGGCTCGCACGCGCGACGACCCTGCTCGCCGCCGATGCCGACCAACCCGTCGTCGACGCCATGGTGCACGACCTGCTCGGCTACCTCGCCGCGGACTCCGACGCCGCGGGCGAACACCGGCGCAGAGCCTTTCGCGCCGCATCGATGGCGGGCCACGCGCCCTTGCTCGCGCAGGTCCTCGTCGGCATCGCGGACCTCGCCCTGCGCACCGGACAGGACGAGCGCGTAGTCCTGCTCTTGACCGCGGCCGACGCGATCAGAGGCATGCCCGACCGCTCCCTACCCGACGCCGCCCGCATCGAGCAGCGCGCGAGGCAGCGCCTCGGCGACGCGGAATTCGCCGAGGCACTTCGAGTGGGATCGGACGTCGATTTGGATGAGCTGGTCGAGGTCACGCTCGCCTCGTGAACAACGCTGTTGCGCTCGCCGTCCGGGCGGCATCGGGGTTCAGATCGGCCGGTGTTCGATCACCCAGCGCATCCGGGCGCGGTCACGGTCGAGCTTGCGGGCCTCGTAGGCGATCGGGAAATACCGCACACGCTCGGGCAACAGCGGGACCAGGCGCGCGATCACCCAGCCGAGCGCGCGCAATTTGCGTTCGTCGGCGGCGCTCCAGGTGAGGCCGAGCTTGCGGCGGGCCGCTTCCGGGGTGGTACCGACGGTGACGAAGTACTGCATGCGCCCGATCGGTGCCAGCAGCAGTTTCCACAGCGGGCGCAGTGGGCGGGGCAGCCAGGTCGGCGCGCCGATCGAGCGGATGGTGCGCAGATAGTCGCGGGCCGTGCCGGTGGCCTCGAGGTGGTTCTCGACCACGTCGGCGAAGAACTTCTCGAACTCGGCGTGGTCGGCCGGGATCTCCTTGGGCGCCACCGAGAAGTTGCGCATGAGCTGCAACGTCTCCTCGTAGTACGCGCGCTTCTCGGCCTCGCTGAGTGGCTTGCGGCTGAAGTACCGTGCGTTCTCGCTGAAGGCGAAGGTGCCGGTGTGCAGCACCCACGCCCACGGGAACGAGGCGAGGGCCTGATGTTTGACGCCGGTGGCGTCGGTGGTGTTGAGCGTGGCGTGCATCCTGCGCAGGCGATCGGCCTCCGCGACTCCCTCCTCGCCGCCGTAGACCCACATCATCACCGACGAGAGGCTGCGCACCGCCCGCCCGATCGGATCGGTACGGAAGGTCGAGTGCTCGTCGACGACCGCCGAGATCGTCGGCTCCATCGTCTGCAGCAGGAACGCCGACCCGGCCGTCAGCGAGAACGTGACCAGCCCGATCTCCTCCCAGGTGCGGGTCCCCGGGCCGAGGGCCCGGCGCGGGGGCAGTTCGGCCGGGGTATGGGTGCGTGCGGCGACGGACGCGGTCATCTCGATCTCCCTTGATCGGAGTCAAACAGGCAATGAGAGAAGTGTCGCTTCATTCTCTCATTTTCTCAAGTGTTCCCGGCCCGATCAGGGCAGTAACTGCTCGATCCTGGCGCAGCTTGCGCACCGGCACACCGCTGGCAGTACGAGCGACTCCGCCCTGCTCGCGTGCCGAGCAGGGCGGAGATGCCCCTCGAATTCGCTACTGGCCCAGCGACTCCTCAGGCGGGCGCCGCAACACCCGGCACCACGGTCGACGCCATCGCCGAACGCGCTGACGGACGTCCCGGCTCCGAGGTGAGCAGTGCGCGGCCCGCCAGCGCTTTGTCACGGAGCGGACGCACCGCCAAGCGCAGCAGCGCGAGGGCGTTGTCGTCGCCCGCGGTGCGGTTGACGCTCAGCTCACCACAGGCCAGGCACTGATGGACGAGCATCCATTCGCCGTCGGCACGCGCGGTCATGGCGACCGCTTCCATCCGGCCCCGGCAGGCTGCGGCACGGTCGCCGGGGATCCTGCGGTCCACGTGCAGTGAGGCCAGGCAGGTCGGGCAGTGGTTGCGGTGCGCGGTGCCCGGTGCGTGGATGGGGATGTCGAGCCGGCAAGCGACACAGCGGAAGTCGCCGTGACCATCGTGGCTGTGCCGCACCGTTTTGCGTCGCTGGGGACGGTGGCGGTCGCGGTTCGTGTGCCGTGGCATGGTCACCAACCGAGGGTTTCGAGCGGGAACGGCGGCTGCGCGAGTGGCCGTACCGCGATCCGGGTGAGCACGAGCTGGTTGTCGTCGGCGCAGACCGGGTTCGCGGTCAGCTCGTCGCAGCGGGCGCAACGGTGGATGAGCATCCAGTTCTCGCTACGCGGCACCGCGATGGCGATCGGTGACATGCGCGCCCCGCAGTCGCTCACACCGCCGTCGACCTGGTCGACGACATGCCGCGAGTACAGACAGGACGGGCAGTGATTGCGCCGCGCGCCGTCGGCGGCGTAGGTGGAGACGACAAGACCGCATCGAATGCAGCTGAACGTGTCGATGGTACGGAAGGTGTTGGTGGACACCCGGTTACTCCTTGGCTGAGGTCAGGCAATGACAGCAGGAGCAGGCCGAGCGGATCCTCGACGAAACCCGCGCGATTCACGCGAGTGAGTTCTTGGCACCGGAACACACACGTCCGGTCGCCGCCGAAGTCAGCGGCGGACAGGACGCGCGATCACACGGCGCGGCGAGGCGCGCTCGGCGCGTGCCGGGGCATCAACACCTCTTCCCGGGCAGATAGCCCGCTCACGATCAACAAGGAGAAGCGCACCATAACAATCCCCGGAAATCCCGCGCCACTCATTTTTCTCCGAGCACACGGCAAGCCACCCCAAGCGCCCCGAACCCGTACCAGGCGACAGTTCCGGGAAGCGGCGACCGAACAGGCCGAAACGAGGAAAGGCTCATGCTCTCCACGAGCATGAGCCTTTCCTGAGTGGAGCTAAGGGGAATCGAACCCCTGACCTTCTCGATGCGAACGAGACGCGCTACCAACTGCGCTATAGCCCCGTGCGGCTCTGGCGAACCGCGCTGTGACACTGTATCAGGCGTTGCGCCCGGATACCGAATCGGTACTCTGACCTGCTGTTTTAGCGTGGTTCTACCAGTTACTCGCCGACGGCGCGGCCGAGGTCTTCGACGCGGGTTCGCAGGGCACGAGCGGTGGCCGGATCGAAGGTTTCCAGGTGCTCGAACATCGGGTCCTCGTCGTCGGTGTCGAGCAGGCTGGAGCGGCGGCGCAGGGCGCGGGCGGTGTCGCGGTCCATGGTGCGCTTGGCGGTGGCCTCGGCGGGCGCGGGAACGGTTTCCTCGCGGCGCTTGCCACGGACGAGGCGGGCCGCGCGGCGGCGGCGGATCTCCTCCTCCACGTGCACCTGCTTACGCAGGTAGGCCAGGTAGCCGACCAGCACCGCGGTGGACAGGCCGCAGGCCCACCAGAACATCGAGTTCAGCAGCAGGCCGAAGGCGGCGAACAGGATGACGGCGATGATGAGGCCGAGCACGGCACGCTGGCGGAAGCTGTAGCGGGCGGCGCGGGCGATGGCGTCGGCTTCGGGGTCGTAGCCGCCGCGACCTCGACGGTTCGGCACGAAGTCGTCGTCCTCGGCCGGGGGCGGCTCGGCGACATCCTCCAACCGGGCCGGTGGCGCGGGTGGGATCCGTGCCGCCGCGACCGGCACGTCGTCGACGTCGGCGGCAACGCCGGGGTCGGTGGCCTCGGCCGGGTCGGCGGCATCCGAATCGCGCTCGGCGACAGCGTCATCGGCCTCGCCTACCGCGGAATCGGCTGCGCCGCCCGACTCCTCGGCGGCCAGGTCAGGTACCTGGTCGTCCTTGGCTGTGGCTTCGAGTTCCGGTGTGGGGGTGAGCGACTCGTCGTCAGCTTCGGTGACGGGCTCGTCGGCCGGTGTCGTCATCCGATCCTCCGAATCAGTGCGGTGGGAGCGCTTGGTCAGCACTCGGGGCCGATAGTCGGGGTCACTGTCGTGACCGCCTGCCGCCCCGATGCGAATCCGTCGCCGGTCCCCGCCACGGTGCAGCACACGCGTGGCGAGTGCGGCATCGGTGGTGCGGCGGATCCGGGGGTGCCGGTCCGCCAGGATCGGGAACAGGACGAAGACCCACAGCACGACGAGTCCGATCCACAAGATCGAATTCGGCATCGCGGTCATCACCTCCCGTCCCCGCCTGCGTGTTGTCCATCTGTGGACGCACTACCGACGTCCGTAGGTTAATTCGGGCGCGCCTGCCCGGGTGGCAGGCGCGCCGTGCACACCTGCCACATGAGTAACAGAATTTTCACGGCAGTGCCGCTCTACCCTCTCTGACCAGGCGATCGACCACCGTGGTGACGACCTCCTCGATCGTCAAGCCCACCAGCAGGTGATCCCGCCATTCGCCGTCCACATCCAGGTAGCGGCGCAGCATGCCCTCCTCGCGGAAGCCCACATTGCGCAGCACCGCCTGGCTGGCCAGGTTCTCCGGCCGCACCGTCGCCTCGACCCGGTGCAGGCCCACCGGTCCGAAGCAGTGGTCGAGGCCGAGCGCGAGCGCCGCCGTCGCCACCCCCTGACCGCCGAGATCCTTGGCCACCCAGTAGCCGATCCAGGCCGAACGCAGCGCGCCGCGCACGATATTGCCGATGGTCAGCTGGCCGCTGAACTGCCCGTCGACCTCGATCACCAGCGGGATCATCGCGCCCCGCCGCGCCTCGGCCTTCAGGCTGGTCCACAGCGACGGCCAGTTCGACGCGTGATTGCGCGCCTCCCAGCTCCCGCGCCCGGTGGGCTCCCAGCGTTCCAGGTGATCGCGGTCGCGTAGCCGGATGCGGCTCCAGGCCGCGGCGTCACGAAAGCGCACCGGCCGCAAAGTCACCTGGCCGGCCTGCACGGTCACCGGTCCGAGCCGGGCGGGCCAGCCGGGATGCTGCCCCGACCGGAAGACGTTCATCGACTCCACGTTTCAGCCGCGCTGCGCCAGGAACGCCACCCGAACCTCGTCGCCGGTGCGGAAATCGGTGTCGTCGGGGTCGACGACGATCAGGCTGTTCGCCTCGGCCAGCGTCGCGAGCAGGTGCGATGACCCACCGTTCCCGTTGCCGAGCGGCTGCACCAGATAGTCGCCGGTGGCCTCGTCGCGCAGCAGCTGCGCGCGCAGGTAACCCTTGCGGCCCGGCATGGAGGTGATCGGCGTGATGGTTCGGGCGTTGACGATCCGGCGCATCGGCTGCCTGCGCCCGAGCGCGATCCTGATCAGCGGACGCACCATCACCTCGAACACCACCAGCGCGCTCACCGGATTCGACGGCAGCAGGAAGGTGGGCACCTCGTCGCGGCCGAGCCTGCCGAAACCCTGCACCGAGCCGGGATGCATCGCCACCCGTTCGACCTCGAGCTCACCGAGCCCGTCGAGCGCCTCGCGCACCTGCTCCGACGCCCAGCCGCCGACCGCGCCCGCGATCACCACGACCTCCGAACGCACCAGCTGGCCCTCGACCACATCGCGCAACCTGCGCGGATCGGCGCTGACGATGCCGACGCGGTTCACATCGGCGCCGGCATCGCGCGCGGCGGCGGCCAGTGCGTAGGAGTTCACGTCGTAGACCTGGCCGGGGCCGGGAGTGCGGTCGATATCGATCAGCTCGCCACCGATGGAGATCACCGACAGCCGGGGACGCGGATGCACCAGCACTTTGTCCTGGCCGACTGCGGCCAGCAGGCCGACCTGGGCGGCGCCGATGATGGTGCCCGCACGGACCGCCACATCGCCGGGCTGCACGTCGTCACCGATCCGGCGCACGTAGTCGCCGGAACGCACCGGCTCGAAGACCTTGATCCTGGCGCGGCCGCCGTCGGTGAAGTCCACCGGTAGCACCGCGTCGGCGAGGGTCGGCAGCGGAGCGCCGGTATCGACCCGGACAGTCTGGCGCGGCTGCAACCGGATGGGCTGCCGCGAACCGGCCACCACCTCGCCGACCACCGGCAGGGTGAGGTCGATGAGCTCGCCCTCCTCGTCGCGCACATCGGTGCCCGCGGCGGCCACGTCGACGCTGCGCACCGCGTAGCCGTCGATGGCGGCCTGATCGAAACCGGGCAGCGGACGCTCGGTGACGACGTCCTCCGCGCACAGCAAACCCTGGGCCTCGGATATCGCGACCCGGACCGGCCGCGGTGCGACCGCGGCCGCGGTGACCTTGATCAGCTGATCCTCAACCGAGCGCATCGAGCTCCTGTGTCTATCGGCGTCTGCCTGCCTGCTGTACTACTCACTATGCGCTGGGCGACTGGGGATCCCATTCCGGGCTCAGCCGGAAGTTCAGCCACTCACGCAGTTGCGGACCGTATTCCTCCCGCTCGAGGGCGAAATCCACGGCAGCTCGAAGATAGCCGCCCGGGTTACCCAAATCGTGGCGCGACCCACGGTGCACGACCACATGGACCGGGTGGCCCTCGGCGATGAGCAGGGCGATGGCATCGGTGATCTGCAGTTCTCCGCCCGCACCCGGCTCGATCCGGCGCAGTGCGTCGAAGATCACGCGGTCGAGCAGGTAGCGACCGGCGGCGGCGTAGGTGGACGGCGCGTCGGCCAGGGCCGGCTTCTCGACCATGCCCCTGACCCGCAGCACATCGGCCTCCGAGCCCTCGGTGAGGTCTTCCACGTCGAAGACACCGTAGGCGCTGACCTGCGACTTCGGCACGTCGATGGCGCACAGCACCGAACCGCCGCGCTCGCGGCGCACCCGGCTCATCGTCTCGAGTACCCCGCACGGCAGCACCAGGTCGTCGGGCAGCAGCACCGCGATGGCGTCCTCGTCATCGTCGAGAACCGATTCGGCCTGGGCCACCGCGTGGCCGAGCCCGAGCGGCTCCTCCTGCACGACCGAGGTCACATCGAGCAGGGCAGGCGCCTTGCGGACCTTCTCGAGCAGGGCGAACTTGCCGCGCTCGGCGAGGGTGCTCTCCAGCACCAGATCCTCGACGAAGTGCGCGACCACGCCGTCCTTGCCCGGCGAGGTGACGATCACCAGCCGGTCGGCGCCGGAATCGGCGGCCTCGGCGGCGACCAGTTCGATGCCGGGGGTGTCGACCACCGGCAGCAGCTCCTTGGGCACCGTCTTGGTGGCAGGCAGAAACCGGGTCCCGAGTCCGGCCGCGGGTACCACCGCAGTGCGGAAACCGGAAGTCTTGGCTGTCATGCGTATACCCTATCCATTCAGCGTGGGGCGTCCGATCGTCTTGTCGCGACGATCCCGCGTCGGCAAGAGCTTAGGGTGGTCGCTGTGGAGATGCCCGGTGAGCGCACCAAATATGCGTGGCGTGACCGCATCCTGGCCGAACGTGCCCAGCTCGCGACCACCGAGCACGCCGCGGAGGCGGCCGCGCTCGCGGCGGCGATCGGTCCGCTGGCCGGGCCGGACGTGGTGGTATGCGCCTATGTCCCGATCCGGGGCGAGCCGGGCGATCTGCGCATGCTCGACGCGCTGCGCGAGCGCGACGCCACGGTGTTGCTGCCGGTGACCGGCGAGCCGGGGCCGCTGTGCTGGGCGCGCTACGAGGGCGCCGATTCGCTGCGCAAGGCGCGCTACGGCCTGCGCGAACCGACGACGCCCACCCTGCCGCCCGGCACGGTGGCCACGGCCGCCTCGATCCTGGTGCCCGCGCTCGCGGTGGACCGGCGTGGCGTGCGGCTCGGCCGTGGCGCCGGGTACTACGACCGCACGCTCGGGGCAGCCGATCCGGCGGCCCGACTGATCGCGGTGGTCCGCGACAGCGAGCTGGTCGATCGGCTGCCGGAGGAACCACACGACCACCGGATGGGCTGGGCGGTGACGCCCGGCGGCGGATTGCGCGAACTGGACCTTCGCCCGGAATGAAACGGCGATTGGCGAGGTTGGCACTGTCGGCGGTAGAGTGCTAGGTCGACGAGACTTGCGGAGGATCCTGTGCCAACTTATTCGTACGCGTGCACCCAGTGTGACAATCGCTTCGACATCGTGCAGTCCTTCTCCGACGACACACTGACGGAATGCCCGCAGTGCGCCGGAAAGCTGCGCAAGCTGTTCAACTCGGTCGGCATCGTCTTCAAGGGCAGCGGCTTCTACCGCACCGACAGCCGCGGCGGCGCGTCCACCGCCAGCGAGCCCGCCAAGTCCGCCGAGTCCAACGGCGGCGGCGACAGCAGTAGCAGCAGCAGTACTCCCGCGTCGAGCACGAGCACCGCGCCCGCCGCCGCAGGCTGAGCCGAGTTATCCACAGCCCGCTGGTTATCCACAACCAGCACTTTCGTGGGCTTTCACGGCCTGCCGCACTCCTAGGCTCTCGGTATGACCCGCAGTCTTGCCGATCTGGGCCGTGGTAGCTCCTGGCGCTCCGCCCTCGGTAACCGCCCCGCCTGGGCCGATGCCCTGCTCGCCCGGCGTGTGCTCGCCGCCGCCCTCGCACTCACCGCCCTCGCGCTGTTCGCGCGCGGCGATCCCGGCACGGCGCGGCAGCCGGTGGTGGTCGCCGCCCGCGAACTCACGCCTGGCACCCTGCTCACCGCCGCCGACCTGCGCGTCGACCGGCACGAATCCCGGTCGCTGCCACCTGGCGCCGTCACCGAGACCGCTCCCCTGCTCGGCGCCACCCTCACCGGCGCCATGCACGCCGGCGAGACCTTCACCGATCTGCGCGTCGTCGGACCGCGACTGGCCGCGGCCGCAGTCGGCACCCCCGACGCCAGGATCGTGCCCATCCGGCTCGCCGATTCCGCGGTGGCCGAGGTGCTGCGCGCGGGCGACCGGGTGGACGTCGTCGGCGTAGAAGACGCGGGCGCCCCCGGTGCGAGCGCACCGGCCCGCACGCTGGCCACCGACGCAGCCGTCGTCCTGGTCACCGCCCCCGGCGACCGGCGGCCCGGCGCCGAGCGGGTGGTATTGCTCGCGCTGGCCGCCGACTACGCGACCGCGGTGGCGGGCGCCTCGCTGCGGACCGCGCTCACCGTCGTCTTCCACTGACCCCACCGCGGCGAATGGCACGCATTGTCAGCGCCGTCACTCTTCGGTTCGCGGGCAATTTGCCGCACGGCTGATTACCATCAGCACGAACCAGCACGAACGTTCGCAGCTTTTTCCCGAGAATGGAGCGCAACGCCATGCTCAAAGGTTTCAAGGAATTCCTGCTCCGCGGCAACGTGATCGACCTGGCCGTCGCGGTCGTCATGGGTACCGCCTTCGTCGCGATCGTCACCGCGTTCACCGACGGGATCGTCAATCCCCTGCTCGCGGTGTTCGGTGGCAGCAACGAGATGGGCCTCGGGTTCCAGTTGGTCGCGGACAAACCGGCGACTTTCATCGAGGTCGGCCCGATCATCACCGCGGGCATCAATTTCCTGCTGATCGCCGCCATTCTGTATTTCGTGCTGGTGGTGCCCGCCGCCGCGGCCAAGAAGCGCTTCTCCAAGGAAGACGAGAAGCTCAGCGACAGCGAGGTGTTGCTGCAGATTCGCGATCTGCTCGCCGAGCAGCACAACAGCGCGGGCGGAAAGCGCGAATCCTGAATCAAGGCACGGCAATCGGGCCCCGGCCGAGACGACCGGGGCCCGAGATCGCACGCGGCGCCGTGTTCAGCCGAGGCTGAACGGCTGGCCCCACAGGGTGACCCAGCTGATCACATTGTCGGTCTCCACCTCGACGCTCACGAACGAGCGGGCCTGCGCGTAGCCGCCGCAGCCGCTCAGCGAGATGGTCTCGTCGGCCCAGGTCACCGAGCCGTTGGAACCCTGGAACTTGTTCCGTTTGTGGTGTGCTTCGTTGCCGTAGTCGTCCGGCGCCTCCAAGTCGAGGATGTAGAACGACTGGGCCTGGCCGGGGCCGAGCGACAGCTCACCACCGGTCGAGACACCACCGGAGCCCGCACCCGTGTCGTCGACCCCGCCTTCGGCTCCACCTTCCGTGCCGCCGCCGGCGATGTTCACCTGGCAGCCAACGGTGTAGCCCGGGTAGATCTTGCCGCCGGAGGCATCGCCCCCGCCGGACACCGACACCTGGGCGCTCCCGGAGACCCACGCATTGCGGTGCGCGGGAGTCGAACCCAGCGACGGATTGATATTGGCCGATTCGCCGACCAGCCGCACGGTCACCACTGTGCCGTCGGACAGCGTCCTGGTGATCTCGCCGCCGGGCAGCGGAACGAAGGTGTCGGCGTTGGCGGCCCCGGTCGAGAGCAAGCCGAACGCCACGGTCGCAGCGGCGGCGAAGCCTGCCGTCCGCGTCACGCTCTTGCGATTGATCATCTGAGTGGACCCCTCGAGGGTGAATTCGGTGAAGCGAGAATGGGATTCGGACGAGACGACTCAGCCGATGCTGAACGGCTGGCCGTACAGCGAGGTCTTGGAGTAGTGATCGCCGATGATCTCGACCACCGTGTAGGAACGCGCCTGGGCGTAGCCGCCGCAACCCTGGATCTGGATCTCGGCATCCTGGTAGTCGATGGCGTAGGTGCCGGGCTCGAGGATGTCCTTGGAGCTGATCTGGACGAAGCCGACCTGGCCAGGACCGAGATTCAGGCCGACGGAGCCACCCGCGCTGACACCGCTGGAAGAGACACCGCCGGAGAGTCCGGCACCGATCGCGTCATCGGCGATGCTCACCTGGCAGCCGACGATGTAGCCGGTGTTCAGCTGGGAGGCACCGTGGGTGGAGGAATTGTTGGAGCCGGGTCGATTGGACGGACCGTTCCACGGTCCGACCTCGCCCTCCGGAGTCTCGGTGACTTCGGCGATCGCCGTGCCGGACACCCAGGCCACCCGGCCCGCGCCGTTGGCGGCCAGGGAGGGTGAGATGGTGGCGCGCTCGCCGGTGCGGGTGATGGTCACGCCGGGGCCGAGCTTCTGGCCGTCCGGCAGCGGGACAAAGGTGTCGGCGTTGGCTGCACCGGCCGACAGCAGGCCCATCGTCACGGCGGCCACCGCGACGCCTGCGCCCACGGCGCCGCGACGCGAGCGGATGGTGCGGAACTCGCTCATACTTCCCCTCGAGGTATACGCAAATCGACCTCGACCGTCGAGGCCGATATCTGTTGCTGCGCCCGGACCCAGCCCAGACGTGTCCGCAGACAACGCCGCTGGCAACAGGGCGGATTCGCCCAGCCGGAAGGTCTATCGAGAAGCTGAAAACTGCGAGGCAGTCGATTCGCCACAAACATAATGAGCGGGTCCGTCGATGTCCAGCGCATACGGATCGACGACACAACGAAAGCGGGCCGGTCGCCACTGCGACCGGCCCGCGATACTTCGGGTTCGAGCAGATCAGCCCAGGCTGAACGGCTGACCCCACAGCGTCACCCAGCTGATGACGTTGTCGGTCTCGACCTCGACGCTCACGAAGGCGCGAGCCTGCGCGTAGCCGCCACAGCCGGTCAGGCCGATGGTCGAATCAGACCAGGTCACCGAGCCGGAACCGTTCGTGAAACCGTTGTTCGAGCTGTGCGATTCGTCGCCGTAGTCGTCGGGCTTCTCACGGTCGAGAATGTAGAACGACGCCGCCTGGCCGGGGCCGAGCGACAGCTCACCGCCGGCGCCGACGCCGCCGGCGCCGTTGCCTTCCCAGTCACTCTCGACCGAGCCGTCGCCGGAGACACCGCCACCGGCGATATTGACCTGGCAACCCACGGTGTAGCCCGGGTAGATCTTGCCGCTGCCGCCGTCGGAGACGGTGACCTGCGCGCTACCGGAGACCCACGCGTTGCGGTGGACCGGGGTGGAGCCCATCGACGGGCTGATGAGCGCCGACTCACCCACCAGGCTGATGTCGACGACGGTGCCGTCGGACAGGGTCTTGGTGATGTGGCCGCCCGGCAGCGGAACGAAGGTGTCGGCATTGGCCGCGCCCGTGGAGAACAGGCCGACGGCCACGGTGGCCGCGGCGCCGACGCCCGCCATCCGCGCCATGAACTTACGGTTGATCATAGGATTTGTCCCTCGAGGATTGAGTTCGCCGCAGCGAGAAGAAGATTCGTCGTGTCCGAAAGACGTCAGCCGATGCTGAACGGCATGCCGTAGAGGGTCGTCTTCGAGTAGTGGTCGCCGATGATCTCGACCACCGTGTACGCCCTGGCCTGCGCGTAACCCGCGCAGCCCTGGATCTCGATTTCCGCGTCCTGGTAGTCGATGGCGTAGGTGCCCGCCTTCAGGATGTCCTTCGAGCTGATCTGGACGAACTTGACCTCGCCGGGGCCGAGGTTGACGCCGATCGAGCCGCCCGCGCTGATACCACCGGTGCTGACGCCGCCGGACACACCGGCGCCGATCGCGTCATCGGCGATGCTCACCTGGCAGCCGACGATGTAGCCGGTGTTCAGCTGGGAGGCGCCGTGGGTGGAGGAGTTGTTCGAACCGGGGCGGCCGGACGGACCGTTCCACGGTCCGACCTCGCCCTCGGGGGTCACAGCGACCTCGGCGATCGCGGAGCCGGAGACCCAGACGACGCGACCAGCGCCGTTGGCGGCCAGGGACGGCGAAATCAGGGCGCTCTCACCCGTGCGGGTGATGGTCACGTCGGGACCGACCTTCTGACCGTCCGGCAACGGCACGAAGGTGTCGGCATTGGCGGCGCCGGTCGACAGCAGGCCGAAAGCCACGGCGGCCGCGGCAGCGCCGACGCCCGCGGCACGGGCGCCGCGGCGCACACCGGTGGTGCGGTTCTCGCTCATACTTCCCCTCATCAGGTGTAACAGCCGGCCCCGACTTTCGAGACCGGACGGTGGACCTCACAGGCCCAGCTCAGTGTGTCGCCCATTTGTTGCCGTTACGTAACCAACTGTTATTTCAACGATACGGCTGGGGCCGGTGTGGTGAACCCGAGCCACGGCTCCACCGGGTGGTTCAACGCATAGAAGTCAGGTACTGCGGGGACCAATAGTTGATGGCTCGCTGGCGAACATTAAACGCTCCATTGGTGGTCCAGCAACAAAACAGTTCGTAAATTTCATTGTGACGCCAGTCACAGAATCGACCCGACTCACATGCCCTGACGTGCATTTATCCCGCCAGTAACAAGGGAGTCAAGGGGTATCGACCAGCACAGTTCACGGCGGGCGTGCCGCCCGGAAACGACAAAGGACCACGCTTTCGCGTGGTCCTGGGGAATTGTCGGCGGGGCACCGGCGGGCCGGAACCGGCATTTCAGACGTGGCTTATTACGTAGCGGCTACGTAGATAACGGAATGGTCACCCGTGATGCGGTGGAACCTGCGAGCGTAACCATTCGTCGTTGTCCGCGGGCCCGGCGCCGCGTTCGTCGCCGGTGGTTTCGGGCAGCACATCACCGAAGATCCGGGCCAGCCGGGCGGCCTCGGCGGCCTTGCGCCGGGCGGCCTCGGGATCCGGCGGTGACGCGCTGTCCGACGGGTTCATCGCACGACCCTCACTCGTCCAGACCGGACAGCTCACCGATCACCCGGCTCGCCAGCGGGCCGAGTGTCGCCATGCCGTCGCGGATCGCCGAGCGGGTGCCGGGCAGGTTCACCACCAGGGTGCTGCCGGAGATCCCGGCGACGCCACGCGAGAGGCCCGCGTCGAGCGAGCCCGCCACCCGGCCGGACGCGCGCAGCGCCTCGGTGATGCCGGGCAGCTCCCGGTCGAGCACCTGATTGGTGGCCTCGGGGGTGACATCGCGCGGCGACATCCCGGTGCCGCCGACCGAGATCACCAGATCGACACCACCGATCACCGCGGTGTTGAGGGCATTGCGGATCTCGACCTCCTCGGCCTGCACCGTCACCGAGGCGTCGACGAGGAACCCTGCCTCGCTGAGCAGTTCGGTGACGAGCGGGCCGAGCGAATCCACCCCGCCATGCGCCGTCCGATCGTCGACGACAACAACCAGTGCCCGCCCTGCCACGGGAGCATCGATGTCCATGCTCATCACCGTAGCGCTTACACACGACAGCGCCGCGCTCGAACGCATCATCGCCCGCCTTCCGCCGCCGCGGCGGTGAGGGTGACCTCGACCGTCGTGGCGTTGCCGCCCTGCTCGTCGGTGTAGGTGAGCGACACCGTGTCGCCCGGTTGGTGCGAACGGACCGCGGCGATCAGCGCGTCGCCGGAATCGATCGGGCGGTCGCCGAGCCGGGTGACGATCGCGCCCGCGGGCACGCCCGCCTTTGCGGCCGGGCCGTCCTGGGTCACCTCGAGTACTCTGGCCGCGCTGTCCTGGGGCCGCAGTTTGATGCCGATCTGGGCGTAGGTGGCGCGCCCGGTCTTGATGAGTTCATCGGCGACCCGGCGGGCCTGATCGACCGGGATGGCGAAGCCGAGGCCGATCGATCCGCTCTGCGCGCCGGTCAGCTCGCCGCCGAGGCTGGCGATGGCGGTGTTGATACCGATCAGCTTGCCCTGCCCGTCGACCAGCGCGCCGCCGGAGTTGCCCGGATTGATCGCCGCGTCGGTCTGGATCGCGTCGATCACCGGGTTCACCTGGCTCGGGGTGCCCTGGCCGCTGGTGGAGACCGGGCGGTTGAGCGCGGAGACGATGCCGGTGGTGACGGTGCCCGCCAGGCCGAGCGGCGAACCGATGGCGATCACCGGCTGACCGACGGCCAAGCCCTCCGAGGTGCCGAGTTCGATCGGCGTGAGCCCGGTCTTACCACTGACCTTGATGACCGCCAGATCCGACACCGGATCGGCGCCGATCATGGTGGCGGGCGCGGAACTGCCGTCGCTGAACACCACTTCCATCTTGGCGCCGTTGCCCGCACCCGCCGCGACGTGATTGTTGGTGAGGATCAGTCCGTCGGAGGACAGCACGACGCCCGAACCCTCGCCCGAGGCGCGCGCGCCCGCCACCTTGATCATCACCACGCTCGGCAGCACCCGCTGAGCTACCGCCTGGGTGGACCCGGCAGGCGCGTTGGCGACCGAGTTGACATTCGGCTTCGGCGCATCGAGCGCGTTGGTCACCGTCCCCGGTTCCGACCCGGTCGCCAATACCCCGACCGCTCCGCCGACGCCACCGCTGACCAGCGCCAGCGCGACAGCACCCGCCACCAGGCCGAGCCGCATCGGCTTGCGCTGTGTCGACGCATCGGGGGTGTAGGGCGCCGCGGGCCCACCGTGATAGCCGGGGCCTGGCTGACCGCCGAACGACGGTTGCCCTGGACTGTGCCCGTATGCCGCGCCGTAACCGGGCAAGGCGGCCGTGCTCGCGGGCCCGGCGGCGCCGGGGTGCTGCTGCGCACCGGTTCCGTACGGCGGCGCGGCACCCTGCTGCGGCGAGCTCCCCTGGTACGGCGCCCCGGCCTCGGGTGCCACCGGGTACGGCGGCTCTGCCTCGCTCGCCGGGCCGCCTCGGTTCGGCGCCGCGGCGTGCGGCTGCGCGGCCGGGAACTGGTCCTGCCGGGCGGCGCCGGGATGATCCGCGCCGCCCGAACCGGGATCGGCGGCCTGATCGGCGGGTCGGTGCTGGGGATCGTCGGTCATGGTTGCTGTCTCCTCACGCTCGCTCACCAGCTTCGTGACGCGTACTGAGAGGCGGCTGAGATCGGCCCGTCAGTTCGCCGAGACTCGCCTGGCCGCTCATTCCTGGTCGGCCTCGTCCGGCACCGTCGGCGCCTCGCCGGGCAGCACTATCCGCACCAGGGCGCCGCCGCGATCGGAGGTGTCCACCGCGATGGTGCCACCGTGCTTGGTGACGACCTGCTTGACGATCGCCAGCCCGAGCCCCGAACCCGGCATCGAGCGCGAGGCGGTGGTGCGGTAGAAACGCTCGAACACCAGCTCGCGCTCACCGGCCGGGATGCCGGGGCCCGCATCGGCGACCGTCAGTTCCAGCAGGCCGGGCCCGGCCGGGCGCATGGCGATCCGCACCTCGGCATCGGGCGGGCTCCATTTGGCCGCGTTGTCGAGCACATTGAGCACCGCGCGTTCCAGCCCGGCCTCGTGCCCGTAGACGAACCACGGGCGCAGTTCGGCGGCGAAGGTGATGCCGGTGCCTCTGCGCCGCGCACGTTCCAGCGCACGCTCGGCCACCTCGCCCAGATCGACCCGCTCGTAGACGGTTTCGGGCGCGTCCTCCCGAGCCAGGTCGACCAGGTCGCCGACCAGCGTGGACAGCTCCTCGATCTGGGCGACCACATCGGCGCGCAGCTCGGCCATGTCCTCGTCGGGTAGCCGCGGGGCACCCGGCCTGCCGGAGGCGATGAGCAATTCCATATTGGTACGCAGCGAGGTGAGCGGGGTGCGCAGCTCATGGCCCGCGTCGGCGACCAGACGGCGCTGCCGGTCACGCGATTCGGCCAGCGCCCGCAGCATCGTATTGAAACTCTCGGTGAGCCGGGCCAGCTCGTCGTCACCGGTGACCGGAATCGGGGTCAGGTCGTCGGTGCGGGCGACGCGCTCGGTCGCCGCGGTGAGCCGGGCGATGGGGCGAAGGCCGGTGCGTCCGACGGCGGTGCCGGCCGCGGCGGCGAGCACGACACCGCAGGCGCCGACGACGAACAGCAGCCAGGCCAGCCGATCGAGCACCTCGCGGGTGCGGTAGAGCTTTTGCGAGATGATCAGCGTCGCGCCGCTGTTGGTGCGGGCCGCGAGCACTCGCTGGTCGCCGACGGTGCGCAGCGAGGAGCTGAGTTTGCCGTCGGCGACGGCGAGTTCCTGGGCCCCGACGGGGGGAATGGTGAGCTGCGGCGGCATATACGGCTTGTGGTCGGCGTAGATCAGCGCGACGCCGACGTCATTGGAGAACAGCCCGGCCAGGATGATCGACTGGAAACCGAGCGTCTCGAAGTTGTTGTTGATCATCGTCGCCGCCCGCGCCTCCAACTGGGCGTCGACATCGGCGTAGAGCGCGCGGGCCACCATCGCGTACGCCGCGATCGAGGTGACCGCGACGGCGATGAGCACCACCGAGGCGGCCAGCAGCGTCACCCGCCAGCGCAGCGAGATCGACCTGGTCAGCGGCATCGGCGGACGCATCTCGCCCGCGTCGGGCGGGCGCCGAAGGACCGCGACGGTCGGTTCCTTGTGTGCCATCCCGGCCGCCTAGGGAGGGGTCTCGCGCAGCACGTAACCGACGCCGCGCACGGTGTGGATCAAGCGTTCCTCGCCGTCGGCCTCGGTCTTGCGGCGCAGATAGCCGATGTAGACCTCGAGCGCGTTGCCCGAGGTGGGGAAGTCGTAGCCCCAGACCTCCTCGAGGATGCGGCCGCGGGTGAGCACCCGGCGCGGGTTGGCCATCAGCATCTCCAGCAACGAGAACTCGGTGCGGGTGAGGCTGATGGCGCGGTCACCGCGCGACACCTCACGCGTCACCGGATCCAGCGACAGGTCAGCGAACACCATGGCCTCGGAGGTATCGCCCGGATCGGGGGCCCTGCGGCGCAGCAAGGCGCGTAAACGGGCCAGCAATTCCTCCAACGCGAAAGGCTTCGGCAAATAATCGTCGGCGCCCGCGTCGAGCCCGGCCACCCGTTCGGAGACCGAATCGCGGGCGGTCAAAACGAGAATCGGCAGATCGTCGCCGGTGCTGCGCAGCCTGCGGCACACTTCGAGGCCGTCGAGCCGGGGCATCATCACGTCGAGTACGAGCGCATCCGGCCTGGCAGCGACCACTTTCTCCAACGCGTCCATACCGTCCACCGCCAGGTCGACGGTGTAGCCGTTGAAGCTCAGCGACCGGCGCAGTGATTCCCGCACCGCGCGGTCGTCGTCGACTACCAGAATGCGCATACGCCCAGTTTGCCGTGGCCGACTGAGAACGCACTGAGAGGGTGTCCCGGCGCGCCGGTCACAGGGTTCGCGGAGCGTCTTTGTGGCAGCGCATATTCGGCGAATTTCGAACTGGTGGGCCGGATTGCCGATACCTACCCGGCACGGTATCTTTCCTGCGGTAAATGAAGACCTCCAGTTGGTTCTGCGCTGCATCGCTCCGCGACCTCCCCGCGCGGGCCGGGGTCACACGTGGAAGCAGAGGCAACGCACGCGGATGGAACCTGCATCGCGCTCCTGGCAATTCAGCCTGTCGAACTGGTCGGTGACGCGCAAGGTCGGTGTGGTGCTGGTACTGCCGGTGATGCTGGCTACCACGTTCGCCGTCCTGCGGATCAACAACGAGCTGCAGACGATGTCGCAGCTCGGCGCCGCCACCGAGCAGGCGACCGTCATCCGTCCCGTGGTCAAGTTCGCCACCGCGACCGAGCAGCTCGCCATCGCGGCCACCGCGAACTGGGGTGCGATCGCCGACCCGCAGACCGACGCCGCGCTCACCACCTACGACCAGGCGCTCGCCGAGGTCCAGAACGCGCTGCGCTCGGCCAGGATCGATCCCGAGGTCGAGAAGGAACTGACCGCCGCCACCACCGCGGGCGCCAACCTGCGCAGTATCGTGCGCGGTGGCTCGCCGACGATGGTCGGTGAGCAGACCGACGAGATCGGCGAGCGGATCGGCAACGCGCTGTCGAAGACCCCGCAGGTCGACGACTTCCTCGTGCAGCGCTACTTCCTCCAGCTGACCGCGCTGCACCAGGCCCGCCGGGTGCTCACCCGCGAGCGCACGCTCGTCGTCCTGCCCGACGCGGGCAGCAGCCAGAGCGCACGGGCACAGATGCTGGTCGAGCTCGGCTCCGAATCGACCATGATCAAGACCTACGGCATGATCCTGCCGCAGAACGCGGGCAGCATGGCCTCGCTGCTGGACGCGGTGCAGACCAGGATCAGCGTGTTCAGCCAGAACAACGGCGATCCGACCACCAACGCCGCGGTGCTCAACACCCTGCAGGTCAGCGCCGACACCTACGCCTCGAGCATCGCCTCGCTGCTCGACCTCATCGATACGACGCTCGAGGAGAACACCGCGACCGCGCAGACCGGCGCGCTACGCGAGACCACCCTCGTGCTCGGTATGCTGCTCGCCGGCCTCGCGCTGGCGCTGGCCGTGGCCCGCACGCTGGTGGTCCCGGTGCGCAGGCTGCGCCGCGACGCGCTGGAAGTGGCGCACGTGAAGCTGCCCGACGAGCTGGCCGTGGTGCGCAGCGGCGGCGCGACGCCCGAGATCTCGCCGGTCGGCGTGCATTCCACCGACGAGGTCGGCCAGCTCGCGCGCGCGGTCGACGAGATCCACGAGCAGGCGCTGAACCTGGCCGCCGACCAGGCCAGGTTGCGGCTGCAGATCGGCAACATGTTCGAGACGCTGTCGCGGCGCAGCCAGTCGCTGGTGGAACAGCAGCTCGCGCTGATCGAGGAACTCGAGCACGAGGAGGACAATCCGTCCCGGCTGCAAACGCTGTTCCGGCTCGACCACCTGGCCACCCGCATGCGCCGCAACGGCGACAACCTGCTGGTGCTGGCGGGCACGGTGCTGCGCCGCGGGCACCTGCCGCCGGTGCCGCTGTCGGACATGCTCTGGAGCGCGGTCTCGCAGGTGGAGGACTACCAGCGCGTCGAGATCGGCAATGTGCCCGACGGCGTGGTCGCCGGTGAGTCCGCGGTCGACATCGAGCATCTGCTCGCCGAGCTGATCGACAACGCGCTGCGCTATTCGCCGCCGAGTACCTCGGTGGCGGTACTCGTCGGCCGCGCCGTCGACGGCGGCTATCTGATCGAGATCACCGACCGCGGTCTCGGCATGTCGGCCGAGGACCTGCAGACCACCAACGACCGGCTCGCCTCCGGCGGTGAGGTCACCATCGAAACCGCACGCCGGATGGGTCTTTTCGTGGTCGGCAGGCTGGCCAAGCGGCACACCATCACGGTCAGCTTGCGCCGCACCGCCGGCCAGGCACCGCAGCCGGGCATCACCGCGAGCGTGCATCTGCCCACCGCGCTCGTCGCGCCACCACCGACCGTCGCCGATCCGGTGACCGGGCCGAACCCGATCGTGTCCACCGGTTCGCACGTGGCGGCACCGGCCATCGGCCCGCATGCGCTGACCCCCGCCGACCTCACCGGCCCGAACCCGATCGTCGCGCCCAACGGTGCCGATGGCTTCACCGGTCCGCTGCCCGCCGGGTCCGCGCCGATCGGCCCGGCCATGACCCCGCTGACCAGTGCCGGGCTGCCGCAACGCCGTCCCTCGGCGGTGCCCGCGCCGCCGCAGCCACCGGTGCCCGCCGAGCCTGTGGACGCCGAGGAACCGACCGGCCTGTGGGCCGAGCACGAGCACGACACCGACGACCTGCCCGCGCCCGCCACCGACGGGGCCGCGTCGAACGGATCGGCGTTCACCGCCACCGGACCGGAGCCGATCGCCTTCCCACCCGCCGGCGCCGAGCCGAACGGCTTGCCCCCCGCACAGCCCGGCCAGGACTCGGCGGGAGCCACGAACACCGATCCGGCACCGCGCGAGCGGTCGTCGGACGAGTCGGCACCCCCGGAGCCCGCCGCGACCGACGCCGCGCCGCCGAAGTCCATCGGCCTGCCGCAACGTGTTCCGGCCTCGGCACTGACCGAACTCACCGAAGCGGGCCGGGTGCCCGCCGAACCGCCACGCGAGCAGGCCACCGCCACGGAGCCGAAGCCGCAGACCGGGCCGCGTCTGCAGCCGGTGACCGGCGAGGCCCCGACCCCCATCTACCAGCGGATGGTCTCGGAATGGCTGGTCGAACCCGCTTCCGCCGGTACCGAATCCGGCGGCACCAGCGCATCATGGAGTTCCCCCGGCGACGCGGGCTGGTCGGCAGCGGCCAGCGCGGGTAACCCGTCGACGTCCTCACGTACCGTCGGCGGGCTGCCGATCCGTAAACCGGGCGCTCAGCTCGTCCCCGGTGGACTCAGCCCCACCGAGGAAGCGGGCGCCCGCGATCCCGAGGAGATCCGGAACAACTTGACCAGACATCTCAGCGGCGTTCGCAGTGGCCGTGCCGAGATCCAGTACAACGACGGAGGCCTCGAATGAGCAACGCGCACCCCACAGACGAGAATCTGAACTGGCTGGTCGCCCGCTTCACCCGCGACGTGCCCGGCGTTTCACACGCGGTCCTGGTCTCGGCCGACGGTCTGCTGCAGGCGACGAGCCCGCACCTGCCCTCGGACCGGGCCGAGCAACTGGCGGCGGTGACCGCGGGCCTGGCGAGCCTGTCGGCGGGTGCGGCGCACCTGTTCGACGGCGGCAAGGTGATGCAGTCGATCGTGGAGATGCAGCGTGGGTACCTGCTGGTGATGAGCGTCGGAAACGGCTCGCACCTGGCGGTTCTGGCCAACAAGAGCCACGACATCGGCCGCATCGGCTACGAGATGGCGTTGCTCGTGGACCGGGTGGGCTCGGCGGTCACCGCCACCGCCCGCACCGCCGGCTGAGGTGAGATGTCGAGCCCTTACGGATCAGAACACCGGCCGACGACCAGGGTCAGGCCCTATGCGCTGACCTCCGGCCGGACCGAGCCCGCTATCGCGCTGCCGCTGGAAGCGGTCGTCGAAACGGTCTCCTACACCGCGCACCTGGAGTGGCCCGCCGGGGATCTGCGCACCGAAATCGTGCGTCTTGGCACACATCGGCTCTCCGTCGCCGAAATCGCGGCATACCTCGGGCGCCCACTGGGTATGGTCCGGGTAATGATCGGCGATCTCGTAGTCGGCGGAATTCTCCGAATGCACTCGACGCTGACCGAGCAGGCGAGCTACGACGAACGCCGATCACTGATGGAGAGGACTTTGCGTGGACTCCGTGGCCTCTGAGGGCATGCGCCCACCGGCACCCGATCAGCGGGTCGCGTCGACCAAGATCGTCGTGGCCGGTGGATTCGGTGCGGGCAAAACCACTTTCGTCGGTGCGGTGTCGGAGATCGTTCCGCTGCGCACCGAGGCGATGGTGACCCACTTCTCCGACGGTATCGACGATCTCGCCGAGACGCCGGAGAAGGAGACCACCACCGTCGCGATGGACTTCGGCCGCATCGTGCTGCCCGGCAACCTGGTGCTCTACCTGTTCGGCACGCCCGGCCAGAAGCGCTTCTGGTTCATGTGGGACGACCTCATCCGCGGCGCCATCGGCGCGGTGGTCCTGATCGATACACGCAGGCTGGAGGACAGTTTCGCGGCGGTCGACTTCTTCGAGGCGCGCAATCTGCCGTTCCTGATCGCGGTCAACCGGTTTCCGAACGCGCCGAGGTTCCCGATCGCCGAACTGCGCGAGGCGCTCTCGGTGCGTGAGGGCATCCCGATCGTCGACATCGACGCGCGCAACGCGGTCGAGGTCAGGCAGGCGCTGGCCGCGGTGACCGAATACGCGATCGCCCAACTGGAGCCGCAACAGTTCGAGGAGGCAGGGCGGCGTGGTTGAGCTGCTCGCCGCGGCCGATGCCGAGACCTTCGGCCGCGGTACCGGGGTCGCCTGGCTCGCGTACGACCTGTCGGTGCTCGGTGCACTGGTGGCCTTCGCCTGCGTGCGACACGCGAAGTACTCGTTGCGGTTCCGGTTGATCTGGCTGCTCATGGCGGCGGTGTCGCTCGGCGGGGTCGGGCTGTGGCTGGCGAACGCGGTGGCCCTGCTCGGTATCAGGGTGCCCGACGCCGCGATGCGGTACAACGTGGCACTCGGCGCGACAGGGCTGGTCATCGCGGTGGTCGGAGTGCTGGCCGGGCTGCTGATCAGCGGACGCACCCCGCAGCTGCCGCGCCTTGTCGTCGGTGGGCTCACCATGGGACTCGGGATCGGACTCTCGACGTTCCTGACGCTGGACGCGCTGCGGGTGCAGGGCTCGGTCGACGAATCGCTCGGATTCATCGCGATCTCGGTGCTGGTCTCGATGGCACTGAGCACGGCGACGCTGTGGGCCGCACAGGTGGTGCGCCCGGTGTGGCTGCGGGTGGTGGCCTCGCTGATGTTCGGCCTCGGCGTTGTCGCGGTGTACTACACCGCGGTCGCCGCACTGGAATTCACGATCGATCCGGGCAGCCGGATTCCGTCCGGGATCGCGCTGTTCGATCTGGTGTTCCCGATGTTCGTGATCGGCGCGCTCGGCCTGACGCTGCCGATCACGGCGGTGCTGATCGCCCCCGATCGCCGGGACTCGGCCGAGCCGAATCGGCCCGCGCAGCCTGTCGGCGCGCGCTGATCGAAACCGACGTCTGGTTTGCCGGTATTTCAGCGGATTTCGTCGGCCGAAACAGGCCCTGAAGTGGCGATGAGCGGGTTCTCCTGATCGGAGAACCCGCCCTCCCGCACGAGAGTACATACCCGACAAGGACTCCGCATCAGTAGTTGGGGAATTTTCTTGTGCCCCAAAACAAACCGCAAGTCGGTAATGCCGCCGACAGCAACCACTTGGCAAGCCGGACGGCACATTCGGCCCATGTGTCCCGCGCCACACGAGTAACCAGGAAATTGCCCCCACTCCGGCCACGGCTGTGACCAGGCCTGATTCGGACGGCGTAAGCCCCCTGGACACCGCTGGGCGCCGGAGCGGACACCCGCGGCGCATTCGACCCACACACCGCCGCCGTGCGGGTTATCGTCGCCCAGGGCGCGTACGTCTCGCCCGGCACATCCGAGAGGTTCGTTCGAAGGAGTTCGCATGGCCGTCAATGTGGTGCTCGACAAAGTTCTCGACAAGGAATTCGAGAACAAGACGCTGAAGGAAATCCTCGCCGCGCCGCCGTCGGCCCTGGCCGGTCTCACCGAGGCGCACGACAAGCAGCTGCTCGAGGCTCTCAAGATCAAGACCATCGCCGACCTGGGCAACAACAAGTTCTTCCAGCTCGCCGCCACCCTGGTCGCACTGGCCGAGCGCGAGGGCTGAAACATCTAGCGGCTGGCGCCGCGGGTTCGCGGCCGTCTGATGCCTCGCGTCCGAGGGGCGACACTGCGGCTTCGCCGTGACGTCTCGCCCCTCGGACGCGAGGGTGATCGCGACCCCGGCGCTCTCAGATCTTCGCCGGGTCGATCAAGCCCTTTCGGACCGCACCAACGATCCGCCGCGGCACCCGATACTCCACCCCGGCGACGGTCACCGGAACCAACTGCGGCACAGCCGCCTTCCACTGCGAACGCCTGCTGCGGGTGTTCGACCGCGACATCCTGCGCTTCGGGACCGCCACGACTCAGCCCTCCTTTCCCGCGCGGATGCGCTTGCCGTACTTGCGTTCGAACTTCTCCACCCGGCCCTGGGCGTCGAGTACGCGATTCGCCCCCGTCCAGAACGGATGCGAATCAGCGGTCACGTCCACGGTGATCAGCGGATAAGTGTTGCCGTCGGTCCACTCGACCGTGCGCTCGGCCGTCGCCGTAGAGCGGGTCAGGAACCGCTTGCCCGTGCTCGCGTCCTCGAACACGACGGGGTGGTAGTCGGGGTGGATGCCCGTTTTCATGCCGTTTCTCCTCTCGGATTGGTGCGCTCGGCCGCGGCCGGTGCCTCGGCGGGATCGGCGCAGGGGTCTTCGTGCCAGTCGCCGAAGGGGTCCTCCCACAGCGCGACCCGCTCCGGCGCCCGATCGACCAGCAGCAGCTCGTCGTCCTCGACGAGCGCCCAGTGCAGGGCGTGCCGGATCTCGGCCGGGTCGACATCGTGGGCCAGGATCACCAACGACACATCGCGGTCGCCGAAGCGCTCGTCCCAGCGCAACGCCGCCATCGCCCTACGGTCGGGATCGGCGGCGGCCTGTTCGTCTGGGGTCATCGCGGCCAGCCAGCGGCCCGCGGCGCCCACCCGAAGGCCACCGCCCGCCGACTCCAGCCAGACGACCTGGTCCGGCTGGGTGGCCAGCCAGATCCGGCCACGCGCGGTGACGACGCCGTCGAACAGCACATCGAGCGCGTCGTGCAGTCGCAGCGGATGGAAGGGGCGGCGCGCGGCGAACTCGATCAGGGTCACCCCGCAGTCTGTGGTCAGCGGCGGCTGACCACGCAGCAGCGGCGCGTGCGCGTCGAAGATGCGCCCGCGGCGCGCGTCGGCCGGAATCCGGGTGAGCAGCGCGCCGAGCTCCACCCCGTCGAAGCCGGGCAGCTCGTCGAGCCAGGCGACCGGTGCGGCGGGTGCCATCCTGGCCAGCACGGCGCCGAGCCGTTCCCGTTCCAGCATGTCGGTTCCCGCGTTCAGCACCACCAGCGCGTCGGCGAAGTCGACCTGGCCGACGGCGATCTGGGCGACCGTGCGTTCGTCGTCGGCCGCGGCGAGGCCGCGGTCGGCCAGCGCCTCGTCACCGGTGGCGTCGGCCAGCCAGTTCTGCCCGTCCAGGCAGGTCAGCACGGCTTCGATGCGCACATTCCTGGCCGCTGGACCGTCGACCCGGTCGGCGACCCCGCTCACCTCGACGGTCCCGATCGCGTGGCACAGCGCCTCGGCCTCGATGGCCGGATCGAGCGCGAGCACGATGCGGCGCACGTGGTCGCGGGCGGCCAGCGTGCACAGCATCGGCAGCAGGTCGGCGCGCAGCGTGCACGACACGCAGCCGTGCGCGAGCTCGAGCACGGTGGTGGTCACCGTGCCCGCGGTGCGCACGGTGCGGCGCACCACGCCTTCGCGCAGTTCGGCGAGGTCGTGGTGCACCACGACGGTGCCAGGGTTCTCGCTCAGTGTGGCCGCGATGTGCTCGACGCCGGTCATGGCGGGTCCGGCGAAACCGGCGAGCAGTACGACAGGCGTTCTCCGGTCGGACTGATCCAGCATCCGGCACCCCTTTCGATAACGATTTTCATTAGCTGCAGGACAACGGTACAGTCTGGAATAACCGTTGTCGAAAATGGTTGTCATACCCAAGGAGGGAGGTCGCATGTCGGCCCACTGCCAGGTCACCGGGCGCAAGCCCGGCTTCGGAAAAGCCGTCTCGCATTCGCACCGGCGCACCAACCGGCGCTGGAACCCCAACATCCAGCGCAAGACCTACTACCTGCCCAGCGAGGGCCGCCGCATCACGCTGACGGTCTCCGCCAAGGGCATCAAAACCATCGACCGGGACGGGATCGAGGCCGTAGTGGCCCGGATCCGGGCCCGCGGCGACAAGATCTAGGAGCAGCGCATGGCCTCGAAGTCGACCGATATCCGGCCGATCGTCAAACTCAAGTCCACCGCGGGGACCGGTTACACCTACGTCACCCGCAAGAACCGCCGCAACGACCCAGACCGGCTGGTCCTGCGCAAATACGACCCCGTCGTGCGCAAGCACGTCGACTTCCGTGAGGAGCGCTGACCAGTGGCGAAGAAATCCAAGATCGCCCGCAACGAGCAGCGCCGCGCGATCGTCGAGCGGTACGCGGCCCGGCGCGCCGAACTCAAGGAACTGATCCGCGCGCCGGGCACCAGCGACGCCGAGCGCGCGGCCGCGCAGGCCGAACTGCGCAAACAGCCACGCGACGCCAGTCCGGTACGATTGCGAAATCGGGATGCAGCCGATGGTCGGCCACGCGGCCATCTCCGGAAGTTCGGCCTCTCCCGTGTTCGTGTGCGCGAGATGGCCCACCGGGGCGAGCTCCCTGGGGTCCACAAATCCAGCTGGTAGACACCCACTGAACTCGTGAGAAGGAACATCACATGGCAGTGAAGCGAGCACCGTCCAAGAAGGCACGTGCCGAGCAGGGCCGTAAGCCGAAGAAGAACCCGCTGATCGCGGCGGGCATCGAGACCGTCGACTACAAAGACGTCAACCTGCTGCGCACCTTCATCTCCGACCGCGGCAAGATCCGCAGCCGCCGGGTCACCGGCCTGACCCCGCAGCAGCAGCGGCAGGTCGCCGTCGCGGTGAAGAACGCGCGCGAGATGGCACTGCTGCCCTTCACCAGCCGGTAGGCCCGCCGAAGCGAAAAGTGGCCCCGAAGCTGTTGCCTCGGGGCCACTTTCGTGCGCAGGCGATGAAACGCCGCTACTTCGTCACGGGATGGTCAGGACCTGACCCGCGTTGATGAGATCCGGGTTGTCGATCCCGGAGGCGGACGCGATCTCGTGGAAGCGGTTACCGTCGCCGTAGAAGCGCTCGGAGATCGCCCAGAGGGTGTCGCCCGGCTCGACCGTGTAGGTCTGCGCGGCAGGCGGCGGGGGCACCTCTTCGGCCACCGGCGCGGCGGCAGGCTCCGGCTCGGGGGCCGGGGCGGGCAGCGGGTTGTCGGTGTTGGTGGCGGTGGCCCACGCGACCGAGCCGTCGGTGCCGTACAGCACCACGTTGCGGTCGGGCTGCACCACCAGGCGGTCGACGTTGCGGCCGTTGGTCTCGGAGGACCAGGCGGCCGAACCGTCGCCCTTGTAGACGACGAAGTTGCCGTCGTTCTGCAGGGCCGCGCGCTGCACGTCCTGCCCATGAGTCATCGCGGCCCACACGACGTTACCGTCGGGCTCGGTCAGCACCAGGTTGCCGTCCGGCTGCAGGGCCAGGGTGTACGCACCGCCGGTCAGGGACTGTCCCAGTCCCAGTTCTTCGCCTACGCGCAGCGTGTCGCCCACGTTGTTCCTTTCGAAGATCCAGTTGCAGAGCATCCAACAGAATGACGCTCGCCGTGTGCACGGCGACGCATCGCAGCCGAATGTAGTCCCAGTCGAGGCGGAATGGGTGAGTTACGCGCAGGGTTCGCGGAAAGTTCACTGTGGCGAGTGTCGCGTTGGGAAACGCCAGCTCGCCGCCGCCGCCATCGTAGGCAACGGGACTAGGCTCGGCGGCATGCGAACGACCTCGCGCCGGAGCGCCGCCGCGGCGGCATTGGTGCTGCTGCTGTGCCCGCTCGCCGCCTGCTCCAGCAGCGATAACGCTGCGCCACAGCTGAATTCGACGACACCGAGCGTCCGGCCCGAGGACGGCACCGCCGCCGTCGGCCACCGCTTCACCCCGGACCCGACCATCGTCGACCCGCATCCACTGGCCTTCACGTCGTGGACCCGCCTGGCCGACAACCGGATCGGCGTCAACTTCCAGACCGGCAACCCGGAATGCTTCGGCATCGATGCCACCGTCACCGAGACCGAAACGCAGGTGCGGGTCGCGCTGCGCGGTGGCACCAGGGCCGATGCCGTCGGCAAGATGTGCACCATGAACCTTGTCTTCGGCACCGTCGAGATCACCCTCGACGCACCGCTGCGCGACCGCGAAGTGGTCGACGTCTCCTGACGAGAACGGGTGCCGCACCAGAGAATCCGGTGCGGCACCCGTTCGGGCTTCGCCGTGACTCAGTGCGCGAAGTGACGTGCCCCGGTCAGATACAGGGTGACACCTGCCTCGCGGCACAGCTCGACGGTGTCGTTGTCGCGGATCGAACCGCCCGGATGCACGATGGCCCGCACGCCGGCCGCCACCAGGATCTGCGGTCCGTCGGAGAACGGGAAGAACGCGTCGGACGCGGCCACCGAACCCTTGGCCCGCTCCCCCGCGCGCTCGACCGCGAGTTTGCACGAGTCGACCCGGTTCACCTGGCCCATGCCGACACCGACCGCTGCCCCGTCATCGGCGAGCAGGATCGCGTTCGACTTCACCGAACGACATGCGCGCCAGGCGAATTCGAGATCGGCGAGAGTAGCCGCGTCGGCCGGGTCACCCGCGGCAAGGGTCCAGTTCGCCGGATCGTCGCCGTCGGCGTCGAGCACGTCGCGCTCCTGCAGCAGCGCGCCGCCGCTGATCGGACGCAGTTCCACGCCCTTGCGCTGCGGCGGCTCCGCCACCAGCACGCGCACGTTCTTCTTGCGTTGCAGCACCTCCAGGGCGCCCGGCGCGTAGCCGGGGGCCACGATGACCTCGGTGAAGATCTCGGCCACCTGCTCGGCCATCTCCACGCTCACCTCACGGTTGGCCGCGATCACGCCACCGTAGGCGCTGACCGGGTCGGTGGCGTGTGCCTTGCGATGCGCCTCGGCGATGTCGGCGCCGACGGCGATGCCGCACGGGTTGGCGTGCTTGATCACCGCGACGGCGGGCTCGTCGAAATCGAAGGCGGCCCGCCAAGCCGCGTCACCGTCGGTGTAGTTGTTGTACGACATCTCCTTGCCGTGCAGCTGCTCGGCCTGCGCGATGCCGACAGCGCCGTCGTTGCCGGTGTACAGTGCGGCGGCCTGATGCGGGTTCTCGCCGTAGCGCAGCACCGCGGCGCGCTCCCAGGAACCGGCGACCCAGCCGGGGAACTGCTCGGTCTCGGGAACCACGGCGGGCACGGCCACCGAACCCATCCAGCTCGCGACGGCCACGTCGTAGCTCGCGGTGTGCTGGAAGGCCTTGGCGGCCAGCGCGGTCCGCTGGGCGACGGTGAAGCCGCCCGACTTCACCGCGGCGAGCACGTCGTCGTAGTCGGTGACGTCGACGACCACACCGACCGACGGATGGTTCTTCGCGGCGGCCCGCACCATCGACGGCCCGCCGATGTCGATCTGCTCGACGCACTCGTCGATGCTCGCGCCGCCCGCCACGGTCTGGGTGAACGGATACAGGTTCACCACCACCAGCTCGAATGCCTCGACACCGAGCTCGGTGAGCTGATCGAGGTGCTCGGGGCGCCGGGTGTCGGCGAGGATGCCCGCGTGCACGCGCGGATGCAGCGTCTTGACCCGGCCGTCGAGGGTCTCCGGGAAGCCGGTCAGGTCCTCGACCTTGGTGACCGGGATGCCCGCCTCGGCGATCTTGCCCGCGGTCGAACCGGTCGAGACCAGCTCGACGCCCGCGGCGTGCAACCCGGTGGCCAGCTCGATGAGACCGGTCTTGTCGTAGACGCTCACCAGCGCCCTGCGGATCGCCTTACGTTCACTCACCGCTGTGCTCGCTCACTGGAATTTCTGCCTTTCGTCCGTCGGAGACAATGCCTCGCGTCGCGACAGCGGCGATGACCTCGGCCAGCAACCGTCGCTCGACAATCTTGATGCGCTCGTGCAGCGTGGCTTCGTCGTCGCCGGGCAGCACATCGACCGCCTCCTGCGCGAGAATCGGGCCGGTGTCGACCCCACCGTCGACCAGGTGCACGGTGCAACCGGTGACCTTGGCGCCGTACGCGAGCGCGTCCCGCACCCCGTGCGCGCCGGGGAACGCGGGCAGCAGCGCGGGATGGGTGTTGATGAACCGGCCGCCGAAACGCTCGAGGAACCGGGGGCCGACGATCTTCATGAAACCGGCCGAGACCACCAGATCGGGCTGGTGCGTGTCGACGGCCTCGGTGAGCCCGAGGTCCCAGGCGGCACGGTCGGGGAAGTCCTTCAGCGCGACGCGGAAATGCTCGATACCGGCGGCCTCGGCGTATTCGGTGGCCTGGCACACGCGGTCGACGCCGACCGCGACGATCTTCGCGGGGAACCCGGGCTCGCGAGCCGCGGCGAGCAGTGCGTTGAGCAGCGAGCCGGTGCCCGAGGCGAGGACGACGACGGTGGCCGGGGTCCCAGCGGGCTTCCACTTGGCGAACGAGGACGTCAGCGTTCTACTCCTGCGTTGGTCGGGGGACGGCGATCGGCGATGCCGCCGGGGTCGAGCTTAACGACCGGTGTCGCGCTCACCTTCCGGCAGGTCCGCCTCGACGACCTCGGCGTCGACGATGTCGTCGGCGGGCGGTGCCGCCGAACCGGGGGCGGCGATGGTCACCTCGGTGTCGTCGTCGATGTCCTCGACCAGTTCGGCGTCGACCTCGACGGCGGTGTCGTCGAGGTCCTCGGTCTCGGTGTCGGCGTGGTCGTCGGTGTCTTCGTCGTCGAAATAGTCGTATTCGTCGTCGTCGTCGTCGAAATAGTCGTCGTCGAATTCGTCGACGACGGGCGCTGCGGGCGCGAGGAACCGGCGGGCGAACACCATGCCGACGAATCCGCCGACGCCGAACCAGGTGACGGTCAGCACCAGCAGCATCGGCAACTCGACACCCACCCGGCCGACGGCACCGAGCTGTCCACCGCCGACGAACGCGAGCAGCAACAGCGTCACCGTCGACAGCGCCGCGCTGGTGAGCGTCGCCCACGGCGCGCCGGGACGGTCGTCGCTGGTGCGGCCGAGTTCGATACCGCCGAGCACGCCGACGGCGATCGGCACCAGCAGCAGCACCGGCCACCAGGCCGCGGCCGGACCGGCGGGCACCGGGACGAGCGCCGGCAGCGCGGGCACCTGCGCGGCCGAGACCCCGAACAGGCCGACCGACCCCGCGCCGAACTGCACGGCGGCGCCGCTGAGCAGCCCGGCGGCGGCGATCACCACATTGGGCAGGTACAGCAGGGACAGCAGCGTCATACCGAGCACATCGGTCACGTTGTGCGCCTGCTGGTACGCGCCGTCGAGCCGGGACAGATGGAAGAAGAACGAGATCACCGTAGCCAGCGCGGCGCAGCCGAGCATCCGCAGCACGGTGCGTCGGGCGGCGCGGGCGCCGAGCACCGCCCAGCCGGGGATGTCCACCGGAAGCAGCGCGCACAGCGAAGGCCAGGCGCGGCTCGCGATCCCGAGGGCGGCGGCCACCAGGTACAGCACGAATACCCAGCCGAACGCGGTGAGCGGGCCCGGTGGCACCAGCGGCGTCACGCCGGCCGCGTCACCGGTGACGGCCAGGCAAACAGCGGTGAGCAGCAGTGGTCCAGCCAGCAGCGCGGCGACGAGCCAGCCGAGGTCGATCGGGGTGGGACGGGGCGGCACCGCCCGCGCGCATTCCCTGGCCGCCAGCCAGACCAGAACGGCGGTCGGCACCAGCGGCAGCAGACCGAGGGCGGTCCGGCCGATGGTGAGCGGAACCTGATGGGCGGCAAGCCAGGTCGCGGCGACCGCGCCGGGCGCGCTGGTCAGATCGGTGTCGGTGGTGAGCATGGCCACCAGCACCAGCACCACCGTCGCCGCGAGCCCGCAGATGGTCGGCCTCGCCGCGACGAGCAGCAGGGTGCGAGCCCGCTCCGGCGACAGCGACCACCAGGGCGGTTCCGGCTCGGCCCCGGTAATGACTGCGGACTCCTCGACACCGCGCGACCCGGAGGTCCGGCGTACGAGGGCGTTACGGGAACTCATGACAATTCAGCGTGGCAGCTTCCCCGGCGAGCGCGGGTCAGGCGCGCCGCGAGCCCACAGGCGGACCTGTGGGCTCGCGATCGTATCTGCGCCACCGCGCGGCGGCCGTCTTACTTGTTGTCGTCGCTCGGGCGGAACGCGGTGGTCGCGTCGGCGGCCGGATCGGAGGCCTGCTCGCCACCGAACGGCTGGCCCTGGCCCGCCTGCGGCTGCGCCGAGCCCGGCTGCGCGCCACCGTAGTTCGGGGCACCGAACGGCTGCCCCTGCTGCTGACCGCCGAAGTGCTGGGTCGCGCTCTCGTCGGGACGCTGCTGCGGCGCGGCACCATAGGGCGATGGCTGCTGCGGCGCACCGTACTGCTGACCGTAGGGCGACTGCGGCTGCGGCTGCCCGTAGCCGGGCTGCTGACCCGGCTGCTGACCGTAGGACGGCTGCGGCACCGCGGGCTGGCTCTGCTGGCCGTACGGCGACTGGGTCTGGTACTGGCCGCCGGTCGTGCTCTGGCCGTAGCCGGGCTGGCCGTAAGACGGCGGCTGCTGTCCGAAGCCCTGCTGGCCGTACCCCTGCTGGCCGAACTGGCCCTGCTGCTGGCCGAACTGGCCCTGCTGCTGCGGCTGCGCGGGCCGCGGCGCTGGCGCCTTCAGGATCCCCAGGTCGAACAGCAGCGCGACGACGGCGACGGCCGCGGTCGCGAAGGCGAAGAACAGCACGAGGAAGGCGCCGATCTCGAGCTCGGCGCCCTCTGGGGTGCCGACGAAGGTCGCGATGATCAGCGCGAGAAACCCGGCGACGGCCGTCGCCGCGGCGACACCGAGCAGCTTCTGCTTGGGTAGCAGGGACACACCGGCCAGCAGCCCGGCGAGCAGCAGCAGCGACAGCGTGGCGCTACCCGACCACTCGAACGCACTGAACGAGACATCGGTGCTGATGGTGGTGCCGCCGATGGTGGTCGGCTTGGAACCGAGGTACGGCAGGAAGCCGAGCAAGAAGGTCAGCACGCCGAGACCCGCGGTGGCCGCGGTCAGAATGAACGGCAGGCCTTTGCCTTCCGAGCCGGTCGCGGTCGACGGTGCTGCCGCGGCGGCGCCGGTGCTCGGACCCTGGCTGGGCGCGGCGGGTGTCGCGGGTGCGTTGTACCCGGAGCCCCCGGTCGGGTATGACATGTCGTCGTCTCCTTGATCGAGTCGTGCGCATCGGTCGCGTCAACTGACTGCGGCTGGTCCGGTCTTGACGCTACTGCACGCCACCCTCCCGGTCATCACCAACCGAGGGGGCTGTGGACAACCCGCTGCCTGTGGATGAGTCGGCCGAGGCCGCCTCCGGCGAACACCGGAGACGGCCTCGGTCGAAAGAAGCGCGGTGGAGCCCGATCCCTCGGCCCTGCGTGGGCTACGCAGGGCCCCGACGGATCATGCGCTCGCGATCGACGCCTTCTCCAGGATCTCGCGCGCCAGCGCGGCGGTGGCGGACGGCGTCTTGCCGACCTTCACACCGGCGGCCTCGAGCGCCTCCTGCTTGGCCTGCGCGGTACCGCCGCCGCTGGACACGATGGCGCCGGCGTGGCCCATGGTCTTGCCCTCGGGCGCGGTGAACCCCGCGACGTAGCCGACGACCGGCTTGGTCACATTGGCCTTGATGTAGGCCGCGGCACGCTCCTCGGCGTCACCACCGATCTCGCCGATCATAACGATGATCTTGGTCTCCGGGTCCTTCTCGAACGCCTCGATGGCGTCGATGTGGGTGGTGCCGATGACCGGGTCGCCGCCGATGCCGATCGCGGTGGAGAAACCGAAATCGCGCAGCTCGTACATCATCTGGTAGGTCAGGGTGCCCGACTTCGACACCAGGCCGACCGGGCCCTTGCCGGTGATGTTGTTCGGGGTGATGCCGACCAGCGCCTCGCCGGGGGTGATGATGCCGGGGCAGTTCGGGCCGATGATGCGGGTCTTCTCGCCCTTTTCGACGTTGTAGGCCCACGCGTAGGCGGAGTCCTGCACCGGGATGCCCTCGGTGATGACCACGAGCAGCGGGATCTCCGCGTCGATGGCCTCGATGATGGCGTCCTTGGAGAAGGCGGGCGGCACGAACGCGATGGAGGTGTCGGCGCCGGTCTTCTCCATGGCCTCGGCCACGGAACCGAACACGGGCAGCTCGACCTCGTTGCCGTCGGAGTCGGTGTGCTTGACGGTGGTGCCCGCCTTACGGGCATTGACGCCGCCGACGACGTTGGTGCCCGCCTTCAGCATCAGCGCGGTGTGCTTGGTGCCCTCGCCGCCGGTGATGCCCTGGACGATGACCTTGTTGTCCTTGTTCAGGAAGATGGACATGTTTGCGGTTCCTTACTTGGCTGCGGCGAGTTCGGCGGCCTTGTCGGCGCCTTCGTCCATGGTCTGGGCCAGCGTCACCAGCGGGTGGTTGGCCTCGGTGAGGATCTTGCGGCCCTCTTCGACCTTGTTGCCGTCGAGACGGACGACCAGCGGCTTGGTGGCCGCGTCACCGAGCACCTCGAGGGCGCCCACGATGCCGTTGGCGACGGCGTCACACGCGGTGATGCCACCGAAGACGTTGACGAACACGCTCTTGACCTGCGCGTCGCCCAGGATGACGTCCAGGCCCGCGGCCATCACGGCCGCCGAGGCGCCGCCGCCGATGTCGAGGAAGTTGGCCGGCTTCACGCCGCCGTGGTTCTCGCCCGCGTAGGCGACGACGTCCAGGGTCGACATGACCAGACCGGCGCCGTTGCCGATGATGCCGACCTCGCCGTCGAGCTTGACGTAGTTGAGGTCGTTCTCCTTGGCCTTGAGCTCGAGCGGGTCGGTCGCGTCGACGTCGGCGAACGCGACGTGGCCGGGCTGCCGGAACTCGGCGTTCTCGTCCAGGGTGACCTTGCCGTCGAGGGCGAGGATCTCGTCGCCGGGGGTGCGCACCAGCGGGTTGACCTCGACCAGGGTGGTGTCTTCCTTGGTGAAGACCTCCCACAGCTTCTGGATGGTCACGGCCGCGGCGTCGAGCACCTCGGCGGGCAGGTGGCCCTTCTCCGCGATCTCGCGGGCGAAGGCCAGGTCGACGCCCTTGACGGCGTCCACCGGGATCTTGGCCAGGCGCTCGGGGGTCTTCTCGGCGACCTCTTCGATCTCCATGCCGCCCTCGACCGAACACATGGCCAGGTAGGTGCGGTTGGAGCGGTCGAGCAGGAAGGAGATGTAGTACTCCTCCGCGATGTCCTTGGCCTCGGCGACAAGGAGCTTCTTGACGATGTGGCCCTTGATGTCGAGGCCGAGAATGTTCTGCGCGTGCGTGAACGCGTCCTCCGGGGTGGCGGCGTACTTGACGCCACCCGCCTTACCACGGCCGCCCACCTTGACCTGCGCCTTGACCATCACCGGCTTGCCGATTTCCTCGGCAATGGCGCGTGCTTCTTCGGCCGTGTCGCAAACGCGGCCCTCCGACGAAGGCACTCCGTGCTTAACGAAGAGCTCCTTCGCCTGATATTCGAAGAGATCCATGTACTCACCGTCTCGTCTGCGTTGCTATGACAACGTCTTTGTTGGCGGCCCGACGTCGGTAGCGGGTCGGGTCGGACTCTAACCAGTCACATGGAGGGCCAATCGGCCACGTTCATCCTAAGTGGCGCAGGTCACGGCACATGCGGAGAGGTCGGAAAAACGCCTGGCCAAGGCTACTGGCGAGTAGTTTCGTCGCTCGCCGGAGCGCCGTGGCAGGTAGGAACACCTAAAGCCGGAACACCCCTCGATCTACTACATAATGTCGTCGACGGACCTCACCCTCGGGACCGGAAATTGGTGAGATATTCCGCCGCGTTACCGTGACGAATCTCACATGAGAGTGTAGGTTTCCGGCCAGCGCTTGCCACTCTGCAATCGCTTCGTTACCGTCAAAGCGGTCGAAGTCACAACCAGGTCACGACAACCGGTCACGACTGGCAGGTCAGGACTGAGGAGGACGACAAGCTTGAGGCACGTCAGCGCTCGCTTGGAACAGCAGTCGGCGAATCGGCACGCCCGATGAACCACCGCTCCACCTTCACAGTCGAAGATCGCTCCACCGCCGGACACCGTTACCGGTACGCCGACGAGTACACCTCGCACCCGCAGGCCCGGCACGTGCCCCCTCAGCCCGCGTGGCCGCAGCAGGACGCCTGGAACGACCAGCACGACTGGTCCGGCCACAACACCTGGACGCCCGCCGAGGACGAATGGACTCCGGACGAGTCCGACACCTACGACTCCGGCAGCTACTCCGCTTGGACCCCGGCGGCCACCGCCGAGCCCGAAACCGAGCACCCGCCCCAGCGCGTCGAGCGCCGCGGCGGCGCGCATCGCGTCCCCGCACCGCCCGCCGCGCTCAAGGGCCGCGCCGCCGTCATCGCCGTCGCCGCGGGCGCTGTCGTCGCCGCCGGTCAGGCCGCGATGGCCGAGCCTGCCGCGTCGTCAAGCGGCCTGGACTACGAAGCCGCGGGCCAGATCCACGAGATCGCCGCGCAGTCGATGAGCACCGCCGAGATCGATGAGAGCGACACCGGCGCTTCGGTTCTCGAAGCCACCGCCATCGCGGACACGAGCCACTTCGACGACATCCTGGCCAAGGGCCAGAAGTGGGCCGAAGACCTCGCCGCGCAGGAAGAGGCGAAGCTGCGGCCGCTGTTCGCCAAATTCACCACCGGCAACTACACCTCCGGTTTCGGCGCCCGCTGGGGCGTGCAGCACCTCGGCATCGACGTCGCAGGGCCGATCGGTACCCCGATCTACGCCGTCGCCGACGGCACCGTCATCGAAGCCGGGCCCGCCTCCGGCTTCGGCATGTGGGTGCGCATCCTGCACGACGACGGCACCGTCACCATCTACGGCCACATCGACACCGCGACGGTCACCGAAGGCGAGCGGGTGCTGGCGGGCGACCAGATCGCCACCATGGGCAACCGCGGCTTCTCGACCGGCCCGCATGTGCACTTCGAGGTGTGGCAGAACGGCGTCGACAAGATCGACCCGGTGCCGTGGCTGGCTACTCGCGGCATCAGCCTCGGCTACCAACGCGACTAGCTCCCCGCCTCTCCGGGTATTCAGGCCAGACTCGAGCGCGGGGAGGGTCGCGTCGGCGGCCAGACTCGGGTGGGCGGTCGTGTTAGCCCGTGCCCGGCGAGTTACCCTTGTCCTCGCGAAATCAGTAGTCGCTGTTGGGTGAGTCGGGTGGTGATCAGCGGCACCCTTCCTATCCGTGTTGATCGCGGATAGCTTCGGACTATGGCTGGTACGACGAAGTACACGCAGTTCATCGCTCTTTCACCCGAGTTGGTGTGGAGTGTGTTGGGGGACGTCGCGCAGTGGCCGGAGTGGAATCCGGGGGTACGGGATGTGCGGATGCACGGGGCGGTTGAGGTCGGTGCGACCGGTGACTATGTGCCCGATGGCAGAATCGCCGCGCAGGTGCACGGGCGGCTGGGCAAGCCGTTCACGATCACCGCGCTGATCCCGGAGCGGGAGCTCACCATCGAGCAGCCGGAGCCCGCGGGCACGATGCGGCTCACCTGGCGGTTGACGCCACGCGACGGCGGCACCGAGCTCACCCAGGAACTGCGGTTCAGTGGTGCGTCGGCCGCGGCAATGCGGGCCGTGGTGCGGCCGTTCATCGAAACCGATGCGCGAGTGAACTTCTCCCGCCTGGCGCGGCTGGCCGGACTCGTCCCCGCCGAGGACGCGCTCACCGTCGTCATCGCGGGCGGCACCGGCGCGCTCGGTACCCAGATCGCCGCCGACCTGATCTGCCGCGGACTGCACGTCACCCTGCTGACCCGACGCCGGAACCGCGCGCTGCCGTTCCGGCAGACCGAATGGGATGGCCGCTCAGTCGGGGCATGGGCCGCCGAACTGCGCGAGCCGGGACCGCTCGCGGTGATCAACCTGGCGGGCAAACTCGTCGACTGCCGCCCCACCGCGGCCAATATCGCCGAACTGCGGTCCAGCCGGGTCGATTCCACCACCGCACTGGTCGCCGCGGCCGGGCTGCGCGACACCCCCGTCGACTACTGGGTGCAGGCGAGCACCACCGCGATCTGGTCCGACGCGGGCGAAACCCGCTGCACCGAAACCACGGCGCTGCCGATCGGGCTGCCGCAGATGACGGGCGTCGCCCAGCCGTGGGAGGAGGCATTCGACCCGGCCCGCGCCGACCACTGGACCGTCCTGCGCACCTCGATCGTCCTCGACCCCGACGCGCCCGCGCTCAAACGACTCTGCCAGCTCACCAAGGCCGGGCTCGGCGGCCGGGTCGGCCGCGGCGACCAGTGGTTCAGCTGGATCCACATCGAGGACTGGCTGGCCATCGTCCGCGCCGCGCTCGGTCTCGATCCCGAAGTGTCACTGCCCGACGGCATCCTGGTCGCCGCCACCGACAACCCGGTCCGCAATGCCGAACTCATGGCCGCACTGCGCAAGCACCTGCACCGCCCGCCGTCACCCCCGACTCCGGCGGCCGTACTCGGGGTCGGCGCGGTCGTACTGCGCACCGACCCCGCTCTCGGCCGCACCGGCAGACACGCCACTTCGGAAGTCCTGCCCAAGACCGGCTTCACCTTCCGCTACCCCACCCTGGCCGAAGCACTCACCGACCTCCTGCCCCACTAGCCCAGGCAACGCCGCACATTGCCGCACCACCAACTCGGCTACCCGGACCCGGCAGCGGTCACGCGGGTGCGGGTAGCTACAGGCGGGTCGGCAGGTGCTGTGCCTACAGTTTGACGATGGTCCGGCTGAACTGCGGGATGAGCCGGATCTTGCCCGCGGTGCCGAAGTCGATGGTGACGGTGGCGAGCGGGCCGACCCCGTCGGCGGCGACCACTCGGCCGAGGCCGTACTTGTCGTCGCTCACCCGGTCGCCGACGGCGAGCACGAGGTCGGTGTTGTTGCGCTTCACGCCGCCACCGGGCGCGGGCCGTCGACCGCCGGTGCCACCACGGATACCAGGGCGCTGATCCCAGCCGTCACCACGTGTCCAGTCTCGATCGAAGCCACTGTCCTCACCGCGGCGGCGCCCGCGCTGCACCGGCGAGACCACCGGCTCGAGCCGACGCCAGTCCAGCAGATGCTGCGGAATCTCCTGCAGGAATCGAGATTCCGGATTCGACACCGGCTGCCCCCACCCGGAGCGCACCACCGCCCGCGACAAATACAGCCGCTGCCGCGCACGGGTGATACCCACGTAGGCGAGCCTGCGTTCCTCGGCCAGCTCGGTCGGGTCGCCGAGCGCCCGCATGTGCGGGAACTGCCCGTCTTCCCAGCCGGTCACGAAGACCACCGGGAATTCCAGGCCCTTCGCGGTGTGCAGCGTCATCATGGTGACCACGCCCGATCCCTCCTCCGGGATCTGATCGGTGTCGGCCACCAGCGACACCCGCTCGAGGAACGCCGCGAGCGAACCGGGCTCCGGCTCACCGTCGCCCACCTCAGGCAGCAGCCCCTCCTCACGGGCAGCCTCGGCGTTGTTGAACGCCTCGGAGCTGAATTCGCGTGCCACGCTGACGAGTTCGTTGAGGTTGTCCAGCCGGGCGCCGTCCTGCGGATCGTCCGAGGACTCCAGTTCGGCCCGATAACCGGTGCGGTCGAGCACCGCGTCGACGACATTGCCGACGTCGGGGTACTCGCTGTCGGCGCGCTGCCCGGCCGCCCTGATCTCGTCGAGCAGCGCGAGGAATCCCCCGATGGCCCGCTGCGACCGGGTGTTGAGCAGGGCGACCTTGCCGTCGGCGGCATCACGCAGCGCGGCGGCGAACCCGATATCGCGCTGCTCGGCGTGCACCGCGACGCAGGCTTCGGCCCGGTCTCCGATGCCGCGGCGCGGCGTGTTGAGAATGCGGCGCAGGCTCACCGCGTCGTCGGGATTCTCCAGCACCCGCAGGTAGGCCACCACATCGCGGACCTCCTTGCGCTCGTAGAACCGCACGCCGCCGACCACCTTGTACGGCAGCCCCATCCGGATGAAGATCTCCTCCAGCGCGCGCGAATTGTTGTTGGTGCGGTAGAACACCGCGACATCGCTGTAGTTGGCCTCGCCCGCGTCGACGAGCCGGTCGATCTCCTTGGCGACGAAGGATGCCTCGTCGTGCTCGTTGTCGGCGACGTAGCCGGTGATCAGCTCGCCCTCGCCGGAATCGGTCCACAGCTTCTTCTCGCGCCTGCCCTCGTTGCGCGAGATCACCGCGTTGGCAGCGGAGAGGATGTGCTGGGTGGAGCGGTAATTCTGTTCCAGCAGAATGGTTTCGGCGTCGGGGAAGTCGCGCTCGAATTCCTCGATATTGCGGATGGTCGCACCGCGGAAGGCGTAGATCGACTGGTCGGCGTCACCGACCACACACAGCTCGCTCGGCTCGACACCGGCCTCGTCGTCGGTGCCGTCGCCCTGGCTGTGATGCCCGACGAGTTCGCGCACCAGTACGTACTGGGCATGGTTGGTGTCCTGGTACTCGTCGACGAGCACATGCCGGAACCGGCGCCGGTAGTACTCGGCCACCTGTGGGTGGTGCTGTAGCAGGGCGACCGTCTCACCGATCAGATCGTCGAAGTCGAGCGCGTTGGCCGCGCGCAGCCGCTTCTGGTACTCGGCGTAGACCCTGGCGACCAGGGCGGGCAGTTCGGTCTCGTCGGCCTCGGCGTCGGCCGCGGCCTGCGCGGGGCCGATGAGCTCGTTCTTGAGATTGGAAATGGCGGTGGCCAGCAGCCGGGCGGAGTACTTCTTGGTGTCGATGTCGAAATCGCGGCTGATCATCGTGAGCAGCCTGCGCGAATCGTCGGCGTCGTAGATCGAGAAATTCGAGTTCAGGCCGGGCAGCAGCGCGGCCTGCATGCGCAGAATCCGCACACAGCTGGAATGGAACGTGGAGACCCACATGCTGGCCGCGCGCGGGCCGACCAGCCCGGTCACCCGCTCGCGCATCTCGGCGGCGGCTTTGTTGGTGAAGGTGATCGCCAGGATCTGCCCGGTGTGCACGCCACGCGCGGCAAGCAGGTACGCGATCCTGCGAGTGAGCACCGCGGTCTTGCCCGAACCGGCGCCTGCGACGATCAGCAGCGGCGAGCCCGCGTGCACGACGGCGGCACGCTGCTGCGGATTGAGCCCGTCGAGCAGTCGTTCGGTCTCCTCGGCGCGGCGCTGCTCGCGTTCCTTGCGGCGCTGCTCCTGCTCGGCGCTGTGCCGGGCCGCGGCCTCGGCCAAACCGCCACCGGACGCACCGGAACCACCGCCGTCACGACGCGACGCCGCAGCAGGCGCTGGTTCGCTCGGATCGGCGGCTGAGGCATCTGAGCTCGAGGGAGCGACCGTGATATCCATCGTCTGTCCACGCTACCGGCGGGCACCGACAGGTCGCGAACCGCCGGGTTCTCAGCAGATTCACAAACACAACTGTTTTGCATAGGTATCGACCCGTGGCAGACTGGCGACATGGTGAGTGTTTCGCCGCGCGCCCGGATCGGCGCTCGATCCGATATCGTTGCGGTGAGCGCGGCTTTTGCGTACTCCCGGGGGGATCGGTTATCGCCTTTCGGGGAAGTTTCGCCGGTGATGGAACAGATCGGGTAACAGGGCCTCGGTCCGTACCGATCCAAGTTCTGACACGAGGAGATGAATGATGAGCACCCCTGCTACGACCACCGGGTCCGATTCGGCGCTGCCGCAATCCGAAGCGGAAATCGAGAAGCTCCGCCTCGAGATCGACCAGCTCGACGCCACGATTCTCGCGGCGATCAAACGCCGTAGCGAGATTTCGCGGATCATCGGGCGTACCCGGATGGCCTCCGGTGGACCTCGCCTGGTCCACAGCCGGGAGATGAAGGTGCTCGAGCGATTCAGCGAGCTCGGCCAGGAGGGCCACACCCTCGCCATGCTGCTGCTGCGTCTCGGCCGGGGCCGCCTCGGTCGCTGAGACCGCCGAACCACGCGACGCGCCGGTCGGTGCGCCGCCACCAGGAATCCGCCCCGGGTGCGTCACCATCCCCGGGGCGGTTTCGCGTCTCAGGCCAGGGCGATGTACTTCGTGTTCAGGTACTCCTCGATGCCCTCGATGCCGCCCTCCCTGCCGAAGCCGGACTCCTTGACCCCGCCGAAGGGCGCCGCCGGATCGGAGATGACCCCGCGGTTCACCCCGACCATGCCGGTCTCGACCGCCTCCGAGACCCGAAGCGCCCGGTCGAGATCCCGCGTGTACACGTAGCTGACCAGGCCGTATTCGGTGTCGTTCGCGGCGGCGATACCCTCGTCCTCGGTGTCGAACGCGACGATCGGGGCGACCGGACCGAACACCTCCTCGCGCAGAATGCGGGCGTTCGGGGGAACGTCACCGAGCACGGTGGCCGGGTAGAACCAACCGGGCCCACCCGGCTCCTTGCCGCCGAGCAGCAGGCGCGCGCCCTTGCCGACAGCATCGTCGACGAGGCCGCTGACGGTCTCGCGCTGCTCGGCACTCACCAGCGGACCGAGGGTGCTGGCCGGATCGGTGCCAGGCCCGAGCACCACGGTCTCGCTCATAGCGGCCACCAGCTTCTCGGTGAACTCGGCGAGCACCCCGCGCTGCACATGGAACCGGTTGGCCGCGGTGCACGCCTCGCCGCCGTTGCGCAGCTTCGCCTGCATGGCACCGGCCACCGCGGCGTCCACATCGGCGTCGTCGAACACCACGAACGGCGCGTTGCCGCCGAGCTCCATCGACGTGCGCAGCAGCCGGTCCGCCGATGCGGCGACGAGCTTCTTGCCGACCTCGGTCGAGCCGGTGAAGGTGAGCTTGCGCAGCCGCGGATCGGCGATCAGCGGCGCGGTGACGGCACCGGAACTGCGCGAGGTGATCACCGAGAGCACCCCGTCGGGCAGGCCTGCCTCGCTGCACAGCTTGGCCAGCGCGAGCATGGTCAGCGGGGTCGCGGACGCGGGCTTGACGATCATGGTGCAGCCGGCGGCCAGCGCTGGCCCGATCTTGCGGGTGCCCATGGCGAGCGGGAAGTTCCACGGTGTGATGGCAAGGCACGGCCCGACCGGCTGTTTGGTCACCATGATCCGCCCCGCGCCCGACGGCGCGTGTTGATAGCGGCCGTGTACCCGCACCGCCTCCTCGCTGAACCAGCGGAAGAACTCGGCGCCGTAGCGCACCTCGTTGCGGCTCTCGGCCAGCGCCTTGCCCATTTCGAGCGTCATCAGCAGCGCGAACTCCTCGGCCCGCGCGGTGAGCTCGGTGAACACGGCACGCAGGATCTCGCCACGCTCCCTGGCCGGGGTCGCCGCCCATGCCGCCGAGGCCGCGACGGCCGCGTCGAGCGCGCGCATCGCGTCGGCCGGGGTGGCATCGGCGACCCTGGTCAGTTCGGCGTCGTCGGCGGGGTTGCGCACCGCGAAGGTGCCGCCGCCGGTCGCCTCGACCGGTCCGGAACCGATCCACAAACCCTTCGGTACGAATTCGAGTACATCGTGTGGGGACACCATCACGCCAGCCTACGAGCAAGGCCGCCGCACCCGCCCGCGAAAGCCGCACGGCGTGCGCACCGCCGCGCCCCGACCACGGCACCGGACTCGCGCCGAGGCGGTAATGTCGGCTGTCGTGAGCAGCGACATCACCGCGTCGGCGGCCTGGCAGGCACTGCACGACAATCACCGCAGCGTCGCACCACTGCACCTGCGCGAGCTGTTCGCCGATGATCCGGCGCGCGGCAAGGACCTGACCCTGCGGGTCGCCGACCTGCACATCGACTACAGCAAGCATCGCGTGACCCGCGAAACCCTGCGACTACTCGTCGATCTCGCCCGCACCGCCGGCGTCGCCGAACGACGCGACGCGATGTTCGCGGGCTCGCACATCAACACCTCGGAGGACCGCGCCGTCGGGCACATCGCGCTGCGGCTGCCCGCCGGGCGACACCTGACGATCGACGGCGCCGAAGCCGGAGCGCAGGTGCACGAAGTGCTCGACCGCATGGGCGAATTCGCCGATTCGGTGCGGTCGGGCCGCTGGCGCGGTGCCACCGGCGAACGCATCACCACGGTGGTGAACATCGGGATCGGCGGGTCGGATCTCGGGCCGGACATGGTGTATCGCGCCCTGCGCCACTACGTCGACCCCGGCCTCACCGCCCGGTTCGTCTCCAATGTCGATCCCTGCGATCTGGTCGCCAAGCTCACCGGGCTCGACCCGGCGACCACCCTGTTCATCGTCGCCTCCAAGACCTTCACCACGCTGGAGACCCTCACCAATGCGACCGCGGCCAGGCGCTGGCTGGTCGACGCGCTCGGCGAGGACGCGGTGGCCAAGCACTTCGTCGCCGTCTCGACCGACGAGCGCCGGGTCGCCGGATTCGGCATCGACCCCGCGCACATGTTCGGGTTCTGGGACTGGGTGGGTGGCCGCTACTCGGTGGACTCGGCGATCGGGCTCTCGGTCATGGTGACGATCGGCAGGGAACGGTTCGCGGAGTTCCTGGCGGGCATGCATGCGGTCGACCGGCATTTCGCCACCGCCCCGCTGGAACAGAACGGCCCGGTCCTGCTCGGCATGCTCGGCGTCTGGTACTCGAACTTCTTCGGCGCCGAATCGCGAGCGGTACTGCCGTATTCGAATGATCTGGCCCGCTTCCCCGCCTATCTGCAGCAGCTGACCATGGAGTCCAACGGCAAGTCGGTGCGCGCCGACGGCACCCCGGTGACCACCTCGACCGGCGAGATCTTCTGGGGCGAGCCGGGCACCAACGGCCAACACGCCTTCTACCAGCTGCTACACCAGGGCACCCGGCTGATCCCCGCCGATTTTCTCGGCTTCGCCAGGTCCACCGACGACCTGCCGACCCGCGACGGCACCGGCAGCATGCACGACATCCTGATGAGCAACCTGTTCGCGCAGAGCAAGGTGCTCGCCTTCGGCAAGACCGCCGCGGAGATCACCGCCGAGGGCACCGATCCGAAGCTGGTCCCGCACAAGGTGATGCCGGGCAACCGGCCGAGTACCACGGTCCTGGCGCCGGAGCTCACCCCGGCGACGGTGGGTCAGCTGATCGCGCTCTACGAGCACCAGGTGTTCGTCGAGGGCACGATCTGGGGCATCGACAGCTTCGATCAGTGGGGTGTCGAGCTGGGCAAGCAACAGGCGCTTGCCCTGGCACCACTGCTGAGCGAGCCGGACGCGCCGGTGAGCCAGGGTGATTCCTCCACCGACGAGCTCATCGGGTGGTATCGGGCCCATCGTCGCTGACCTCGGCGGCCGCGGCCCGTTCGGCGGCGAGCACTTTCTCGGCGGTGCCGATCCTGGCGTTCACGCTCGTCGTGACGATGCTGACCAGGGTGCCGATGATGACCAGGTCGAACACGATCTGCACCATCGTCACGATCCGCGCCGCCTGGCCGACCGCGTGGATGTCGCCGAAGCCGACGGTGCCGAGGGTGACCAGGGTGTAGTACAGCGCGTCCGTGCGCGTCGACAGTCCCTCGAACTGACCGGGATGCAGCTGCTGCAATCGGTAGTAGAACAGCGAGAACACCACGCAGACGATGCACACCACGAGCAGGACCCCGTCGACGCGGCCGCCCGCCGTCGGCGGAGCGTGCAGGAAGTGCTCGATCCGGCGCCAGACCAGCCAGGCCAGCCCGGCTATGCCTGCGAGGAAGCCGAGGACGCCTGCCAGCCTGCCCGGCCACGCGTCGAGCTCGAAGACGACGCCGATGGGCACGCTGTAGTAGAGCAGCAGCGCGAAGGCCGCCGCGGCCCCGTTGCGCAGCGCATGGCCTGGCAATCGCACCCGCCGATCCCGCGTCATCACTCCATGATCGCGGTCTGAGGCGCCGATTCCGTCGTGTACGCGCCGAGTCCCTCGATATCCGCGCTACGCGCACACAAATGCCGGATTCGGTCGCCATCGCGACAGATCGACGGAAAAGTGGTGGTGCAGCGCGGGCACGAGACTCCGGGCTAGCCGATCCGGTATCCCGCGCCGCACCCGGTGAGTACGAGGTCGGCCCGCCCGCGGCTCGCGGCGACGAGCTCGGCATTGCGCAGATCGCTGTCGGTGACCTTCACCATGGCCTGCTCCGGCGACCGGCCGCCCCGCAGGTGCCGCGCCAGCAGCCGCTCGGTGAGCACCGCGCGGGGCGAGTCGAGATACCAGCAGGCGTCGAGCAGCGGGCGGACCTCGGCCCAGCCCGGCGCCTGCGCGTCGGTGAGCAGCAGGTAGTTGCCCTCGACCAGGACGACGTCTTCGTCACGCACGATCACCCCGGCCGGCGTCGGCTCGTCGACAGCGCGGTCGAACAGCGGCCACGGCACCGGTTCACCGATCCGCGACCGCCGCAGCAGGCGCAGGTCGGCGACGAAGCCCGCCGCGTCGAAGGTGTCCGGCTCGCCTTTGCGGGCCACCGCGTTCCTCGCGCGCAGTACGTCGTTGCGCAGGTGGTAGCCGTCCATCGGGGCGACGACCGCCACGCGGCCCGCACCGGTCAGCTCCGCGCAGAGCCGCCGGGCCAGCGTCGATTTGCCCGCGCCCGGCGGCCCGGCGAGACCGAGCAGGAGACGTCCTGGAGCGTGCGCCGCCGGAACGCGCCGGGCCAGGTCACGCACGGAGAGAACCTCGCGCGCCGTGCTCACGCACACACCCTAGCGTCTGCGCCCCCACCCGACCGCAGGCAATCGACTGATCCGCGGACCCCCGGATCAGAGGTCGACGAAGGCCCGTTCCACGATCGCGCCGGTGTCGACGCCCACGGGCAGGGTGCCGAAGGCGATGCCCCAGTCGTCGCCGAGCCGGGTGGCACAGAAGGCATCGGCGACAGCCGGATGACCGTGCCGCACCAGCTGCGCACCCTGCAGCACCAGGGCCATGAGCTCGACGATGCGGCGGGCCCGGTATTCGATATCGGACAGGTCGGTGAGTTCCTTGCCGACCCGGTCGATCGCGTCGTCGAGGCGTGGGTTCGCGCCGCGCGCCAGCGACACCTCGGCGAAGTAGGCTTCCACGCTCTCCGGCTGACGACCCATCGCGCGCAACGCGTCGAGCGCGGCGACATTGCCCGAGCCCTCCCAGATCGACATGAGCGGCGCCTCCCGGTAGAGGCGCGGCATCCCGGACTCCTCGGCGTATCCGTTGCCGCCGAGGCATTCCAGTGCCTCGGCGGCGTGCATGGGCGCGCGCTTGCACACCCAGTACTTGGTGACGGCGAGCGCGATGCGGCGCAGCGCGGCCTCTGCCGGATCGCTGCCCGCGCGGTCGGTGGCCCCGGCCAGACGCATCATCACCGTTGTCGCGGCGTCGGATTCGATCACCAGATCGGCCAGCACATTGCGCATGGCGGGCTGGTCGATCAGCTCGGCGCCGAAGGCTTCCCGGTGCCTGGCGTGGTGGACCGCGCTCACCGCGCCCATCCGCATGCCGGTGGCCGAACCTATCACACAGTCGAGCCGGGTCATGTTGACCATCTCGATGATCGTCTTCACGCCCGCGCCCTCGGCACCGACCAGCCATCCGGTGGCGTTCTCGTACTCGATCTCCGAGGACGCGTTCGACTTGTTGCCGAGCTTGTCTTTGAGCCGCTGGATGCGGATCGGGTTGCGGGTGCCGTCCGGCAGCACCCGCGGCAGCAGGAAACACGACAGGCCACCGGGCGCCTGCGCCAAGGTGAGGAACATGTCCGACATGGGCGCCGAGGTGAACCACTTGTGCCCGACGATCCGGTACGAACCGTCCGGCTGGGGTGCGGCGGTGGTGGTGTTGGCCCGCACGTCGGAGCCGCCCTGCTTCTCGGTCATCGACATGCCCGCGATCAGCCCGGCCTTGGTGGACGGTTCACGCAGGCCGAAGTCGTAGGTGCGCGAGCCGAGCAGCGGCTCGTAGCGGGCGGCGAGTTCCGGGTTGTGGCGTAGCGCGGGCACCACGGCGTAGGTCATCGAGATCGGGCACATGTGCCCGGCGTCGGCAACGCCCCAGGTGTAGAACTTGGCGGCGCGGGCGGTGTGCGCGCCGGGCCGGGAATCCAGCCAGGGTGAGCCGTGCAGCCCGTGCGCGACGGCCACGGTCATCAGGTCGTGCCAGTGCGGATGGAACTCCACCTCGTCGACCCGGTGCCCCCAGCGGTCGTGGGTGTGCAGCACCGGCGGGTACTCGTTGGCGAGCCTGCCCCATTCCTGGGCGGCCACGGCACCGGCGAGCCTGCCGAGTTCGCGCACCTCGTCCTCGGCCCAGCCCGCGCCCTCGCGGTGCAGGCCTTCGAGCAGCGCGGGGTTGCGCGCCGCGTCGAAGGGGACGAGCGGCGGGACCTGATTGAACACTTCATGGGTCGGCATGGCCGGAACTCCTTCGACTACGACGATTCCGTACGCGCACCGAGGGCGCGTACGGCGAAAGCAACCAATTCGGGGATGACGGTCTCGGCGTGCGGCGCGGCGGCCAGCGGGCCGACCAGTACCTCACCGATCGCGCCGACGAGCGCGGCCGCACTGAGCGCGGCGTCCTGGGCCGGCAGCCTGCCCTCGGCGATGCCGTGCGCGATCGCGGTCTCGAACGACGCGGCGAACGCGCGCCGGAACTGCAAGCGCTGCGCGTCGACGGCCGGGTCGACCGGTTCGGCCAGCAGCACATAGGCCAGCTTCGGATTCTTGAGCGCGCGCCCGGCGAAGGTCTCCACCGCCGCGCTGACCCGGTGCAGCACGTCACCGTCGGCGACGGCAGCGCGCACCGCCTCGACCTCGCGGGCGACCACGATCTCGAAGACGGCGGCAACGAGGGCTGCCTTGTTCTCGAACTGCTTGTACACGGTGCCGGTCGCGACCCCGGCCTCGGCGGCGACCGCGGCCATCGACAACCCGGCGAAGCCGTCGCGGGACAGCACCCTGGTGACGGCCTGCACGATCAGCGCCCGTTGCGCGTCGAGCCTGGCCTGTACGGCCGGGGTTCTGCGATACACCATATGAAGAAGTGAAGCACTAATTCACCTCTTCACACAAGACCCGGCCGGCCGTATGGTCGAACGATGTCGCACGAACAGCCGAATCCGGTCCGGGTCGAACACCAGGGCCCGGTCACCACGGTGATCCTGGACCGGCCGCACGCCCGCAACGCCGTCGACGGACCGACCGCGCGCGCCCTCGCGGCCGCCTTCCGCGCCTTCGAGGCCGACCCCGCCGCCTCGGTCGCCGTGCTGTGGGGCGCAAACGGCACCTTCTGCGCGGGTGCCGACCTGAAGGCGCTCGGCACCGAGGACAGCAATCAGGCCACCGTCGACGGTGACGGCCCGATGGGTCCGACCAGGATGCGGCTGTCCAAGCCGGTGATCGCGGCGGTCTCCGGCTACGCGGTGGCGGGCGGGCTGGAACTGGCACTGTGGTGCGATCTGCGGATCGCCGAACAAGACTCCACCTTCGGAGTGTTCTGCCGCCGCTGGGGCGTGCCGCTCATCGACGGTGGCACGGTCCGGCTACCGCGCATCGTCGGCGAGGGCAGGGCGCTGGACATGATCCTCACCGGACGGGCCGTGAGCGCGCCGGAGGCGTTGCAGATGGGGCTGGTCACCCGGGTCGTGCCAACCGGTGACGCCCGCCGCGTCGCCGAGGAGCTGGCCGCGCGACTGGCCGCGCTGCCGCAGACCTGCCTGCGCTCGGACCGCGCCGCGCTCTACGACCAGCACGGGCACCCCGAGGACGAGGCGATGCGGATCGAGTTCGGGCACGGCCTCGCTGCCCTGTCCGACGGCGCGCTCGACGGCGCCGCCCGCTTCGCCGCGGGCGCGGGCAGGCACGGCAGCCCCGAACGGTGACCGGCCGACTCACCGTCGTCGACGAGATCTTCCTGCGCACCCACCGCGGGATGGGCACTCCCATCGCCCTGCAGGGGCTGTGGCGCACCGATGGCGCGATGGACCCCGCGCTGCTGCGGGCGATCCACGAGCGATTGCGGGTGGGCGATCTCGGCCGCCGGGTCGCGCGTCCGCGGATCTACGGCGCGCGCCGACGCTGGCAGCCGAACATCTCGGCCCACCCGCTCGACCTCGGCCTCCCCATCGCCGAGCACGCGATCCTGGCTTGGGCCGATACGCTCGGCGCCGATCTCGATCCCGAGTGCGGGCCGGGTTGGCGCCTGTCCGCGACGCCGATCCGGGGCGGCGGAACCATTGTCGCCCTCACGTGTTCACACGCCTTGGCCGATGCCCGCGGCCTCATCCACGCGATCGCGCGTGCCCTCGCCGGGCTCACCGAAGCGCCGGTCGAGACCGATCCGGTCACCGGTGTCTCGCCCCGATCCTCGCGCGACCGCGATCAGGCACCGGCGCGGCCGGTCCCGGACCCGCGCGACGCCGAACCGACGCGGTCCTCGCTGTCGACATCACCGCCCACGGCCGCCTCCGACGGGAGTTCGGCCGCGCCGACCGCTGAGCCACCGCAGGGCTCGCCGAGGGGAGGCACCGCGGTCCGGCGACCGGAACCGGTATCGACGAAGCAGCCTGCCTGTGCCACCGATTCCGACTGGGCCGACGCACGCGACCAGTGGCGGACGATCCTCGTCGGCACCGCCCGCGCCCTCCGCCGTGGCATCCCGCACCGCCCGCCTGCATCCGATCCGGCACACGCCACCGGACGCGCGGTCCACAGCATCCTGCGCACCTTCGACGCCACCGCATGGGACGCGACCGCAGCGGCCGCGGGCGGCACCCCCAACAGCCTGTTCATCTACCTGGTCGCGAACATCCTGTGGGCGAACGGTTTCCCCCACTCCACGATCGCCGCGAGTCTGCCCGTGGACACTCGCGACGAGCCCCGCGTCGACAACGACCTGGCCGTGACCGAGATCGCCGTCGACCGCGCCGACACTCCGGCCACGATCCGCGACAAGGCCCGCGACGCCTATCGACGCCGGATGTCGAGCCCCGCTGGTCTGCCCGAGGAGATCCTCCAGGTACTGCCCGACCGCTGGGCCTACGCGCTCAGCAAGGGTGCTGGTGAACGCGACATCCTGTGCTCCAATATCGGCACGCTGCCCGACTCGCTGCGGTCGGTCGGCACCCACCACTGCGACCGGGTCGCCGCGCGCGCCATCCATCCGGGCCTCACCGCCTTTCCCCGCACCCAGCTCTCGGGGTACCTGTCCCGGCTTGCGGATACGTACACCCTGGCGCTGGTCGGCCTGACCGGCACCGATCCCGCGTTGCGCATCGCGCTGGATCGGGCATGCACCGAGATCGGCCTGCGACCCGAACCATGGTGAGCCGTCGGCGACTCGACCCGTAGGCATCACGATGAGCATTGCCGCACGCCTCGACGCCCTCGTCCGTCTCGATCCGCCGCCTCGATGCGGGCTCCGAGCGCCGCGGGCCGTGCTGGCCCGCGCGTCCGCGGCGGAACACCGGCTCAACCGGCGCTTTCCGGCGCGGCGGCGCACTCAGCTGACCGGCAGCGTGTCCGGCGCGACCCGGACAGCGACGTCATCCGGCACGGCGACGCCGGGTTCCAGATCATCGGCCCCGATCGGCTCGCCCCACACCTGCCGTAACGGCAGCACTCCGGCCCACACACCGCCCGCCGCGATATCGGCGGCGTCGTCGCCTGGCCCACCGGTGCGGACCTTGACCGATGCCTCGGTGAGGTCGACCGCCAGGACCATGGTGGCCGCCATCTCCTTCCGGTTGGGCGGGCGAACCCGATCCCACGCACCGGGCGCCGCGTGCTCGACGATCAGCCGCATGGCCGCCAGCCGTTCGGCTTCGTCGGTGACGAGCACGGCCTTGCCGCGCACGACCGCCGAGCGGTAGTTCATCGAGAAGTGCATGGCCGAGCGTGAATACACCACGCCGTCGACGTGGGTCACCGCGAGCGAGATCTCGGTGCCGATGGCGGCGCGCATGTTCCCGGCTCCGGTGGAACCGTGCAGGTAGAGAGTGTCGCCCGCGCGGCCGTAGATGGTCGGCACGACCACCGGCGCCCCGCCGAGCAGCACCCCGAGGTGGCACACCAGACCCGCGTCGAGCACCGCGTCCAGGTCGGCCCTGTCGGTCCGGCCACGCTCCTTCGAGCGGGTCAGGGTGGTGCGCGGCGTGGGTGACAGGGGCGGACGGGTGATGTCGTGCGTGGTCATGTCATCCAGCATCGCCGGTAGAGTGGACTACGCATAGGTCCAATTCGACAGAATTTCAACAGGCCAATTCGAGGTGCGGCGATGCTCGACGAACTACCGATCCCACTCGACCGGACCGCCGCCGAGCCACTGTCGGTGCAGGTAGCCGATGCCCTGCGGGCCGCGGCGACCGGCGGGGTGCTGCGGGTGAGCGACCGGTTGCCGTCCTCACGCGCGCTGGCCGAGCGGCTCGGCGTGAGCCGGGCCGTGGTCTCGGCCGCCTACGACCAGCTGCACGCCGAAGGCTGGATCGCCGGACGCCGCGGCTCCGGCACCTACCTGCGCACCGCGCCCGCCGCGGCACCGCCGAACAGCGCCCCCGTCGCCGGCGCCGAGCCCGACCCCGGACTCCTCGATCTGCGGCCGGGCGCTCCCTGCATCGAGGCCATCGACCCGGCGGCCTGGCGACGGGCCTGGCGCGCGGCAGGCGACCAGCCACCGGCCGCGGGCACGGACCGAGCTGGTGAGCCCACCTTCCGCGGCGCCGTCACCGAACACCTCCTCCGGCACCGCGGCCTCGCTGCCGAGCCGAACGCGGTACTCGCCACCGCGGGCACCGGCGCCGCCGTGGGCGAACTGGCCGCCGCGCTGCTGCGTCCCGGCGACACCGTCGCGTTCGAGGACCCCGGCTACCAGCGGGCGGTCGGCGCTTTCCGCGCCGCGGGCGTTCGCGTGCTTGCGGTCCCCGTCGACGACGACGGTCTTCGGGTCGAGGAGATCCCGCCCGGCGTACGCGCGGTGTATTGCACACCGGCGCACCAGTTTCCACTCGGCGCGAGAATGCCGGCGCGGCGCAGGGTGGAGCTGATCGAATTCGCGAGAGCGGCGGGCATCTTCGTCATCGAGGACGACTACGACGGCGAACTGCGCTACGACACGGCGCCGTTGCCGCTGCTCGCCGCCATGGCACCCGACGTGGTCGTTCACCTCGGCACCACCAGCAAGATCATCACCCCCACCCTCGGCACCGGCTGGCTGGTGGCGCGCCCCGACATCACCGCCGCCGTGCTCACCCACCGCGCCGACACCGGCACCGCACCGAGCCCGACCGGCCAGCGGATACTCGGCGAGTTCGCCCGCCACGGTGACCTTGCCCGGCATCTGCGCAGGCTGCGCCGGGTCGTACCACCACGACGCGGCCTCGTCGTCGACGCGCTCACCGCGCGCGGACTGCCCGTCCTCGGTGACGACGCGGGCTCGCACGTGGTGATCCCACTGCCCGATGCCGCCGCCGAACAGCGCGCGGTCGCCGCGGCCAGGAGCCGAGGCGTGTTGCTCAACGGCCTCGCCGCGAATCACCTGGCACGACAGCACCACTTCGGCGTCGCCATCGGCTACACCGCGCTGAGCTCGGCCGAGCTGGCCACTGCGGTGCCGATCGCCGCCGACTGCCTCGCCGCGGCCGCCGCGCGACCGCCCGCGCAGTCGTAGCATGGACCGGGACTCCACTGTTCGGCACGACTCCTCCGACCATCGAAGTGGTGACCACATGAACGATCAGGACATCCTGGCGCGAATCAAGCAGCTGGTCGACGACGAGCACGCCCTGCGGGCCAAGGCCGTCGCGGGTGAGATCGACCCCGTCGCCGAACGCCAGCAGCTGGCCCAACTGGAAGTGATGCTCGATCAGGCATGGGACCTGCTGCGGCAGCGACGCGCGCGCGGGAGCACCGACGGCTCGGCGAACGACACCGCGCTGCGGTCACCCCGTGAAGTCGAGGGCTATCTGCAGTGAGCGACGCCGAATACGACGTCATCGTCCTCGGCGGCGGTCCGGCGGGCGAGAACGCAGCCGCCTACGCCATCGCGAACAGCGACCGCACCGCCGCCATCGTCGAACGGGAACTGCTCGGCGGCGAATGCAGCTACTGGGCGTGTATCCCCAGCAAGGCCCTGCTGCGTCCAGGGGCCGTCGCAGAGCTGGGTCGGGCCATGCCCGGGGTCACCGTGAGCGGCCCGCAAATGGCCGATGTGCTCGCCCGGCGCGACGAGTTCATCCACCACCGGGACGACTCCGGCCAGGTGGACTGGGCGAAATCGGCAGGTATCGATCCCGTGCGCGGCACCGGCCGAATCGCGGGGGAACGGCTCGTCGAGGTCACCACCGACAATGGTGTTCGGGTGCTGCGCGCTCGGCACGCTGTCGTCCTCGCCACCGGAACCACCGCCGCGATGCCCGACATCCCCGGCGTCCGCGAGGCGCTGCCATGGACCTCCCGCGATGCCACCAACCTGACCGTGGTGCCGCGCCGGGTCGCGGTGATCGGCGGCGGTGTCGTCGCCTGCGAGGCGGCCACCTGGCTGGCCGAACTCGGCGCCGCCGAGGTGACCATGCTCGTCCGCGGCGACCGGCTGCTGCCACGTGCCGAACCGTTCGCCGCCGACATGGTGCTGCGCGGCCTGCGCGAGACCGGCGCCGTCACTGTGCGCCTGCACACCGAACCGCGGCTCGTGTCACGCCGCGATCCGCGAGACACCGGCATCGGACGCATCCACGGGGGGCCGGTCACCCTCGTTCTCGACGACGGCGAACTCGAGGTCGACGAACTGCTCGTCGCCACCGGCCGCGCCCCCGCCACCACCGATCTGGGGCTGGCGGCGGTCGGGCTGAAACCGGGCTATCTCGAGGTCGACGATCAGCTGACGGTGCGCGGCGTCCCCGGTGACTGGCTCTACGCCGTCGGCGACGTGAACCATCGCGCGGCACTGACCCACATGGGCAAATACCAGGCCAGAGTGTGCGGTGACGTGATCGCCGCCCGCGCGCAGGGCCGCCGCCTCGACAGCACACGTTGCACCGCGAGCGCCGACCATCAGCAAGTGCCGCAGGTGGTGTACACCGCGCCCGAACTCGCCTCGATCGGTCTCACCGAACAGCAGGCGCGCGGCGATGGGCACGCCGTCGGCACCGTCGAACTGGATATCGCCGTCGCCGGGTCGGCGTTGTCGCGCGACGGCTTCACCGGCCGCGCGAAACTCGTCGTCGACACGGCGTCCGAGCGGCTGCTCGGCGCCACCTTCGTCGGCCCCGAGATGGGCGAACAGCTGCACGCGGCGACGATCGCCGTCGTCGGCCAGGTGCCACTGGACACCCTGTGGCACGCGGTGCCCGCCTTTCCCGCCGTCAGCGAGTTCTGGCTACGGCTGCTCGAGGCGTGGCGCGAGCAGCGCGCTACTTGAGCAGGCGCGACATCCGCCGGTCGGCGAGCACCTTGCCGCCGGTCTGGCAGGTGGCGCAGTACTGGAACGACCGCTCGGCGTAGGACACCTCGCGCACGATGTCACCGCAGACCGGGCATTTCAGGCCGGTTCGCGCGTGCACCCGCATGCCGGAACGCTTCTCGCCCTTGAGCCGCGCCGCGTCCTGCCCGACCGACCGCTGCACCGCGTCGAGCAGTACCTCGCGCATCGCGGCGTACAGCCGGGAGATCGTTTCCGCCGACATGGTCTTCGTAGTGGCGAACGGGGAGATCTTGGCGGTGTGCAGAATCTCGTCGGAATACGCGTTGCCGATGCCGGCGAGCAACGTCTGGTCGACGAGCGCGGTCTTGATCCGCTGCGAGGTGCGGTGCAGCAGCGCCGCGAACTCGTCCTCGGTGACCGCGAGCGCGTCGGGGCCGAGCCGGGCGATGCCCGGCACCAGCTTCGGGTCGTCGACCACATACACCGCGAGCCGTTTCTTCGTGCCCGCCTCGGTCAGATCGATCGCCGGGGTCGCACCCTCGGGCGTGAAGAAATGCACCCGCAGCGCCAGCGGCGACTTCCCGCCCGGCTTGGGCGGTAACGGATTCGGCTCGTCGACCCACCGCAGCCAGCCGCCACGCGAGAGATGGGTGATCAACCACAGCCCGCCGCAGTCCATGCCGAGGAACTTCCCCCACCGCCGCGCCCCGGTGACATCGCGCCCGGACAGCGCCGTCACCGGCGGGTCGAATGTCTTCACCGCGCTCAGTGCGGCCACGTCGACGCGCCCCACCACCGCACCGACCGCATGATCCCGGAGGAACTGCGCCAGCGCCTCCACCTCGGGTAGCTCGGGCACAGCGTTAGTTTAGCGGCTGGTGCCGCGGGTTCGCGGCCCCTAGGTCCCGTCGCTCAGGCACCGTTTCTTGCTCCTTCGTCGCTTGCGAAACGGCGCCTGAGCGACGGGACGGCCGCGAACCGGCCGCTGCGCGGCCGCCCCTCCTCAGGGTCGGGGGTGCGGGGTGGGTTCCAGCGGAAGGCACGTCCTCGTGGACATGCGGGGGTGGGTTCCAGCGGACAGCGCGGGTCCTTCGTCATGCGGTCAGGTGCGGCGGAGCAGGTAGACGTCCATGATCCAGCCCTTGGCGGCGCGGAGTTCCGCGCGGCGGGTGACGATCCGCGCGGCTACCTCGCGCAGCGGGCCCTCGATCAGGGTCTCGTCGGGCATGCCGAGGTAGGCGCCCCACCAGATGTGCACATCGGGGTCGGTGAGTTCGGTGAACGAGCAGTCGCCGTCGAGCATCACCACCGTCGAACCGGCACCGAGACCGTCCTCGCGCAGCTTTCGGCCGGTGGTGATGTGGACGGGCTCGCCGACGCGGTGCAGCACCATCCGGTGCCTGGCCGCGAGCGCGGCGACGCTGGTGACGCCGGGGATCACCGTGTAGTCGAAGCGCACCCGGCCGCGCTCGCGCACATGGTCGAGCATGCGCAGGGTGCTGTCGTAGAGCGCCGGGTCACCCCACACCAGGATCGCGCCGGTGCCGTCCACCTCGCCGAAGGCGGCCTCCAGCAGTTCGGCGCGGCGTTCGTGCCAGTCGCGCACCACCTCGGTGTAGTCCGCGGGCGTCCGGTCGCGCGGCGGATCGGCGATCTCGACGATCCGGTGCGGACCGTCGACGTGCTCGGCCAGGATCGCGGTGCGCACCTCCACCAGCTCGCGCTTCCGGTCCCCCTTGCCGATGACGAAGAACACGTCGGCGCGCCGCATGGCCTTGACCGCCTGCATCGTCACCTGGTCGGGGTCGCCGGCACCGATGCCGATCACGTAGAGCTCGCGCATACGCGCAGAGCTTGCCAGGTGCCGCGCGCACTAGACTCGGCAGGCGTGGCCACCCCTGATACCCAATACGAGGATCTGCTCCGGCACGTGCTCGAGCACGGTACCCCCAAAGCCGATCGCACCGGCACCGGCACCCGCAGCATCTTCGGTCATCAGCTGCGCTACGACCTGGCCGAGACGTTCCCGCTGATCACCACCAAGCGGGTGCACCTCAAGTCCATCGCCTACGAACTGCTGTGGTTCCTGCGCGGCGATTCCAACATCGCGTGGCTGCGGGAGAACGGGGTCACCATCTGGGACGAATGGGCCGACGCCGACGGTGAGCTCGGCCCGGTCTACGGCGTGCAGTGGCGCTCGTGGCCCACCCCCGACGGCACCCACATCGACCAGATCGCCCAGGTCCTGCACACCCTGCGCACCGACCCGGATTCGCGCCGGATGATCGTCTCGGCCTGGAACGTGGCCGACCTGGACAAGATGGCGCTCGCACCGTGTCACGCGTTCTTCCAGTTCTATGTGGCCGACGGAAAACTGTCGTGCCAGCTCTACCAGCGCAGCGCCGACCTGTTCCTCGGCGTGCCCTTCAATATCGCCAGCTACGCCCTGCTCACTCTGATGGTGGCCCAGCAGACCGAGCTGGAACCGGGCGAGTTCATCTGGACCGGCGGCGACGTGCACATCTACGACAATCATGTCGAGCAGGCCCGCGAGCAGCTCAGCCGCACGCCGTACCCGTTCCCTGCCATGCGGCTGCGCCCGGCGACCAGCCTGTTCGACTACACCTACGCCGACTTCGAGCTCATCGGCTACCAGCACCATCCGGTCATCAAGGCCCCGGTGGCGGTGTGAACCGCATGATCGGCCTCATCTGGGCCCAGGCCGACGACGGCGTCATCGGTGCCGACAACGCCATCCCGTGGCGTGTGCCCGAGGACATGGCCAACTTCAAGAACACCACCATGGGCCATCCGGTGATCATGGGCAGGCGCACCTGGGATTCACTGCCCGCGGCGTATCGGCCGTTGGCCGGCCGCCGCAATATCGTAGTCACTCGACAGACTGATTGGTCGGCCGAAGGTGCTGAGCGTGCCCCCTCTGTCCCCGCCGCGCTGGCGCTGACCGACGGCGCCGATGTCTGGGTGGCAGGCGGTGCCGAGATCTACCGCGCCGCCCTCCCGCTGGCGACAACACTGCTGGTCACCGAGATCGACACGGCGGTCGACGGCGACGCGTTCGCCCCGGCGATCGGGCCGGAATGGCAGGCGCCCGACACGCCGTGGCTCGTATCCAAAAGCGGCCTCCGATACCGCATTCGCCGCTACGCCAGAGCCTGACAACGACCGGCTAACGGTCGCGCAAAACGCCCGACCGCGGGCGTGCTCTCGGGCATACTCACCGATACAGCCCGCGAGTAGCCTGCGAAAGGCGCGATGTCATGGACAAGAAATCGCTGACCGCGGTGGCCCGGCAACAGCTCAAGCTGGCGGCCACCACCACGAGTGGCCGGAGTTCGCAGACGGTCATCGGCGGCCACACCCACGCGCTGCGGCAGACCGTCGTCGCCCTCACCGAGGGCCAGAGTCTGGCCGAGCACGACAACTCCGGCGACGCCACCATCCAGGTTCTCAGCGGCACGCTCGTGCTGATCGCAGGCACCGACGAATGGAAAGGCTCGGCAGGCGATCTGATCGTGGTGCCACGGGCACGGCACAGCGTCAAAGCGATCGATGACGTGGCGTTTCTGCTGAGTGTCGCCAAGTAGCGGTAACTCGCCGGTCGCTGACACGCCACGGCGTGCGTGTCCGTGTCGGTGCGGCGCTCTAGGCTGGACGGCATGGGTGAGCCACAGCCGATCCTCGAACCGCTCACGCCGGCCGCAATTTTCCTCGTAGCCACCATCGACGAGGGCGGCGAGCCGGCGGTCCGCGATCTTCTCGCCGATATCTCCGGCCTGCGCCGTTCCATCGGATTCCGGGTGCCCGGTGACGGGCTCTCCTGCGTCACCTCGATCGGCTCGGCCGCCTGGGACCGGCTCTTCACCGGACCCAAACCAGCTGAGCTACACGAGTTTCCCGGATTCGTCGGCCCGATTCACAGCGCGCCTGCCACCCCTGGCGACCTGCTCTTCCACATCAGGGGTGAAACGCAGGGCCCGTGCTTCGAGCTGGCCATGGTGATCGGTGAGCGGTTGCGCGGCGCGGCGACGATCGTCGACGAGACCGTCGGCTTCCGCTACTTCGAACAGCGCGACCTGCTCGGCTTCGTCGACGGCACCGAGAACCCGGAGGGCACCGAAGCGGCGTCCACGGCGCTGATCGGTGACGAGGATCCCGAGTTCACCGGCGGCAGCTACGTGATCGTGCAGAAGTACACCCACCCGCTCGATCAGTGGAACGCGCTCTCGATCGAGGAGCAGGAGCGGGTGATCGGGCGCACGAAGCTCGCCGACTACGAACTGCCCGACGACGTGAAGCCGGCCAACTCCCACGTCGCGGTCAACACGCTGGTCGATCCCGACGGCACGGAACGGCAGATCCTGCGTGCCAATATGCCGTTCGGCACCATCGGCACCGGCGAGTTCGGCACCTACTACATCGCCTACGCCGCCACGCCGAGTGTCACCGAGCGCATGCTGGAGCGAATGTTCCTCGGTACCGACGAGGCCGCCTACGACCGCATCCTCGATTTCTCCTTCGCGGTCACGGGCACCCTGTTCTTCACCCCCACCGTCGACTTCCTCGACGAGCTGCCCGAGGCACCCGCCTCCGTCGCCACCGCCGAAACGTCCGATTCCCTGCCCGAATTCGCCCCGGTCGAGCAGGCGAACGCCGCCGCGGCCGACTACGACGGCTCGCTGTCCATCGGCACGATGAAAAGGAGTATCTGAATGAACAACCTGCATCGCGAACTCGCGCCGATCACCGGCGAGGCCTGGTCGCAGATCGAGGAGGAGGCCACCCGCACATTCAAGCGCAATATCGCAGGCCGCCGAGTGGTCGACGTATCCGGCCCGCACGGGATCACCTACTCGGCGCTCAACCGTGGCAGGCTCACTCCGATCTCCTCCCCGGACGAGGGTGTGCTCGCCCATCAGCGCGTGGTGCAGCCGCTGATCGAGCTCCGCGTGCCGTTCACGCTGCGGCGTTCCGAACTCGACGATATCGAGCGCGGCGCCCCCGACGCCGACTTCGACAATCTCAAAGACGCCGCCCAGAAGATCGCCTTCGCCGAGGACCGCGCGATCTTCGAGGGCTATGCCGCCGCGGGCATCACCGGTATCAGGGCCGCCGCGTCCAATGCGCCGGTCGCGCTGCCGAGCAATGTGGTCGACATCCCCGATGCCATCTCGCACGCCCTCACCGGCCTGCGCCTGGCCGGCGTGCAGGGCCCGTACTCGGTGGTGCTCAGCGCCGAGTTGTACACGCAGGTCAGCGAGACCTCCGATCACGGCCACCCGATCCGCACCCACATCGAGCGGTTGATCGACGGCGAGATCATCTGGGCGCCCGCGATCACCGGCGGCTTCGCGCTCACCACCCGCGGCGGCGATTTCGAACTCGCGCTCGGGCAGGACCTGTCGATCGGCTACCTCAGCCACGACGCCGAGACCGTACAGCTGTACTTCCAGGAGACCTTCACGTTCCTGGTGGAGACCTCGGAGGCGGCGGTATCGTTCGGCTCGTGAGCCGGCGCGGCGGGTAGCGTCTGCCGCGCATCGAGAGGAGGTCCGCATGGCGGTCGTGCGTGCCGGAGTCGTACCTGCGAGCCGGAGCCTGTTCTACTGCCTGATCGGACTGCTGGTCACCACGGGCGTCGTCGGGATGTTCCTGGCGATGTTCGGGGTGAACCGGGTGATCACCGGCTTCCTCGTCGGCGCGGTCGCCGGTGTCGCGACCGGGGTGGCGCTGTTCGTGCGCGACGTCGTCGAGCTCACCGAGCCCGCGATCTACGCGCGGACCCCGTTCCGGTCCAACACCGTCCCGTGGGACCGCGTAGTGGCGGGCCGCTTCACCCTCGACGAACACGGCCGCTGGTCGCTTGCCCTCGACCTGAACGGCGGACACCACGACGAACTGGTCCTGCTGTCCATCCCACCGGTCGTGCGCCCGGTCTCCGGCGCCTACGACATGCGCAAACGCGAACAGGTCACCGAGATCAGGGAAATGCTGCGCACCAAACGAATCCCGATCACCGTCCTACCGGAAATCGCGGCAGCCCTGAACGAACACTGGCAAATAGCCCCACCAACCGCCCACTGACCTCACCCGACGGGTCCTCGGACTCGTGACGACCGGTCAGTCGGATTCGGGGACTATGTCGCCCAGCCGGATCAGTAGTGCTTGGGCGGCTGTGCGGACCGCAGCGGGGTCGCCGGGGTGGCCGACTATGCGCACGATCGCGTCCGGGATCAGGCGCTCGGTTTCGGCGGCTGCCGACTCCTCGTCGGAGCGGATGCCGATCACCGTTTCGACCAGGCGGAACGGCAGGATCGCCACGTCACCGGGTTGCCCTGCCGCTGCGGCGGAATCGGCGGCGAGGAGTTCGTAGTGTTCGCGCAGGTCGTCGCGGTGGCGGCGGAAGGTGGCGAAGCGTTCGGTGCGCAGTTCGGGCAGTAGGTACAGCGCGCCGAGGTTCCAGCGTGCGGCGCGGAGCTGGCGTACGTCGAACAGTGCCAGCGCGTAGAGCTTGGTGACAGCGGCGTCGGGCTCCTCCGCCATGCGTCGTGCCAGTTCGGCCGGGCCTGCGATGGTCTGGGCCAGCAGCGCGTCGAGGATGTCGTCCTTGGCGGCGAAATGGTGATACAGCGAGGCCTGCCGGATACCGACCGCGTCGGCCACCGCGCGGGTCGAGGTGTTGGCGTATCCCTTGGTGGTGAACAGTTCCGCCGCGGCGTCGAGGATCTCCGCGCGCGGGGTGGTGCCCTGCCTGCGCCGCTGTGTCAGCCGGGGACGCCCGGGTCCGAGGTTTGCCACCCCCCGATTCTGTCATCGGTCACCGGCCGATCCGGAAGCGGGCAGCTCACCAGCGCCGATGCCATGCGGTCTAATTCCTGTCACTTGATAGAAACGTCGGCAACGCAGAAGTTACGACGGGCCGCACAGCCGATACACGACGGTCACCGTTCGAGCGATCGCACGCGCAAAACTATCGACTGATAGATATTTGGCCGCACCGCCGAAGGACACCGACATGGCCACCACACTCGAAAACCCCACCGCGCCAGCTGATTCCGGCCGCGACAGCGCCGATCTCGCCGCGTTCGGCTATCAACCGGTCCTGCATCGAAAGCTGGGGCGCTATGCCTCGTTCGCCGCAGGGTTCTCGTTCGTCTCGATTCTCACCACGATCTTCCAGTTCTTCGGGTTCGGCTATTCGTTCGGCGGCGCCGCCTTCTTCTGGACCTGGCCGCTGGTCTTCGCGGGCCAGTTCCTGGTGGCGTTGAACTTCGCCGAGCTGGCGGCCAGATACCCGATCTCGGGCTGCATCTACCAGTGGTCTCGGCGCCTGGCGGGCGGGCTGGTCGGCTGGTTCGCCGGGTGGATGATGGTGATCGCGCAGGTGGTCACGGCCGCGGCGGCCGCCATCGCCCTGCAGGTGGTGCTGCCCAGCATCTGGGGCGGATTCCAGATCATCGGCACCGACACCTCGCTCACCTCCCGCGACGGCGCGATGAACGCGGTGCTGCTCGGCAGCGTGCTGCTGGTGGTGACCACCACGATCAATGTCATCGGCATCGATCTGATGGCGCGGATCAACTCGATCGGGGTGACCATCGAGATCGTCGGCGTGCTGGCGATCATCGCCCTGTTCTTCACCGGCGCCGAACGCGGTCCCGATGTGGTGCTGAGCACCGATCAGGCGGTGCCGGGCCCGTACTGGGCCGCGTTCCTGGTCTCGGGCCTGATGGCCGCGTACGTGATGGTCGGATTCGATTCCGCCGGAGAACTTTCCGAGGAGACCAAGAATCCGCGCCGGGTGGCGCCACGCACCATCCTGCTCGCGCTGTCGGTATCGGCACTGGGCGGCGGGCTCATGCTGCTCGGCGCGCTGATCGCGGCCCCCAGTCTCGACGACGGTGAATTGGCTTCCGGCGGACTGGCTTACGTCATCACCGCGAAGTTGAACAGTCCGGCCGGGACCGTGCTGCTCGGCTGCGTCGCGGTGGCGGTGTTCGTGTGCACCCTGGCGATCCAGACGGCCGGGTCGCGGCTGATGTTCTCGATGGCGCGCGACGGCAAGCTGCCGTTCGCGCGGGCGCTGTCGACCGTGCACCCGCGCTTCGGTACCCCGGTGTGGCCCGCCGTGGTGATCGGCGCGCTCGGCATCGGTCTGCTGGTACTGAATCTGGGCAACCCGGCCATCTTCGCTACCCTCGCCAGCGTCTGCATCGTCAGCCTGTATCTGGCGTATCTGCTGGTCACCGTGCCGCTGCTGGTGCGAAGGACACAGGGCATGCCCGCACCGGAGGACAGCTCGCTGTTCACCCTCGGCCGCTGGGGCATTCCGATCAACGCCGTCGCCGTGCTGTGGGGCATCGCCATGGTGATCAACCTCGCTTGGCCGCGACCGGAGGTCTACACCCCCGAGGGCGGCGGCTGGTGGCAGCTGTGGGCCGGTCCGCTGTCGGTGGCCGTGATCGTCACCGCCGGCGCCATCGTCTACCGGTTCACTGTCGCCAAGAAGTCCGGCACCGAATCCCCGGACCTCGAATCAGCACCTGCCCCCGCGTGATTGCCACCGGAAGAGGCGAACAAGGTCAACCGTGACCAAGCGGCGCCCCGACTCGCGGCGCCGCTACACGACAAGGACTCACCACCCAACCCACCTCGCGCGACCCGACCTCGAGGACGGGCACGCCGACGAAGTCGGCGGTCGCGGCCCGTCCCGTCGATCAGGCGCCGTTGCGCAAGCGACGAAGGAGCAAGCAACGGTGCCTGATCGACGGGACCCAAGGGGGCCGCGACTCGAGCGCGCCAGCGCTCCAACAACACAGGAGGATTCGATGACGAGCACTCAGTCCACCGACGGCGCGCGTGCGCATGCGCGCGCCCAAGCGGCGGCGGCGACTGTCGAGCGACCTGAGATTCCCGCGGGTGTCGATCCCGCGACAGTGGTACTGGCCCAGCGTATTCCCGCTTCCGGCTACGCCAATGTGGTGCTGGGCCGTGGCACCAGGGTTCGGCTGTCGGATCCGACCGGGTCCGCAGGCGCGCATCTGTTCCTGCTGCGTGCCGAGGCACCGTGGGAGCGGCTCAATGTCGCCGACACGGTGAAGGTTCCGTGGCAGGCCTACCTCGGGGTGGGGCATCCGCTGCTGTCGGATCAGGGTCGGGTGCTGGCGACGGTTGTCGCCGATACCTCCGGGCACCACGACGTACTGTGTGGGCCGACCGCGGCGGGCCGCCGTCTGCTGTGGCTGGCCGGAGCCAAACAGGGGTTGGAGCCGCGGGATATCGGCCCCTCGATCGGGATGTTCCGCGGTGTGCGGGTCGAGTCGGACGGCGCGCTGACTACCACCGGCAATGCGCGGGCCGGGGCCGCCGTGGAGTTGCTCGTCCACCTTCCGGTGACGCTGCTCGTGGCCAATGCCGCGCATCCCCTCGACGACCGGCCCACCGGCGAGCTGGACCTGCTCGCCTGGCGCGCGCCCACCGATCGGGCCACCAACGACGACCCGGAGTACCAGCGGGCCGTGGCCAATACCGAGGCCGCGTGGACGGCCGCACTGAACACGGAGGTTCCGGCATGACCACGCCCACCCGCGTCGTCGTCCTCGACGAGACCGTTCCCGCCAACGCGCCGTGGTCGGCGATCGTCCGGGCCGGCGATCAGCTCGAGATCATCGACCTGCACGGCAACCAGGCCGTCGACTGCCTGCTGTACTCCGCCGCCGACCGGACCGACCGCTACAGTGCCCAGGCCACGGTCGCCGCGCAGCGGAACATCTTCCTCACCACCGGCAGTGTGCTGCGGACCGAGGCGGGAACACCGCTGATGACGGTGGTCGCCGACGAGGTCGGCAATCACGACACCATCGCGGGCGCGTGCTCGCAGGAGTCCAACACCCTGCGCTACGGTCACCACACCAGGCACCAGCACGCCTGTGTGGAGAACTTCCTCACCGCGGCGCTCGAATGGGGTTTGGGCAAGCGCGATCTGGTGTCGAACATCAACTGGTTCATGAATGTGCCGGTCGAGGCCGACGGCACCCTCGGCATCGTCGACGGCCTGTCGGCGCCGGGCAAGAAGGTGACCCTGCGCGCCGAGATCGACACCTTGGTCCTCGTCTCGAACTGCCCGCAGATCAACAATCCGTGCAATGGTTTCGATCCGACGCCGGTGCGTATGGTGGTGACCCGATGAGCCCGGCCGACGTGCGGACCGACCGACCCGCCGCATGCGCCGTACCCGAGCGGCACGCGGTGTCGGTGATCGCCGACGCGACGGTGATCGCTCGGACCGACCGCGCCCGTGCACATCCCACCGTCCGGCGGTGCGTCGAGGTCGTTCGCCCCGGTATGCAGACCACGGTGCAGGACTGGCCGGGCCGAACCGGCTACTGGCACATCGGTGTTCCGCCATCGGGCCCGATGGATGACCTGTCGTTCCGGTTGGGCAATCACGTACTCGGCAATCCGGAGGGCGCCGCCGGGCTGGAGTGCACTCTCGGCGGGCCTGCCCTGCGATTCAGCGAGGCGACCTCGGTCTGTGTCACCGGCGCGGTCGCCGATGTGCGGGTCGACGGGCGACCGGTGGAGCAGTGGCGCATCGTCGAGGTGCCTGCCGGCGGGGTCATCGACGTGGGCGCCATCCGCGGCCCTGGCATGCGCACCTACATCCTGTTCGCCGGTGGTATCGAGGTCGAGCAGTTCCTCGGCAGCGCGGCCACTTTCACACTCGGCAAGTTCGGTGGTGGCACCGGCGCCGCGCTTCGCGCCGACGACACGATCGCCGTCGGCGAACCGCCCGTTCGCCGCGCGGCCGCTGTCCCGATGTCCGGCATTCCCGCCTTCGGCCACCGCTGGGAACTCGCGGTCACCGAGGGTCCGCACGGCGCGCCGGAGTTCTTCACCCGCACCGATATCGACACGATTCTCGGTACCGACTACGAGGTGCACTTCAACTCCGACCGCACGGGTGTGCGGCTCATCGGACCCAAGCCGGAGTGGGCGCGTAGCGACGGCGGCGAAGCGGGCCTGCATCCGTCGAACATCCACGACAACGCCTATTCGATCGGCGCGCTCGATTTCACCGGTGACACCCCGATCCTGCTCGGGCCCGATGGTCCGAGCCTGGGTGGATTCGTCTGCCCGGTGACGGTGGTGGCGGCCGAGCGCTGGAAGCTGGGGCAACTCACGCCAGGCGACAAGGTCCGCTTCGTCCCCGTTCGCGCCGAACATGCCGCTCCCGCGGCAGACCTCGGGTCGCGGCGGCGCGCGTGGTTCGGCACCGTCCTGTCCGCTGGTCGCGACGCCGATGACGGCATCCTGCGCCGCACCGCGGTCGACGACGAAACCGGAGTCACCTACCGCAGGCAGGGCGACGACGGCGTGCTCGTCGAATACGGCACGCTCACCTTGGATCTCGGTCTCCGCGCCCGCGTGCACGCCCTGCACCAGCACCTGATCGCCATGGGCCGGCGCGGCGTCGTCGAGCTCACGCCGGGCATCCGGTCCTTGCAGATCCGAGTCGACCCGGCCGTTCTGCCGATCGGTCAGCTGCTCGATCTGCTCGCCGAAGCCGAAGCGCAACTGCCGGATTCCGATCAGCTGGTGGTACCGAGCCGGACGGTCCACTTGCCGCTGTCCTGGGACGACCCGTCCACCCGCGAGGCGATCACGCGCTACATGCACGGTGTCCGCGCCGACGCACCGTGGTGCCCGTGGAATATCGAATTCATCCGCCGCATGAACGGATTGGATTCGGTGGCGGATGTCTACCGCACCGTCTTCGACGCCGAGTACCTGGTGCTGGGCCTCGGCGATGTCTACCTCGGCGCACCCGTCGCCACCCCGACCGACCCACGCCACCGCCTCGTCACCACCAAGTACAACCCGGCGCGCACCTGGACGCCGGAGAACGCCGTCGGCATCGGTGGCGCCTACCTGTGCATCTACGGCATGGAGGGCCCCGGCGGCTACCAGTTCGTCGGCCGCACCACTCAGGTGTGGAACCACCGCGCCAGGCCCGCCGGTGCGGCGGGGCCCGGCGTCGACCGCTTCGCCACCGACGCGGAGACCCCGTGGCTGCTGCGCTATTTCGATCGCATCCGCTGGCATCCGGTCGAGGCGGGCGAACTCCTCGACCTGCGTGCCGATTTCACGGCGGGCAAGGTCGACATCACCACCGAGGACGGCGAGTTCCGCCTCGCCGACTACCGCCGCTTCCTCACCGACAACGCGCCCGCGATCGCGGACTTCCGCGCCGTCCAAGCCGAAGCCTTCGCCGCCGAACGCCAGTCCTGGCGCTCGGCAGGCGAACTCGCGGACTGATCAGCGCGTTGCGACCTCGGTCGCACCGGGTCAGCCCGCGACGGCGGCGACCGCCTCGATCTCGATGAGCGCGCCCTCGACGGCGAGGCCGGAGACGAAGGCGAAGGTGATGGCGGGCGGGTTGGGCATGGGGCCCCAGGAGGCGCCGAAGGCGGCGAAGCCCTCCTGGAGGCTCTGCCCTTCCTTGATGAGGAGGTTCCACTTGACCACGTCGCCGGGTTCGGCGCCCGCGGCGGCAAGGCAGGCGCGCAGGTTGTCGAGAGTCTGTTTCACCTGGGCGGCGAGGTCGGGGCCGACTACGCGGCCGGTGGCGTCGACGCCGTTCTGACCGCCGATGTAGACGAGGTCGGCACCGGCCGGGACCCGGACCACCTGGGAGAAGGCCGGGTTGGTGTGCAGGGCTTCGGGATTGAGGTAGGTCGCGATTGCCATGGGATTACCGTAACCAGTTAAACTGGTGTCATGCAAGGGCGGAAATCTCTCCCACCGGCCGTTCGGCGCCGGTTCCAGACGGGGCGCGTCTCGCTCGACCTCGTACACACCGGCGGCGAGGGCGAGCTCGCCGTGTGGGAGATCGTGCACACCGCGGCAGATCTGGGGCACTGGCTCGGCGTGATCCTCGAGCTGCCCGATCTCGCCGCGGACGACGCCGACCTCACCGCGTTCCACCGGCTCCGCAACGCCCTCTCCCGCGCAGCGTTCGGCGCCGCCGCGGGAGACCCGTTGGCACCCAGCGATATCGACGCGATCAACGCGGCCGCAGCGGAACCGCCCCTTGTCCCCCACCTGAACCCCGACGGCACCCGCGACTATCCCGCCGCCACCGCGAGGGGTGCCATGTCCACGCTCGCCCGCGACGCCATCGACCTGTTCGCGAGCCCGCTGGCCGCGCGCATCCGCGTGTGCGCCTCGCAGACCTGCGGGCTCCTTTTCGTCGACGCGTCCAGGCCAGGGCGGCGCCGCTGGTGCTCCATGGACCGCTGCGGCAATATCGCGAAGGTCCGCAAGTACCGCGAGACGTAGCGGCTCAGGACGACTCGGCGATCGCGGTAGCCGACGGATTGGTGGCGTCGCGGATGACTCGCAGCCCGGCGACGAGGCCGTCGAGCTGCTCGGGCGTCAGCAACCCGGTGAGCCAGCGTTCCAGCGCGTCGAGGTAGTCGGGGAGGACTTCCGCGAGACGCTCGGCGCCCGCGTCGGTGAGCGCCGCGTAGGAACTGCGGCGGTCGGCGGGGTCGAGTACGCGTTCCACCAGCCCCGCCGCGGCCAGCCGGTCCACCAGCCGGGTGACACCGCTGGTGGACAGTTCGGTCTGCGTGGCCAGGTCGGTCATCCGCAGCCGCTGCCGCGGCGACCGGCTCACCCGCAGGAGCGCGTTCAGATCCAGTCCGGACAACCCGTGCGCCTTCCACGTGGGCTCGAGCTTGGCCAGCAAGCCGCTGTGCGCCTCGAAGAGAAGGCCGGAGGTCGTCAGCCGGTGGTCGTCGAACAGTTCGCGCACGGACATGACACTCATCCTAGCCGATATTTGCTACGCGGATAGTTGACACGAGGAATACCTCGGAGTAGATCTATGCATAGGCAATATTCCTCACAGCAAGCAATGGAGTGATCGTGCAGGACAACACGTGGGTCGCCGGATTCCGGACCGGCGTCATCGACCCGAACGAGCAGATCAAGCTCGCCGAATCGCGCGAGTTCAGCGACGAGACCGTGCGCCACGTCGTCCACCTGGCCGGCGGCGGTGACGCGCTGCGCGTGCGGTTGACCAACCGCTACGGCACGGCTCCCCTGCGGATCGGGTCCGCCCGGATCGCCCGGCGCAAGCAGGATTCAGCCGTCGTCGCCGACACCGACCGCCCGATCACCGTCGGCGGCGCGGCCACATTCACCATCGATCCGGGCGCCGAGCTGCTGAGCGATCCGATCGACCTCGTGGTCACCGCGGGCGAGGACCTGCTGCTCAGCCTGTACTTGCCCACCGCGACCGGGCTCGCGACCTTCGCGCACCAACCGGCCGAGGTCGCCTACCTGGTCGCCGGCGAGCACACCACCGACGTGGAACTCATCGACGCGCAGGAACTTCCGTTCCGCTTCTTCGTGACGGGAATCGACGTGCTGGTGACCGATCCGCCGCCGATCGCGGTGGCCTTCGGCGATTCCTGGTTCGAGGGCGTCGGCACCACCATGAGTGCCAATCGCCGCTCGGTCGATGTGCTCAACAGCCGCCTCACCCGCGGCTGGGTGGTCAACAACGGCATCGCGGGCAATCGGCTCACCACCGAGCAGATCGGCGAATCCGGGCTCGGCCGTTTCGATTCCGACGCGCTTGGAGTCCCCGGTGTCACCGACGTGCTGGTCAACTTCGGGATCAACGATCTCATTCTCGGCGCGATGGGCGGGCAGCCGTCGGCGACCGCCGCGGAACTGATCGCCGGATTCACCGAGCTGGCCGCCCGCGCGCACACGGCCGGACTCCGCGTCCACGTCGCCACCATCGGCCCGTACGCGGGCTGCGTCTACCCTGGCATGCCGCTGCTGGAAACCCAGCCGACCCGCCACGCCGTGAACGAATGGTTGCGCACCACCGAGGTCTTCGACTCCGTCTTCGACGTCGACCGCGCGGTCGCCGACCCGGCGCGGCCCGACTACATCCGCCCCGAATTCGACAGCGGCGACGGTATGCACCTCAACGACGCGGGCGCCGCCGCCATGGCCGCCACGGTCGACCTCACCGCCCTGTTCACCTGACCGGAATCCCCCGACTGGTGGCGGCCACTCCTCGCAGGCCGCCACCACCTCCCGAACGGGTGCCCGAGCCGCTACTTCGCGAGCTGACCGATCCGCTGACGTGCCACGTTCAGCAGGGTCGCGACGTCGACGTCCGGGACCTGTTCACGACGGAGTTCCTTTACCAGAGAACGCTGCTCGGCGTTCAACTCCTCGGTCAGGCGCTCGATCTTCGACCGCAGGTCACCGATGTGCTCGACCCGGCCACTGACATCGCGAGCATCGCCGAAATCGTCCACGATCAGCTTCGTTTCGACCCGAGACAGCGGAACATCCAGCTTTGCGGCGATGATGGTGCGTGCCTCGTACCCCACATCGGTGAGATGCTTCGCCTGCCCGCACGGGTCCGCACCGTAGACGTCGGGAACGGTGATCTCCCACCACCGGCCGACTCGGCTCGCATGGACGTCGTAGGTGATCGCTGCGCTCATGATCCATCCTCCTTAGGGCAATCACACGCCGCTAGCGCTTTGCCGATGGTCCGTACCACTCCCGGCGAGATAGTTCGGTGTCCATCAGGCACACTCACGTCGTGCTTGCCTGTGCAGCAGCCGTAAATCGAGTGACTGCCCGCCCCATCACGTAGCTTCGACCAGCCCTTCTTCTTCAGGGCTTGCAGGACCTTCCTGGTCGGTTGCTCCGCAATCACCGATCTACGCTATCAAGATAGCAATAGTCGCGGCAAGGCATCTAGGCATAGATTGGGCTAGCCAACTAGCAATCGAGCTGACCCATGTCAGTGCCGAGCTGGTTGCTCACCTACCAGAAGAGTCTCGTAGGTGAGCAACCGGGACTACTCCACCACGATCACCGTGACCTCATCATCCGCGTCGGCGGTCGAATCACCTGGCACCACGAACCAGTGGGTGACCTCCCCGTCGGCCAGGTCGTCGGCGACCTCGGCTTCGGGCAGGACCGACAGGGCGCCCGCGGTGGCGGCGGCCAGGAACTCCTGGACGGCGGCCGGACCTGCGGCGTGGGTGGTGTAGGTGGTGGATTCGTAGTCGATGCCGTGTTCGGTGCGCAGGCGCTCGGCGAGGGCCACGGCGGCGCTCTGGGTGAGCGTCGACGTGGCCGTGCCGGTGACCGTGACGAAGGCCGGGTGGTCCTCCGCCAGCGGACGGACCCGGTCGGCGTAGGAGACCGGGTGCGCCGCCGCGGCGGCGATCTCGTCGGCCAGGTCGGGCAGCATCAGCCAGGTCCCCGCGGCACCGGCGAGCGCTTCGTCGCCGATCCCGAAGGACGCACCGGCCGCGGCGATCTCGACACCGGTGAGCTCACCGGCGAACAGCACCGCGGCGCCCGCCTTCTGCACCGCCCAGGCTGCCAGTACCGAATCCACGCCGCGCGGCAGCGAGATCGCGACCACGTCACCGGGACCAGCCCCGCGGGCGATGAGCACGCGGGCCAGCTGCGAGGATTTGCGATCCAGCGCGCTGTAGGCGATTTCGCTGTCCCCACGCAGCAGCGCCGGTGCCTGCGGATCAGCTTCGACGACCTCGCCGAGTACCTTGGCCACCGTCTGCGCGCCGACCCCGGACAGCCCGACCGGAGCCGACGCGGCCGCGGTCACCCCGGACTCGGCGAGCAGCGCGGCGCGTTCGCCCGCGTCGAGGATGTCGATATCGCCGACCAGCCCCGTCGAGTTCGCCAGCAGCTCGTCCAGCACCCGCAGCAGACGCTGTGACAGCGTGCGGACCTCGTCCTCGGTGAAGGTGCTGGTCAGGTACTTCATCGTGATCTCGATGGTCGACTCGGCCATCACCACCAGCGTGAGCGGGTAGTGCGTGGCGTCGTCGAGCCCGACACCGGTGACCTGCATGCCGTCGATCGAGCTCGCCGCGGTGACAGCGTCCTTGTCCATCGGGTAGGACTCGAACACCAGCAGCGTGTCGAACTGCGCGCCCATCCCGGCCACCCGCTGGATGTCGGAGAGGCCGACGAAGTGGTGGCTGAGCAGTTCGGCCTGCTCGGCCTGCACCCGCTTGGTGAGCTCCTCGGCGCTGATCCGGTCGTCGATCCTGATCCGCACCGGCAGGGTGTTGATGAACAGGCCGACCATCGACTCGACACCGGGCAGTTCGGCGGGGCGGCCGGACACGGTCGCACCGAACACCACGTCGTCGCGGCCGGTGAGCCGGCCGACGACGATGCCCCAGGCGGTCTGCAGCAACGTGTTCACGGTCGCACCGAGCTCGCCCGCGTGCTTGCCGAGCGCCCTGGTGCGCTCGGCGTCGATCTCCACGATCACCTTGCCGAGTTCGTAGCGCTCCTCGACGCGCGGCGCAGGCGCCAGCTGGGTGGGGCCATCGACCCCGGCCAGCGCTTCGGACCAGGCCCGCAGCGACACGTCCCGATCCCACCCGGACAGGAAGGACAGGAAGTTACGGTAGGACGCCACCCGCGGCAGCGCGGTGAGGTCACCGCGCACCGCGTAGAGCACGAGCAGGTCGCGCATGAGCAGCGGCATGGACCAGCCGTCGACCAGGATGTGGTGCACCGTGATCGCCAGGTGCGAGCTGCCCTCGTCGGTCTTGTACAGCCCGAAGCGGATCAGCGGCGCGGTCGCCATGTCGAACTGGTCGGCCTGGTCGGCCCGCAACAGCTCCTGCAGGCGCGGCAGCCGCTCGTCGACCGGCAGGTCGGTGAGATCGACCTCGCGCCACGGCACCTCGAGTTCCGAAAGCACGACCTGCACCGGCTGACCGGCCGAGTCGGTGACGAACGCGGTCCGCAGGTTCGGGTACCGATCGAGGACGGCCTGGGCGGCATTGCGCAGCCGCGCGGTGTCGACGGTGCCGGTCAGGTCGAGCACGGCCTGCACGGTGTACACGTCGACGGTCGCCGAGCTGAGCATGGCGTGGAACATCAGGCCCGCCTGCAGCGGCGAGAGCGGCCACACCTCCGACAGCGCCGGATAGGCACCTTCCCACAGCTCCAGATCGGACTGTTCGACCCGCACCAGCGGCATGTCCGACGGAGTGAAACCGCCGGCATCGGCGCGCTGCGCGTGGGTGGCGAGCGCGGTGAGCGCGGCAACGAACAGGTCGGCGAACTCCTTGGCCCGCGCGGCGGTGAGCAGTCCGGTCGGGAACGCGATGTTCGCGCCGAGCTGCGGACCGTCGTCGCCGTCGTCGACGATGGCGTTGATGTCCAGCGTCGCGTTGGCGGGCATGTCCAGGTCCATCTCGGCGTCGAGCTGACCGAGATCGGCCACCGGCACCCAGCCCAGTTCGGCGAGTTCGGCCGGGATCTCCCCCGCCGTGGCACGGCCGAGGTAGTTGAAGCTGATCTGGCCGACGCTCGGCAGCTCGGCGCCCTCGGCGGTGAGGTACTTGAGCATGCCGTAGCCGATGCCCTTGTCGGGCACGGCGAGCATCTGCTCCTTCACCGACTTGAGCACGGCACCCAGCGCGGCACCGCCTGCGAAGGCGTCGTCGAGATCGGCTCCGGCCAGGTCGAGCCGGACCGGGAAGGCGGTGGTGAACCAGCCGACGGTGCGCGACAGGTCGGCACCGGCGACGATTTCCTCCTGGCGACCGTGACCCTCCAGCTTGATCAACGCGGCGCTACCGGATTCGTCACCGCGCCACCGGGACACTGCCAACGCGAGCGCGGCGAGCAGACCGTCGTTGACGCCGCCGTGGTACAGGCCGGGGATGGCCGTGAGCACCGCGTCGGTGACCTCCGGCGACAGGGTGACCTGCACCCGGTCGACAGTGGCGAAGGTGTCGACCTTCGGGTCGAAGGCTCGTGCGCCCAACCGCGGGTCGGCGGTGGCCGAGACCTGGCGCCAGAACGGCAGTTCCGCGCGCCGGTCGGTGGCCTGCTCCACCAGGCTGTGCGCCCAGCGCCGCATGGAGGTCCCGTTGGCCGGCAGCGCAACCGGCTGACCGGCCGCGACCTGGCCCCAGGCCATGGCGAGGTCCGGGATCAGGATGCGCCAGGAGACACCGTCGATCACGAAGTGATGACCGACGATGAGCAGCGCGTCGCGCCTGCGCGGTCCGTTCGTGTTCGGGCCGAAGGCGAACCAGACGAACTGCACCATGGCGGCGTTGGCCGGATCGAGCCTGCCCATGGCCTCGTCGTATTCGACACTGGCCAGCTTGGACAGCTGCTCGTCGGTAACCTCGCCCGGCACCTCGACCCGGCGCACCAGCGTGGTCACGTCGACCTCGCCCGGCGCCAGCGCCTCGAACACCCACTCGGACCCGACGGCGTCGAATTGCTCCGCCGCCGCCTCCGCGCCCGCCGGTCGCGCTACGCGCACCACCCGCGAACGCAGCACGTCGTGATGGTCGAAGACCGCGCCGATGGTGGCGTGCAGTACCTCGTCGGTCAGGTTCTCCGGCAGCCGCAACACCATCGACTGGGAGAACCGGTCGTAGGTGGATCCGCCGGCCAGGATCTGGCGCATGATCGGCAGCATCGGGATCTCGCCGACGCCGCCACCGGGCAGCTCCGCCAGCACGACCTGCTCGGCATCGCCCGCGAGCACGGCGATTTCGGCAAGACCGGCGACGCTGCGCTTCTCGAACACATCGCGCGGCTTGAACAGCACACCGCGATCCTTGGCCCGCGAGACCAGCTGGATCGACAGGATCGAGTCGCCACCGAGCGCGAAGAACGAATCGTCGAGGCCGACCGCGTCCACGCCGAGCACCTCGGCGAAGACGGTGGCGATGATCGCCTCCACTTCGCCGGCGGGCGTGCGGAACTCGCGCGGGGCGAGCACCGGCTCCGGCAGGGAACGCCGGTCCAGCTTGCCCGCCGGGGTCAGCGGGATCTCGTCGAGCACCATCACCGCGGCGGGCACCATGTGCGCCGGCAGCTGCTGCGCCGCGTACTCGACCAGCGCGGCTGGGTCGGCGGCCGCTCCAGGAGTGGCCCGCACGTAGGACACCAGGATGGTGGCGCCGGCGTCGGTGGTGCGGCCGATGGTGGCCGCGAAGTCGACGTCGTCGTGCGCGGTGAGGACCGCGTCGATCTCGCCGAGCTCGATGCGGAAGCCGCGGATCTTCACCTGGAAGTCGTTACGGCCCACGTATTCCACGACCGGCGTGCCGTTGACGGTGCGCCAGGCGACGACGTCACCGGTGCGGTACAGCCGCTCGCCGTCACCGTAGGGGCTGGCGACGAAACGCTCGGCGGTCAGGCCGTGGCGCGCGTGGTAACCACGGGCCAGCGGCAGCCCGCCCAGGTACAGCTCACCGGCGACGCCGGCGGGCACCGGCCGCAGCCTGCTGTCGAGGACGAACACGGTCGCACCCGCGATGGGCCCACCGATGTTCATGGTGTCGCCCGGCAGCAGCGGATCGGACAGGTTGGTCGCGATGGTCGCCTCGGTCGGGCCGTAGGCGTTGTAGAACCGGTGCGTCGCCGGGTCGGTACCCGCGCTGTGCCAGTTCGCCACCAGATCGACGGGGGCCTTGTCGCCACCGACGATGAGCGCTTCCAGCCCGGCCAGCGCCGCGGGTTCCATCGACGCCGCGACCAGCGGGGTGAGGAACACGTGGGTCAGGCCGTTACCGACGATGATCTCGGCCAGTTCCTCGCCGCCGACCACGCCGACCGGCGTGATCACCAGGGCGCCCGCCGAGCCGACCGCGAGCAGGAACTCGAGGATCGACGCGTCGAACGACGGCGACGCGAACGCGAGTGTGCGCGCATCCGTGCCGAGGCCGAACCTGGCCACCTGGGCGGCGGCGAAGTTGGCCACACCCGTGTGGCTGACGACGACGCCCTTGGGCAGGCCGGTCGAGCCGGAGGTGTAGATCATGTAGGCCGTGTTGCCCGCGCGCACCGCACCGCGGCGGTCCGCGTCGGTGACCGGCGCGGCGGACTGCGTCGCTACCTCGGCGTGCAGCACCGTGTCGTCGAGCACGAGCCACTCGCCCAGTGCGGGCGCGGGCAGGTGGTCGGCTTCGGCGGCGATCGTGATACCAAGTGCCGCACCCGAATCCGACATCATGTGCGCGATGCGCTCGGCCGGGTACTTCGGGTCGACCGGCAGGAACGCCGCGCCCGACTTGATCACGGCCCAGATGGCGAGCGTGGTCTCCAGCGAGCGCTGCATGGCGATGGCGACGACCGTCTCCGGCGCGGCGCCACGCTCGATGAGCACGCGGGCCAGCTGCGAGGACGCCGCGTCGAGCTCGGCGTAGGTCAGCGAGCGCGCCGCGCCCGGCCTGCCACCGGTCTCGCCCGCCCGCGACACATCGTCCAGGTGCGCTGCGGCCGTGCCGACAACGCCGGCTTCGGCGAGCCGCGCCTCGTCCGGCGTGCCAGGCGCGACGAGCGCACCGAGCAGTCCGGGATCGACCTGGTCGCCGGGGGCGATGATGGCTGGTCCGGCCGGGTTGGTCGCCACGGCCTGCGCCAGCAGTTCCGGGAGGGTGCTCCTCGACGCGGCGGGACCGCCGGTGCGGGTGAGCAGTTCGGCCCGCTCGACGGTGTCGAGGAGTTCGAGATCGCCGACCGGGGTGGTGGTGTCGGCGACGACCTCGGCCAGCAGGCGCTGGAACCGCTGCGCGAATGTCTCGACTGTCGACTGATCGAACAGGTCGCTGGCGTAAGAGAACTCGGCGTAGGCACCGGCGTCGTCACCCGGTGCGGCTTCACGCACGGTGAGCAGCAGGTCGAACTTGGCGGTGTCGACGTCGAAGTCGACAGCCGAGACCGAGAGGCCGGGCAGCTCGAATCCGGCGTCGGGCAGGTTCTCGAACGACAGCGCCACCTGGAACAGCGGGTGCCGCGCGGTGGAGCGCTCGGGGTTGAGCAGTTCCACCAGCCGCTCGAACGGGATGTCGGCGTGTGCGAAGGCGGCCAGGTCGGCTTCCTTGGCGGCGGCGAGCAGTTCGGTGAAGCTGTGCTGGGCACCGACCTGGGTGCGCAGGGCGAGGGTGTTGACGAACATGCCGATGACATCGTCGAGTTCGGCCTCGCCACGGCCCGCGATCGGGGTGCCGATCACGATGTCCTCGGTACCCGACATCCGCGCCAGGAACACCGCGAGCGCGGTGTGCACGACCATGAACAGCGTCGCGTTCTGCTCGCGGGCGATCTCGATGAGTCCGGCGTGGATCTCGGTATCGATCGGGAACAGCACCCGGCCACCGGCGAAGGACTGCGTGCTCGGACGCGGCCGGTCCAGCGGCAGGTTCAGCTCGTCGGGGACGCCTGCGAGCGCGCGCTTCCAGTAGCCGGCCTGCTGGGCGATCAGGCTGGTGTCGTCGGCTTCGGAACCGAGCACCTCGCGCTGCCAGATGCTGAAGTCGGCGTACTGCACCGGCAGTGGCGCCCAGCCGGGGCGCTCACCGGCGGCGCGGGCGGCGTAGGCCAGCATCACGTCGCGGGTCAGCGGTGCCATCGACCAGCCGTCGGCGCTGATGTGATGGGCGACGAAGACGAGGACGTACTCGTCGGCGCTCGCCGCCTGGTCGGCGCCGGTGGCGACGACACGCAGCAGCTCGGCGCGCAGCGGCACCTGGTCGACCACGTCGAAGCCGGTCGAGATCAGCGCCGCGATCCGGTCCCGAACCTGTTCGGGGGCAACGGTCTTCGGCGTCAGATCGGGCACGTTGCCGTCGACCGGCAGGATCACCTGGTGCGGGGTGCCATCGAACACCGGGTACACAGTGCGCAGGGTCTCGTGCCTGGCCAGTACGTCGGCGACCGCCAGTTGCAGTGCCTCGACATCCAGCGCGCCCGTCAGGCGAACGGCGACCGGGATGTTGTTCACGGCGGAGCCGGTGTCGAACTGGTTCAGGAACCACATGCGCTGCTGCGCGAGCGACAGCGGCACCTGCGCCGGACGCGGTCCGGCGACCAGCGCGCGGCGCCCACCGGCCCCGGCGCCCTGCTCCACCTTCACCGCGAGACCGGCCACGGTCGACGCCTCGAACAGCAGGCGCACCGGCACCCGGCTGTCCAGGGCCGCGCCGAGGCGCGCCGCGACCTGGGTGGCCAGCAGCGAGTTGCCGCCGAGGGCGAAGAAGTCGTCGTCGGCGCCGACCCGATCGGTACCGAGGACATCGGCGAACACGCCTGCCACGATCTCCTCGATCGGGGTCGACGGCGCGCGGAAGGCCTGCGCCTCGAACTCCGGCTCCGGCAGCGCCTTGCGGTCGAGCTTGCCGTTGACGTTGAGCGGCAGCGCGTCCATGACCACGAACGCGGCGGGCACCATGTACGACGGCAGCTCGGCGGCCAGCGCCGACTTCACCCGCGCGACATCGACATCCCCACCGACCAGGTAGGCGACCAGGCGGTCACCGGTGCGCGGATCGGACTTGGCGATGACAGCGGCCTGCGCGATCTCGGGCAGCGCGAGCAGAGCGGCCTCGATTTCGCCGAGCTCGATGCGGAAGCCGCGGATCTTCACCTGGAAGTCGGTGCGGCCACGGTAGTCGAGCTCGCCGTTGTGCCAGGCCACCAGGTCACCGGTGCGGTACATGCGGGTACCCGGCGTGAACGGGTTGGCGACGAACCGGTCGGCGGTCAGGTCGGCGCGGTCGAAGTAGCCGCGCGCCAGCTGCGCGCCGGCGAGGTAGAGCTCACCGGCGACCCCGTCCGGCACCGGGCGCAGCCGTGCGTCGAGCACGTACACCTGGCTGTTCCACTCGGGCACACCGATCGACACCGAACCCTGGTCGGCCGCGCTCACCCGATGCGAGGTGATCGAGACCGCGGCCTCGGTGGGGCCGTACAGGTTGAACAGCTCGGTGCGCGGGAAGGCGGTGCGGAACCGCTGCGCGAGCGAACCCGGCAGCGCCTCACCGATGGCGAGCACCCGCCACAGCGAATCCGGCAGGCCTGCCGACAGCAGCGCGTCGAGCATCGACGGCACCACATGCAGCGTGGTGACCCACTCGTTCGACATCAGTTCGTTCAGGTACGCCGGGTCGCGATGACCGTCGGCGGCGGCGATCACCAGGCGGCCACCGCAGACGGCGGCCGACCAGAACTCCCAGACCGAGAGGTCGAAGGTGGCCGCGGTCTTGAGCAGCACGGCGTCCGCGGCGTCCATCCCGAATTCGACCAGCTTCCACTGCAACTGGTTGGCGATGGCGCCGTGCGGCACGGCGACGCCCTTCGGACGGCCGGTCGAACCGGAGGTGAAGATGACGTACGCGGTGTGCGCGGGGCGCAACGGCGCGATCCGCTCCGCGTCGGAAACCGGTGCGGCGTCGAGCTCGTCGAGCTCGAGTTCGTCGATCCGCACCAGCGGCGCGACCTCGGTGCCGAACTCGGCCTCGGCGTTGGTCAGCACGCAGACCGGTGCCGCCGTCTCCAGGATGTAGGTGGTGCGCTCGGCCGCCTGATCGGGGTCGACCGGCACGTAGGCACCACCGGCCTTGGCCACCGCGTACATCGCGACGACCAGGTCCACCGACCGGCGCAACGCGAGAGCGACGCGCTGCTCGGGGCCGACGCCCAGCGAGATCAGGTGCCGGGCAAGGCGGTTCACGCGGGCGTCCAGCTCGCCGTAGGAAAGCTGGGAACCGTTATCGGTCACCAGGGCGACGGCCTTGGGATCGGCGGCCACGGTGGCGTCGAGCAGCGAGACCAGGGTGGCCTCGGTGTCTACCCGCGCCGCGGTGGCATTGCGGGCGTCGAGCACCTGGGCGCGCTCGACCGGCGCCAGCAGTTCGATATCGCCCACCGGGACGCGCGGTGCGGCGACGATCACGCCGAGCAGCCGCACGAACCGCGCCACGAAGCTCTCGACCGTGGCGTGGTCGAACAGGTCGGTCGCGTAGGTGAAGATGCCCGAGATGCCCTCCGGCTCTCCGGCGTCGCCGTACCGGTCGGTGGCGATCAGATGCAGATCGAACTGCGAGAGCCCCGAGTCGATATCCAGCCCGGACACCGTCAGGCCCGGCAGTTCCAGGGTGGCGCGGCCGATGTTCTGGAACGAGAGGCCGACCTGGAACAGCGGGTGGCGCGCGGTGGAGCGGACCGGGTTGAGCACCTCGACCAGACGCTCGAACGGCACGTCGGCATTGGCGAAGGCGGCGATGTCGTCCTCACGCTGGCGGGCGAGCAGCTCGGTGAACGGCTCGCCACCGTCGACCCTGGTGCGGAACACCAGCGTGTTGACGAACATGCCGATCATGTCGTCGAGCGCCGCCTCGCCGCGACCGGCCATCGGGGTGCCGATGGCGATGTCGTCGGTGCCGGAGAGCCGGGCGAGCAGCACCGCGAGCGCGGTGTGCACGACCATGAACAGCGTCGCGCCCTCGGCGCGGGCCAGTTCGACTAGCGCGCGGTGGGTCTCGGCGTCGATCCGCACGTCGACCTTGCCGCCCGCGAACGTCTGCACCGCGGGACGCGGCCGGTCGGCGGGCAGGTCGAGCTGATCGGGCAGGTCGGCCAGCGCCCGCTGCCAGTGCGCGACCTGCTTGGCCGCCATCGAGTCCGGGTCGTCCTCGCTGCCGAGCAGCTCGCGCTGCCAGATGCTGTAGTCCGCGTACTGCACGGCCAGCGGGGCCCAGCCGGGCTCCTGTCCGGCGGCGCGGGCCGCGTAGGCGGTCATCAGGTCACGGGTCAGCGGGGCGACCGAGGAACCGTCACCGGAGATGTGGTGCACGACCATGGCCAGGACGAAGTCACCGGTGATGGTGCGGCCGGGGCCGAAGACGGTGGCCGAGCCCGTCGGCGGTTCGGCCTCGGTGCTCGCGGCACGCAGCAGCGCGATCCGCAGCGGCACCTCGACGGTGACATCGAAGACGGTCGACATCAGTTCCGCGACAGCCGCTTCCATCTCGTCGGCGGCGACGGTGCGCTCGACCAGTTCCGGCGCGGCCTGCGCGGGCGACAGGATCACCTGTGCCGCACCGGCTTCGGTCTGCGGGTACACGGTGCGCAGGATCTCGTGACGGGACACCAGGTCGGTGATCGCGGCACGCAGCGCGGCGATATCGAGTTCGCCGGTGAGGCGGACCGCGACCGGCACGTTGTAGGCCGCCGACTGGGTGTCGAAGCGGTTGAGGAACCACATCCGCTGCTGCGCCAGTGACAGCGGGATGTGTTCCGGACGCGGGCCCGCCGTGAGCGCCAAGCGAGCGCCGGTCTCGGTGTGCTGCTCGATGCGGTGCGCCAGCGCGGACACGGTGGACGCCTCGAACAGCAGGCGCACCGGGATGCGGGTGTCGAGCGCCTCGCCGAGGCGCGCGGCGACCTGGGTGGCCAGCAGCGAGTTGCCGCCCCACGCGAAGAAGTCGTCGTCGAGACCGAAGCGCTTGTCGGCTCCGAGCCGCAGCACCTCGGCGAACGTCGCGGCGACGAGCTGTTCGCTCGGGCTCACCGGCGCGCGGAATACCGCCTTCTCGACCTCGGGCTCGGGGAGGGCCTTGCGGTCCAGCTTGCCGTTGGCGTTCAACGGGAGCGCGTCGAGCCGCAGGAACACGGTCGGGACCATGTACGACGGCAGCTCGGCGGCCAGCGCGGCACGCAACGCCGACTTGTCGAACTCGGCCGCCCCGGCGACAACATAGGCGACCAAGCGGTCGCCGACAACGGGGTCGGTGTGGGCGAGCACCGCGGCGGCGGCGATGCCGGGCTGACGCAGCAGCGCGGCCTCGATCTCGCCGAGCTCGATGCGGAAACCGCGGATCTTCACCTGGAAGTCGGTGCGGCCACGGTAGTCCAGTTCGCCATCGGCGTTCCAGGCCACCAGGTCACCGGTGCGGTACATGCGGTCACCGGTTGTCGAGAACGGGTCGGCGACGAAGCGGTCGGCGGTCAGATCCGCCCGGCCGAAGTAGCCGCGGGCCAGCTGGGCGCCCGCCAGATACAGCTCACCCGAAACCCCGACCGGTACCGGCCGCAGGCGCGAATCCAGCACGTAGACACGGCTGTTCCACTCCGGCGCGCCGATCGACACCGACACCTGGTCGGCGTCGGTGACCGCGTGGCTGGTGATCGAGACCGCGGCCTCGGTCGGGCCGTACAGGTTGAACAGCTCGGCCGGGTTGGCGCCACGGAAACGCTGCGCGGTCGCGGCGGGCAGCGCCTCACCGATGGCGAGCACCCGGCGCAGCGTGCGCGACATCGCCGCACCCGACTCGGTGAGCAGCGCGTCGAGCATCGACGGCACCACGTGCAGGGTGGTGACGCCGGTGGCCCGCATCAGATCGTTGAGGTAGACCGGGTCGCGGTGGCCGTCGGCGGTCGCGACCACCAGGCGCCCGCCCACGGCGGCGGCGGTCCAGAACTCCCACACCGAGAGGTCGAACGTGGCCGCCGTCTTCAGCAGGACAGCGTCGTCGGCACCGATTCCGAATTCGGCCGTCTCCCACAGCAACTGGTTGACGATCGCGCCGTGCGAGACCGCCACGCCCTTGGGCTTGCCGGTGGAACCGGACGTGAAGATCACGTACGCGGTGTTCGCGGGGGTCACGGTACCGCGACGCTCGGTGATCGCGGCCGGGCTCACGCCGCTCAGCTCGAGCTCGTCGAGCACGACCACAACGGCCGCCGCGGTGCTGAACTCGGCGTTCGCCGTGGTCAGCACGACTGCGGGCGCTGCCGTCTCCAGGATGTAGTCGGTGCGCTCGGCCGGCTGATCGGGGTCGATCGGCACGTAGGCCGCACCGGTGCGCGCCACCGCGTACATGGCGATGATCAGCTCGGCGGAACGGCGAATGGCCAGCGCCACCCGATCCTCGGTGCCGATCCCCAGCGAGATCAGGTGCCGGGCCAACCGGTTGACCTCGGCGTCGAGCTCGGCGTAGGTGAGCTCACGACGTCCGCCGACGACACTGATGCTCGCAGGCTCGGCGGCATCGGTGGCGGTCTCGTCGACGACGAGCGCGACGGCATCCGGGGTAGCCGCCACGGTCGCGTCGAGCAGCGACACCAGGGTGGCGTCGGTATCCACCGGGTGCGCGGTGTCGTTCCACGCGGTGACGATCCGCTGCGCTTCCGCGGCGTCGAGCAGGTCGATATCGCCGACGGCGATGCTCGCGTCGGCGGCCACCGCGTCCAGCACGCGGACGAAGCGGTCGGCGAAGCCTTGCACGGTCGCCTCGTCGAAGAGGTCGATGGCGTACCCGAATTCGGTGACCAGCGCCGCCGGCGCGCCGTCGTCGGTGTAGCGGTCGTAGAGGGTGACGTGCAGGTCGGTCTTGGCCAGCTGCGCGTCGTAGTCGACCGAGCTCACCGTCAGGCCGGGCAGTTCGAAGGTGGTGTCGGCCAGGTTCTGGAACGACAGGCCCACCTGGAACAGCGGGTTGCGCGCGGTGGAGCGCACCGGGTTGAGCACCTCGACCAGGCGCTCGAACGGCACATCCGCGTTGGCGAAGGCCTCGAGGTCGCGTTCGCGCACGTCGGCGAGCAGGTCGGCGAACGAGGCCGCCGGGTCGATGGCCGTCCGGAACACCAGGGTGTTGACGAACATGCCGATCAGGTCGTCGAGTTCACGCTCACCACGGCCCGCGATCGGGGTGCCGACCGCGATGTCGTCGGTGCCGGACAGACGGGCGAGCAGCACCGCGAGGGCGGCGTGCACGACCATGAACAGCGAGGCGTTGTTGGCGCGGGCCAGCTCGTGCAGCGCGGCGTGCCGTCGCGGGTCGATCTCGAAGCGGATCGCCTTGCCCTGGAACGACTGCGCGGGCGGACGCGGCCGGTCGGCGGGCAGTTCGAGCTGATCGGGCAGGCCCGCCAGCGCCGCGGTCCAGTACGCGACCTGCTTGGCGGCCAGCGATTCCGGGTCGGATTCGTCGCCGAGCACCTCGCGCTGCCACAGCGCGTAGTCGGCGTACTGCACCGGCAGCGGCGCCCACTGCGGCGCCTCGCCCTGCACGCGCGCCACATAGGCGGCCATGATGTCGCGGGCCAGCGGGCTCATGGAGGAGCCGTCGGCGGAGACGTGGTGCACGGTGAACGCGAGCACGTGGTCGGTCTCGCTGAGCGCGAACAGCGCGACCTTCAGCGGCACCTCGCTGGTGACATCGAAGGTGGTCATCGCGAATTCGATGACGGCGCCGAGCAGTTCGGCCTCGTCGACCGTGATGTGGTGCACCACGGCACGGCTCTGCGCGACCGGCAGGATCACCTGCTGCGGGCCCTCCGGCGAGGCCGGGTAGGTGGTGCGCAGCATCTCGTGCCTGGCGAACACGTCGCCGATGGCCAGCTCGAGCGCGGGCACGTCCAGCTCGCCGGTGAGGCGGACCGCCAGCGGGATGTTGTCCACCGCGGAGGTGGAGGTGTCGAACTGGTTGAGGAACCAGTACCGCTGCTGCGCGGGCGAGAGCGGGATGCGGGCGGGCCGCTCCCCCGCGGTCAGGCGCGGACGGGTCCGGCCGGAACCGGCGTTGTGCTCGGCGCGGGCGGCGAGCGCGGACACCGTGGACGCCTCGAACAGGTCGCGCACCGACAGCTGGGTGTCCAGCGCCGCGCCGATACGGGCGGTGACCTGGGTGGCCAGCAGCGAGTTGCCGCCGAGTTCGAAGAAGTCGTCGTCGGCGCCGACCCTGGCCACGCCGAGCACGTCACCGAAGGTCCCGGCCACGATCTCCTCGATCGGAGTGGCGGGCGCGCGGAACACCTTGGCCTCGAACACCGGCGCCGGCAGCGCCTTGCGGTCCAGCTTGCCGGAGGCGTTGAGCGGGAAGGCGTCCAGGATCACGAAAGCGGTGGGCACCATGTAACCGGGCAGCGCACCGCCGAGTTCGGCGCGCACGGCGTCGAGATCGATCGACGCGCCGGCAGCCGGGACGAGATAGCCGACCAGCTGGTCGCCGAGCCGCTCGTCGGAGCGAACGACCACGACCGACTGCGCGATCGACGGCAGCGCGGTGAGCGCGGACTCGATCTCGCCGAGCTCGATTCGCAGACCGCGCAGCTTCACCTGGAAGTCGGTGCGGCCCAGGTACTCCAGTTCACCGTCGGAGGTCCAGGTGACCAGGTCGCCGGTGCGGTACATACGTGCGCCGCCCGCACCGAACGGGTCGGCGACGAAGCGGTCGGCGGTGAGATCGGGGCGTGCGACATAGCCGCGCGCCAACTGGACACCGGCCAGGTACAGCTCGCCGGGCACCCCGACGGGCACCGGGTGCAGTCGCGAATCCAGCACGTACACCTGGGTGTTGAACACCGGGGCGCCGATCGGCACCGTGGCGGTGTCGGCGTCGGTGACCTCGTGGAAGGTCACATCGACCGCGGCCTCCGTCGGCCCGTACAGGTTGTGCAGCGCGGCACCGGTGAGCTCACGCAACCGCTGCGCGGTCGGCGCGGGCAGCGCCTCACCGGAGGCGAAGACCAGGCGCAGGTCCTCGACCACGGTGCCCGCCTCGGCCAGTTCGGCCACGAACACCGACATCATCGACGGCACGAAGTGCGCGGTGGTGACGCGCTCCGCGGCGATGATCGCGGCCAGGTAGGCCGGATCGCGATGGCCGTCGGGCTTGGCCACCACCAGGCGCGCACCGATCTGCAAGGGCCAGAAGAACTCCCACACCGACACGTCGAACGTGGCCGGGGTCTTCTGCAACACCACGTCGTCGGCGCGCAGCTCGTACTGCCGCTGCATCCACACCAGGCGGTTGACGATCGCGCGGTGACTCACGGCCACGCCCTTCGGGCGGCCGGTCGAACCGGAGGTGAAGATCACGTACGCGGTGTGGTCCGGCCGCAGCGGGGCGATCCGCTCGGCATCGGTGACCGGCGCGGCCGAGTAGCCGGACAGGTCGAGGGTGTCGATGTGCAGCGCCCGCGTCGCGCCCGCGTCGAACTCGTCACCGGCGGTGGTCAGCACGCAGACCGGGGCCGCGGTCTCGAGCACGTAGTGGGTGCGCTCGGCCGGATGATCGGGGTCGAGCGGCACGTAGGCGCCACCGGCCACGCTCACCGCGTACATGCCGATCACCAGGTCGAGCGAGCGGCGCATGCCGAGCGCGACCGTGGTGTCCGGGCCGACGCCAGTGGCGATCAGGTGCCTGGCCAGGCGATTCACCGTCGCGGTGAACTCGCCGTAGGACAGAGTTGTCCCCTCGAACGTGAGGGCGGGCGCGTTCGCGCTGGTCGCGGCCTGCGTCTCGAACATCGACACCAGGGTCGCGGCCGGGTCGACCGGGTAGGCGGTGTCGTTCCAGGCGGTGAGCACCTGGCGGCGTTCGGCCGGATCGAGCAGCTCGACCTCGCCGATCGGCCGGGTCGGCGCGGCGACGACGGCGGTGAGCATCCGCAGCAGCCGCCCGGCCAGCGCGGCGATCGTCGCCGGGTCGAACATGTCGGTGGCGTAGGCGAATTCGGCGGTCATGCCGTCGGCGGAACCGTCGGCACGGTAGCGGTCGGTCAGGTTCAGGTGCAGATCGAACTTGGCGGTCACCACGTCCAGCGGCACCCCGGCCACCTCGAGGCCGGGCAGCTCGAACGATGCCTCGCCGGTGTTCTGGAACGACAGCATCACCTGCACCAGCGGATGACGCGCCTGCGAGCGGGCCGGATTGAGGATCTCGACCAGCCGCTCGAACGGCAGGTCGGCGTGGCCGAAGGCCGCCAGGTCGGTTTCCCTGGTCTGGGCGAGCAGTTCGGCGAACGGCTGAGCCGGGTCGATCGCGCTGCGCAGCACCAGGGTGTTGACGAACATGCCGATCGCGTCGTCGAGCACCGCCTCACCACGACCGGCCACGGCAGTGCCGATGGCGATGTCGTCGGTGCCGGACAGCCTGCCCAGCAGGGCGGCGAACGCGGCGTGCACCACCATGAACAGGCTCGCGCCGTGTTCGCGGGCCAGTGCGTTCAGGCTCGCGGCCAGCGCCGGGTCGATCGAGAACTCGTGCACACCACCGCGATTGGACGCCACGGCGGGGCGCGGCCGGTCGGTGGGCAGGTCGAGCTGATCGGGCAGCCCGGCCAGATGCCGCGACCAGTAGGCGACCTGCTCGGCGATCATCGACGACGCGTCGTCCTCGGCGCCGAGGGTCTCGCGCTGCCACAGCGCGAAGTCGGCGTACTGCACCGGCAGCGGCGCCCAGCCGGGCGCCTCGCCGCGCGAGCGGGCCGCGTAGGCGATCATTACGTCACGGGCCAGCGGTCGCACCGACCAGCCGTCACCGGAGATGTGGTGCACCACGAACACCAGCACGTGGGTGTCGGGCTGCGAACCGTCCATGGATCCGGCGATGCGGAACAGCGCGGCGTGCACCGGCACCTCGGCGGTGACGTCGAAGCCGATGAGCACCTGCTCGCTGATGCGTTCGCGCAGCTCGCTCTCGTCGACGGTGACCGGGGTGAGCGAAATCGGGGCCTGCCCGACGGGCAGCACCACCTGCACGCCATGACCGTCGGCGGTCTCGGGGTACACGGTGCGCAGCACCTCGTGCCGCTCGACCACGTCGGCGACGGCCTGGCGCAGCGCGTCGACATCCAGGTCGCCGGTGAGGCGGACGGCCAGCGGGATGTTGTTCACCGCGGAGCTGGTGTCGAAGCGGTTGAGGAACCACATGCGCTGCTGGGCCAGCGAGAGCGGAATCTGCTCCGGGCGCGGCCCTGCCACGAGCTCACGGCGGCTGCCGCTGCCCGTCTGCGATTCCACCTTGGCGGCCAGCGAGGCCACCGACGGCGCCTCGAACAGCACCCGCACCGGAACACGGGTGTCCAGGGCCGCACCGAGGCGGGCCACCACCTGGGTGGCGATCAGCGAGTTGCCGCCGAGGTCGAAGAAGTCGTCGTCGAGGCCGACCGCGCGATCCCCGGACAGGCCGAGCACCTCGGCGAAGGTGGTGGCGACGATCTCCTCGATCGGAGTGCTCGGCGCGCGGAACTCCCGCGCCTCGAACACCGGGTCGGGCAGGGCACGACGATCCAGCTTGCCGTTGGCGCTCAGCGGCATCTCGTCGAGCACGACGAACGCGGCGGGCACCATGTAGCTCGGCAGCTGCGCGGCGAGCCGGGTACGCAGCTCATCGATCTCGGCCGTCTGTCCGGCGGCGGGCACCACATAGCCGACCAGCTGGTCACCGGTGCGGGCGTCGGAACGCACCACGACGACAGCCTGGGCGACGGTGGCGTGCGCGGTGAGCGCGGCCTCGATCTCGCCGAGCTCGATGCGCAGACCGCGCAGCTTCACCTGGAAGTCGGTGCGGCCGAGATAGGTGATGACACCCCGCTCGTCGCGGCGCACGAGGTCGCCGGTGCGGTACATGCGCGCTCCGCTGCCCCCGAACGGGTCGGCGACGAAGCGGTCCGCGGTGAGATCGGGACGGCCGAAGTAGCCGCGCGCCAGCTGGGCACCGGCCAGATACAGCTCACCGGCGACACCGGCCGCGACCGGGTGCAGACGCGAATCCAGCACGTAGGCCTGCGAATTCCAGACCGGAGCGCCGATCGGTACGGCGCCGTCGACCTCGTCGGCCACCGGGCCGTGCGTGGCGTGGACGGTGAACTCGGTGGGGCCGTACAGGTTGTACAGCGCCGCGTCGCTCACCCGGCGCAGCGCGAGCACCGCGTCGGCGGTGAAGGCCTCACCGGCGATCAGCAGGGCCCGCAGCGAGGACAGAGCTCCGCCATCGGGATCGACACTGCCCGCGAAAACGGTGAGCATCGACGGGACGAACGAGGTCATCGTGACGCGCTGGGCGGCGATCACATCCGCGAGATACTGCGGATCGCGATGCCCGTCGGGGCTCGCGACGACCAGCCTGCCACCGGTGCTCAGCGGGCCGAACAGCTCCCACACCGACACGTCGAAGGTGGCCGGGGTCTTGAACAGCACCACATCGTCGGCGCCGATGCCGTATTCGCCGGTGATCCACCGGATCTGGTTGACCACGGCCGCGTGCGGCACGGCGACGCCCTTGGGGCGGCCGGTCGAACCGGAGGTGAAGATGACATACGCCGGGTGCTGCGGACGCAACGGCGCGAGCCGCTCCGCGTCGGTGACCGGTGTGTCGGAGTAGGCCGCCACCTCGAGCGTGTCGATGGCCAGCGTCGGCAGTTCACCGGCGTCGAAACCGGTACGGCCGGTGGTGAGCACGACCACCGGGGCGGCCGTGTCGAGCACGTAGGCGATGCGGTCGGCGGGCTGGTCGAGATCCAGCGGCACGTAGCCACCGCCTGCTTCCTGCACCGCGTACGCCGCGACGACCAGGTCGATGCCGCGGCGCAGGCCGAGCGCGACCAGGGTCTCCGGGCCGACGCCCGCCTCGATCAGCCTGCGCGCCAAACGGTGCACGCGCGCGGCGAACTCGGCGTAGGTCAGGGTGGCGCCGGAGGCCGGGTCGACGAGGGCGACCGCGTTCGGGGTGGCCGCGGCCTGACGCGCGAACTCGTCGACCAGCGTGCCCGCCGCAGGCAGCTCCCGTGCCGTGTCGTTCCAGCCACGCACCGCCAGCGCGGTCTCGGCACTGTCGAGCAGGTCGACATCGCCGACCGCGCGCTCCGGTGCCGCCGCGACAGCGGCGAGCAGCCGGGCGAAGCGGGCGCCGAAGCCGGCGATCGTCGCCGCGTCGAACAGGTCGGTGGCGTAGATCAACTCGGCGACGATGCCGCCGTCGGTTTTCTCGGTGAGCACCACCTGGAGATCGAACTTGGCCACGTCGATCGGCAGGTCGACGCCGCTGACCGTGAGGCCGGGCAGCTCCAGGCCGGTCTGGCCGGTGTTCTGGAACGACAGCATCACCTGGAACAGCGGGTGGCGCGCCTGCGAGCGGGCCGGGTTCATGATCTCGACCAGCCGCTCGAACGGCAGGTCGGCGTGGCCGAAGGCGGCGATGTCGCCGGTGCGCACCTCGCCGAGCAGGTCGGTGAAGCTCGCGGCGCCGTCGACCTCGGTGCGCAGCACCAGGGTGTTGACGAACATGCCGATCAGATCGTCGAGCGCGCGCTCACCACGACCGGCGATGGGGGTGCCGATGGCGATATCGGTCTCGCCGGACAGCCGCGCGAGCAGCAGGGCCAGCGCCGCGTGGGTGACCATGAACAGCGTCGCACCCCTGGTGCGGGCCAATTCGGCGAGCGCCGTGTGGGTTTCGGCGTCGATCTCGAAGGTGTGGGTGGCGCCGCGCCCGCTGGCGACCGCGGGACGCGGCCGGTCGGCGGGCAGGTCGAGCTGCTCGGGCAGACCACGCAGCCGCTGCGACCAGAACGCGATCTGCTGGGAGATCACCGACTTGGTGTCGTCCTCGTCGCCGAGCACCCCGCGCTGCCACAGCGCGAAGTCGGCGTACTGCACCTCGAGCGGACGCCAGGCCGGCTCTGCGCCCTCGACGCGCGCGCTGTAGGCGGTCATCACGTCGCGAGTCAGCGGGCCCATGGAGAAGCCGTCGGCCGAGATGTGGTGCACCACCAGGGCGAGCACATGCTCGGTGGGGCTGAGCTCGAACAGCGCCGCCCGGAAGGGCACCTCGGCGGTGACGTCGAACGCGGTCTGCACCAATTCCGAAAGCCGTTGCGGCAGTTCGTCCGCCGTGGTGTCGATCGGCGCGAGGTCGGGGATCACCTTGCCGGTCGGCACAATCACCTGGTGGGCTGCGCCTGCCAGCTCCGGGTAGTAGGTGCGCAGCGACTCGTGGCGGGCGAGCACGTCCGCGACGGCCACCTGCAGCGCCTGCCGGTCGAGCAGGCCGGACAGCCGCACCGCGGCCGGGATGTTGTCGACCGCGGATTCGGGATCGAAGCGGTTGAGGAACCACATGCGCTGCTGGGCCAGCGACAGCGGCACCCGGTCGGGACGCTGCTGCGGAACCAGCGCGGCGCGCCGGTCGGTGCCGGAGTGGGTCTCGGCGCGGGCGGCGAGACCGGCGACGGTGGACGCCTCGAACAGCTCGCGCACCCCGATATCGGAGTCGAGCGCGGCCGAAAGGCGGGCGGCGACCTGGGTCGCGGTCAGCGAGTTGCCGCCGAGGGCGAAGAAGTCGTCGTCGAGGCCGACCCGTTCCATGCCGAGCACGTCGGCGAAGGTGGCGGCCACGATCTCCTCGACGGGGGTGGTCGGGGCGCGGAACACCGCGGCCTCGAACACCGGGGCGGGCAGCGCCTTGCGATCCAGCTTGCCGGAGGCGTTGAGCGGGAACTCGTCGAGCACGATGAGCACCGCGGGCACCATGTAGGCGGGCAGGTTCTCGCCGAGTTGCTCGCGGGCGTCCTCGATGTCGACGGCGCGGCCCGGCGCGGCGATGACGTAGGCCACCAGCTGATCGCCGGTGTGCTGGTCACCGCGGACCACCACGACCGATTGGGCCACCTCGTCGAGCGCGGTCAGCGCGGTCTCGATCTCGCCCAGCTCGATCCGCAGACCGCGCAGCTTCACCTGGAAGTCGGTACGGCCCAGGTATTCCAGTTCGCCGTGCTCGGTCCAGGCGACGAGGTCGCCGGTGCGGTACATGCGTGCGCCGCCCCCGCCGAACGGGTCGGCGACGAAGCGGTCGGCGGTCAGGTCCGGCCGGGCGACGTAGCCGCGCGCCAGCTGGTCCCCCGCCAGGTACAGCTCACCCGCGACACCGACCGGCACCGGCCGCAGCCGTGCGTCGAGCACGTAGACAGCGGTGTTGAATACCGGGGCACCGATCGGGACGGTCTCGGTGTCGGTGTCGACGACCTCGTGGAAGGTGACGTCGACCGCGGCCTCGGTCGGCCCGTACAGGTTGTGCAGCGCGGCACCGGTGAGCTCACGCAGCCGGTGCGCGGGCTTGGGCGGCAGCGCCTCGCCGGAGGCGAACACCATCCGCAGCGACTCGCAGCGGGCGACCGCGGCGTCGGCGACGAAGACCGCGAGCATCGACGGCACGAAGTGGGTGACGGTGACGCCATCGCGCCGGATGATCTCGGCCAGGTAGGCCGGATCACGATGCCCGTCCGGCTTGGCGACCACGAGGCGCGCGCCGATCTGCAAGGGCCAGAAGAACTCCCACACCGACACGTCGAAGGTGGCAGGCGTCTTCTGCAGCACGACATCGTCGGCGGTGAGCTGGTACTGCTCCTGCATCCACACCAGACGGTTGACGATCGCGCCGTGGCTGACCGCCACGCCCTTCGGGCGGCCGGTCGAACCGGAGGTGAAGATCACGTACGCGGTGTTCGACGGCCGCAGCGGCGCCCGGCGCTCGGCATCGGTGACCGTGGTCTCGGCGTAGCCCGCCAGGTCGAGCAGGTCGATGCGGACCTGCGCGGTATCGATCTCCAGATCGGTGTCCGAGGTGAGCACGCAGACCGGATCCGCCGTCGCCAGAATGTATTCCGTGCGCTCGGCCGGGTGATCCGGGTCCAGCGGCACATAGGCGCCACCGGCCACGCTCACCGCGTACATGCCGATCACCAGGTCGAGCGAGCGGCGCATGCCGAGGGCCACATAGGTTTCCGGGCCGACGCCGCGGTCGATCAGCCAGCGGGCCAAGCGGTAGACCTGTTCGGCGAATTCGGTGTAGGAGATGCTCGTACCCTCGAAGGTGAGGGCGGTGGCCTGCGGGGTCGCGGCCAGCTGCGCCTCGAACATCGAGACCAGCGTGGCCCGCTGATCCACCTCGTGCGCGGTGGCATTCCACTCGCGGACGACCAGTGCGCGTTCGGCGGCGTCGAGCAGTTCGATATCGCCCACCGGCTGCGCGGGATCGGTGACGATCGCGGTGAGCACCCGGATCAGACGCTCGGCGATCCGGCGTACGGCGGCGGCGTCGAACAGGTCGCTCAGATAGCCGGCCCGAATCCGCAGCTGGGTGTCGAGCTGCGCGATCAGCGACAGCGGGTAGTGGGTGGCGTCGGCGGCGTCGAGGCCGGTCACGGCCATGCCGTCGATATCGGCGGCCTGCGCCTTGATGCCCTCGGCGTCGACCGGGTACGACTCGAAGACCACCAGCGAGTCGAACAGCCCGCCGATGCCTGCCACCGACTGGATCTCGGCCAGGCCGATGTAGTGGTGATCGAGCAGGTCGGCCTGCTCGCCCTGGGTCCTGGCGAGCACCTCGCGCGCCGACTCGGCGGCACCGAAACGCACCCGCACCGGCACCGTGTTGATGAACAGGCCGACCATGCCCTCCACGCCGTTCAGCTGCGCGGGGCGGCCGGAGACGGTGGTGCCGAACAGCACGTCGTCGCGGCCGGTCATCCGGCCGAGCACGATCGACCAGGCCACCTGGAGCACGGTGTTCGGGGTGACGCCGAGGTCGGCGGCCAGGGCGACCAGACGGCCCGTGGTCGGCTCGTCGAGGTCGAACAGGTATTCCTCGGACAGCGCCGCGATCTCGCGACCGGCGTCGGCACGGGCGAGCAGCGTCGGCTCGGTGACCCCGCGCAGCGCGTCGGACCAGGCCGCGACCGATACCGAATGATCCTGCTGGTCAACCCATTCCAGGAAGTGCCGGTAGGAGCGGACGGCGGGCAGCGCGTTCGCGTCGCCGTGTAGCGCGTAGAGCGCGAGCAGGTCGCGCATCACCAGCGGGGTCGACCAGCCGTCGAGCAGGATGTGGTGGTTGGACACCACGAAGCGCCATTCCCGCTCGGCGATCCGGATCAGGGTGAACCGGATCAGCGGCGGCGCGGCCAGATCGAAACGCGCCGTTCGGTCGGCCTCGACCAGGTCGGCGTATTCGCCTGTCCCACTGCGGTCGTGCTCGGTCCAGGCCACCGGAGTGTGTTCGAGGACGATCTGGACCGCGTTGCCGTCGTGGTCGGTGACGAACGCGGTGCGCAGGGTCTCGTGCCGGTCGAGCAGGGCCTGGGCGGCGGCACGCAGACGGGTGGCGTCGACCCGGCCGGTGAGTGTCAGCACCGCCTGCGCGGTGTACACGTCGACCGAGCCCGCGGCCAGCCGGGCGTGGAAGAACAGACCGGCCTGCAGCGCGGCCAGCGGCCACACCTGAGTCAGCTCGGGGTAGCGCCGCTCCCAGCCGTCGATGTCGCCTTGAGTGGCACGCACCAGCGCGAAGTCGGACGGCGTGTGGCCGCCCGCGTCCGCCGAGTTGGCATGCCGGGCAACGGCTTCCAGCGCAGCGACCCACAGGTCGGCGAACTCGCGCACCTCGTCGGCGCCGAGCAGGGTGCTCGGGTAGCCGATATTGGCACTGAGTTTGTCGCCGACGACGATCGCGTTGACGTCGAGCGGCGCCATCGCGGGCATGTCGGCGTCGTAGGCCCCGCCGAGCGCGGCGAGCTCCGGCGCCGGAATCCAGCCGAAGCCGCGCAGCGCGTCGGGCACATCGCTGTCGGCGACGCGGCCGAGGTAGTTGAAGCTGATCTGGCCGGGCAGCTGCGCGGGCAGCTCGGCGGCGGTGGTGTCGTTCAGGTACCGCAGCAGGCCGTAGCCGATGCCCTTGTCCGGCACCGCGAGCAGCTGTTCCTTGACCGCCTTGACAGCCTGGCCGATGGCGGGGCCACCGGCGAGCGCGGCATCGAGATCGATGCCTGCCAGGTCGAGCCGCACGGGGAAGATCGCGGTGAACCAGCCGACGGTGCGGGACAGGTCGGCGCCGGGCGCCACCTCTTCCTCACGGCCGTGGCCTTCCAGCCGGACCAGCAGCGCGTCGCCGTCCGGACGCGCGGTGCCGCGGCGGCCGTCGCGCACCGTGCCGGTGCCGAGCCCGTTGTCTGCCTGGCCGGTCGACGCGGCGGTGGCGCGCGTCGAGCGCCACTTGGCGGCGGCGATGGCGAGTGCGGTGAGCAGGCCGTCGTTGACGCCGCCGTGGAACAGCGCGGGAACGGTCGTCAGCAGGGCCTTGGTGACCTCGGCGGACACTTCCACCGGCAGCTTCTCGATGACAGCGGAGACGTCGAGGGCCGGATCCATCGGCCGCTCGGTGAGCAGCGGATCAGGGGTGGCGACGACCTCGCGCCAGAAGTCGAGCTCGGCGGTGCGCTCTCGGGTGCGCGCCTCGTCGGCGAGCGCGTGCGCCCAGGCGCGCATGGAGGTGGCCGGTGCGACCAGTTCGGGTTGCTGGCCCGCGGACAGCTGACCCCACGCGGCGACGAAGTCGGGCACCAGGATGCGCCAGGAGACACCGTCGACCACGAGGTGGTGCGCGACGACGATCAGCCGGCCCGCCCGCGCGGTGGGCTGGGAGCCTGCCTGCGCTCCCGCGGCACCGGAAGCGGTGACCTCGGCAGCGGACGGCCCAGCCGCGGCGCCGGATTCGCCGGTCGAGCCATCGGTACCGGTGGTCCCCGTCGACCCGGCTGTGCCCGTGGAGTCGCCGGGCAGCGAGATGGCAGGGGCCGCCGTCGCGGTCGGCTCCAGCCACACGAAGCGGACGACGACGCCGTCGGCCGGATCGAGCCGGTCCAGGCTGGTATCCAGTGCGGCGGAGGCGATCTCGACCAGCTCGTCGTCGGTGGCGGTGGCCGGGAAGGTGCTGTGGTCGATCAGCGCGTCGGCGTCGACGGCACCGGCGGGCGCGGTGTCGAGCACCCAGCTGCCGTCCACCCGACGCAGCCGCGCGCGCAGCATGTCATGCCGGTCGATGACGGCGCCGACGGTGGCGGCGATGCCGGCCCGATCGATGCCGACCGGCAGCTCCAGCGCCATGGTCTGGTTGAACCGGTCGAACGAACCGGAGCGCTCGGCCATGAACCGGACCACCGGGGTCAGCGGCATCTCACCGATGCCACCGCCGGGCAGCTCGGCCAGGTTCACCGCCGCAGCCGCTGCCACATCGGCGGTCTCGGCGACCGCGGCCAGACCGGCGACGGTGCGCTGTTCGAAGACGTGCCGTGGGGTGAACAGCACGCCGCGGGCCTTGGCGCGGGAGACGAGCTGGATGGAGACGATCGAGTCACCGCCGAGGGCGAAGAACGAATCGTCCACACCAACGCGCTCGACGCCGAGGACCTCGGCGAAGACCTCGGCGATGGTCTGCTCGATCGGGGTGCGCGCGGCCCGGAAGGTGACCTCGGTGGCGAACACCGGCTCCGGCAGCGCCTTGCGGTCGAGCTTGCCGACCGGGGTCAGCGGCACATGGTCGATCACCATGATCGACGAGGGCACCATGTAGGCGGGCAGGCGGTCCTCGACGTGCGCGGTCAGCGCCGCGACATCGATCGAATGCCCCGGCGCCGCAACCACATACGCCACCAGTGAGACCGCGCCCGCGGCGCTCTTGTGGCCGACGGTGGTGGCGAAGTCGACGGTCTCGTGCGCGGCCAGCGCCGAGTCGATCTCGCCCAGTTCGATACGGAAGCCGCGGATCTTCACCTGGAAGTCGGAGCGGCCGACGTACTCGACGGTCCGATCGGGGGTCCAGCGCACGACGTCACCGGTGCGGTACATCCGCTCCCCCGGCACGAACGGGTCGGCGACGAACCGGTCGGCGGTGAGCCCGGCCCTGGCGTGGTAGCCGCGGGCCAGCTGGATGCCCGACAGATACAGCTCACCCGCGACACCCACCGGCACCGGCTGGAGCTGGGCGTCCAGGATCAGCGAACGCATACCGCGGGTGGGACCACCGATGGTGACCAGCTCGCCCGGCGTCAGCGCGGCGCTGATGTTGGTCATGATCGTGGTCTCGGTGGGGCCGTAGCCGTTGTGGAAGGCGCGAATACCGCCGTCCGCCAGGGGAACCGCCCACTTGCTCACCAGATCGGCGGGTACCGCCTCACCACCGGCGACCAGCACGCGCAGCGAGTCGAGGCCGGTCGGGTCGAAGGTGGCCAGCGCCGCCGGGGTGATGAAGGCGTGGGTGACCCGCTCGGCGCGGATCAGCTCGGACAGTTCGTCACCGCCGTACACACCGGGCGGGACAACGACCAGCGCACCGCCGCGGGCCAGCGCCAGCAGCAGTTCGAGGATCGAGGCGTCGAACGACGGCGAGGCGAAATGCAGTGCGCGGGTATCGGAATCGAGCGCGTAGCGCTGCGCCTGCTCCTCGCCGAAGTTGGCAAGGCCCGCGTGGGTGACCACGACGCCCTTGGGCACACCGGTCGAACCGGAGGTGTAGATGACGTACGCGGGCTGCTCGGGCGTGGTCGCCCGCACCAGCTCGTCGTCGGCGATGGGACCGCCGTCGAAGCGAGCCAGATCGAGCTCATCGAGCACGAGCCAGCCGGCCGCGTCAGAGTTGCCTGCGGTTGCCCCGGACTCCTGCGCGCCCGTCGGCCCAGCCTCGGCGACCGCGGAGTCGCCGGACCGCGGGGCGATGTCGGGCAGCCCGTCCAGCACCGACGCGACGGTGATACCCAGTGGCGAACCGGAGTCGGTGACCATGTGGGCGATGCGATCGGCGGGGTAGGTCGGGTCGACCGGAACGAACGCGGCGCCGGTCTTGGCGACGGCCCATGCGGCCAGCACCGAGTCGGCCGAGCGCGGGACACCGATGGCGACGAGGTCTTCGGCGCCGATACCCTCGGCGATCAGCAAGCGCGCCAGGCGATTCGAGCGTTCGTCGAGGTCGGAATACGACAGCGTCGCGAAGCGACTCGATGGGGGGCGGTGGTCGGGCGACGGGTGGGCCATGGCTGCCCCCTGGAACACGACGGCATCGCCGGTCGGGTTCGTGGCGACGGCCTCGGCGAGCAGGGCGCGCAGGGTGCGCGCGGGCACCGGCGGTTCACCGACCCGGAACACCAGATCGGCCCGTTCGGCGGCATCGAGGACATCGATCGCGCCGACGGTCACCTCGGCATCGGCCGCCACCGCCGCGAGGACCCGCTCCCAGCGGGTCGCGATGGTGTCGACGGTGGCCTCGTCGAACAGTTCGGTGGCGTAGTTCAGCGCGAGCGCCATCCCGCCGCTGCCCGGCTCGCCCAGTTCGGACAGGGTGAACTGCAGGTCGAAGCGCGCGACGCTCTCGTCCAGATCCAGCGCCGACACGGCGAGGCCGGGCAGCTCGAGGGTGGTGCGGTCCAGGTTCTGGAAAGCCAGCATCACCTGGAACAGCGGGTTGCGGGCCTGCGAGCGTTCGGGGGCGAGCAGTTCCACCAGCCGCTCGAACGGCACGTCGGCATTGCCGTAGGCGTCGAGGTCGGTCTTGCGGGACTGCTCGAGCAGGTCGGTGAACGACTCGTCCGGGCGCACCCCGGTCCGCAGCACCAGGGTGTTGACGAACATGCCGACCAGGTCGTCGAGGGCCTGCTCGCCACGGCCCGCGATCGGCGTACCGATGGCGATGTCGTCGGCACCGGAGAGCCGGGCCAGCAGCACCGCGAGTGCGGTGTGCATGACCATGAACAGCGACGCGCCCTGACGGCGGGCCACCTCGTCCAGCTTCGCGATGAGGTCAGCAGGCAGCTCGCGGTGCACGGTGGCGCCGCGATGCGAGGCGATGGCCGGGCGAGCCCGGTCGAACGGCAGCGTCAGCTCGTCGGGGACGCCGGCCAGCCGGCGCTGCCAGTAACCGACCTGACGCGACAGCAGCGAGTCGGGGTCGTCCTCGGTGCCGAGCACCGCGCGCTGCCAGACCGCGAAATCGGCGTACTGCACCGGCAGCGGCGCCCAGCCGGGCGCGGTGCCCTGCGCACGCGCGGTGTAGGCGCGCATCACGTCGCGGGTCAGCGGTGCGATCGAGAACCCGTCGGCGGCGATGTGGTGGACGACGACGACCAGCACGTGCTCGACCTGATCCCCGGACCCGGCATCGACCCGGAAGAGCCGGGCCCGCAGCGGAACCTGTTCCGCAACATCGAAACCGGTGGAGACGAACGCGGTGACGGTGTCGAACAGCTCGCTCCCGGCGACCGTGACCGGCCGCAGGTCGAGCGAGATGCGTTCGGCGGCAACGATCTGCTGCACCGGAGTGCCGCCGTGCTCGGGGTAACGGGTGCGCAAGGACTCGTGCCTGCGCACCAGATCGGCGAGCGCGAGCGCCAACGCCTCGGTGTCGAGTTCGCCGGTGAGCCGGATCGCGACGGGCAGGTTGTAGGCGGCGGACGTGGTGTCGTACTTGTTGAGGAACCACATGCGCTGCTGCGCGAACGACAGCGGCACCAGCTCGCCCTCGGCGCGATCCCTGGCGACCAGCGCCGCACGCGCGGTGCCGCCGGTGTGCGATTCCACCCTGGCCGCGAGCGCCTCCACCGAGGACGCCTCGAACAGCGCGCGCACCGGCACGGTGGCGCCGAGGGCGGCGCCGATCCTGGCCACGACGCGGGTGGCGATCAGCGAGTTGCCGCCGAGGTCGAAGAAGTCGTCATCGACGCCGACCCGGTCCAGGCCGAGCACATCGGCGAAGACCGCGGCCACGGTCTCCTGCACCGGGGTGACCGGCGCGCGGAAGGCACGCGCCTGGACGGCGGGCGCGGGCAGTGCCTTGCGGTCCAGCTTGCCGTTGACGGTCAGCGGGATCCATTCCAGCCGCACCAGCGCGGCCGGAACCATGTAGGCGGGCAGTTGTTCGGCGGCCCCGCTGCGCACGATCTCCAGGTCGGGCGCCGCGTCACCGTCGGCGACCACATACGCGACAATGCGCTGGTCACCCGGCTGATCCTCGCGCACGATGACCGCGGCCTGGGCGATACCCGGCTGCGCGAGTACGGCGGCTTCGATCTCGCCGAGCTCGATACGGAAACCGCGGACCTTCACCTGATCGTCGGCGCGACCGAGGTATTCGAGCTCGCCGAAGCGGTTCCAGCGCGCGAGGTCACCGGAACGGTACAGGCGGGATCCGGCCTGGTTCGGGCCGGCGAGCGGGTTGGCGACGAAGCGGGTGGCGGTCAGGTCAGGGCGGCCGAGGTAGCCGCGCGCCAATTGCGGTCCGGCGACATACATCTCGCCTGCCACCCCGACGGGAACCGGGCGCAGCCGATTGTCCAGCACAGACACCGACAGCCCGGCGATGGCCCGGCCGACGACCGAACCAGCCGCGGCGGCAATGGTTTTCGCGTCCAGCGCGCGGAACGACACGTGCACCGTGGTCTCGGTGATGCCGTACATGTTGACCAGCGTCGGCGCGCTGTCACCGTGCCGGGCGACCCAGTCCGACAGGCGGCGCAGTTCCAGCGCCTCGCCACCGAACACCACGTAGCGCAGGGCGAGTGGGTCGAGGCCGGGACCGGCGATCCGGTCGGCCTCGGCGAGCTGGTAGAACGCCGACGGGGTCTGGTTGAGCACCGTCACCTGTTCCACCCGCAGCAGTTCCAGGAACTGCTCGGGCGAGCGCGAGGTGTAGTAGTCGACGACTACGAGCGAACCACCGAACAGCAGCGGACCCCACAGCTCCCACACCGAGAAGTCGAACGCGTAGGAGTGGAACAGCGTCCACACATCACGCGGGCCGAAGCCGAAATCACGGTCGGTGTTGGCGAACAGACGCACCACATTGCGGTGCGCGACCGCGACACCCTTGGGGCGACCGGTCGAACCGGAGGTGTAGATGACGTAGGCGACATTGTCCGGCGACAGCGGCGCCAGCCGGTCGGCGTCGGTGACGGGCAGGTCGTCGGCGTCCTCGATATTGCCGGTCTCCACCGCGAATCCGTCGAGCACCACCGACGGCAGGTGCGCCGGAACCGTCACCTGCACCGTGGAATCGAGCACGACACTGGTCGGCCGGGAGTCCTCGAGCACGTAGGCGATGCGCTCGGCCGGGTAGGTCGGGTCGACCGGTACGTAGCCCGCGCCGGTCTTCACCACGGCCAGCAGGGCGACGACCAGGTCGAGCGAGCGCGGCAGGATCACCGCGACCAGCGACTCCGGTCCGGCGCCGTCGGCGATCAGCCTGCGCGCCAGCACATTCGCGCGCCGGTCGAGCTCGGCGTAGGTCAGCGACTCCATGCCGAACTTGGCGGCGATGCGGTCCGGGTAGGATCCGGCCGCCGCGTCGAACAGGTCGACGAGGGTGGTGTGCTTGTTGCCGAACAGCCCGCGCCGGTAGCCGGCCGGGGTGCTGGCGTCGTGGATCACCGGCAGGCCGATCGCGTCGGCACCGGAGGACACCCAGCGCTGTGCGACGTCGCGCTGTTCGGCCTCGCCGAGCAGGTCGATATCGCCGACGATCACGTCCGGGTTCTCGGCGACGCCGCGCAGGATGCGTACCAGCCGGTCACCGAAGGCGGCGACGGACTCGGCGTCGAACAGATCGGTGGCGTAGTTCCACGACATGGCCAGCGAACCGTCGGCGGCCTCGCCGACGGTGAGCTGGATGTCGAATTTCGCGGTGCCGGGATCGAAGTCGACCACGTCGAGGTCGAGACCGGGCAGCGCGACGGTACCGGTATCGGCTGCGGTGGCCGCCTCGAAGGTGAGCGCCACCTGGAACAGCGGGTGGTGCGCCTGCGAGCGGGTGGGGCTGAGCACGTCGACGAGCCGTTCGAACGGCACGTCGGCATTGGCGAAGGCGGCCAGATCCACCTTGCGCACCTGGTCGAGCAGGTCGCCGAAACTCGCGCCAAGGTCGACCTCGCTGCGCAGCACCAGGGTGTTCACGAACATGCCGACCAGATCGTCGAGCGCGCGCTCGCCACGGCCGGCGATCGGGGTGCCGATCGCGATATCGGTGCTGTTGGACAACCGCGCGGCCCAGGTGGCCAGCGCCGCGTGCATCACCATGAACAGGGTGACACCGTGCGCGCGGGCGATCTCGGTGAGCGCGGTGTGCAGCCGGGCGTCGACCGAGAACCGGTGCAGGTCACCGGCATTGGTGGCGATCTCCGGCCGCGGCCGGTCGGCGGGCAGCTCCAGCTGATCGGGCAGGTCCCGCAACTGCTCGGTCCAGTAGCCGAGCTGGGCGGCCGCGATCGAGTCCGGATCGGACTCGGCGCCGAGCACTTCCCGCTGCCACAGCGTGTAATCGGCGTACTGCACCTCGAGCGGCGCCCAGGCGGGAACCTCGCCGCGGGCCCGCTCGGTGTAGGCGACGACCACGTCGCGCAGCAGCGGTCGCAGCGAGAAACCGTCGCCACTGATGTGGTGCATGACCAGGACGGCCACGTGGGTCCGCTCGTCGACCCGCAGCAGCGTGGCGCGGAACGGCACCTCGCGGGTGACGTCGAAGTGCACGCTCGCCAGCTCGACAACGGCCGCGAGCACGTCGGCCGCGGCGACCGGCCGGGCAGGCAACGCGAAGCGGACCTCGTCGACCGGCATGACCTGCTGGTACCCGGCGCCTTCGAGTTCCGGATAGAAGGTGCGCAGCGTTTCGTGCCTTGCCATCACGTCGGCGATGGCGGCTTCCAGCGCGGCCGGGTCGAGCTCGCCGGTGAGGCGGATGGCCACCGGGATGTTGTTGACCGCGGTGCGGTGGTCGAAGCGGTTGAGGAACCACATCCGCTGCTGTGCCTGCGAGAGCGGCACCAGCTCGGGACGTGGCTGCGGCTGGAGCGGGACCCGCCCGCCGCGACCGGTGGCCGTCTCCACCCTGGTCGCCAGCGCCGCCACCGTCGAGGCCTCGAACAGCGCGCGCAACGGCACCTGGGTGTCGAGCGCCTCGGACAGCCGGGCGGCCACCCTGGTCGCGACCAGCGAGTTGCCGCCGAGCTCGAAGAAGTCGTCGTCGAGACCGACCTGACCGGCACCGAGCACCTCGGCGAAAGTGGCGGCGACGATCTGCTGCACCGGCGTGACCGGCGGCTGGAAGGTCCGCGCTGCGAACACCGGCGCGGGCAGTGCCTTGCGGTCCAGCTTGCCGGAGGCGTTGAGCGGGAACGCGTTCAGCACCATGAACGCCGCCGGCACCATGTACACCGGCAGTTCGGCGGACAGCGCCGTCTTCACGGCCTCGGTGTCGACGGTCGCACCGGTCTCCGGGATGACGTAGGCGACCAGCTGGTCACCGGTCCGCTCGTCGGCACGCACGACGACCACCGACTGGGCGATCGACGGCTGCGCGGTGAGCGCGGACTCGATCTCGCCCAGCTCGATCCGCAGACCGCGCAGCTTCACCTGGAAGTCGGTGCGGCCCAAGTATTCCAGTTCACCGTCGGGGGTCCAGGTGACCAGGTCGCCGGTGCGGTACATGCGCTCGCCCGCCACGAACGGGTCGGCGACGAAGCGGTCCATGGTGAGGTCGGCCCTGCCGACGTAGCCGTGGGCCAGCTGCACGCCGGCCAGATACAGCTCACCCGCGACACCGACCGGAACCGGCCGCAGCCGCGAATCCAGCACATACAGCCGGGTGTTGAACACCGGGGCGCCGATCGGCACCGTGTCGACGTCGGCGTCGGTGACCTCGTGGAAGGTCACATCGACCGCGGCCTCCGTCGGCCCGTACAGGTTGTGCAGCGCGGCACCGGTGAGCTCACGCAACCGCTGCGCGGTCGGCGCGGGCAGCGCCTCACCGGAAGCGAACACATTGCGCAGCGACACGCATTCGGCCGCTTGGGGTTCGGTGACGAACACGGCCATCATCGATGGCACGAAGTGCACCGTGGTGACCTGCTCGGCCGCGATCAGCCGGGCCAGGTAGGCCGGGTCGCGGTGCCCGTCCGGCTTGGCGATGACCAGGCGCGCGCCGACCTGCAGCGGCCAGAAGAACTCCCACACCGACACGTCGAAGGTCGCCGGGGTCTTCTGCAGCACCACGTCGTCGGCGGCGAGCCCGTAGGCCGCGTGCATCCACACCAGGCGGTTGACGATGGCCGCGTGGCTCACCGCGACACCCTTGGGGCGCCCGGTCGAACCGGAGGTGAAGATGACGTAGGCGGTGTTGCCCGAGCGCAGCGGGCGGTGCCGGTCGGTGTCGGTGAGCGGCTCGGCCGACTGACCCGACAGGTCGAGCTGATCGATGCGGACCTCGCGCCCGCCCGCGGCGGGCAGGCTGTCGCCGGAGGTCAGCACGCAGACAGGTTGCGCGGTATCGAGGATGTGCTCGATCCGCTCGGCCGGGTGATCGGGGTCGAGCGGAACGTACGCGCCACCGGCGGCCGATACCGCGTACATGCCCACCAGCAGGTCGATCGAGCGCCGCATGCCGAGGGCCACATACGATTCCGGGCCGACACCGGCGTCCTTGAGCCAGCGCGCCAGCGTACGCACGCGGACGGCGAACTCGGCATAGGACAGACTTGTCCCCTCGAAGGTGAGGGCGGTCGCGTCCGGGGTCCGCGCGACCTGCGCCTCGAACACCGCGTTCAGGGTGGCCGGGTCGTCCGCGCTCGGGGCGCTCAGTGCGGCGTCGACGGCGAATTCGGTGTCGTTCCAGCGGTCGAGCACCAGGGTGCGCTCGGCGACGTCGAGCAGCTCGATATCGCCGACGGCGACCGTGGGGTCGGCGACGACGGCATGCAGCACCCGCAGCAGCCTGGCACCGAAGGTCGCGGCGAAGTTGGCGTCGAACAGGTCGGTGGCGTAGACGAGTTCGGCATCGAGATGGCTGTCCTCGCCCGCGGGCACCTCGCTCAGTACCAGCTGCAGATCGAACTTGGCCACATGCTGGTCGATACCGAGCTCGGAGACCGTGAGGCCGGGCAGCTCCAGGGTGGTGCGGCCCAGGTTCTGGAACGACAGCATCACCTGGAACAGCGGATGCCGCGCCTGCGAGCGCGCCGGGTTCAGCACCTCGACCAGCCGCTCGAACGGCACATCGGCGTGCGCGAACGCGGCCAGGTCGTGCTCGCGGACCTGGGCGAGCAAATCGGCGAAGCCGGCGGCGGGGTCGACCCGCGCGCGCAGCACCAGGGTGTTGACGAACATGCCGACAAGATCGTCGAGCGCCTGCTGACCGCGACCGGCGACCGGAATGCCCACGGCGATGTCGTCGGTGCCCGACAGCCGCGCCAGCAGTGTGGCGAAGGCGCTGTGCACCACCATGAACAGCGTGGTGCCGTGCTCGTGGGCGACTCTGTTGAGCGCGTCGACCAGCTCGCCGGGCACCTCGAAGCGGTGCGTGCCCGCCCGATAGGTCGGCTGCGCGGGCCTGGACTTGTGCCCGAGGCGCAGTTCGTCGGGCAGGTCGGCCAGCGCACCACGCCAATAGTCGAGCTGTTCGGAGATCAGCGAGGTGGGATCGGTTTCGTCACCGAGGATTTCCCGCTGCCACAGCGCGTAGTCGACGTACTGGACGGCCAGCGGCGGCCAGCCCGGCTCGGCGTTGGCGGTGCGGGCGACGTAGGCGGTCATCAGGTCGCGCACCAGCGGGCGCAACGAGAAACCGTCGGCGGCGATGTGGTGGACCACCATCACCAGCACGTGCTCGCGCTCGCTGAGCTCGTAGACCCGCAGGCGCACCGGCGGATGCGCGGTGACATCGAAGCCGCGGCCCGCGAACTCGTAGAGCGAGACCGACAGGTCCGTCTCGCCGGGGCGAGGTGCGGAGCGTGACCACGCAGCACCACCCGGAGCCCCGAGATCGGCGACAGCTTCGATGAGTTCCAGTTCCGGAATCGCGTTCGCGGCCGAAAGCACCTTCTGGTAGGCGGTGCCGTCGTGCGACGGGTAGACCGTGCGCAGCGACTCGTGCCGCGCGATCACATCGGCGGCGGCGCCGCGCAGCGCGGGCAGATCCAGCAGGCCCTGCAGCCGCACGGCCACCGGAATGTTGTAGGTGCCCGCGTCGGCGGTGTCACCGAGATCGAAGCGGTTGAGGAACCACATGCGCTGCTGGGCCAGCGACAGCGGCGGATGCTCCGGCCGCGGCCGCGCTGTCAGCTCGGCACGCAGACCGGTGCCTGCGTGCGATTCCACCCGCGCGGCGAGCGCGCCGACGGTGGGGGCCTCGAACAGGGTGCGCACCCCGACCTCGGCGTCGAGGGCGCTGCTCAGCCGGGCCGCGACCTGGGTAGCGACCAGTGAGTTACCACCGAGCGCGAAGAAGTCGTCGTCGACACCGACGCGCTCGGCGCCGAGCAGCTCGGCGAAGATCTCGGCCACGATCTCCTCGATCGGGGTCGAGGGCGCGCGGAACACCTTGGCCTCGAACACCGGCGCGGGCAGCGCCTTGCGGTCGAGCTTGCCCGATGCGTTGAGCGGGAACTCGTCGAGCACCACCAGCGCCGACGGCACCATGTAGGCGGGCAGCTCGGCGGCCAGACCGGCCTTGACCGCGGCCACGTCGACGCTCGCGTCCGCGGCGGGAACCACGTAGCCGACCAGCTGGTCGCCCGCGTGCGCGTCGGCACGCACCACCACGACCGACTGCGCGACACCGGGCTGGGCGAGCAGCGTCGCCTCGATCTCGCCGAGCTCGATCCGCAGACCGCGCAGCTTCACCTGGAAGTCGGTGCGGCCCAGGTAGTTCAGTTCGCCGTCGCGCGTCCAGGTGACGAGGTCACCGGTGCGGTACATGCGCGAGCCTGCCGCGCCGTAGGGGTTGGCGACGAACCGGTCGGCGGTGAGGTCGGCCCGGTTGAGGTAGCCGATGGCGAGCTGATCGCCGGTCAGATACAGCTCACCCGCGACTCCTGGCGCCACCGGATGCAGCCGCGAATCCAGCACGAACACCTTGGTGTTCCACACCGGACGGCCGATCGGCACCGACTCCACATCGGTGTCGACGACCTCGTGATAGGTCACGTCGACCGCGGCCTCGGTCGGCCCGTACAGGTTGTGCAGCGCGGCACCGGTGAGCTCGCGCAGGCGCTGCGCGGTCGGCGCGGGCAGCGCCTCACCGGAGGCGAACACCTGACGCAGCCGCACCGCGTCGCCGTTGCCGTTGTTGCCGAGCGTGGACACGAACACCGACAGCATCGACGGCACGAAATGCGCTGTGGTGATGGACCGTTCGGCGATGATCTGCGCCAGGTACACCGGGTCGCGGTGGCCGTCCGGCTTGGCGACGACCAGGCGCGCGCCGGTCTGCAGGGGCCAGAAGAACTCCCACACCGACACGTCGAAGGTGGCCGGGGTCTTCTGCAGCACCGCGTCGGCCGCGTCGATCGGGTACTCGTGCTGCATCCACAGCAGCCGGTTGACGATCGCCGCGTGGTCCACCGCGACGCCCTTGGGACGACCGGTCGAGCCGGAGGTGAAGATCACGTAGGCGGTGTTGCCCGCCCGCAGCGGCGCCCTCCGCTCGGCGTCGGTGATCGGCGCGCCGCTGAAATCGGCGGGCAGTTCCAGGTTCTCGACCGCCTCGACCGGCACACCGTCGGCCTCGAAGGCGTCGCGGCGGCTGGTGAGGACAAGGCGCGGGCGCGCGGTCTCGACGATGTGGCCGATGCGGTCGGCCGGCTGGTCAGGATCCAGCGGCACATAGGCGGCGCCGGCCTGCAGCACCGCGTACATAGCGACGACGAGTTCGCCCGAACGCCGGATCGCCAGCGCCACATGGTCACCGGGACCGACGCCGTCGGCGATCAGCTTGCGCGCGATCCGGTTGACCCGCTCCTGCAGATCGCGGTAGGTCAGCTCCTGCTGCTCGAAGACGAGCGCGACCGCGTCCGGCGTGCGCTCGACCTGGGCGTCGAACAGCGAGACCAGGGTGCCCGCGGGCACCTCACGCGCGGTGTCGTTCCAGTCGACGAGGACCTGCGCGTGCTCCTCGGGCGCGAGCAGATCGATGTCACCGACGGGCACCTGGGGATCGGCGACGACGGCGGCGAAGATGTTGTCCAGCCTGCGCGCGAACGCGGCGATGGTGGACTCTTCGAAAAGGTCGAGCGCGTAGGAGAACTCGGCCGACATGCCGCCGGTCTCACCGTCGGTGTCCTGGACCTCGGTGAGGGTGAGCTGCAGGTCGAACTTGGCCAGCTGCGAGTCGTAGTCGATGCCGCTGACCGAAAGGCCAGGCAGCTGCAGCGAGGCCTGCTTGTTGTTCTGGAACGACAGCATGACCTGGAACAGCGGGTGCCTGGCCTGCGACCGCGGCGGATTGAGCACCTCGACGAGCCGCTCGAACGGCACGTCGGCGTGCGCGAAGGCCTGCAGGTCGGTCTCGCGGGCCTGGTCGAGCAGCGTCGCGAACGACGTCGCGCCCTCGACCCGCGAGCGCAGCACCAGGGTGTTGACGAACATGCCGACCAGATCGTCGAGCGCCTGGTCGCCACGTCCGGCCACCGGGGTGCCGATGGCGATATCGCCGGTGCCGCTCGCGCGGGCCAGCAACACCGCCAGCGCGCTGTGCATGACCATGAACAGCGAGGCGTTGTAGCGGCGGCCCAATTCGACGAGGGCGCGCTGAGTTTCGCCGGAGATGACGAAGCTGTAGGTGCCGCCGCGGTAGGTGGCGACCGGCGGGCGCGGATGATCGGCGGGCAAGACGAGCTCGTCGGGCAGATCGGCGAGTTCGCGTGTCCAGTAGTCGATCTCTGAGGAGATCAGCGAGGCTGGGTCGTCCTCGGAACCGAGCACCTCGCGCTGCCACAGCGCGTAATCGGCGTACTGGACCGGCAATTCGGCCCAGGTCGGCGCCTCCCATGAGGTGCGCGCGGCGTAGGCGACGATGACATCGCGCGACAGCGGCGCCATCGACCAGCCGTCGGCGGAGATGTGATGCACCACCATGCCGAGCACGTACTCGGTGTCGCTGATCTCGAACAGCCGGGCGTGCAGCGGCACTTCGCTGGTCACGTCGAAGGCCATCGACGCGAGGTCGATCAGGTGGTCGATGAGATTGTCCTCGGTGACCCGGTACGGGGTCAGGTCGGGGACGATCTGCGCGGCGTCGAGCACCACCTGCACCGGACCTGTGCCGGATTCGGGGAACACGGTGCGCAGCGACTCGTGCCGGTCGATCACGTCGATGACGGCGACCTGCAGCGCGGCCACGTCGAGGTCGCCGGAGAGCCGGATGGCGACCGGGATGTTGTTGACCGCGGAGGCGGTGTCGAAGCGGTTGAGGAACCACATGCGCTGCTGGGCCAGCGACAGCGGCACCCGATCGGGCCGCTGTCTGGCGACCAGCGCCTTGCGGGCACCGTCACCGGCCTGCGACTCCACCCGCGCGGCCAGCGCGGCGACGGTGGGCGCCTCGAACAGCATGCGCACCGGCACCCTCGTGTCGAGGGCGATGCCGATGCGGGAGGCGACCTGGGTGGCGATCAGCGAGTTGCCGCCCAGTTCGAAGAAATCGTCCTCCACGCCGACCCGCGACAGCTCGAGCACATCGGCGAAGATCTGCGCCACGATCTGCTCGATCGGGGTGGTCGGCGCGCGGAACTCGCGCACCTCGAACACCGGGGCAGGCAGCGCGCGGCGGTCCAGCTTGCCGTTGACCGTCAGCGGGACGGCGGCGAGCACCATGATGGATGACGGCACCATGTACGCCGGAAGACGTTGCGCGACATGGTCGGTCAGCTCGGCGACGTCGATCGAGCGGCCGGGCACCGCGACGACGTAGGACACCAGCGAGGTGCTGCCGCCCTTGTTCTTGTGCCCGAGGCTGACGGCGAAGTCGACCGTCTCGTGCGAGGCGAGCGCCGAGTCGATCTCGCCGAGCTCGATGCGGAAACCACGCACCTTCACCTGGAAGTCGGAGCGGCCGACGTACTCGACATTGCGGTCGGCGGTCCAGCGCACCACGTCACCGGTGCGGTACATCCGCAGGCCGGGCGCGTAGGGGTTGGCGACGAACCGGTCGGCGGTCAGCGCGGGACGCGCGTGATAGCCGCGCGCCATACCGACACCGCCGATGTAGAGCTCACCGGCGACGCCGACCGGCACCGGGCGTAGCCGGTCGTCGAGGATCAGCGTGTGCACGCCGCGGATCGGGCCGCCGATGACGACCCGCTCCCCCGGGATGAGCCCTTCGGACAGGTTGGAGGCGATGGTGGTCTCGGTCGGACCGTAGACATTGCCGAGCATTCGCCGGTTGCCGTCGGGCAGCGGCACCGCCCATTTGTTCACCAGCTCCGGCGGCACCGCCTCGCCACCGGCCGCGAGCACCCGTAGGTGGTCGAGCCCGCGCGCGTCGAAGGTGGCCAGCGCGGCCGGGGTCACGAACGCGTGCGTGACCTCCTCGGTGATGAGGATGTCGCGCAGTTCCTCACCGCCGTACACCCCGGGCGGGACGACGACCAGGGTGCCGCCGCGACCGATCGCCAGTAGCAGCTCCAGCACCGACGCGTCGAACGACGGCGAGGCGAAATGCAGTGCGCGCGTGTCGGAATCGAGTCCGTAGAGGTCGATCTGCTCGGCGCAGAAGTTGGCGACGCTGGTGTGGGTGACCACCACGCCCTTGGGCACACCGGTGGAACCGGAGGTGTAGATCAGGTACGCGGGCTGGGCCGGATCGGTGGGGCGCACCAGCTCGCGCGGGGCCAGCGGGGCGTCGGAGATGTGGGCGAGCTCGATATCGTCGATCTCGAGCCAGCTCACCGTCGGCGGCAGGTCGGCCGCCTCGGTGGTCACCGTGATGCCGACGGACACACCGGCATCGGTGATCATGTGGGCGATGCGGTCGGCCGGGTAGTTCGGGTCGACCGGCACGTAGGCAGCACCGGTCTTGGCGACCGCCCACACCGCGAGCACCGATTCCAGCGAGCGCGGCACCGCGATGGCGACGAAGTCTTCGGCGCCGAGGCCCTGCTGAATCAGCATGCGGGCCAGCTGGTTCGAGCGGCGATCCAGTTCGCCGTAGGAGACAGCTGTCCCCTCGAACACGACGGCGGTCGCCTCGGTGTCGCGCGCGGCCTGCGCCATCAGCTGCGGCAGGGTGCGGGCGACGGCGGCCGGGGCGCCGTAGCGGGCGACCAGGTCGGCACGCTCGGCGTCGTCGAGGACGTCGATGGCGCCGACGGTGATCGCCGGGTCGGCCAGGATCGCGTCGAGCACGCGCCGCCAGCGCAGCAGCAGTTCCTCGACGGTCGACTGGTCGAACAGGTCGACCGCGTAGGTGAGCACGCCGGTCATGCCGGAGAGGGCGCCGGTGCTGGTGTGTTCCTCGGTGAGGGTCCACTGCAGGTCGAACTTGGCCATGTCGACCTCGACCTCGTCGGCGTCGACCGAGAGGCCGGGCAGCTCCAGGGTGCCGTGCGACATCTCCTGGAACGACAGCACCACCTGGAACAGCGGATGCCGCGCCTGCGAACGCGACGGGTTGAGCACATCGACGAGCCGCTCGAACGGCACGTCGGCGTTGGCGAACGCGCTCAGGTCGGTTTCCCTTGTGCGCGTGAGGAATTCGCTGAACGGCTGGGTGGGGTCGACATCGGACCGCAACACCAGGGTGTTGACGAACATGCCGATCAGGTCGTCGAGCGCCTGCTCACCACGGCCCGCGATCGGGGTGCCGACCGCGATGTCGGTGGTGCCGGACAGCCGGGCCAGCAGCACGGCCAGCGAGGCGTGCACGACCATGAACAGGGTGACCCCGTTGGCGCGGGCCAGCGCGGCCAGCTGCTCGTGGGTCCGCGCGTCGATGTCGAAACCGACGCGCGCGCCACGGAAGCTCTGCTGCTGCGGGCGCGGCCGGTCGCTCGGCAGATCGAGCTGGTCGGGCAGACCGTCCAGGGTGCGCTTCCAATAGTCGACCTGGCGCGCGGCCATCGACTCCGGATCGCTTTCGGCGCCGAGCAGTTCGCGCTGCCACAGCGTGTAATCGCGGTACTGCACCGGCAGCGGCGCCCAGCCCGGCGCCTCGCCCGCCGCGCGGGCCAGGTAAGCGGTGGCGACGTCGCGCGCGAGCGGACCGAACGAGAAGCCGTCGGCGGCGATGTGGTGGACCACGAAGGCCACCGCGAATTCCGGTGTGCCATTGGTCGTTCCGCCGGTCACCTGGAAGATCCGCACGCGGATCGGCAGTTCCAGGGTGACGTCGAAACCGGTGGAGGCGAAGGCGATCAGCTCGTCGTGCAGCAGCGCCTGATCGATCGGGGTCACCGTGATACCGAGGTCGAACTCGTCGGCACCGAGTACGCGCTGGTAGCCACCGTCGGAGTCGGGGAACACCGAGCGCAGCGATTCCTGACGCACGACCACGTCGTCGAGCGCGGTGATCAGCGCGTCGACATCGACCCGGCCCTTCATCCGCACCACGAACGGCAGGTTGTAGGTGGGCGCGGCGGGATCGAACTGGTTGATGAACCACATCCGCTGCTGGGCCAGCGACAGCGGCACCTGATCGGGATGGGCCTTGGCCACCAGTGCCGGGCGGGCGGCGGAAACATCGGCGGGCGTTGCGGATTCGGCACGGGCGGCGAGTCCGGCCACCGTCGGGGTCTCGAACAGCGCGCGCACGCCGAGCTGGATACCGAACGCCGCGCCGACGCGGGCCACCACCTGGGTGGCGACCAGCGAGTTGCCGCCGAGTTCGAAGAAGTTGTCGTCGGCGCCGACCCGCTCCTGGCTCAGCACATCGGCGAAGATGCCTGCCACGATCTGCTCGGCCGCGCTGCGCGGAGCGCGGAAATCGCCCGCGGCGGCGGAGAACACGGGCTCGGGCAGGGCCTTGCGGTCCAGCTTGCCCGAGGTGTTGAGCGGGAACGCGTCGAGCACCATGATCGACGCGGGCACCATGTAGGTGGGCAGCTTCTCGGAGACGAACCTGGTCAGCGTCGCCGGATCGGCCGACTGTCCCGGCGTCGGCACCACATAGGCGACCAGCTGCTGGCCGGTGGCGGTGTCGACCACGAGCACCGCGGCCTGGCTCACGGTCGGATGGGCGAGCAGGTCGGTCTCGATCTCGCCGAGCTCGATGCGCTGACCACGGAACTTCACCTGGAAGTCGGTGCGGCCGATGTATTCCAGCACGCCGTCGGCGTTCCAGCGCACCAGGTCGCCGGTGCGGTACATGCGCTCGCCGGGAGCGCCGACCGGGTTGGCGACGAAGCGGTCCGAGGTGAGGTCGGGGCGGCCGCGGTAGCAGCGAGCCAGCTGACGGCCGGCCAGATACAGCTCACCCGGCGCGCCGATCGCGGCCGGACGCAGCCGCGAATCCAGCACGTACACTTCGACATTCCACTCGGGAATACCGATCGGCACCGTCACGGTGTCGGCCTCGGTCGCCTCCCAGTAGGTCACCGAGACGGCGGCCTCGGTGGGGCCGTACAGGTTGTGCAGCCCGGCGGTGGAGATCGCGCGCAGACCCGCCGCGGTCTCCGGCGGCAATGCCTCACCGATCACGAACACCGCACGCAGCGTTTCGCATTGGGCCGCGGTGGCGTGCGAGACGAAGACGGTGAGCATCGACGGGACGAAGTCGGTCACGGTGACGCCGTGCCGCTGGATCATCTCCGCCACATAGAGCGGGTCGCGATGCCCGTCCGGCGCCGCGATCACCAGCTCGGCGCCCACCATCAGCGGCAGGAAGTAACCCCACAGCGACACGTCGAAGGTGGTGGCGGTCTTCTGCAGGTACACGTCGTCGGCGGTCAACCGGTACTCGTCGAGCATCCACAGCTCTTGGTTGACGATCGCGTGGTGGGTCACCGCGACGCCCTTGGGGCGGCCGGTGGAACCCGAGGTGTAGATGACGTAGGCCGTGTTGTCCGGGCGCAGCGGAGCCAGGCGCTCGGCGTCGGTGATCGGGGTGTCGGCGAAGGCGGAGGTGTCGAGGGTGTCGATCTGCACCCTGGCCACCGTGTCCGGCAGGTCGAGGTCGTCGCCGGTGGTGGTGAGCACGCAGACCGGTGCCGCGGACTCGAGGATGTAGGCGGTGCGGTCGGCCGGGTGATCCGGGTCGATCGGCACGTACGCGCCACCGGCCCTGAGCACCGCGTGCATGCCGATCACCAGGTCGAGCGAGCGGCGCATGCCGAGCGCGACCAGCGATTCCGGGCCGACACCGTCGGCGATCAGGAAGCGGGCAAGACGGTTCACCCGCGCGCCGAACTCGGCGTAGGTGAGTGTCGCGCCCTCGAAATCGAGCGCGATGTTGTCCGGGGTGCGCAGGATCTGCGCGTCCAGCAGGGCGGGCAGCGTGGTGGCGGGCACCTCGTGCGCGGAATCGTTCCACTCGGTCAGCGAGCGTTCCAGCTCATCGGAGCCGGTGACCGGCAGGCTCCACACCGGCGCCTCGGCCGCGGCGGCCAGGAACCGGTCGAAGAACTCCAGGAAGCGGGCGTGGTGGGTGGCAGCCTCGGTGGCCGAGTACAGGTTCGGGTTGGTCTCGAAGTCGATGTGCGAGCGGGTGCCGCCGTGCGACTGATAGAAGTTGACGCCCAGATCTTCGATCGAGCCGGTGGAGAGCACATTGAGGGTGCCGTCCATCTCGCCGAACCGCAGCGCGTTGTCGAACAGCATGATGTTGACCCACGGACCGAAGAACTCCGTGGTGACCATGCCCTCGCCCGCCGAATCACGGCGGATGTCCTCGTGCCGGTAGCGCTGGTGGCGCAGTGCACCGGAGACCTCGACGGTGACCGCGCGCAGCAGCTCGGCCACGGTGGTGTCGTGCCCGACGCGTAGTCGCAGCGGCACGATATTGGAGGTGACGCCGCCGGAGCGGCGCATGGCCGCGGTGGTACGGCCGGTCACCGGCAGGCTCAGGATCACGTCCTCGGTGCCGGTGATCTGGGCCAGATAAGCCGCGAAACCCGCGATCAGCAGCGGGGCCGAGGTGGTGTCGTGCCGGGCGACGGCCGCGCCGAGCAGGGCGTCCTGGTCCGAGGTCAGCGCCGCGCTGGTGACGTCGTTGACCGGCGAGGGCGGTGCCGACCGGCCCGCCAGACTGCTGCCCTCTTCGAGCCCGGCCACCCGCTGCGCCCAGTGCGCCTTGTCGGTCTCGAAGCGGGTGCTGTCGCGGTAGGAGATCTCCGACTCGTAGAGCGCGCGCAGGTCGGTGGACTTGTCGGCGGGCGCCTCGGTACCGGATACGGCCGCGGTGTAGAGCTGGGCCGTGCGATTGACGAAGTTGTTGGCGCCGAAACCGTCGAGCACGATGTGGTGCACCCTGGCATACCAGTACCAGTGATCGTCGGCGAGTTGCAGCGCGGCAGCCTGCACCAGGCGGTCGGCGACGATGTCGAGCGGACGGCTGTACTCGGCGCGCATCCACGCCGCCGCCGCGGCCTCGGGATCGGCCTCGTCGCGCAGGTCGACGTAGATCAGCGTGTCGTCGAGGGTGAGGTCGACGGTCTGCATCGGCTCGCCGTCGATCTCGGCGATCCGTACGAACGGCGACTGCTGCTCCGCGCCCGCCGCCGAACTGGCCCGCTCCAGCGCCGCGATATCGAGGTGGCCACGCAGGTCGACGAACTGGGCGATATTGATCGGCACCTGCGGGTCGACGTGCTGCGCGTACCAGATACCCAGCTGAGCAGGCGAGAGCGGGAAGTACTCCGCAGAGTCCCCACGCCCGTCACCAGTTTCGCCGTTTCCGCCGAAATCCAGCCGGTCCAACCCAAACCTCGCTTCCGGAACACCTGTCACAGCGCTCCCCGACGACACCGGAACGCAGGCGCCTGTCGCCCAAACAGCGTGGCGCCTGCGTTTCGGGTTCAGTTCTCGAAATCAATCAGGCAAAAATGTCCATTGGCACTATCTGTCGGCCCGACCGCTCTTGTTACATGGTTGAGACCATGTACATGATCGCTCGTCCGACTGCGCCGGTGTGCTCGTCGCAAACCATCGCACCAATCTACCGGTGCGCTCGCCCGGCAACCAACCACCTCCATAGCCGCAGGGCATCCGACCAGGTGAGGCCGTCGACCACCGTTTGCTGACGCTTGTCTGCGTTCTCACACCGCATGCGGACCCCCTGCAAGGCCTCGGGAATCGAGGCGTGGATCACACCGACCGGTCGGTGTCAGCTTATCGGTGGCCGCGCCCGCGCCGGGTCGTAAAGGTGGGACTGGGCGCACTCGATTCTCGGCGCCATCGCCCGCCCGACGAGGATGACCGCGGCCTGCCGCAAGCCGGCGGCCTCGACCTGGTCGGCGATATCGGTGAGGGTGCCGCGCAGGACCAGCTGTTCGGGCTGGCTGGCGCGGTAGACGACAGCGGCGGGGCAGTCGGGGCCGTACTCGGCCGCCAGTTCCGCGGCGAGGACGCGGATGCGGGTGATCGCCAGGTGCAGGACGAGGGTGGCGCCGGTGGCGGCGAAGCCGGCCAGGGCCTCACTGTCCGGCATGGCGGTGGAACGCGCCCTGGTACGGGTGAGCACCACCGACTGGACGAGCTCGGGGACGGTCAGTTCGGTACCGAGGGTGGCCGCGGCCGCCGCGTAGGCGGGGACACCGGGGGTGATGTCCCACGGCACATCGTGCGCGTCGAGGCGGCGGGTCTGCTCGGTGAGCGCCGAGTAGAGCGAGGGGTCACCCGAGCAGAGCCGGGCGACATCGTGTCCGGCCCGGTGCGCGCGGACGAGATGGTCGGTGATCTGATCCAGGTCGAGACGCTGGGTGTCGATGAGCTCGGTACCCGGCGCGCAGTGCGCCAGCACCTCGGGGTCGAGGTATGTCCCCGCGTACAGACAGACCGGGCTCTCGCGCAGCAGATTCACCGCACGCACCGTGAGCAGGTCGGCAGCGCCGGGGCCCGCCCCGATGAAGTGCACCGTCATGTCGCGCGAGTCTACGTGGCCGCCCCCTGGCCCGAAGTCCCCCCGACTGACATCATGTAGGTACATACCTGCATGGAGGTTGTCGTGACCAGCATGAGCGCACGGGATCTGAACCGCGATGTCAGCGCCGCCAAACGCGCGGCTCTGGACGGCCCTGTCTTCATCACCGATCGCGGCGAGGACGCCTTCGTCCTGTTGTCGATCGAGGAGTATCACCGGCTACGAGCTGACAGCCAGGATCTCGTCGCGCGGCTGAGCATGGACGACGACATCGATTTCGACCCCCCACAGCTCGAGATCCACCTGCGGGATGCGGACCTGTGACCTACCTCCTCGATACGAACGTCATCAGCGAACTACGCAAGCCCGAACGCAGGGCGGATCCCAACGTCCGGGCCTGGGTCCGCGCGCGGCGTCCGTCCGAGCTCTACCTGAGCGCGATCACGATCCTCGAGCTCGAGGTAGGAATCGGCAGGATCGAGCGACGAGAGCCCATCCAGGGCAAGCGCCTTCGGGCCTGGCTCGATGAAGCGGTACTCGCGGGGTTCGGCAACCGGATCATTCCCTTCGACCTTCCCGCCGCTCGCACGGCGGCTCGATTCCACATCCCCGATCCACGGCCCGAACGCGATGCGATGATCGCGGCGACCGCGATCGAACATCAGATGACCGTCGTCACCCGCAATATCGAGGACTTCGAGCCGCTCGATGTCCTGCTCGTCGACCCGTGGGTGGCCGCGAGCTAGCCGGAGCGAGCTCAGCTCAGGCGGGCCCGGACGAAGGTCGACGCGAGGTGGAGGTTGTTGGCCGGGTTGAGGTCGGGGCTGGTGCTCGAGACGTGCAGGAACGTGGTGATCAGGGTCAGGCGGGCGGGGACGGCGAGGACGATCTCGTAGGTTCGCGTTTCACCTGGGTCGAGCGTCGCGACGGGGAAGCGCAGGTGGGTGGGGTGGATTTCGCCGCCACCCGGGTCGACGACGCGGTCCCAGCCGCTGGTGGACAGCCGGGCCTCGACGCCGGTCGCGCGCTGGCCGCCGACATTGCCGACCGTGACCTTCGCGGTCACCTGGGTACCGGGGTCGGCGGTGCGTGGTAGCTCGAGACGCACGGTGACATCGCCGGGGAGATCGCCGGGTGACTGGCCGACCTTCAGTACCCACAACGTCATCGAGCCGCGGCTCGGCGCGGCGCCTGCGGCCGCGTCGCCGGAGTAGTCGGCGGTGACCAGATGGGTGCCGAAGCCGAGGTGGGAGACGTCGACGTCGCGGGCGACGGCGATGCCGTTGTCGACTGGAACCGCGGCGCCGAGCGGCTTTCCGTCGGCGGCGAACTGCACAGTGCCGGAGTCGATCTCCCCGGCCGGATCGCGACTCACCGTGGCGGTGAGGTCGAGTTGCTCGAAGTAGGTGACCGGGTTGTGGTCGGCGGTCACGGTGGTCGTCGTGGTCGCGGTGTAGACCGTCAGCTCGGCTTCGGCCCGTGCCGGTGCATAGATCTCGTCGCCGAGATAGTGCGCGGCGACCGTGCCCGAACCGGCACGCAGTGGTGGCGAAGTCGCGGTGCCGTCCACGGCGACGGTCACCGGATCGCCGAGCGGCGTGCCCTGCTGGGAGAACTGGATCACGCCGGTCGGATTCGGCGCGTCCGGCTTCGGAGTCGGCACCGTGACGGTGGCGCCGAGCACGGCACCGGCGAGTACCGGTTCCGGCGGCACCGTCAGGTGCACCTCGGTCGGCACCGCCTGCACCAGCAGCCCCACGCTGCCGAAGACCGGCGCGAACACCCTGGTCGGGTCGTCGGCCAGGTAGGTCGCCAGGATGTGATGCGGACCGGGGCTCAACCCGCTGACCGGGGGCAGCGTCGCCACCCCGTCGACCAGTTCGATCGGGCCCGGCGTCGCGACGCCGTCGATCTCGAAGCGCACATGCCCGGCCGGTGTGCCGAACGCCGGGGTGGTGCCCGGCTTCTGGTCGACCTTCGCGCTGAAGCCGACCGGCGCGCCGACCTGGGAGATCTGGTTCGGCGCGGTGGTCGTCACCTCGATCTCGGTCGGCACCTTGTCGTCGTGCAGGCGGAATACGGTGCCGCCGATCAGATGGGCCGGGTCGTCGGTGGCCGCCGCGTGCACCAGGAAGCCGCCACCGACTTCGCCCTGCTCGACGGCGGGCAGCGCGGTGAGCCGGGCTTCGGCGAAACCGTCGGCATCGGTGGTCACCTGGATCCGGTCGGTCCCGTTGGCGAACACCGCGGCCGGTGGCTGCCCGGCAGGCATCGAGAAGGAGACAGCCTTGCCGGCCTGTGGGCCGTGGATCGCGTCGACGAACCGCACCCGCAGCGGTTGCGCGAAAGGCTGTCCCGAATAGGCGCTCTGACTGTTGCCCGAGATCAACTCCACCCTGCTGCGTTTCGACGGGATCGGGACGATCAGCGAGACCTTGCCATCGTTGCGCCGATCGCGATTGCCGAAGGTTCCGTCGGGACCGTGGTAGAAGTGCGGCCGCTGGTTCGCGACCGCATCGACCATCGACTGCCCGCCGCCACCAGCGCCACCACCGCCGTCGTTGCCGTCCTGAGCGCCATGACCTTTGCCACCGCCGTGGCTGCCACCGCCACCGCCACCACCGCCGCCGCCGGTGGAACTACCGGTCGCGTGGCCACCGTCGACGCCGCGTTCGCTCCCGCCTTCCCCACCGAAACCACCACCGAAACCACCGCTGGTGCCGTTGCCCGGTTGCGGACCACCGCTGCCGCCGTCGCCACCACCCGCGCTGAATCCGTTGCCGCCGCCACCACCGCCACCACCGGCGACGACGATCGGTGTGCTGTCACGGGACGGCCGCGTCCCGCAGTCGGCGTCGTTCTGGCTCACCGCGGAGGCGCCACCGCCACCGGCGCCGCTGTAGGACGCGTCCGAGTCGGCGGTACCACGCGATCCCCCCTTGCCGTAGCCCCAGCCACCGCCCGCACCGCCGTACCGGCCCACCTCGATCTTCAGTTGCTTACGTTCCTCGACCGCGATCACCGCCTGCACGCCGCTGCCCGCGCCACCGGTGCCGACATCGCTGAAGTCGTGGCCGCCGCCCGCGCCAGAGGCGCCGAGCACATCGGCGAAGATCTCGTCGACACCGTCGCCGACGCAGTAGTACTGCGCCGAATCACCGTGCACGCCGAAGGTCGTCGTGCGGACGCCGTCCGCCGAGGTGAGGAACAGCACGTACCCGTCGCCGGAGACCGAGGCGGTGGTGACACTCGCCTTCGACAGGCTCGGCGAGGCATAGGAGGTTCCGCCGCCACCACCGGCCCCACCGGCGCCGGGCGCGGCGTGCGGACCGTGCGAGATCGGTGTCTCCGGCGCGGCCGCGCCACCACAACCACCGCCTGCGCCGGTGCCACCGCCGTATCCACCGCCACCGCCACCGCCGCCACCGCCGCCACCGGTCTTGTCGAAGGTGTGGCCCGCGCCGCCGGCGCGCGGACCGCCGCAGGTGAGTCCGCTCGGGGTGGTGCCCGCCGGATTGTTCTCCCCGGCACCACCGATCCACGGCGGTCCCTCTTCCCAGCCCACCGCGGCGCTGCCGTCGCCCCCGTCCCCGCCGTCGCGCCGGGAACCGCCACCGCAGTAGAAGAAGGTCGAATCCTGCACCGGCGACACCGAATAGCAGTCGGGTGCGTTGCCACCGGCACCACCGCCACCGCCCGCGACCAGGACCGGCGCGTTGTCGGCGGTGAGCACGGCCGACGCGCCACCGCCACCGCCACCGTCCCAGCCGCTCGAGTAGACGGTGCCGAAATCGGTGACCTGATCGATGGCCTCGCCCCTGGCCCCACCGGAGGCGTACGGCGAGAACCCGCCGTTCTCCCCACCCGCGCAGCCCACCTGAACCTGGAATTGCTGGCCGGGCGTCACCCGCAGACCACCGGTGACCTGTCCGCCCAGCCCACCGATGCCGGTGAAGTTCGGATTCGGCGTCTGCCCCTGACCGCCCACGGCCTCGATGTACAGACTGGTCGTCCCGGCCGGAACCTGGTACGTCTCGGTCCCCGAGCCGCAATAGAACACGTCGATGGACAGTCCCGACTCGGGATCCTCGAAATGCTCCGAGGCACCCTCGGCCTGCGGGCCGGGGGGCTGGGCCTGCGCGATCGTCGCGGTGCCGACGACGAGCAGGGCGCCGAGGGAGGCGGCGAGCGCCCGTATCGCAGTTCGTCCGGCCATGCCATCGCTCCGTTCGCCAGCACCGTTGCCTACGAAACCTGACGAAACGGTAGTCGCGGTTGATGCCTCAACTCAGCAACGACGCGCGACTTTCCACAGGTCACCACGCCCGCGAGGCTGCCGACGGGTACTCCGGGGCCGCAGCCGAGTAAGTTCTGCACCGGCGGCGGACGCCGACATGACGACAGGGGGCACCCGGTGCGGATTCCGGACATCACACGGCGCGTGTGCGCCACGGCGGTGGGCGTTGCCCTCGTCGCGGTCACGGCAGGCTGTTCGGTCGGCAAGACCGTGCCCGGCACCGCGGTCACCTCGATAGATTCGTTCGCGCCGTCGGCCGACAACCAGGATCCGGCCCGCGCGATCCCCGGCGTCGAGGTGGTCGAGTTTCCGCCCGGCCTGCACGTCTCCAGCACGCAGCGGGTCGCCTACCCCACCGTGCCACCGCTCGGCGGTCCGCACGACAGTTCGTGGGCGGCCTGCGACGGCGTGGTCTACGACAGCGGCGTACGCACCGAGAACGTGGTGCATTCGCTCGAACACGGCGCGGTGTGGATCGCCTACGACCCGGCCAGGATCGCCGGCGCCGACCGCGCGGCCCTCGCGGCGCGGGTACTCGACCGGCCCTACACCCTGATGTCACCGATTCCGGGCATGGCCGAGCCGATTTCCCTGCAGTCGTGGGGCCATCAGCTGACCCTCGACAGCGCCGACGACCCCCGCATCGACCAGTTCATCCTCGCGCTGCGCCAAAACCCCTACACCACCCCGGAACCTGGCGCGACGTGCTCCAATCCCCTGTTCGACACCGAGAACCCGCCCCCGTTCGACCCGACGGCACCGGGCCCCGGCGCCGTCGACGGCAGCCCGGACGCCACCCAGCCGAGCCAGGAGGGGCAGCCCGGATTCCCGGCGCCGAGGTGACCGCGCGGAGCCACCGCCGGACCGCGCCGTGGTCGGCCGGTCAGCCGGCCAGGTCGAACTGGGCGACAACCTTGGTCGGCCTGATGCGCACGACCAGCTCGCCGGGCACGCCGTTGCGCTTGCCGAACTCCTCGGCTCGATCCCGACCCATGTAGCGCCCGCCGAGCGCGGTGGCGGTGCGCAGCAATTCGGCGGGGTCCTCCGACAGCGTCACCGTGCCCTGCACCGTGACCAGCCCGTACGGTGGCTCCTCCAGGTCGACGCACAGCGTGATCCGCGGATCCCGCGCGAGGGACCGCCCTTTCGCGGAGTGCTTGCCGGTGTTGAAGACCAGTTCATCACCCTCGACGAGGAACCAGACCGGCGTGACAAGGGGGCGGCCGTCGGCGGCGGTGTAGGCCACCTTGCCGGTCCTGGTTCCGTGGGAGAGGAATTCGCGCACCTGCGGATCTGCGAGTGAGGCCATGCGGTTCAGGGTAGGCGCGGTGCGGTGGTGGGCGTACTACCACCGCGCGGCGCGTCAGATCGCGCCCTGCTCCCGCGCGGTCGCCACCGCCGAGGTCCGCGACTTCACGCCGAGTTTGGCGTAGATGTGCACGAGGTGCGATTTCACCGTTGTCTCGCTGAGGAACAGCTGTTTGGCGATGTCACGGTTGGACAGCCCCGCCGCGACCAGTCGCAACACCTCGACTTCGCGGGGACTGAGGGTGGTGTCGGCGCGACGGACTCGGGTCATCAACCGGGAGGCGACGGTCGGCGACAGCACGCTCTCCCCCGCGGCGGCCGCGCGGACCGCGGCGAGCAGGTCGGCGGGCGGGGTGTCCTTGAGCAGGTAGCCGACGGCGCCTGCCTCGATGGCGCCGAGAATGTCGGCGTCGGTGTCGTAGTTGGTGACAACGAGGACATTCGGCGGGTTCGGCAGGGCCCGCAGGCCCGCGGTGGCCGACGCGCCGGAGCGGCCGTCGCCGAAGCGCAGGTCCATCAGGACCAGATCGACCGGGGCGGCGGCGCAGAACGCCACGGCCGCATCGGCATCGGCGACGTCGCCGACCACCGTGAGGTCGTCGGCGGACTCCAGCAACGCGCGCAGCCCCGCCCGCACGATGGCGTGGTCGTCGGCGAGCAGCAACCGGATCACGCGGCGGCTCCCAACGGGAACGACACCGTCACCGCGGTGTGCCCCGGCTCGGACTCGATCGTCATCGCACCACCCTGTTGCTCGACGCGGCTCCGCATGGCGGCCAGCCCGAAAGCCCCCGCCCGCGGTTCACGCAGGACTTCCCGCGGGATGCCGATTCCGTCGTCGACGATATCGAGGTGCACGTCGGTGTCGGCGTAGGTCAGGGTGACCCGCATCCGTTCCGCCTCCGCGTGCTGGACCACATTGGCCACCGCGCTCTGCGCGATCCGCACCAGCGCCGCCTCCACCGACATCGGCAGCCGCTCCGGTTCCCCTTCGACCAGCAGTTGGGTCGACCGTGACGGCGACTGCGCGCGTTCGCAGATCCGCGCCAGCGCCTCGGCCAGCGACTGCCCATGCAGCGCGGCGGGCGAGAGTTCGTCGATCAGCCTTCGGGTTTCGGCCAGGTCCTCCGCGGCGGTCTCGCGGGCCAGCCGAATCCGGTCCAGCGCGGGATGATCGGGCGCCGCTTGTTCGGCGGCGTGCAACAGCAGCTGAATACTGCTGAGCCCCTGGGCGACGGTGTCGTGGATTTCCTTCGCGAGCCTTTCTCGCTCCGCGAGTTTGCCCGCGGTGCGTTCCTGCTCGGCGAGAACCGCTCTGGTACTGAGCAATTCGTCGATCAACCGTTCGCGCTCCACCGCTTCCCGGTACAGCGCCTGATAGCCGAGACCGATGCCGATGGCGACCAGGGCACCCAGCACCGGCCCGACGACGGCACCTACCGACCAGCCACGATGCGCCGCGAATCCGACGACCCCGACCGCCGTCGCCAGCAGCACCGCGGTCAGGTCCCACGGCCGTGGAAGCAGATGGAGGTAGACGAAGAACAGTCCGAACGCGAGATAGACCGCGTCCGGGGTGAGCGCGAGCAGCGCCAGCCAGAGCACGGTGAGACCGGCCAGCCACAGCAGCGCCTGCCGCGCCGCATCGCCAGAACCGGCCCGGCGGCCGGTGGCAGACGAACCACTCGGGATGACGGCATCCGCCGGGTTGCCGACCGACGCCCGAGCACCGGCGGCCCGGCGATCGCCCGACCGACGTGGCAACTCGGTGCCCGCGAAGTAGACGAGCAGCCAGACCGCCGTCAGCGCCATCACCGCCGCGACGTGCCCGCCGCCGGATACCAGCGCCCGCACCGCGACCACCGCGGCCAGCACCGTCACCAGCACATGCAGGCCGAGCCGCAGCGTGGTGACCACCGGAGTCAGAGGAGACGAGCGCACCCGACCAGCTTATGTGCGGCAACCGCACCGGCATCCATCGAAAGGTGTAAACGGGGCCCGACCTTGGGTGGAAGGAAGTTCGTCAGCCGGTGCGATGCCGCGGGCGCGCCGCGAGGCGAGAGTGGTGGCATGTTCGTCGCACTCCGAGATCTGCGGGCCGCCCGCGGCCGCTTCCTGTTGATCACCGCTGTCGTGCTGCTGGTGGCGGTGCTGGTCAGCTTCCTCAGCGGGCTCACCGCCGGGTTGGCGCACCAGAACATCTCGGCGGTCCAGGGCATCGCCGCCGACCGGGTGGTGTTCGCCGAGACCGGTGCCGATCCGTCCTTCGACTCCTCGGTGCTCACCGAGGAACAGGTGGCACGGTGGCAGTCGGCCGCGACGGTCACCCCGATCGGCATCTCCCGCGCGCGGGCCGAACACGCGGGTGCGAGCCCGGAGCAGGTCGCGGTGTTCGGTGGCGACGCTTCGGCTTTCAGCAATCATCCCGCTACCGCTCCGGGTTCGGTGGTGCTGAGTTCCGGTGCGGCCAGAGAGCTGTCCGCGGACACCGGCGACACCGTCCTGCTCGCCGGGCACGAGTTCACCGTCGCCGATGTCGCAGGCGACGAGTGGTACAGCCACACGCCGGTGATCTGGACCAGCATGGCCGACTGGCAGGCCGCGAGCCCACGCTCGGGCGCGGCGACCGTCCTCGCGGTGACCGGCGACGCCCCCAAGCTCGACGCCGAGGCCGGAACCCGCACGATTCCCGCGTCCGAGGCCGTCGAGGCGATCGGCTCCTACCAGGCCGAGAACAGCTCGCTCACCCTGATGACGGTGCTGCTGTTCGCCATCTCAGCCCTGGTCATCGGCGCCTTCTTCACGGTGTGGACGGTGCAGCGGCAGCCCGATATCGCCACGTTGAAGGCGCTGGGCGCGACCACCGGCTCGCTGGTGGTCGACGCACTGGCCCAGGCTGCGATCGTGCTGGTCACCGGCGTCACGATCGGCCTCGGGATCACCGCGCTCGCCGCACAGCTGCTCGGCGACGCCTTACCGTTCGTGCTCTCGCCCGCCACCACCCTGATGCCCGCGCTCGCCCTGATCGTGCTCGGTCTGGCCGGCGCCGCGGTGGCGCTGCGTTTCCTGTTCACCACCGATCCGCTGACCGCGCTCGGCGCGACCCGCTGAAGGACATCCCATGTCGCTCACCCTCACCGACATCACCCTCACCTACCCCGACGGCACCGACCGGCTCACCGCGCTCGACCGGGTGAACCTGCACGTCCCCGGCGGCACGATCGCGGCGGTCACCGGGCCGTCCGGTTCGGGCAAGTCGAGCCTGCTTGCCGTGGCGGCGACCCTGATCCGACCCGACTCCGGCACCGCGGTCCTCGAGACCAATTCCGGCACTATCGATCTCGCTACATTGAGCAGACGCGCCGCGGCCACCGCCCGGCGGACGGCGATGGGCATCGTCTTCCAGCAGCCCAATCTCGTCCCCGCACTCACCGCACTCGAGCAACTGGAGGTCACCGCACACCTCGGCGGCCGCGGCCTGTTCCGATCCGGTGCCGACCGCCGCAGAACCCGTTCCCACGCAACGGAACTCCTCGACGCCGTCGGCCTGGCCGACCAATCCGGCAAGCGCCCGGCCCAGCTCTCCGGCGGCCAGCGTCAGCGCGTCAATATCGCCCGCGCCCTGATGAACGACCCCGCCCTGCTCGTCGTCGACGAACCGACCAGCGCCCTGGACTCCGAACGCGGCGCCGCCATCATCGACCTCATCACCACCATCGCCCACGACCACCGCGCCGCCACCATCCTGGTCACCCACGACCCCACCCACCTGCACCGCATGGACGCGGTGTACCGGATGGTCGACGGACACCTGGCCCCGCTGGAAGTCCCGGCGATGACCTCGTGACCGCCACCGGCGAGACCTCGCGGTCGACCTGGGACCGACGCAGAGAGCCACGAACCGCGCCGTCGAACAGCAGGCGCCGGACACCGTCGGGGCGCCGGCGTGGGGCTCAGCGCTGCCGGAACGCGTGCGCGAGGTCGGCACCGGCGAAGGCGACCGGCACCATCCCGTCGACGCTGTAGCGGTACAGCGCGGTCTGGTAGATCCCGGACAGCGCGGACGTCACCACCGCGGCGGCGATGATCAACGCGATGCCGACCAGCACCAGCGCCAACGCACCGGCGATATTCACGCCGAGCACCATGATGCCCGCGATAACGAGCAGTCCGCCGGGAATGGCCAGCAGGAACCCGAACAGCCCGAGACCGGCGTTGCCGACCACGTTCTCGCCCCACGTGCGCTTCGTCGACGCGGCCGAGTCCCGCACCGCGTCGACGACGCCGCGGTCGGCCAGCACCATATGCGGCAGCACCAGGAACGTCACCACCTGCCAGGCGGCACCCACCAGTGAGACCAGCAGGTCACCGAGGAATCCCACCCGATCCTGCACCATCCGCAACAGCTGCGACACCGTCGCGGATACCAACGCCCACAACAGAATTCGTGGCCACCGCGCGGCAGCTGCCTGGATCCCACCGGCAGCGCTCGGATCGCCCCCACGCATCGCCAGATCCGCTTGCGAGATGAGCGCGGCGTTGAAGAACACGGTCACGAACGCCGACGCGAGATACATCAGCCCGAACAGCACATAGGTCACCGCCGACGATCTGTCCCACAGATCGACCGCAACGATCGGCACCACGAAACTCGCGGTCACCGCCACACTCGCCACCCCCGACAGCACCGGGAACACCGCGAGCTCCTTGCGTGTCCGCAACACGGCCGCCGACGTCTTGAACATCTGCCACGATTGCGCGAACGCCACCGTCATCCCCCTCATCCGGTAAATCAAAGCCGCGTACAGGCTATCGAGATCACTCCCGGCGTCAAACCGAGATGCGGTGCGCGATCGCCCACACGCGCCACGCCGGTCAGGGAATGGTTCCCGGTGCTGCGATCCATTGCGCCGGCTGTCCGGTCGCATTCGCCACCGTGTCGAAATCATGGTCGTAGTGCAGGATCGTGAGCCGGTTCGCTTCCGCCGTGCCCGCGACCACCAGGTCAGCGGCGCCGGCACTGCGATGGTGGCCTTGCTCGGTGAGCAGGAGCTGGACCTGATGCGTACGCACCCACACCCCATCCGGCGTCGGCACCCAGCCGAACAGATCGTTCAGCATCTCCTTCTTCCGCAGCCGGTCGGCCAATGAGGACGCCGTGAACAACAACTCCAGCTCGACGACGTCGCACACCGCGATGACGCCTGCCGTGACCGTCTCGTGCCAGCGCCGTCGCACATCAGGATTCAACAGCAGTCGCGCTGCGGCCGATGTATCGATCAACCGGCGTCAACACAGCCATGCCAATTCGATGGGGACCAGGCGTTCAGCCGGCTCTGGATGTGGGATAGTACTCTCGCACAGCAAGATTCGGTTGCACCTGGACGGTGTCCCGACGACCTGAAAACCCGGCCGACTGCTCGCGACACCCTGTCAGGTTTGGGGGCACCGACCGCGTGCAGAGCAGGACCGAGAGCTCTTCTGGGGCGTTGTAAGGTACCGCATCAACAAAGGCCTCGGTAATCCCTCCTTCCTCGGTGTTGGCATTGCCGGTTTCGATTCCATTCGTGTGCGCGTTCAGCGCAGCGTAGTTCTTGGCATCCTGGTCGACGTACATCCACGCAGCCTTGTTGAGCTCCGTGCCCGTATTCTGGAGAATTGTCGCCATCTTGCGCTGACGGTCGGCTGTCGCATCTCGCAGCGAAGTCAGCGGCGTAACCAGCAATTGCATGATGCCGGTATAGCCGTCATCGGCAGGACCACCCATGGCACCGGTCGTGCGCGTGAGATAGTCTGCGTTGGTGCCGATCTCATCGATCAGCCTTCCCAGTCCAGCTACTTCACCAGCCTTGACACTGAAAGTAGACCCCACTGCTCTTTGCCCCTCCCCGAATCGGTCCTACCGTCTGCTATTTCGCGCTATTCCCAGGGAATCTTGGCGAATGTCTGCTTGATCAGAGTTTTCGACCGCGCACATACGTCGTCGTCCGTGGACGAAGACCGCTGCTCCTTGGGCGGGTAAATCTTGAGGTCGACCATGCGATCTTCGCTAAACCACACATACGCATGACAAGACCCGGAAATCGTGCTTACTCGGGCCGGATGACCGATCTCCTCCGTCCAAGCCTTCTCCTGATTGGCAGCTGGCAAGGTAGGTGGCGCGGTGAAAGAGAGTTGCACTCCCAAGTCATTGGGAGGTCTCCATGAGCAAGCGGCCATTGATCCGGACTGTCCAGGGGCGACGATCCGCCGAGGAGCTTCGATGGTCGCGGCGCCGGTGGCAGTGCGTGCCTCTTCAGTAGTCAACAACGCGCATGGATCCAAGCCTTCGAACACGGCCGGAATCTCAGACGCGGGTTCACCTTCGACGACAGAGGGTGGTGTCGATGCCGCTGCGCCACTGTTGGATTCGCCTGAGCCGCAGCCAGCGGACAGGCCGGCGATCAACACGGCCACCGCAACTCCACAGGCCGCAGACACAATTCGGGCCACCCGTACTACCCCCAACGCGCTAGGACCATGCAACGACGCTCATTCCAGCAGGCGGTCCGGCCGCGGGCAAACGCTACTCCTCCGTATCGGGCCCGTCAACGACCTCATCGGTCGGTCCGGCAACCGACCCGGTCACTGAGCACCCCTCCGCCTCCATGGATCATAGGTCGCTGTCGAGCCGATCCATCCGACACACCTGAGCCACGGGATGCTGATGGATCTCCGTCTAGGGCAGTCGGCTCGATACACGCGGTCGGCAAGTGTGACGAGATCAGATGGATGATTCGGGGGTTGTGCGGGTGGACGAGGTCGAGTTGGTCACTGTTCCGCTGCGCCGTGCCGGCGAGGCGCGGATGCTTGTCGAGCGGAAGTGGGCGCGTGATCCGGCGCGGTGGGCGGACCATTACTCGCTCGAGTTGGCTATGGAACTGCCCGCTGTGTGTGCGGCGCACGGTCGGCCGACCACCGATTCGGGTCGTCGGCCGTTGATGTTCCGTGGGCCGTCGTTCACTCCGGCCAGTACCGGTTCACTGTTGACCGATCTTCGGGGGTTGGTTCGCTTGCGGCGGAGCGGCTCGGGTGAGATACGGGGGTACGTGTGGGGCGAGTGGCCGGTTTGTGATCGGTGCGCTCGGCGCAGCCGGTTGCCGAGGTTTCTCGGGCACGCGCTGCTTGCGCTGGTCCTTCCGCTGCTCGGCGCCCTGTTCGCCGCCTACCAGACCGATACGCTGAATCTGTTCCTGATCCTGCTGTTCTTTCCCGGCTGGCTGCCGGGCTGTGTGATGGCCGCCGTGTTCTGCTACACCTCGGCGTCGACCTATGTGCGGTGTCAAGCGCTGGAGAACCCTGATCACTTGACTATTCGAGGCCATCCGAAGTTCGTCGCCGCTGTCCACGCGATGGCGAACTGATCGCCTCGCTGGGCGACTTCTATCGCCCGTCTGCGCGACGCGAGCGGCGGCCGGCGCGCGAAGTCCACGGATCCGGGGCAGACTGGGTCGATGAGTGATCCGCGACAGGTGATCGTGGTCGACGCGGCCAATGTCATCGGCGCCAAGGCCGATGGGTGGTGGCGTGATCGGGCCGGTGCCGCGCGGCGGCTGCTGGCGGGGATCGCGGAGTGGACCACCCGACTGCCGGAATCGACCGAGGTGGCCGTGGTGCTCGAGGGGGCGGCGAAGGCCGCGGTCGACGGGACCGAGCCGAGCGCGCCACGGATGACGGTGATCCTGGCCGAACGCTCCGGCGACGACAAGATCGTCGACGTCGTCGGCACCAGCGAGCACGAGCGGATCACCGTTGTCACCGCGGATCGGGAACTGCGCCGCCGGGTCACGGTCCTCGGTGCCGATACCGCTGGGCCTGCCTGGTTGCGACACGAACTGGAGTAGCGCGCACGGAGGCGAACAGCGCTGCGCAGCCACAAACTCGCCGATCGGTCGAGATTCGAGCGTGCAGGGTGATATGTGTTGGCGCAGCGTGGAGCTACCCGCCTCGGCCGTCAGCCCGACAGCGCGGCCAGGGCCATTGCGCGCAGCACCGGCCTGGCCTTGGCCGCGCTGGTCGACGGCGCGCTGTGCGGGGTGGAGTTGATCAGGCCGAAGGCCGCGTGTGCCTGGATGCGGGCGGTGTCCTCGGCCAGCTCGGGGTCGAGGTCGCGGAGCACGCCGACCCATACCTCCACATAGCGGCGCTGGGTGCGGCGCAGGACGCGGCGCTCGGCGGCGGGGACATTGTCGAGGTCGCGGTCCTGGATGCGGATGAGTTCGGGGTTGCCGAAGGCGAAGTCGAGATGGAAGTCGACCAGGCCTTCGAGCGCACGCTCCGGTGTCTCGGCCGCCGCGACCACGGCCTGCCCACCGGCGAGCAGCCGCTCACTGATGCCGACCAGCAGTTCGACCAGCAGCGCTTCCTTGTTCGCGAAATGCCGGTAGACGGCGGGGCCGCTGATGCCGACCGCGGCACCGAGATCGTCGAGGCGGACACCGAGGAAGCCCCGGTCGGCGATCAGCCTGGCACCGGCGTCGAGCAACTGCTCGCGACGCTGGGCCTTCAACGCTTCGCGCCTGGTCACCGGGGCCGGATCGATCGTGGCCACACCGACCTCCTTCCGCGGGTCTGGACAACTCGGTTAATCAACATTAACCTGAATCTCAGTTATTGGCGATTAACCGGATGGCAGGATGGCGTGATGACGGTTACGCACGACCTCGACAGCGGCACCGCGGCCGCGACGAGCAATCGGGCCGCCCACCAGGCGCTCGTCGACGAGTTGCGGCAGCGTTTGGCCACGACCGCGCTCGGCGGCCCGCAGAAGTCCCGCGAACGGCATGTGGCCAGGGGCAAGCTGCTCCCTCGTGACCGGATCGAGGAGCTGCTCGATCCCGGCAGTCCCTTCCTCGAGCTGGCGCCGCTTGCGGGCAACGGCATGTACGACGACGAATGCCCCGGCGCGGGCGTGATCGCAGGCATCGGCCGCATCGCGGGCCGGGAATGCCTGGTGCTGGCCAACGACCCGACGGTCAAGGGCGGCACCTACTACCCGATCACGGTGAAAAAGCATCTGCGCGCGCAGGAAGTGGCCGCGCAGAACAATCTGCCGTGCGTGTACCTGGTGGAGTCGGGGGGCGGGTTCCTGCCACGGCAGGACGAGGTGTTCCCCGACCGCGAGCACTTCGGCCGCATCTTCTACAACCAGGCGAACATGAGCGCCAAGGGCATCGCCCAGATCGCGGCGGTGCTCGGCTCCTGCACCGCGGGCGGGGCGTATGTGCCTGCGATGGCCGACGAGGCCGTCATCGTGCGGGACCAGGGCACGATCTTCCTCGGTGGACCGCCCCTGGTGAAAGCCGCGACCGGGGAGGTGGTGACGGCCGAGGAGCTGGGCGGCGGACTGCTGCACTCGCGGACCTCGGGGGTCACCGACCATCTGGCCGAAGACGACCGTGACGCGCTGCGCATCGTCCGCAATATCGTCTCGACCCTCGGGCCGCGCCCCGAGGCACCGTGGGAGGTGCTGCCGAGCACCCCGCCCGCCAAGGCCGAGGACGAACTCTACGACGTCGTGCCCGTCGACCCGCGCACCCCCTACGACGTGCGCGAGGTCATCGACCGGATCGTCGACGGCGAGGCCGGATTCCACGAGTTCAAGGCCGAATACGGCAAGACCCTGGTCACCGGGTTCGCGCGGATCCACGGGCACCCCGTCGGCATCGTCGCCAACAACGGCGTGCTGTTCAGCGAATCCGCCATGAAGGGCGCGCATTTCATCGAGCTGTGCGACAAGCGCAAGATCCCGCTGCTGTTCCTGCAGAACATCACCGGTTTCATGGTGGGGCGCGACTACGAGGCGGGCGGGATCGCCAAGCACGGCGCCAAGATGGTCACCGCGGTGGCGTGCGCGCGGGTGCCGAAGCTCACCGTGGTGATCGGCGGTTCCTACGGCGCGGGCAACTACTCGATGTGCGGGCGCGCGTATTCGCCTCGCTTCCTGTGGATGTGGCCGAACGCGCGGATCTCGGTGATGGGCGGTGAGCAGGCCGCCTCGGTGCTGGCGACGGTGCGCAGCGACCAGCTCGACAGCGCGGGTAAGCCGTGGTCGGACGAGGATCAGGAGGCCTTCAAGGCACCGATCCGGGAACAGTACGAGACGCAGGGCAATCCGTACTACGCGACCGCCCGCATCTGGGACGACGGCGTGATCGCGCCCACCGACACCAGAACCGTGCTCGGCCTTGCCCTTTCGGTGTGCGCGCAAGCGCCGCTCGAACCCGTTTCCTACGGCGTCTTCCGGATGTGACAGACATGCTGAACAAATCCCACCCCGTCGAATTCGACACCGTCCTTGTCGCCAATCGCGGCGAGATCGCGGTACGCGTGATCAAAACCTTGCGCGCCATGGGAATCCGCTCGGTGGCGGTGTACTCCGATGCCGACGCCGGTGCCCGCCACGTGCGCGAGGCCGATGTCGCGGTGCGGCTCGGCCCCGCGGCCGCCCGCGAGAGTTACCTGTCGATCGAGAAGGTCGTCGACGCCGCCGTGCGCTCCGGTGCGCAGGCCGTGCATCCGGGTTACGGGTTCCTGTCGGAGAATTCGGCGTTCGCCGCCGCGCTGGCCGACGCGGGCATCGTGTTCCTCGGCCCACCCGCCAAGGCGATCGAGGTGATGGGCGACAAGATCACCGCCAAGAACACCGTCACCGCCTTCGGCGTGCCGGTGGTGCCCGGCATCGCCGAACCCGGCCTCACCGACGACCAGCTGATCGCCGCCGCCACCGAAGTCGGCTATCCGGTGCTGGTGAAGCCGTCGGCCGGTGGCGGCGGCAAGGGCATGCGGCGGGTCGATCGGCCTGAGGAGCTGCCCGCCGCGCTGGTGAGCGCGCGCCGTGAGGCCGCGGCCGCCTTCGGCGACGACACCCTGTTCCTGGAACGCTTCGTCACCCGCCCCCGCCATATCGAGGTGCAGGTGCTGGCCGACAAGTTCGGCAATGTGGTGCACCTGGGCGAACGCGAGTGCAGCCTGCAGCGCAGGCATCAGAAGGTGATCGAGGAAGCGCCGTCGCCGCTGTTGGACGCGCAGACCAGGGCCCGCATCGGTGCCGCGGCCTGCAATACCGCGCGCAGCGTGGACTATGTGGGCGCCGGCACGGTGGAGTTCATCGTCTCCGCCGACAGGCCCGACGAGTTCTTCTTCATGGAGATGAACACCCGGCTACAGGTGGAGCATCCGGTGACCGAGCTGGTGACCGGCGTCGATCTTGTGGAATGCCAGGTACGGGTGGCGGCCGGGCAGCAGCTGGCCAAGGCACAGGACGAGATCCACCTTGTCGGACACGCCATCGAGGCGCGCGTCTACGCGGAGGACCCCGGCCGCGGCTTCCTGCCGACCGGCGGCACCGTGCTCGCCCTCGCGGAGCCGGAAGGCCAAGGAATACGGGTGGATTCGGGTCTGGCGGAGGGCACCGTGGTCGGCAGCGACTACGACCCGATGCTGTCGAAGGTGATCGCCCGCGGCACCACCCGCGCCGACGCGCTCGCCGCGCTCGACCGGGCACTGGAACAGACCGTGCTGCTCGGCGTCACCAGCAATATCGAGTTCCTGCGCTTCCTGCTGGCCGACGACGACGTCCAGGCGGGCAGGCTCGACACGGCGCTGCTCGACCGCAGGGTCGCCGACTTCCGGCCTGCCCCCGTCACCGACGACGAATTCATCGCCGCCGCGACGTATCACTGGCTGCGCCGGTGGCCAGGCCCCGGCGGCGACCCGTGGTCGGTGCCGTCGGGCTGGCGGCTCGGCGCACCGGCACCGACGGTGCTACGGCTGGCCGCCGGCGATCGGATTCGCCATGTATTCCTCACTGGAACACCGGAATCCGCCATCGTGCGCCTCGAATCCGACGGCACGTCCGGTCAGCCGGAACAGCCGTCCGGCGCGGCGAACACCGGGACGGCGGGCCCGGCGGGCACCTCGGCGCGGTCGGGCGAACTCGCCGACGACGCCGACGTCGGTTCGCTCACCGCCGCGCTGATCGACGACCGACTCACCATCGCCGTCGACGGTCTGCGCCACGTGTATCGCGTCGCCGAGGCCGACGGCCAGCTGTGGGTGAACACCGGCGGCAAGGTCGCGGTGCTGCGTGAGGTCGCCGAGGCGAGCGTGCGTGGCACTGCCGCCCATGTGGGTGACGCCGAGATCCGCAGTCCCATGCCGGGTTCGGTGATCGCCACGCCGGTCGCCGACGGCTCGACCGTCGAGGCAGGCGACCCGGTGATCGTCATCGAGGCCATGAAGATGGAGCACACCCTCACCGCTCCCGTCGCGGGCACCGTCGAGGTGCTGGAGCGGCCCGGCGCCCAGGTGAAGCTGGACCAGGTGCTGGTGCGAGTGCTGGCCCATCCCACGGATACCGCCGAGGGCGGCACGCACCGCACTGCCACCACCGATACCGAAGCGTCCGAGCCCGCCGACTCGAACACCGAGCGAGAAGGAACCCCCGCATGACCGACTACCTGTCCACCGGTTCGCTCCCGGAGGAGTATCGCCAGCTCGCCCTCACCGTGCGCGACTTCGCCAACCACGTTGTCGCGCCGGTCTCGGCGAAACACGATGCCGAGCACAGCTTCCCGTACGAAGTGGTCGCGGGGATGGCCGAGATGGGCCTGTTCGGCCTGCCGTTCCCGGAGGAGTTCGGCGGCATGGGCGGCGACTACTTCGCCCTGTGCCTGGCGCTGGAGGAACTCGGCAAGATCGACCAGAGCGTGGCGATCACGCTGGAGGCGGGCGTCTCGCTGGGCGCCATGCCGATCTACCGCTTCGGCGACGACAAGCAGAAGACCGAATGGCTGCCCCAGCTCACCAGCGGTCAGGCGCTGGCCGGGTTCGGGCTCACCGAGCCCGACGCGGGCAGCGACGCGGGCGGCACCCGCACCACCGCGGTGGAGGACGGCGAGAGCTGGGTGATCAACGGCGCCAAGCAGTTCATCACCAACTCCGGCACCGACATCACCCGGCTGGTCACCGTCACCGCGGTCACCGGGCAGACCGGCGGCAAGAAGGAGATCTCCACCATCCTGGTGCCGACCGCCACGCCCGGTTTCGTCGCCGAACCGGCCTACAACAAGGTCGGCTGGAATGCCTCCGACACCCACCCGCTCAGCTTCACCGACGTGCGGGTGCCCAAGGAGAACCTGCTCGGCGAGCGCGGCCGCGGCTACGCCAACTTCCTGCGTATCCTCGACGAGGGCCGCATCGCCATCGCCGCGCTCGCGGTGGGTGCCGCGCAGGGCTGTGTCGACGAGAGCGTGCGCTACGCGGGCGAGCGACAAGCGTTCGGGCAGGCCATCGGCCGTAACCAGGCCATCGCGTTCAAGATCGCCAGGATGGAGGCGCGGGCGCATGTCGCGCGCACCGCCTACTACGACGCGGCCGCGCTGATGCTGGCGGGCAAGCCGTTCAAGAAGGCGGCGTCCATCGCCAAGATGGTGGCCAGCGAGGCCGCGATGGACAACGCACGTGACGCCACGCAGATCTTCGGCGGCAACGGTTTCATGAACGAGTACCCGGTGGCGCGGCACTACCGTGACAGCAAGATCCTGGAAGTCGGTGAGGGCACAACGGAGGTGCAGCTGATGCTGATCGCACGGGAGCTGGGGCTGTGACCGCGCCTGATCACGACAGCCCGGCGGCGACAGCGCAGGCGCCATCGAGCACCGAACGGCGCGTCGTCCAGCGTGGGCTGTGGTTCGAGGAGTTCGAGATCGGCACCATCTACGAGCACCGGCCGGGCCGCACCATCACCGAGGCCGACAATGTCCTGTTCACCACGCTGACCATGAACACCCAGGCGCTGCACCTGGACGCGAACTTCGCCGACGCGCAGCCGCCGTTCAACCAGCGGCTGGTGAACTCGATGTTCACGCTGTCCACGCTGGTCGGGTTGTCGGTCGCCCAGCTCACCCAGGGCACTCTGGTGGCCAATCTCGGCTTCTCCGAGATGTCGCTTCCCGCGCCGCTGTTCCACGGCGACACCATGTACGCCGAAACGCTGGTCACCGACAAGCGGGAGTCCAGGAGCCGCCAGGGTGAGGGGATCGTCAGCCTCACGCACACCGCGCGCAACCAGGACGGCGTGATCGTGGCGAAGGCGGTCCGGCAGACCTTGGTCAGGAAGGCGCCGACGGCATGAGCGGGCGCACCGTGCCCGCCGCGGCTACGGGCAGGCCAGGCGCGGGCACGACCGGACAGCGGGCGAGCGATCCCGCGCGGCCGCCGACGCGTCGAGCAGAGGAGCGAGCATGACGATGACGGGCGACACCGAGCGGCCGTGGGAGCCCACCGGACCCGCCTGGCTGTTCTGCCCGGCCGACCGCCCCGAGCGGTTCGCCAAGGCAGCCGACGCGGCCGACGTGGTGATCCTCGACCTGGAGGACGGCGTGGCCGCAAGCGACAAGGACACCGCGCGGCGGGCGCTGCTCGAAACTCCGCTCGACCCACAGCGCACGGTGGTCCGGGTGAACGCGGTCGGTACCGAGGAACACGCGGCAGACCTCGCCGCGCTCGCGCGGACCGCCTACCGCCGGGTCATGCTGCCGAAATGCGAATCGGCCGAACAGGTGCGGAGCCTGTCCGGCTACGAAGTGATCGTGCTCATCGAGTCGCCGCTCGGCGCGGTGCGGCTCACCGAGTCGGTCGCCGCCGAGAACGCGATCGGCGTGATGTGGGGCGCGGAGGACCTGGTCGCCGGACTCGGCGGCAACTCGAGCAGGCACGCCGACGGTAGCTACCGCGATATCGCCCGGCACGTGCGTTCGTCGAGTCTGCTGACGGCCAAGGCATTCGGCCGGTTCGCCCTGGACTCGGTCTATCTGAACATCGGTGACCTCGCGGGGCTGGCGGTGGAGACACTCGACGCGGTGGCCGTCGGCTTCGACGCCAAGGTGGCCATCCACCCGAGCCAGGTGGCGGTGATCCGCGAGGGCTACGCCCCAGCCGCCGACGAGATCGATTGGGCACGAAGAGTACTCGCCGAGGTTCCGAACCATCGCGGGGTCTTCGCGTTCGAAGGACGCATGGTCGACGCACCGGTGCTGCGGCACGCGGAGCGGATCGTCCGCCGGGCCACCCGGCCCCGCTGACCGGCGGGCCACCGCGCTGGGCTGACCACCACCCGGCGATCGGCCCGAATACCGGTCGCGGGCCGGGGTAATCATCGCCTCGGGCAGTTCCGGCCCGCACAACCCACTCACGAGGAGGACATCCGGTGCAACCGCAATGGGAACCAACCGCCCAGGACATCGCGTCGGCGCGGATCACCGACTTCGCCGCCTTCGTCAGCGCACGCACCGGTGCGCAGTTCCCGGACTACCGGGCGCTGTGGCAGTGGTCGGTCGACGATATCGCCGGATTCTGGCAGGCGCTGTGGGACTACTTCGAACTCGGCCCGGTCGCCGACGGTGTGCTCGGTTCGCGCACGATGCCCGGCGCGCGCTGGTTCCCCGGCACGCGACTGAACTACACCGATCAGGTCATCCGGCAGGTGCGACCGGACCGGCCCGCCGTCATCGCGCTACACGAGGACGCCGAGCCGGTGGAGATCTCGTGGGCCGCGCTGATCGACCAGGTCAGCGCGTTCGCCCATACGCTGCGCGGCTTCGGCGTCGGCGCGGGTGACCGCGTTGTCGGCTATCTGCCGAACGTCCCGGAGACGATTGTCGCCTTCCTCGCCACCGCGAGCATCGGCGCGGTGTGGAGCGCGTGCGGGCAGGACTATTCGGCCAAGGCGGCGCTGGACCGGCTCGGTCAGCTGGAGCCGACCGTGCTGGTCACCGCGGACGGCTACCGGTTCGGTGGCAAACGACACGACAAGCGCGACGATATCGCCGCACTTCGCGCCGGCCTGCCCAGCGTGCGGGCCACCGTCGCGGTGTCCCAGCTCGGCCTCGAGGTGCCGGACGCCACGGCCTGGCCGGACGCGGTCGCCGACGCGGGCAGCGGCGTCATCGAGACCACCGCTGTCGACTTCGATCATCCGCTGTGGATCGTGTTCTCCTCCGGCACCACCGGCCTGCCGAAGGGCATCGTGCACGGCCACGGCGGCGTGCTGCTAGAGCACTTGAAAGCCGTTGCGCTGCACTCCGATATCGGCCCCGACGACACATTCTTCTGGTACACCAGCCCGAGCTGGATGATGTGGAATTTCCAGGTGGCGGGCCTGCTCACCGGTGCGACCGTGGTCACCTACGACGGCAGCCCGGCCGCAGGCGCGCCCGATGCGCTGTGGCGGCTGGCCGCGCGGGTGCGGGCCACCGTGCTCGGCACCAGCCCCGGCTATGTGCTCGGCTGCATCAAGGCGGGTTCGGTGCCGCGCACCGAGCACGATCTGTCCGCGCTGCGCACCGTCGGGATCACCGGTTCGGCGCTGCCGGTGTCGAGTGCGCTGTGGCTCGACGCGAACGCGGGCGAGCACGTGCAGGTCAGCTCGATCAGCGGCGGCACCGACGTGGTGTCGGCGTTCATCGGTGGGGTGCCTACCGTCCCGGTGTGGCCCGGCGAGCTGTCGGCGCCGTACCTCGGGGTCGCGCTCGACGCGTTCGACGAGTCGGGCAGGCCGGTGCGCGGCGAGGTCGGTGAGCTGGTGGTGACCGAACCGATGCCGTCGATGCCGGTGAGCTTCTGGCGTGATCCGGACGGAAAGCGTTACCACGACGCGTATTTCGATACCTACGTCGGCGTGTGGCGGCACGGCGACTGGATCACCGTGACCGAGCGGGGCAGCGTGGTGGTGCACGGCCGCTCCGATTCCACCCTCAACCGGCACGGCATCCGGATGGGCAGCGCCGATATCTACCAGGTCGTCGAGCAGTTCCCGGAGATCACCGAGGCGCTGGTGATCGGCGCCGAACAGCCCGACGGCGGCTACTGGATGCCGCTGTTCGTCGTGCTCGCGCCCGGCGCCGAACTCACCGAGGACCTGCGGACCAGGATCGCCACCGCGATCCGCACCGAGGTGTCCCCTCGGCACGTGCCCGACGAGATCCGGGTGGCGCCCGGCGTCCCGCACACCAGGACCGGCAAGAAGCTCGAGGTGCCGATCAAGAAGCTCTTCCAGGGCGCCGACCCGGACCGCGTGGTGGAACGCACCGCTGTCGACGACCCGGAACTGCTGGACTGGTATGCCCGGATCACCCCACCCCACAAGGCCTAATAGACTGCTCGCATGAGTGTCGGCGAGTCTCGTGCAGCGCGTGGATCGGTAGTCGGCGGAACCAAGGACGGGGTGCGGCGGCGCCCCAAGAATCGGCGCGCGCAGATCGCGGCCGCCTCGGCGTCGGCGTTCGGTGCCGCCGGGTATCACGGGGTGAGCATGGAGGACATCGCCGCCGAACTCGGGATCAGTTCGGCGGCGCTGTACCGCCACTATCCGAGCAAGTACGCGCTGTTCCGGGAGGAGCTGCTGCGGGTAGGACAGGCGCTCACAGCCGCCGTGGTGGTGTCGGCCGAGGTGACCCCCACCGCGGCGGACCGGTTGCGGCACATGCTGAGCGGGCTGGTCGGCGCGACGCTGGAGAACCGGTCGACGGTCACCCTGGTCCGCTGGGAGGGCCGCTACCTCGAACCCGCCGATCGGCTCGTGCTCGACCAGCAGCGGACCGCCGTGCTCGTCGCACTCGACGCTCAGCTCGCCGCGCTGCGTCCCGAGCTGACCGCGCCGGATCGGCGGCTGGTGTCCACGGCGATGCTCGGGGTGATCACCAGCATCGCCGACCATCACGCCGCCATGCCGGCCCGCGCACTGAACCGGCTGTTCGGCACCGCCTGCCTGGCCCTGGCCGAGACCGGATTGCCACCGGCGGCAACGGTTTCCGAACCTGCGGTACAGGTGGAGATCCCGGATTCGTTCAAACACGAACTGCTGCTGCGCAAGGCGGTCGAGCTGTTCCACGAGCGCGGGTACCCGAACGTCAGTGTCGAGGACATCGCCTCGGCGGCGGGGCTTTCGGCGGCGTCGGCGGTGTATCGGTTCTATCGCGGTAAGAGCGATATCCTCGCCGCCGCTTTCCGTCGTGCCGCCGACCGGGTGTCCGCCGCGATCGGTCCGGCCGTCGCGGGCACTCCCGACAGCGCCGGCGCGCTGGATGTGCTGATCGACCAGTTCGTGTCCGACACCTTCGACGAGCGCGCACTCGCCGTCGTCTACTACGCCGAATTCGGCCACGTGCCCGCCGAGGAACGCGCTGTCCTGCGCAATATCCAGCGGCTCAGCGTCCAGGAGTGGGCCCGCCTCGTCCGCGAGGTCCGTCCCACCCTCACCGCCGCCGAGGCCCGTTTCCTCGTCCACGCCGCGTTCGCCATGATCATCGACCTCGGCCAGGCCTTCCCGGACAACCCCCTCGCCTCGAGAGCCCGCGCCGACCATCTCATGCGCCGCGTCCTCCTCGGCTGAGTCACCGGGCCCGCGACCACGCATTTCATCCTTCGCGCATGAGGGAGGGGTGGATCGGGGCGGGATAGCGTGACCGTTCGGACCTTCGGACGGAGGGTACGTGTGGGTGGTTCTGCGGCGGAATTCGGTGAACTGAGCAGGCGGCGGCTGCTCGGGCTCGGGGTGGTGGCCGGGGTCGGGGCGGTGCTGCCAGGGTGCGGTGGCGGGGCGCCGGTGTCGTCGCAGGCGCGGACGACCGGGCCGCCGGATCCGCTGGCACTGGCGACCGAGGCCTACATCTACGGCTACCCGCTGATCATGCTGGACATGATGCGGGCGGCGAGCGCGCCGACGAACACGCTCGATCACAGCGTGCTGCCCGATCCGCTGGATCGCGGGGTCGCCAGGCTCAGTCACGACACGCTGTATTCCCAGGCCTGGCTCGACCTGGCCGACCAGCCACTGGTCCTGCAGATCCCCGAGATGGAAGCGGACCGGTTCTGGCTGTTCCAGCTGCTGGACGGCTGGGGCGACACGGTGCACGACCTGTCCAGCGAACAGCCCCGGACCACGGTCGATGCCGCGGGCCCGCCCTACACCTATACGCTCGTCGGCCCGAAATGGACCGGGGCGGTACCGCAGGCCACCACGCTGTTGCACCTGCCGTCGAACCTGGCTACGGTGCTCGGGCGCATCCAGGTCAACGGTCCGGTGGACGCGACGCGGGTCAACGACCGGCAGCAGCGGATCCGGCTGATCCCGGCCGATGCCTGGCAGCGCGGCGACCACGACGGCACGATCAGCCGGAGCCGTCAGATCGATCGGGGCATGGAGCCGCCCGCGAAACGCATCGCCGCCATGGACGGACGCACCTACCTCGACCGATTGTGCAGACTGCTGATCACCAATCCGCCCGCCGCGGCCGACGCGCCCCTGCTCGATAGGCTGGCTCGGATCGGCGTGCTCCCCGGCGGCAGTGTCGATGCCGTACCGATGGCGGTCCTCGACGAGGCGGTCCGTGCGGCGCGGCGCCGGATCGCGGAATGGACCGACCCGACCGCCCGCCGGGTGAACGGCTGGGAGGTGCCGGTTGACCGCGGCACCAGCGGCACCGACTATCTGCGCCGCGCCGCGACGGCCAGGCGCTCGCCGGGCCAGGCACCGATCCACGACATCCTCTACGCCGAACTCTGGGCACCCACCACCGACGACAGCGGCCGCCCGCTGCGCTATCGCATCCGCTTCGCCCCCGACCAGTGGCCGCCCGCGGCCTTCGCCTCGCTCACCGCCTACGGCCCCGACGGCTTCCTCGTCCCGAACTCCGCGGGCATCTACACCGTCGGCCACTCCCCACCCGTGATGGCCGCCCCAGACGGCGCGGTGGACATCGCCGTCCAGCACGCCGACCCGCGTCCCGAGATCCCCGCGGGCAACTGGCTCCCCATCCCCGCCACCGGCGAATTCTCGCTCACCCTTCGCCTCTACGCCCCGCGCGAGGCGGCGATCGATGGCACCTGGGAACCACCGCCGATGACGCCCCTGACTACCTGACGGGTTCGGTCGTGTCGCTGGCCATGGCGGCGATGAGGGAGTTGGGGCGCATGTCGAGCCAGTGGGACTCGACATAGTGCAGGCAGGCCGAGCGGGGGGCGGCGCCGAAGGCGACGGTCCAGCTGCCGGGGACGGCGGCGAAGGTGGGCCAGAGGGAGTGTTCGCCTTCGGCGTTGACCAGCACGTAGAACTGGGCGCTCTCGTCGTCGAACGGGTTGGTCATGGCAGTGCCTTTCTGCGTTCGGCGGGGGTGTCGAGGTCGAGCGACGCGATCGCCGCGTCGGGCGAGGTGGCGAGCAGGCCGAGCGTACGGGCGTATCGGCGCAGCAGGGCGGCCGCCGCGCAGTCGTCGAAACGGTCGGTGCTGTATTCGATTTCGAGCCCGAGATGAGCGGTGTCGTGGGCGGTGACGATGAAGTGCACACCGTCGGCGACCGGTCCGTCGAAGTACATGGCGGTGAGGTCGAGCCCTGGCACACCGAACGATTCGGCGCCGGTGTCGAGATAGCTGAGGGTGACCGCGCCGAACGGGCCACCGAGCGCGCAGGATTCGCTGGTCGCCGTCGCGGTGGACGCCACCATGGGATCCGGTTCCGCGCACAGCATTTCGGTGAGCGTTGCGCCTGCCGTGGTCGCACCGGACTGCCGGTCGAGCAGGACCGTCATCGCCGCGCGGACCACCGCGAACGGCGGCACGGCATACCGGTGGGTGAGTTCGGCGATCCGCGCGCCGATGCCCGCGCCGAGCCGCGCCCGCATGCTCGCGCCGTGCCCGAGGACCGATTCGGGCGCGGCGGCGGGCCTGGCGTCGGCGCCGAGCCGGACCAGTGACGCCGCGGTGCCGTCGATTTCCCAGCGGGCATGCTCGCCGGTACGGAACATCCGTTCGCCGGGGATCCCGAAGGGATTGGCGACGAAGCAGTCGGCGGTGGCGACCGGGTCGTCGCGGTAGCCACGCGCCAGCTGCGCGCCGGACAGATACAGTTCGCCCGCGACACCCGGACTGGTCGGGCGCAGATCAGCGTCGAGGACATAGACACGCCGGTTCCATTCCCGCACCCGCACCGCGGTCGGTTCGGCGGCATCGGCGCGCGGCGCGGCCGGGTAGGTGAGGGTGACGGTGGCCTCGGCCCTGCCGTAGTCGTGGTGCAGCCGGGCACCGGTCACCGCGCCGAACGCGCGCACCTCGGCGGCGGTCAGCGGCGCACCGAGCACGACGACGCTGCGCAGCGAGCCGATCTCGGCATGCGCGCCCATGCCGTCGACATAGTCGGTGAACGCCGACAGCCGCGCCGGGGTGAACTCGGCCGCGGTGACGCCGTAGTCGGCGACCAGCCTGGTCAGCCGCTGCGCGTCGGGAGGTTCGGTGAGCACCACGGTCGCGCCGACCCGCAGCGGCAGCACATACCCGTGCCAGTCGGTGACCTCGCCGAGCTCGGACTGGTGCAGGTACACGTCGCGTCCGGTGAAACCGTGCCGCCCCTGGATCCCGGTGAGCCGGTGGACGGCGGCGAGGTGGCTGATGGTGATGCCCTGCGTCGCGCCGTGCGGGTAGAGCACGAACGCCGGGTGCTGCGGGAGCACCGGGGCGTGGCGCTCCGCGCGGGTGAGGGGCTCGTCGGAATACCCGGTGAGCGCCACCTCGTCCAGGACGACGGCCGGGACGTCGTACCCGGCGGCGCGCTCGCGTACCGTCAGCACCAGCGCCGGATTCGCGGCGGGCGGCAGGAACGCCGGAATATCCACGGGCACAACGGCTCCACCGGCCTTGAGCACCGCGTACACCCCGACGACGAGCTCGACCGAGCGGGGCAGGTCGACGAGGACGGCCGATTCCGGCCCTACCCCGAGCGCGGTCAGGTGCCGGGCGAGCTGGTTGGTGCGCCGGTCCAGGTCGCCGTAGGTGATGATCGAGGCCGCGTCACCCGTGCCAGGGGCGTACACGACCGCCGGGTCGAAAGGGGTCGCGGCGGCCTGCGCTTCGAACTCGTCGAGGAGCAGTTCCCCTGGCAGCCCGCCCGGTCGTGGTGGTTCGCGCACCGCGCGGTCGTCTACGCGGCCGACGTATTCGAGTTCGGCGGTCCAGCCGTCGCCGGGTGGCCTGCGCCGCACCAGGTCGCCGGTGGCGAACATGCGATCGTCGACCGGGCCGATCGGGTTGGCGAGGAAAGTGGCCGCGGTGGCCTGTCTGCCGAGGTAGCCGCGGGCCAGCTGCACGCCGGAGACATAGAGTTCGCCGACCTCGCCGTCGGGCACCGGGCGTAGGTGCTGGTCGAGGACGAGCAGTTCCACGTCGTCGGCGGCGCAGCCGAGCGGGACCGACTCGAGGTCGGCGCCGGTCACCTCGTGCGCGACGACCTCACCCGCGGTTTCCGGCCTGCCGTACACGTGCCACAGGGTCGCGCCGCTGACCGCGCGCAGGGCGGCCGCTGTCTTCGCGGGCAGCGGCGCACCGCAGCTGAGCACCACCCGCAACGAGTCGAGCCGGTCCTCCGCATCGGGAAGAGCGACGAGTTCGGCCAGCTGATCGGGTTCGAAAATGGCTGCGGTCGCGCCGGTTTCGGCGATCGAGCGGGCCGTGGCTCCGCTCGTCGGCAGGACCAGGGTGGCGCCGGTCTGCAGGGCGAGCAGCAGCTCACCCACCGCCGCCTGCGCGGCAAGCGGCGCGTGCCACAGCACGCGGTCACCTGGACCGACACCGCACAGCCGTTGCCGCCACACCGCATTGGCCTGCGCGGCCCGGTGCCCGACGACGACGGCGGCACCGGCGGCGGCGACATCGACGACCAGATAGGCCGGGTTGTCCGCGGACGGGCCAGGCAGCTCGTCGACGTCCTCGCCCACGTCGATCCCGGTGTGCAGCAACGGAACACCGTCGGGATGCGGCAGACCGGGCGCGGTGACGACCACGACCGGCGCGGCCAGCGACACCGTGCGCTGCCACACGTCCGGCTGCGCGTCGGGATCGAGCAGCACGAAGGCGCCGCCCGCGGCGATCACCGCGTGCACGGCCACCACCAGGTCGACCGAGCGGGGCAGCGACACCGCGACCACGGTCTCCGGCCCGACCCCGCGCGCGACCAGCCGGACCGCGAGCGCGGCGGCGCGCGCCCCGAGTTCGCCGTAGGTGAGTTCGAGCCCGCCGTCGGTGACCGCGACGGCATCGGGGTCCTGCCGGACCGAGGTGGTGAAGGCGGCGAGCAGGGTCGCCGGATCACGCTGGAGTTCGTTCGCTGGGTCACCCGGCAGCGCGTCGATCGAGAGCGCGGCCGTGACCGAATCCGTGTGCGACATCAGAGTTGTCCTTCCGAGTCGTCGGCCGACCCCGACCCGGCGATCACCGCGGCGGCATCGGTCACCAGTGTGTGCAACGTGGTGGTGAGTCCGGAGGCGCCGAGTGCGGCGAGCACGCCGGGCACCAGCCCGGCCAGCGCGACGTTCACCAGCGCTTCTGGTTTCATCGCGGCGCCCATCGCCTTGCGCACCGCGGTGAGCTTGGCGTCGAGGGCCGCGAACGAGATGGCGTGCTCGCCGTGGGTGAAAGCCACGGTCGCCGGCGCGAGCCGGGCCGCCGAGCCGATGAGGCCAGGCAGATCGGCAATGGTGTAGTCGCGCGGCGGCGGTGTTCGCTCCGCTGCCGTGCGTAGATCGATCGCTCGCACCGGCACCGCCGGATCGGCCGCGATCGCCGCGAGGATCAATTGGAACCGCTGCGCCATGACCTCGACGGTGCTCGCGTCGAACAGGTCGGTGGCGTAGCCGAAGTGCAGGTCGAGGCCGTCGAGCGCACCGTCGGCGGTGTAGCGCTGCATGGCGGTGAGATGCAGGTCGAATTTGGCCTCGGTCAGGCCGGGATCGAGGACCCGGACCCGCAGTCCCGGCAGGTCGACGGCGCCGGGCGGCATGTTCTGGAAGGTGAGCATCACCTGGAACAGCGGGGTGTAGGCACCGGACCTGGTCCGGCCCATGGCGTCGACGACCTGCTCGAACGGCACGTCGGCGTGTGCGATGGCCGCGAGGTCGCGCCGTCTTGCCTGGGCGAGCAGATCGGTGAACGGCGCGCGGGAGTCCACCTCGGTGCGCAGGGCCACCGTGTTGACGAACATGCCGACCAGGTCGTCGAGTTCGCGCGCGCCGCGCCCGGCCACCGGGGCGCCGATCGTGATGTCCCCGCTGCCGGACAGCTTGGCCAGCAGCACGGCCAGCGCGCTGTGCACCACGGTGAACAGCGTGGTGCCGTTGGCTCTGGCCAGCTCGTCCAGCGCGCGGGTCGAGGTGGCGTCGAGGGCGAACGGCACTGACGCACCGCGCATCTCGCGGCGGGTCGACCGAGGGCGATCGGTCGGCAGGGCGAGGAGTTCGGGCGTGCCCGCCAGTTCGCGGGTCCAGTAGGTCAGCTGCTCGGTGAGCACGCTGTCCGGGTCGTCGGCGGTGCCGAGCAGCTCGTGCTGCCAGGCGCTGAAGTCGCGGTACCGGATCTCCAGTGGCGCCCAGCCGGGTTCGCAACCGGCGTGCCGATCGCTGTAGGCGCGCACCAGATCGCGGGTGAGCGGGGCGATCGAGTAGCCGTCGGCGCTGATGTGGTGCACCACCACGACGAGAATGTGGTCGGCGGACTCGGTCGCGGACGGGCGGTCTGTGGCCGCGCCGGCATCAGGTATCGCGGTGGCATCCGGTTCGATGCGGTACAGGGCCGCGCGGACGGGTGGTGCGGCGGTGATGTCGAAGGGCTGGGCGACCAGCGCGGCGATCCTGGTTTCGGCATCGTCGGCGCGCACGGGGATCGGGGTCAGCTCCACCGCGGCTGCCCAGGCGGGCATCACCTGCTGGATCGGGCCGTTCGGGGAATCCGGGTACCGGGTGCGCAGGGTGTCGTGGCGGGCGAGTACGTCGCCGATCGCGGCCCGCAGGGCAGGCAGGTCGAGCTCGCCGGTGAGCCGGATCGCGGCCGGGATGTGATAGGCCGCGGACTCGGCCGCGAGCTGGTGCAGCACCCACATGCGTTGCTGGGCGGGCGCAAGGGCAACGGGGCCGTCGTCACGGCGTCGGGTCAATGGCGGGCGGGCGCCGGTGCGATCGAGCTGGTCGAGCTGGTCGGCCAGCGCAGCCACGGTCGGCGCCTCGAAGACGGCGGCCACCGGCACCTGGGTACCGAGTGCGGCGCCGAGCCGGGCCGCCAGCCTGGTCGCCATCAGCGAATTGCCACCGAGGGAGAAGAAGTCGTCGTCGAGACCGATCTCGGCGCACCCGATGACCTCGGCGAAGGTCCGGGCCACCAGCTGTTCGGTGCCGGTGACCGGGGCACGGTAGTCCGCCTCGGCGAACTCCGGTGCGGGCAGCTGGGCCCGGTCGACTTTGCCGTTGGCATTGAGTGGCAGGGCATCGAGCACGACGATCGCGGCGGGCACCATGTAGGCGGGCAGCGCACCGCCGAGCTCGCCGCGCAGCCGGGCCGCGATCGCGGCAGCCGTGTCTGGTGTCAGGTCGGCGACGGCCGCGTAGGCGATCAGCCGCGCGCCCACCCGGTTGTCGTCGGTGGCGATCGCGACGGCGGCGCGCACGCCGGCGCACCGCAGCAACGCGGTCTCGACCTCACCGAGCTCGATGCGGAACCCGCCGATCTTGACCTGGAAGTCGGCGCGTTCGAGGTATTCCAAGGTGCCGTCCGCACGCCACCGGACGATGTCGCCGGTGCGATACATCCGACTGCCTCGACCCGAGATCGCGCCGGTCCGCGCCACACCGGCTGCCTCGGCGCCGGTCGCGCCCGCCGCCGTCGCGGGGCTGGCCTCGCCCGGTACCGGCCATGCCGGACCGGTCCCGATGATCGCGCTGTCTGCCGACGGCGCGGCGAGGTGATCGTTCGCGCCGAACGGGTCGGCGACGAACCGGTCCGCGGTGAGACCGGCGCGGCCGTGATAGCCCCTGGCGAGCTGCGCGCCGGTGAGGTACAGCTCGCCGGCGACACCGATGGGCACCGGCCGCAGCCGGGAGTCGAGCACATACACCCCGCTGTTCCATGCGGGTGCGCCGATCGGGACGACCTGCGCGGGCTCGTGCGTCACCTCGAATTCGGTGATCGACACGGCGGCCTCGGTCGGACCGTACAGATTGTGCAGCCTGGCCCCGGCCGTACGGGCGCGGAACTTCGCTGCCGTCGCGGCGGGCAACGCCTCACCGATGGCGAGTACCGCGCGCAGCGAATCCGGCAGTGCCGGTGCGGATTCCGTTTCCAGCAGCATACCGACCAGCGACGGCACCGCGTGCAGCACGGTGACTCCGTGCGTGGTCATGGTGGCGCGCAGGCGATCCGGATCGCGCTCGTCGCCCGGCCTGGTGACGACAAGCGCGCCGCCGGAGGTGAGCGGCGAGAAGAATTCCCACACCGACAGGTCGAAGGTGGCCGGGGTCTTCAGCAGTACCCGGTCGGCGCCGGTCATGGTGAAGCGGTCGTGCAGCCAGGCCAGCTGGTTGACGATCGCCGCATGCGGCACGCTCACCCCCTTGGGGATACCGGTGGAGCCGGAGGTGAAGATCACGTACGCCGGGTGCTCCGGCCGCAGCGGCGCGAGCCGTTCGGCATCGGTCACCGGCTCGTTCGACAGGTTGTCCAGGGCACGGTGGTCGAGCTGGAAGACCGGCACGTCCACCGGGATCGGCACACCGTCGGCAGCCGTGCTGAGCACGCACAGCGGCGCGGCGGTCGCGACGACATGGGCGATGCGCTCGGCCGGATGATCGGGGTCGATCGGCACATACGCACCGCCTGCCCGCACCACCGCGTGCATGGCGATGACGAGGTCGAGCCCGCGCCGCATGGCAAGCACCACGGTCCGCTCCGGGCCGACCCCCTCGGCGATGAGGAGCCGGGCGATCCGGTTGACGCGGGCATCGAAAGCGGCGTAGTGGAGGGTTTCGCCGCTGTCGGCGTCCACCAGGGCAGGTGCGTCGGGGGTGGCGATCGCCTGGCGGGCAACGAGGTCGGCGAGGGTGATCCGCTCGACCGGATGCGCTGTCGCGTTCCAGGTGTCGAGCAGCAGCGCGCGGTCGCCGCCGAGCAGGTCGAGCTCGCCGATCACGGTTTCCGGTGCGGTGGCGATCGATTCGAGAATCCGCCGCAACTGTCCGGCGAAGCGCCGGACAGTGTCCGCGTCGAACAGATCCGTCGCGTAGCCGAGCGTGAACTCGACACCATCGGGCGCGCCGTCGGCGGTGTAGTGATCGAAGGCGAACAGATGGAGGTCGAATTGTGCTACGCCGGAGTCGAATTCGATATCCGAGACGGTGAGCCCGGGGAGTTCGAGGCGACCACGCTCGTGGTTCTGGAAGGAATAGCCCACTTGGAACAGCGGGTGCCGCGCCGTGGAGCGTGCGGGGTTGAGTACCTCGACCAGCCGCTCGAACGGTACGTCGGCGTTGGCGAGCGCGGCGATATCGGCAGTCCTCGCGGTGCCGAGCAGGTCGGCGAAGGGCCCATCGGTGGCCACCTGGGTGCGCAGCACGACGGTATTGACGAACATGCCGATGACCTCGTCGAGTTCGGCCTCGCCGCGGCCTGCGACCGGGGCGCCGAGCGCGATGTCGGCGGTCCCCGACAGCCGCGCGAGCAGCGCGGCGAAGGCCGCGTGCACCACCATGAACAGCGTGGCGCCGTGGCCACGGCCGAGCGCGACGAGCGCGGCGTGCAGATCCGCGTCGACGGCGAAGCCCACCTTGTCACCGCGCAGGCTCTGCCGGGCCGGGCGCGGCCGGTCGGTCGGCAGGGCCAGCTGGTCGGGCAGTCCGGCCAGCCGCGCGCGCCAGTAGGCGACCTGCCGCGCGGCGAGCGACGCGGGATCGTCCTCGTCGCCGAGCAGCTCGCGCTGCCACAGGGCGTAGTCGGCGAATTGCACCGCGGGCGGCGCCCAACTGGGGGTGGTATCGGCACGGCGGGCGGTGTAGGCGCGCATCAGGTCTGCGACGAACGGCGCGATCGATGAGCCGTCGGCGGCGATGTGATGCAGCACGGCCGCGAGCACGAATTCGTCGGCGGCGGAGTTCTCCGCCGTGTCGCGGTGCGGCCCCGCATCGGCCACCGGATCCCCGACCACCTCGAACAACCGGAACCGCACCGGGATCTCGGCGGTGACGTCGAAGGTGGTCGCGGCGAGCTCGCGGATCGCGCCGGGTAGCTCGGCTTCGGTCACCGCGACCGGCTCGAGCACCGGAATCGCCTGCGCGGCAGCGATGATCGACTGCACCGGCGTGCCGTCGGCGTCCTCGCCCTCGCATACCGGGTAGACGGTCCGCAACGATTCGTGCCGGGCGACCAGATCGGCGAGCGCCGAGCCGAGGGCAGCCACGTCGAGCGCGCCACTGAGCCGCAGCGCGAACGGGATGTTGTAGGCCACCGACGACCGGTCGAAGCGGTTGAGGAACCACATGCGCTGCTGGGCGGGCGAGAGCGGCAGCCGCTCCGGACGCGCCCGGCCGACCAGCGGTGGCCGGTTCTCCTTCGCCTCGGCGTCCACGGTCGCGGCCAGGTCTGCGACGCGCGGTGCCTCGAAAAGGGTGCGCACCCCCACCCGCCGGTCCAGCGCCGCGCCGATGCGCGCCGCCGCCTTGGCAGCGAGCAGCGAGCTGCCACCGAGGGCGAAGAAGTCGTCGTCGGCGCCGATCGGGTCGTCGACGCCGGTCCGGCCAAGCACCTCGGCGTAGACGGCGGCCACGATCTCCTCGGTGACCGTGGCCGGCCTGCGGTAGGCGGTGGTCTCGAAGACCGGGGCAGGCAGCGCGGCCCGGTCCAGCTTGCCGTTGACGGTGAGCGGGATGCACTCGACGGCAACCACGGCGGCCGGGAGCATGTGCTCGGGCAGAGTGCGGCCCAGTTCGTGGCGCAACGCGGCGGCATCGATGCGACCGGTGTCGGCGCCTGCGACCAGGTAGGCCACGATGCGCGGTTCGTCGACCACGTCGGTGCGCACCAGCACCGCGACCTCGCGTGGCGCCACCGAGCTGGCGAGCAGCGCGGCTTCGATCTCGCCGAGTTCGACCCGGAAGCCGCGCAGGTTCACCTGCTGATCGGCCCTGCCCAGGTATTCGAGCTCGCCGTCGGCGGTCCAGCGGGCCAGGTCACCGGAGCGATAGGTGCGGGTACCCGGCGCCCCGTACGGGTCGGCGACGAACCGGCTCGCGGTCAGGTCGGGGCGGTCCAGGTAGCCGCGCGCCAGCTGCGGGCCGGAGACGTAGATCTCGCCGGGCACCCCTACCGGCACCGGGCGGAGGCGCGAATCCAGCACGCGCACCGTGAGTCCGGCGAGCGCGCCACCGATCACGCTGGCCGACCCGGTGTCCGGGGTGATCTCCCGGTAGGAGGCGTGCACGGTGGTCTCGGTGATGCCGTACATGTTCACCAGGCGTGGCCGGTCGGGGTGCCTGGCGAACCAGCCGGTGAGTCGCTGCGGTTCCAGCGCCTCACCGCCGAAGATCACCGTGCGCAGGGCGTAGTCACCGGCAGCCGGGCGCGCGTCGCCCGCCGCCCTCGACACGGCGGCCTGATCGGCGGCGACGAGCTGGTAGAACGCCGACGGCGTCTGATTGAGCACGGTGACGCGCTCGGCGATGAGCAGTTCCCGGAACTGTTCGGGCGAGCGCGAGGTGTAGTAGTCCACCAGTACCACCGAGCCGCCGTGCAGCAGCGCTCCCCACAGCTCCCACACCGAGAAGTCGAAGGCGTAGGAGTGGAACAGTGTCCACACGTCGTGCGGGCCGAAGCCGAAGTGCCGTGCGCTGTTGTCCAGCAGGGCGAGCACATTCGCGTGCGGGATCACCACGCCCTTCGGCCTGCCGGTGGAGCCGGAGGTGTAGATGACGTAGGCGGTGTTGGCGGGGGCCAGTGGTGCGCGGCGGTCCGCCGGGGTGAGCGCGGTGTCCGCGAAATCGCCGAGGTTCTCGGCCGCGGGGTCGAGGACGGGGCCGCCGAACCAGTCGCGGGCGAGTCCGGTGTCGGCGTTGGCGATGGCGCACAGCGGGCGCGCGTCGTCGAGCAGGTACTCGATGCGGTCGGCCGGATAGTTCGGGTCGATCGGCAGGTAGCCACCGCCCGCCTTGAGCACCGCGAGCAGGGCGACGACCAGTTCCGGTGTCCGTGGCAGCGCGACGGCCACCAATGCTTCCGGGCCGACACCCGCGCCGACGAGCCTGCGGGCGAGCCGGTTCGACCATGCGTCGAGCGCACCGTAGGTGAGCGAGGTGCTACCCGCCCTGACCGCCACCGCGTCCGGGTGCGTGGCGGCGACCTCGGCGAACCGGTCGAGCATGGTGTCGGTGCCGGGGGTCACCGATCCGCCGGTGGTGGCCCAGTCGTGCAGGGTCCGCTGCTGTTCCTCGGCGCTGAGCAGCTGGATGTCGCCGACCACCACGGTCGGATCGGCGACGACGGCGGCGAGCACCTGGGCGAAGCGGCGTGCCAGCACCGCGATGCTGCCCGCGTCGAACAGGTCGGTGGCGTAGGCGATCTCGATGCCCATGCCGTCGGCCCTGCCGTCGACGTCGTCGGATTCACGAACGGTGAACTGCAGGTCGAACTTGGCGACCGCGGCATCGATGTCGACCGGCGCCGCGGTGATCCCGGCCATCGCAAGGGCGGGCACGGTGAAGTTCTGCAGGACGAGGGCCACCTGGAACAGTGGATGGCGGTTGCGGGCGCGTGCGGGGGCGACCGCGTCGACGACCTCCTCGAACGGGATCTCGGCATGGGATAGCGCGTCCAGGTCGGCGGCACGAACGGTATCGAGGGTGCTCTCGAACTCGGCGCGCGGATCGATCTGCGTGCGCAGGACCAGGGTGTTGACGAACATGCCGATCAGCCCGTCGACCGCCGCGTCACCACGGCCTGCCACCGGGGTTCCGATGGCGATGTCGCCGGTGCCGGACAGCCGGGCCAGCAGCACCGCCAGCGCGGCGTGCAGGGTGCTGAAGAGGGTGGCCTCGTGCTTGCGCGCCAGTTCTCGCAGCTCACTGTGCAGATCGGAGTCGATCTGGAACCGGTGCACGCCGCCGCGGAAGCTGGACTCCTCGGGACGGGGGCGGTCGGCAGGCAGCTCGAGCTGTTCGCCGAGCCCGGCGAGTTCGCGCCGCCAGAACGCGAGCTGACCGGCGGCGGTCGAGGTGGGATCGGTTGCTGTGCCGAGCATTTCATGCTGCCACAGGGTGTAGTCGGCGTACTGGATCGGCAGCGGCGCCCACGCGGGTACGCTGCCTGCGCGCCGGGCCGCGTACGCGGTCATGAGGTCGGTGGCGAGCGGGCCGAGGGAGAACCCGTCGGCGGCGATGTGGTGGACCACCAGGACCAGGACATGCTCGGCCGGGCTGAGCGTGAACAGTGCCGCGCGCAGCGGGATCTCGGCGGTGAGATCGAAGCGCACGGCCGCGAGGGACCGCAGCAGGCCGGGGAGCTCGGCCGGGGTCGTCGGTTCCGGACGCAGGGCGATGGCGGTGGCGTCCGCGACCAGCTGTTCCGGCCCGTCGGGGCTGTCGGGATAGCTGGTGCGCAGGGTTTCGTGGCGGGCGATCACATCGGCCAGCGCCGGTTCCAGCGCGGCGAGGTCGAGGTCGCCGGACAGCCGCAGGGCGATCGGGATGTTGTCGACGGCATCACCGGGACCATCGGCATCGGCGAGGTAGCGATTGAGGAACCACATCCGGCGCTGCGCCGCGGACAGCGGGATCCGCCGCGGCCGTTCGTACTTCGTCAGCGCGAGCCGTCCGCTCCCCCGCCGCCCCGCGCAGCGCTCGGCGAGCGCGGCCACCGTCGGCGCGTCGAACAGCAGGCGCACCGGGATCTGGGTGTCGAGCGCGGCGCCGAGGCGGGCGACGACCTGGGTGGCGGTGAGGGAATTGCCGCCGAGCGCGAAGAAGTCGTCGTCGAGGCCGACCTCGCGGTCGGCGGGGAAGCCGAGGACCGTCGCGAAGGTCGACGCCACGATCCGTTCGGCCTCGGTGCCTGGCGCACGGAACACCGCCGCCTCGACCACCGGATCGGGCAGCGCCCTGCGGTCCAGCTTGCCGGAGGTGTTGAGCGGGAAGGCGTCGAGTACCACGAACGCCGACGGGACCATATAGGCGGGCAGGGTGCGCGCGAGCGTATCCCGCACCGCGGCCGAGTCGAGGTCGGCGTCGGCGACGAGGTAGGCCACCAACCGGTCGTCGCGGACGAGTACCGCGGCCTGCGCGATCTCGGGCAGCGCCGACAGCGCGGCCTCGATCTCACCGAGCTCGATCCGCAGCCCGCGCAGCTTCACCTGGAAGTCGGTGCGGCCCAGGTACTCCAGTTCACCGTCGGCGGTCCAGGCGACGAGGTCACCGGTCCGGTACATCCGCGAACCCCGCGCGTGGTCACCGGTCACGAACGGATCGGCGACGAAGCGATCGGCGGTGCGGTCGGCGCGCCCCGCGTATCCACGGGCCAGCTGGGCACCCGCCAGGTACAGCTCACCGGGCACCCCGACGTGCACCGGGCGCAGCCTGCCGTCGAGCACGTAGACGCGGGTGTTGTGCACCGGCGCGCCGATGGGAACGGTCAGCACATCCGCGTCGGTCACCTCGTGGAAGGTGACGTCGACCGCGGCCTCCGTCGGGCCGTACAGGTTGTGCACCGCCGTCCCGGTGAGTCCACGCAACCGCTGCGCGGGTCCGGGCGCCAGGGCCTCACCCGACGCGAACACCATGCGCAGCGAACCGCACCGCGCGGCATCGACAACGGCACCACCGTGGGTTCCCGCCGATTCCGGCTCGAGTGCGGCGACGAACACCGACAGCATCGACGGCACGAAATGTGCCACCGTGACCGACTCGGCGTCGATCAGGTCGGCCAGGTAGGCGGGATCGCGATGCCCGTCCGGGCGGGCGAGGACAAGTCGCGCACCGATCTGCAAGGGCCAGAAGAATTCCCAGACCGAGACATCGAAGGTGGCCGGTGTCTTCTGCAGAACGGTGTCGGCCTGGGTCAGGCGGTAGGCGTCCTGCATCCAGACCAACCGGTTGACGATCGCGCCGTGCGAGACGACGACGCCCTTCGGGGTTCCGGTCGAGCCGGAGGTGAAGATCAGGTAGGCGGCAGCGGCCGGGGTAAGAGTGGCGAGCCGGTCGGCGTCGGTCAGCGGGTCGGCGGCATGGTCGCCGGTGTCGAGCTGTTCGAGATCGAGCACCGGAGCCCGTGTCATGGCGGGCAGGTCGAGGCCGTCGGTCGCTCGGGTGAGCACGCAGACCGGGTCGGCCGCGGCCAGCACCTGGGCGAGGCGGTCGGCCGGATGGGACGGATCGAGCGGCACATAGGCTCCGCCTGCGGCGAGCACGGCGTACATGGCGACGACCAGGTCGAGCGAGCGGTCCATCCCGAGCGCGACCGTGCGGTCGGGTCCGACTCCGAGCGAGATCAGCAGGCGGGCAAGCCGGTTCACCCGCGCGGTGAACTCGGCGTAGGTCACCGACACGCCGTCGGTAGTCACCGCGATCGCCTCAGGAGTGCGCGCGGCCTGTGCGGCGAACAGCGAGACCAGCGTCATCGACTCGGCGCCGGGGTATTCGGTGTCGTTCCATTCGCGCAGGATGCGGGTGCGTTCGGCCGCGGCGAGCAGGTCGATGTCGCCGATCACGACGCTGGGATCGGCGGACACCGCATCCAGCACCCGCAGCAGGCGGGTGCCGAAATCTGTGATGGTGGTGGGGTCGAAGAGGTCGGTGGCGTACTCGAACCGGGCGAGCAGGCCGTCACCGGCTTCGCGCACGGTGAGGTGCAGATCGAATTTCGCGGTCCCGGTATCGATCTCGATCTCGGATGCGGTGAGCCCGGCGAGTTCGAGCCGGGTCTCGGCGTTGTTCTGGAAGTCGAACATCACCTGGAACAGCGGGTGTCGCGCCGATGAGCGCTCCGGGTTCAGCGCTTCGACCAACCGGTCGAAGGTGACCTCGGCATGGGCGAGCGCACGCAGGTCGCCGTCGCGAACGGTGGCGACGAGCTCGGCGAAGGTGGCGCCGGGGCGAACCTGGGTGCGCAGCACGAGGGTGTTGACGAACATGCCGACGAGTTCGTCGACCGCCTCGTCACCACGGCCCGCGACCGGGGTTCCGATCGAGATGTCTTGCTGGCCGGATAGTTTCGCCAGCATCGCCGCGAACGCGGCGTGCAGGACCATGAACAGCGACGCATTGGCGTCGACGGCGACCGTGCGCAGCCGGTCGGCGAGCGCGGCGGGGACCGCGAAGGTGTGCCTGGCCCCGCGCCCGGAGGCGACGGCGGGCCGCGGCCGATCGGACGGTAGCGCGAGCAGGTCGGGCAGATCGGCGAGTTCGGCTGTCCAGAAGTCGATCTGGCGCGCCATCGGCGAATCCGGATCGTCCTCGGCGCCGAGGACAGCCCGCTGCCACAGGGCGAAGTCGGCGTACTGAACGGGCAGCGGGGACCACTGCGGCGCGGTGCGGGCGAGGCGGGCGGCGTAGGCCACCATCAGGTCGCGGGTCAGCGGTGCCACCGACCAGCCGTCGGCGGCGATGTGATGCAGCACCAGGACCAGCACGTGCTCGTCGGCACCGGTGCGCAGCAGGTGCAGGCGCACCGGCGGTTCCTGGTCCACCGCGAAGGGGACCGCGGCCACGGCCCGGATCCGGTCGGCCAGGTCAGCCGGGTCGAGCGGCTGTGGGGTGAGGCTGATGGTCAGCTGTTCGGCGGCGAGCACCTGCTGGAACGGGATGCCGTCCACGGCCGGGTAGCGGGTGCGCAGCGCCTCGTGCCTGGTGAACACGTCGGCCACCGCGGCAGTGAGGGCGGCGGGGTCGAGCGGGCCTGCGAGCCGGATGGCGGCGGCGATATTGTCGGCCACCGAATCGGTGTCGAACTGGTTGAGGAACCACATCCGCTGCTGGGCGTAGGACAGCGGAATCCGTTGCGGCCGTTCGGCCGCGACGAGAGCAGGCCGCGCGGCCACGACCTCGGCGCCGTTCAGCAGGGCGGCCAGCTCGGCGACCACCGGCGCCTCGAACAGTGTCTGGAGCGGCACCGTCACCCCGAGCGCCGCGCCGAGCCGGGACACCACCTTCGTGGCGATCAGCGAGTTGCCGCCGAGCGCGAAGAAGTCGTCGTCGGCGCCGACCCGCTCGACTCCGAGCACGGCACCGAACACCGCGGCCACCTCGGCCTCGGCCCCCGCGGCGGGCGCGCGGAAGGCGCGGGCCGTGAACACCGGCGCCGGCAGCGCACGCCGGTCCAGCTTGCCGTTCGGGGTGAGCGGCAGCGCGTCGAGCACTACGAACGCGGCCGGCACCAATTGCGGCGCGAGGGTGCGGCGCAGATGCTCGGCCAGCGCGTCCACATCCAGCGTCTGCGAGGGCTGGACCACGACGGCGGCCTGCGTCGGGACCTCCGTCGACTGCCGTTGTGCCGCAGTGGTATTCGGTACCGAAGACGGCACCAGGTACGCGACGAGCTGGTCGCCGCGGTGGCCGTCACGATGGATCAGCGCAACGGCCTGCCCGACACCGGGCCGGGACAGCAACGCGGACTCGACCTCACCGAGTTCGACGCGGAAGCCGCGCAGCTTCACCTGATCGTCATTGCGGCCCAGGTACTCCAGGGTGCCCTCGGCACTCCATCGCACCAGATCGCCAGTGCGGTACATGCGAGCACCCGGCTCCCATGGGCAGGCGACGAAACGACCGGCGGTGAGCGCGGCGCGGTCACGGTAGCCGCGCGCCACCTGGGCACCCGCGACGTAGAGCTCCCCCGCGACCCCGACCGGCACCGGCCGCAGACGCGCGTCGAGCACCCACTGCGCGATGCCGCGCAGCGGGGCACCGAGCGTCAACGGGGTCGACGCGCTGAGCGGGGCGCTGATGTTGGTGGCGACCGTGGTCTCGGAGGGGCCGTAGGCGTTGACGAATCGGCGCCCGACCGTGCCGCCGGTCCAGCGGGCCACCAGTCCGGGTGGGCACGCCTCGCCACCGACCATCACCATGCGCAGCTCGGGCAGCCGCTCGGGATCGAGCACGGCCAGCGCCGACGGCGTCATCAGCGCGTGGGTGACACGTTCGGAGACCAGCAGCCGCGCGAGATCGTCGCCGACGTGGCTGCCCGCCTGCGCGATCACCAGCGTGGCTGCGGAGTTCACCGCGAGCAGCGTTTCCATCACGGAGATGTCGAACGACGGCGAACCGACCTGCAGCACTCGCGCATCCGGGGTGCCGAACATCCGCTCGGTCTCCTCGGCGGCGAACCCGGCGATGCCGGCCTGGGTCACCAGCACGCCCTTGGGCAGGCCGGTCGACCCCGAGGTGTAGATGACATAGGCCAGATGCCGCGAGCGCAGGGGCCGGATCCGGTCGGTATCGGTGACCGGATCGCTGGAACTGGCGGCGCAGTCGGCCATCAGCTTCAGCTCGTCGAGCACGAGCCAGTCGGCGGGGCCGGGCAGCGCGTCCCGGCAGCCGGACACTGTAAGACCAAGGCGCGCACCGGAGTCTGTCACCATATGGGTGATCCGGTCGAGCGGATAGGCCGGGTCGACGGGCAGCCAGGCCGCGCCCGCCTTCGCGATCGACCACACCGCGAGCACCGACTCGATCGATCGCGGAATGCCGACCGCGACGATGTCGTCGGGGCCGGCCCCGGCATGGATGAGGACCCGGGCCAGCCGAGACGACGCGCGATCGAGTTCGTGGTAGGTGAGGTGGCGGTCGCCGTCGGTGACGGCGACCCGGTCCGGCTGGTCGGCCACCGCGCGCGCCAGCAGCTCGGGGAGCAGTCCGGTCGCGGTCACGGGCCCACCGCGCATGCTGGTCAGCTGTAGGTATTCCGGTGCCGACAGGAGCGCGAGGTCCCCGACCGCGGTGCCGGGCGCCGCGACGGCCGCGGCTAGTAGTCGCAGGTAGCGGGTGCCGAAGTCACGCATCTCGGCCGCGTCGAACAGGTCGGTCGCGTACCGGGTGACCGCATCGATGCCCGCCGGATCACCCGCGTCGTCGCGACGTTCGTCGAGGGTGAGCTGTAGATCGAATTTGGTGCTGTCGAGCCCGATCTCGCGCACCGATACCGGCGTTCCGGCCAGCTCGAAGCTGGTGTCGAGCCCGGCCTGGAAGTTCAGCGCCACCTGGAACAGCGGGTGCCGTGCCTGCGAACGCGCCGGGTTCACCACCTCGACGAGACGGTCGAACGGGACGGTGGCGTGGGCGAAGGCGGCGAGGTCGACCTCGCGGGTGTGCTCGAGCGCGGCGGCGAAGCTGGTGGCCGGGTCGATCTCGGTGCGCAGCACCAGGGTGTTGACGAACATCCCGATCAGATCGTCGATGGCCCGGTCGCCGCGTCCGGCGACACCGGTGCCGATCGCGATGTCGGTGGTGCCGGCGAGCCGGGCCAGCAGCACCGCCAGCGCGGTGTGCAGCACCATGAACAGCGAGGCACCGGCCTGGTTCGCGAGCTCGGTCAGCCGCCGGTGCAGCGCCGGGTCGATGGTGAACTCCACCTGCGCGCCGCGCAGGCTCGGCTCGGCGGGTCGCGGTCGCGCGGACGGAAGTTCCAGCTGTTCGGGCAGCCCGGCCAGCGTCCGCTCCCAGAACGTGAGCTCCCGTGCGGCCAGTGAGCGCGGATCGGACTCGGCACCGAGCAGTTCACGCTGCCACAGCGCGTAGTCGGCGTACTGCACCTGCAGCGGCGCCCATGCCGGCTCGGTGCCCGCCACCATCGCCTGGTACGCCGTGAGCACATCGCGTACCAGTACCCGCAACGAGACGCCGTCCGCGGCGATGTGATGCAGGACCACCGCGACCGCGTACTCGAGCGGGCCGTCCCGCTCCGGTCCGGCCGCCCGCACAGCGAAGATCCGCGCACGGAACGGCACATCGTGTGCGAGTTCGAAGCCGGCGCTCGCGAATCGGGTCACCTCGGCATCCAGGTCGGTGGCCGCGAGCGCGACGGGGTCGCCGATCCGCACCGACCCGGCCGGGCGGACCACCTGCTCGGCCACCTCGCCGCCGGGCACGTCGACCGGAGGGAATACCGTGCGCAGTGCCTCGTGCCGGTCGACGACCGCGGTCAGCGCGGCGACGAGGGCCGCCACGTCGGCGGTGCCGGGCAGCCGCACCACGAACGGCATGTTGTAGCCGGGGGCCGACGGGTCGAAGCGGTTGAGGAACCAGATCCGCTGCTGGGCGGGCGAGAGCGGGACGAGCGCGGGTCGCGGCCGAGCCGACAGCACCGGCAGCTGGTCGGCGATGCCGGTATCGGCGCCGATCGCGGCGGCCAGGCGGGCAGGCGTCGTCGCGCCGAAGAGATCGCGCACACCGAGCCGGCAACCCAGGTCGGCGCCGAGCCGGGCGGCGACCTGGGTGGCGACCAGGGAGTTGCCGCCGAGGGCGAAGAAGTCGTCGTCGCGGCCGATCCGGTCGATCCCGAGCACCTCACCGAAGACCCTGGCCACCGCCTGCTCCACCGGCCCTACCGGCTCGGCGTATTCGACGACGGCGCGATCCGGCGCGGGCAGCGCCCGGCGATCCAGCTTGCCGGACGCGTTCACCGGCAGCGCGTCGAGCAGCACGAACGCCGCGGGAACCATGTAGGCGGGCAGCGCGCGCAGTGCCGCCTCGCGCAGCTGCGCCACCGCGACCGCACCCGGCTCGGCCTCCACCACATAGGCGACCAGCTGTTCGCCGACGCCCGCGTCGTCGCGGACGACGACCACCGCGCGCACCGCGCCCGCGACGCTTTCCAGCACCGTCTCGATCTCGCCGAGCTCGATTCGCAGGCCGCGCAGCTTGACCTGGAAATCGGTGCGGCCGAGGTATTCCAGTTCCCCGCTCGTTGTCCAGCGCACCAGGTCGCCGGTGCGGTACATCCGCGCGCCCGCCGCATTCGGGTCGGCGACGAAGCGACCGGCGGTGAGCTCGGGCCGACCGACATAGCCCCGGGCGAGCTGTACCCCCGACAGATACAGCTCACCCGGAGCCCCGACCGGAACCGGCCGTAGCCGCGAGTCGAGGACATGGAGCCGGGTGTTGTACACCGGCGCACCGATCGGCACCGTCACCCGGTCCGCGTCGGTCACCTCGTGGAAGGTGACATCGACGGCGGCCTCGGTGGGGCCGTAGAGATTGTGCAATCGCGCCCCCGTGAGCAACCGTAGCCGCTGCGCGGGCGCCGCGGGCAGTGCCTCACCGGACGCGAAGACCAGCCGCAGCGAACCACGCTCGGTGATTTCCTGTTGGGCGAGAAAGGCTTCCAGCATGGAAGGCACGAAATGTGCCACGGTGACGCCGTATTCGGCGATGATCCGCCGCAGATATCCCGGCTCACGGTGCCCCTCGGGCTCGGCGAGCAGCAGGGTGGCACCGATCTGCAAGGGCCAGAAGAACTCCCACACCGAGACGTCGAAGGTCACCGGGGTCTTCTGGAGCACCACATCGACGCCGTGCAGGCGATACGCCTGCTGCATCCACACCAGCCGGTTGACGATCGCCGCGTGCTCGACAGCGACGCCCTTCGGCAGGCCGGTGGAGCCGGAGGTGAAGATGACGTAGGCCGGGTGCGCGGGCCGCAGCGGCGCGGTGCGCTCGGCATCGGTGAGCGGAGTGCCTGCGAAACCGGTGAGGTCGATGGTGTCAACGAACAGCACCGTCGGCGTGTCCATGCCGGGGACGTCGTCGCGGGTGGTGGTGAGGACAGCGGCCGGAGCCGCGGTACCGAGGATGTGGGCGATGCGCTCGGCCGGATGATCGGGGTCGATCGGCACGTACGCCGCGCCCGCCGCGAGCACCGCGTACATGGCGACGACCAGATCCGGTGAGCGCCGAATGCTCAGCGCCACCAGCGATTCCGGGCCGATACCGTCAGCGCGCAGTCGCCGGGCCAACCGGTTCACCCGCGTGGCCAGCTCACGGTAGGTCATGGTCGCGCCGTCGTCGCCGGCCATCCGCACCGCCACATCGTCGGGGGTGCGCGCGACCTGCGCCTCGAACAGGGCGGGCAGCGTCGCCGTCGCCACCCCGCGCAGGCCGGGCGCGGTGCCGATGTCGAATTCGGTCGAGTTCCAGATCTTGGTGCTGACCTGAAGTTCCAGCTCGGTCGCCACCTCGATCGCGCCGACCGGGGTGCTCAGGTCGGCGGCCGCGAGACGCTCGAGGAAGCCGAGGAACCTCGCGTGGTGCCTGGCCAGGGTGTCGGCGTCGTAGAGGTGGGGATTGGCCTCGAAGTCGACGTGCACGCGATCGCGGTCGCCGTAGTAGACATTGAGGCTCAGGTCCTCGATCGGTCCGGTGGACAGGACCCGGTACCGGCCGGTGGTGGTACCGAGCGTGAGATCGTTCTTGAAGAGCATGAAGTTGGCGAGCGGGCCGAACAGGGCCCTGCGGGCGGGGCGGCCGTCGTCCTCGGCATCGCGGCGAATGTCCTCGGCCCGGTAGCGCTGGTGCCGTAGCGCGCCCGCCACCTCCACCCTGGCGGCGCGCAGCAGCTCGCCCCAGGTGGTGGTGGCCCCGGCGGCGCCGGTCGGCAGCCGCAGCGGCACGATATTGGACAGCATGCCGGCCGAGCGGCGCATCAGCGCGGTGGTGCGGGCGGTGACGGGCAGGCTCAGTACCGCGTCGGAGCGGTCGGTGAGCCTGCCGAGATAGGCGGCGAAGGCGGCGAGAAGCACCGCCGAGATGGTCGAATCATCGCTGGCCGCAATGGTTTCCATGCGGTCCACCAGGTACTCGGACAGCCTGCCGCCGGTCACCAGGTTGTTGGCGGCGCGCGGTGCGGTGCGGGCCTGCAGCCCGGTCGGGCTGTCCAGTCCGGCGATGCGCTGCGCCCAGTGCGCGCGATCGTTGGCGAACCGGGTGCTCGCGCGATAGCGCTGCTCGCCCTCGACCAGTTCGGCCAGGTCACCGGGCACGGCCTGGCCCACCTCGGTGCCGAGGACCCGGGCGGTGTACAGCTCGGCGATCCGCTGGGAGTTGACCAGCGCGCCGTATCCGTCCAGCACGATGTGATGTCCGCGCAGGTACCAGAACCAGCGCCGCGGTCCGACGCGCAGTACCGCACCCGCGACCAGCCGGTCGCGCAGCAGGTCGATCGGGGTGCCGAACTCGGCGCGCATCCACTCGTGCGCGGCGGCGATCGGGTCGTCGTGGTGGCGCAGATCGATCAGCGGCAGCTCAGTGTGGATGGGGATGGTGTGGTCGACGAACTGGTGCGGAACACCGTCGACCTCGCCGAGGCGGACCAGCGGCGAACCGTACGCGTGCGCCGCCTCGGCCGTAACCTCCTGCAGCACAGCTGGATCCAGCTCACCGCTGATGTCGACGTACTGCGCGATGGTGATCGGGACCTCGGGGTCGAGCAGCTGCGCGTACCAGACTCCCAGCTGGGCGGGGGTCAACGGGAACGGCGCCGACACCGTGTCGATCTCACCGGCCCGCGGTCGCGTGCTGAACCCACCCAACTCCGTACCGTGCACCAGAGCCTCCTCGAATCGCGAAAAAACAGCACCACGAACAGCTTTCGGGCAGCACGAAGACACCTCAGGAGTGCTTCGCCGACCGAAGAATTCGCTTCAGAGCGCAGTGGGCACGACGCCACACCCGCGCAGGATCCCCGACAGATCATGTGAACGAGAGCGACGACCCGGCTGGGCCGTCGGTTTCTAGCTGCTGATCGTTCCTCCAACATCGCGGCCGCGACGCATACCCGGCGTCTCGGCTTTGTCACTTACATCACATGGATGCCGTCCATGTGATGCAGACACTAGGCGCTCAATTAATAAAAGGGAACTTTTTCCACTAAAAAAATCGGTCGGCCGTCCAGTCTGTTCTGGGGGGATCTCCCGACCTGGGCATGCGTGTGCGCCACACCACATCGGCCACGAATGTGTGAGCTACCACACTTTCAGAACCGGAGACTATGAGCCGAAACGTTGCATCTGCGTTGCATCGGCACCGAGCCTGCGGTCGAGCACCCGGATCTTGGCCTCGATCTGCGCATACAGGGGCGAGTCACGGTCGACGGTCGCCCGGTACGCGGCCCAGGCGGCGGCATCGTCGCGGCCTTCCGGGCCCGCCGTCCACCGGCGCAGCACCGCGGGGTCGGCCGAAGCCAGCACCGCGGTCCGCAATCGGACCCGAAGTTCGTCACGGATGTCGCAAATGCCCGGCGCCGCGGAGCGCGGCAGCACCGGACCGGCGTACAACCGTAATGCGGATTCGATATCACCGGAGTCGAGCGCGGCCCGCAGCGCCTCCACATCGGTTGCGACATGCACGCACAGACGGTAAGGACGCGATCCGACGGCGGCGGCACCGACAACCGCCCGCAATCGGGACATCGCCGCCCGGATCGTGCCGTTGTCCAGATCGGTGTCGTCGAGCAGCAGGGCGAGATGATCGGCGCCGAGCCCCTCCGGATGCTCGGCGAGCAGCAGCAGGATCTCGGCATGACGTTGCGACAGCGACACCCGATCCCCCGCGACACTCAGTTGCGGCTGCCCGAGCCCGAGCACATCGAGCGCGAGACTCGCGGGTTCGGCGGCCCGGTCCGGCACCGCGGCGGTGTCCCGCCCCGCGCGCATGGCACGCAGCACCAGATCCATCTCGGCGGCTGTCGCGGCGGCTTTGACCAAGGCGAGGATCTCCGGCTTGGCCACCCGCATCCCGCCGGCAATCATCAACACACCGATCAACCGGCCGTCCGGCTCGTGTACCGGCGCCGCGGCGCCGGTGATCTGGTGCATGCGATGGAGGAAATGTTCCGGTCCGTGAATCCAGGTCGCGCGCCCGGTGCGCACCACCAGCCCGACGGCATTGGTGCCGATGCGGCGCTCACTGAGATCGTCGCCCTCGCGCAGCCCGATATCGGCGGCCGCGGCGACCTGTTCCGGGTGGCCATGCACCGAGAGCACCCGGCCGAACTGATCGGCCACCGCCACGATCAACCCGGCCCGCGCCGCGTCCTGGACCAGCAGTTTGTCGATCAACGGCATGAGCACGGCGATGGGGTGGGCATCGCGATAGCGCACCAGATCGGCGCCGCGCAGGCCACGCCCGTCGAGGACGTCCGCCGGATCGATGCCGCCGCGCACACTGCGCAACCACGACTCGAGTACGAGCGGACGCAACAGCCCGGCCAGCTGGGTCAGCTGTTCACCACCGGCGCTGAGAAAACCATGGGCCTGTGCGGCATAGGATTCCAGAGCCCCGAGCTGTGCGCCCGACTCCGTCACCTGCCGTGGGGGCCGCCCACCTGCAAGATTGCTGACCATTTGCCTTTCTTTCCCGCTACAAACTGTACCGGTGAGTTATGTGGCAGCTCGTCAGAAGTGCGGGTTTGTCCCGCAGGTCACATTGTGGTAGCGAATGTCAGTTCGTCACACCGTATGGCGGTCGGCTATCACCGCTGCCAGCATGAGCACCGTCGCCTGCGGGCCGCGGCGGATCGGCACCGGTACGACCGACAGATCGGCCACGATCAGCCCCTCGATGCCGTGCACCCGGCCACAGTCGTCGACCACGGCCCGCTCGGCACCGGCGGGTCCCATCGGGCAGGTGCCCGAGAGGTGCTGGGACGTGCCCAGGTTGGCGCGCAACCAGGCGTCGTCGATCGCGCCGGTCCGTACCCGCAGCAGCTCGGCCGCCGCGCGCGCACCGGTGCGGAGCCGTTCCCGGTCCCGTCGCTCGCGCAGATAGCCCTGGTCGATGCGCGCCGGAACCGCCGGGTCGGCCGACACCAGGGTCAGCTGCCCGCGGCCCGCCGGAGCCATCAGCGCGACACCGAGTCTGCGCAGGCCAGGACTGAACGCCGGGGTGTACGGGCGGAGTTCGAGATCGTCCCATTCCAGGACGTATTCGAGCGGCACCGTCGATCCGGTCGGCGTCGCTCCCGGATACTCGAGGCCGATCTCGGGATGATCGGTGCATCCGGCGCCGACCGGCGCGGGCAGCACCACCGGGATGCCGAGCGCGCGCAGCAGCGGCTCAGGACCTATCCCGGATCGGATCAGCAGCGCCGCCGACTCGATGGCGCCCGCGCAGACGATCACCCGATCAGCGAAGGCCGTTCCCCGTTCGCGACCGCGCTGCCATCGCACGCCGACGACCCGTGAGCCACGCAGCAGCAGCCGGGACACGGTGGTCCCGCCGGTCACCGTCAGATTGGCCCTGGCGAGTGCCGGGTACAGATGGGTGCGGGCAGGCCCCGCTCTGCGGCCGTCCGATACCGCGAGCGGCACCCGGCCGAAACCGTCATCCACCTCGGTCGCGGCCGCGCTGTTCCGGTCAGGTGCCTGCCCGCGCCGAACACCTGCCTGGTTCACCGAAACCGCGTTGAGATCGGCGATCTCGGCGAATCCCGACGCGGCGCAGGCGGTGGCGAATTCCACGCTGACCGGCGCCGGTTCGGTGGTGCGCTGGACCGGGACCGGGCCGTGCGTGCCGTGTCCCGGCGCGGTCCCGAAGTCGCGGTCGGCCTCCAGCGCAGCGAAGACCGGCAGCACCGCCTCGGCCGACCACAAGCGGCTCCCGGCCGCCGCGCTCCACTCCGCGAAATCCACGGCGGGGGGACGGACGAAGTAGCTGCCGTTGATCGCGCCCGATCCTCCGATCAGCCTGCCACGCACCAGGTTTGCCGGATACCGCCAGACCACGGCCGACTCGGGCCCGACCGGCAGGTGACCAGGATCGAGCAGCCGTGCCGGAATCGCGGCGGCCGATGCCCACACCGGCCCGGACTCGAACACCAGCACCCGGTGAACCGGGTCGGCGCTGAGCCGGGCCGCGACCACACACCCGGCCGACCCGGCACCGACGATGATGGTGTCGGTCACCAAGGGCTCAGCGCGGCGGAACCGTCGGTTTGAGCGCCTCGAAGCTGCGTGCCCTGAGCACTCCGAGCCACAGCCCACTGCCGTAGGCGATGTCGTCGATCCGCCTGTAGGCCACGTACCGCACCGGATCGAGGCCGCCCGCGTCGCGGTGGGTGAACCAGTCGGCGAGACCGTCGGCCAGCGCCATGGTGATCGCGATCTTCCTGATCCGCCGCGAGGCGAGCACCGCGAGCAGTGTCACCGGCCAATAGTCCCGGCACATCGCCGAGGCCAGCCGCCACATGCCCGCGAAATAGCCGCGAGCCAGGTACAGCGCCGCGATGCGGGTCGGGTTGTCCAGTTCCTTGAATACCCGCCGCATCCGCATCAGCGCGGTGGCCAGGGTGACGAGTCCGCCGAGCAACCCCCACTTCGACAGGGTCGCGAAGAGCAGGCTGGCCAGCACCGTCCAGGTCGGCACCGACAGCGGCGAGACCATCCCGGCGTGCCGTTCGCTCAGCGGCGCCGCACCGGTGCCGTAGAACAGTTTTCGGCCGAACCAGGCCCGGAACGCCACCCGGTGATCGTGCGCCACGCGCGCGGCGGGCTCGTAGCGCAGCCGCCAGCCCGCCCGTTCCAGCCGCCAGCACAGATCGACGTCCTCGGCCACCTGCATCGACTCGTCGAAGCCGCCCTCACCGAGCAGGGCCGCCCTGCGCGCGAGCAGCGCGGCGCTCGGCACGTACGACACCACGCCGCGCGCGTGCACGGCGGCCTCACGTCTGCCCAGGTCCAGGGAGGACCTGGTGTGCTCGTAGCGGGCCAGCGCATTGGATTCTTTGTCGAGCGCGACGATCCGCGGCGCGACCAGCGCGACCTGCGGATCGCTGAAATGCCCGAGCATCACCTCGAGCCAGCCGCTGCGCGGCACCACATCGGAGTCGAGAAACGCGACGAAGCCCGTTGTCGCCGCCCGTAATCCGGCATTGCGGGCGGCGGCGGGGCCGAGCGGGGTGTCGTGCCGCAGGACCGTCACCTGACCGCGGCCCGGCCGTGGCGGGATCCGCACCGGCTCGTCGGAGCCGTCGTCGACGACGATCACGGTGTGTCCGCGCAGGGTGGCGAGCAACCGCAACAGTCCGTCGGCGTTGTTGTGCAGCGGGATGACGACGGTGACGTCGTCGAGCGAGGGCAGCAGCCGCGGCCGCGGGTTCGCGACGCCCGAATCGAGCAGGCGGCGCGCGACGATCGCGGACTTGGTATCGGTGACCTCCAGGTACCCGTCGCCGATCAGCTCGGCGGCTTCCGGGGCGAGGCGCAGCATCCGCGCCGGCGATCCGCCGATCAGGATCCTGCCCCCGGAAAATGCGCGTACCCGTGGATCGATCCGTACCCCGAAGCCGTCGGGCAGACGATCATGGCGCATTCCTCGCATGCTATTCGCACTCGGCCCCGCAGACATCATCACCCCACAAAAAAGGAGGAAAGTCCGCCTGAAATGCCGCCGTGACCGGGATACGGACGCGTCGACAAGATCGGCAGCGCACTTTCGGCAACCGTGTTCGACTAGCCGAGCGGACTCTCGTTGCACGCCTTGGCGGGCGCCCGCTTCACCGTCAGCGGCAGCGACACCCGGCCGCGCCCGCGGACCGGCCGCGAGTGGTCGACGGCAGGCCGTGGGATCGTGCGACCCGGCATGGCCAAGGCCGCTTCGCCATAGCCCTGGACGCACTCCGGGTCGGGACCGTTGGCAGGCAGTCCGGTGAAGAACTTGGCCGCCATACAGCCGCCGCGGCAGGCGTCGTAGTGTGAGCACTTGGTGCAGGCACCACCGTCGACCGGTTCGCGCAGTTCGGCGAACAGCTCCGAGGTGGTCCACACCGCGTCGAAACCGCCGTCGGAGACGATGTTTCCGGCCTTGAACCGGTCGTGGATGGCGAACGGGCACGCATAGACGTCACCGACCGGATCGACAAGACACACCACCCGGCCCGCACCGCACATGTTCAGGCCGGGCAGTGCCGAGCCGAACGCGGACAGATGGAAGAACGAATCGCCGGTGAGCACGCCATCGCCGTTGCGGACCAGCCAGTCGTAGAGCTCGCGCTGCTGTTCGGGCAGTGGGTGCAGCTCGTCCCAGACGTCGGCGCCACGGCCGGACGGGCGCAGCCTGGTCAGTCGCAGGGTCGCGCCGTAGCGGTCGGCGATGGCCTTGAACTCGTCGAGCTGGGCGATGTTGTGCCGGGTCGCGACGACGGAGAGCTTGGCATCGGTGAAGCCCGCGTTCGCGAGGTTCTCCAGCGCCTTGATGGCGGTGGCGTAGGAGCCGGGACCGCGCACGGCGTCGTTGACCTCCGCGTCGGCGCCGTCGAGGGAGATCTGCACGTCGACATAGTCGCTGGCGGCCAGCCGGGCGGCGACCTCCTCGGTGATCCGAACACCGTTGGTGGAGAACTTGACTCCCACGTGGTGGGCGGTGGCGTAGTCGACCAGTTCCCAGAAGTCCGGGCGCACGGTCGGCTCACCGCCGCCGATGTTGACGTAGAAGATCTGCATGCGCTCGAACTCGTCGATCAGCGCCTTGCACTGCTCGGTGGTGAGCTCGTCGGGGTCGCGGCGGCCTGAGGAGGACAGGCAGTGCACGCACGACAGGTTGCACGCGTAGGTGAGTTCCCAGGTCAGGCAGATCGGCGCGGCCAGCCCCGATTCGAAGCGGTCGATCAGCCTGCCGCCGGTGGCGGTGTCGGTGGCGGCAGGCATGATCAGCGGTGCCACCTCGGTGACCGGGCCGGGCGCGGGCACGATCATGTCGGTGTCGGCCAGCTGGGCCAGCGCCTTGATGTGCGTATCGGACTCGCCGAAGCCAGTGGCCCGCAACGCCTCCCGCACCGAGGTGTGGGCAGGTAGCGACCGCACCACGTCGACCAGGTCGCGGCTCTTGAGGAACGAGAGCTTGCGAGTGCCGAAGTGATACAGCAGCGCGCCGAAGGATTCCGGTCGCAGCGAGACCCTGGGATGCAGCGCCCAGCGGGTGTCGAGATCGAGCACGCCTGCCGCCATGGTCAGTACACGCCGCACATGCCGTCGATGCTGACCTCTTCGATCAGCGTCTCGGTGACCAGGTCATCGCCGGTTTCGGCGGTCTCGCGGGTGACGTTGTCTGACATGACTTACCTCCATGGTGTTGCCGGTCACTCGCGACTTTAACGTCAGTCACTGCCATAAAAGACCGGAATCGAAAAATTCCGCTGCGCGAACTCCGGCGGCGCACAGTCGCCCCACGCTTGCCGAGCACCCCTCTAGACTTCCTGGCGAGCAGGACGGAACGGGGCCGACGTGGCCTGATGGCAGTAGAGGTGAGGCAGAGGTTGCGGAACGACGCAGGAGCGAGCGGTGCGAATTCCACCCTCTCGGAGTCCGAGATCGTCGAGGCGGCGCTGCGGGTGGTGCGCTCGGACGGTGTGGAGAAGCTCTCGATGCGACGGCTATCGCGCGAGCTCGGCGTCTCCCCCATGGCGCCCTATTACTATGTGGCCGACAAGCGTGAGCTGCTCGACCTGGTCGCCAGCGCCGCCCTGGTCGGCGTGCGCAAGCCGCCGCGGGAGTCGGGGCCGTGGCAGCAGCGGCTGCGTGATCTGATCGATCAGATCGACGATAGACTTCGCAGGCATCCCGGCCTGGGCGACATCCTGCTCGAGCAGATGCTCGGCAAGCAGCTCGACCTGATCGACGCGGTGATGGAGATCCTGTTCGACGCGGGGTTCAGCGACCGCAACGTGCTGGCCGCCTACGCGACCATCCACACCTACCTGTTCGGCCGCTCCAGAGTGAATCCGCGCGACCGTTCCGCCCCGGCGGACGTCCTGCTGCCCGAGGCGGTGGCGCGAGCCACGAAGTACATGGCCGACTTGCGCGGCAAGTACTCCTACGACTTCGGGATGGAGGTGCTGGTCGCCGGACTCGAGGCACAGCTTGCCCTGCAGCCACGTCCCGACCTAGCATGAAACTGAAACACGTTCTAGTTTTGTTCGAGAGGACGACATGACCACAGTCGAGGTTCCGCACGGTTCGCGTTCGGTGGTGCTGCGGGTCGCCGCGGTGATCGCCGAAACGACCGACACCAACTCCGTGGTCTTCGAGGTGCCCGCCGACCTCCGCGAACGCATGCAGTACGCGCCGGGCCAGTTCCTGACCCTGCGCATCCCCAGCGAGCGGACCGGCTCGGTCGCCCGCTGCTACTCGCTGGCCAGCTCGCCGTTCACCGACGATCTGCCCAAGGTGACCGTTAAGCGGACCGAGGGTGGCTACGGCTCGAACTGGCTGTGCGACAACATCCGCGCGGGCGACGAGCTGGAGGTACTTCCGCCGTCGGGCGTGTTCACTCCCAAGAGCCTCGACGAGGATCTGCTGCTGTTCGGCGCGGGCAGCGGGATCACGCCGGTGATCTCGATCCTGAAGTCGGCGCTCTCGCAGGGCGCGGGCAAGGTGGTGCTCGTCTACGCCAACCGCGATGCCGAGTCGGTGATCTTCGCCGCCGAACTGCGCGACCTGGTCGGCAAGTACCCGCAGCGGCTCACCGTCATCCACTGGCTGGAGCCGTTGCAGGGCCTGCCGACCGCCGACATGCTCGCGGGACTGGTCGCGCCCTACACCTCCTACGAGGCGTTCATGTGCGGCCCGAAGCCGTTCATGGACCTGGTACACGACGCGCTGGCCTCGCTGGACGTGCCGCGTGCCCGCACCCACGCCGAGGTGTTCAACTCCCTGGCCGGTGACCCGTTCGCCGACCACGCGCCGGTGCAGATCAGCGACGAGGAGGCGGCCGCCGCGGCCACCGTTGAGGTCGAGCTCGACGGACAGGTGCACGAGCTGTCCTGGCCGCGCAAGCAGACCCTGGTCGACATCATGCTCGACAAGGGTCTCGACGTGCCCTACTCCTGCCAGGAGGGCGAGTGCGGGTCGTGCGCCTGCACGGTGCTCGAAGGCAAGGTGGAGATGGACAACGCCGAGATCCTCGACCCCGAGGACATCGAGAACGGCTATATTCTCGGCTGCCAGGCGCGGCCGGTCACCGACCACCTCAAGATCCAGTTCTGAAACCCGGTCAGCGCATCGCGCGGTAGGCGGCGCGCTGGTCGGGGTCGAGGTGTTCGGTCGCGTAGCTCAACGCGGTGCGGCCGAGTTCGGGCGCGTGCGCGTCGAGGAAGTCGGTGAGCACCGTCGGGTCGGTGCGTTTGCCGATCTCGCGCAGCATCCAGCCGAGCGCCTTCTGGACGAGATCGCGGCGGTCGTCGAGGAGCGGCAGCGCCAGTTCCAGCGTGGTGCTCGGATCGCCCGCCTTGATGAAGGCGAACGTCGACAACAGCGCGACCCGCCGCTCCCACAGCGAATCCTGGTGCGCCAGTTCGAACAACAGCCCGCGCTCCCGGTCCAGGAGCCAAGCACCGACGACATGCTCGGCGGAGGAATCGACCAGGTCCCAGTTGTTCACCCGGCCACGGCGCACCGCGTCGAGATAGAACTCGACCATCTCGGCGCGCGCCCGATCATCCCTGGTGCGCGGTTTCGACGCGGCGGCGAAGCGGGCGTTCAGGATGAACAGCGCGGCCAGGCGTTCCTCGTGGACGGGGCCGTCGAGCAGCTCGCGGACCTGCGCGAGCGGGAGGCCGGCGAACTGCTTGGCAATCTTCCTGGTGGCGGGGACGCGGACACCGATGAACACATCGCCGTCACCGTATTCACCGGGTCCGGTCTTGAAGAAGCGCTGCAGGTGCAGCGCGTCGGCGGGGTCGGCCTTTTCGGCAAGCGCCGCCCGGACCTGCGCTGCGGTGGGTTCACCTGGCACGACAGACCTCCGATCGACGGATTACACCAGTACCGGACATTCAACACCGGCCCACCGACCAGTTCGGAGACATCCGCCACGACCCCGATAGCACGTGCCGTGATCGGCAGGCTCCGATAGACATTCGCCTGCCCGACGACCTACGCGCCGCCGGACAGAAAGCCGATGTCAGCTGCCGACGCCGACTACCCGACCCGACTCGAACGCGGCTGCGCTCGAAGGCAATTCACCCGGCACGCCGCTAAGCCGGACGGCGACCGAGCCGGTTCCCGCGGTCGGTGTGCCGAGCTCGTCCATCTTGCGGATGGTCTGCGCGGCCACGGCCTGCGCGCTGTCGAACAGGCGAACACCGTCGGGCAGCGCGGCGACGATGGCATCGATGACCAGCGGATAGTGGGTGCAGCCGAGAACGACGCCCTCGACATCGGCGGGGGTGCGCGCCACCGCGTCGGCGATCGCGTCGCTGATGGCGGGCAGGTCGCCGCGATCGATCGCGTCGGCAAGACCGTGGCAGGCGACCCCGACGACCTTCGCGTCACCGGCGAACCGGGCGATCAGGTCGGCCTGGTAGCGGCTGGCCGTGGTCGCCGCCGTCGCCCACACCGCCACCGACCGGCACTGCCCGGCGGCCGGCTTGATCGCAGGCACGGTCCCGATCACCGGCACCGAATCCCCCACCGCCGCCCGCACCTGCGCGAGCGCCGTCACGCTCGCGGTGTTGCACGGCAGCACGATCACCTCGGCACCCAGCTCCAGCGCCTGCCTCGCCGCCCCGAGCACCCGCTCGACCACCCAGTCCTCCGGTTTGGGCCCCCACGGCGCGCCATCGGGGTCGAGCTGCAGCAGCAGATCCACATCGGGACGCAATGTGCGCAACCACGCGGCCGTCGGCAACAGACCGAGACCGGAATCGATAAGCGCGACGATCACGGGGTCCACCGTATTACAGGCCGCCGAGCGGCCCGGCCCCGACCGGATCGCTCCCGGCGGGGTCAGACCAACTCGATCTCGTCGAACCCGACCGTCAGCCGGTGCCTGCGTTCCCAGAGCACGCCGCCCTCGCGGTGCGTTGTTCCCTCGGCGAACTCCAACCGCACCGTCGCACGCCCGGTATCGACCTCGCGGACGACTCCGCATACACCGCAGAACGGACCGGCGGGGAAATACACCACATCACCGGCCGAGAACTCCCTGATCCCCACGCCGCCAGCGTAATTCAGTTCCGCCGGGGCCGTCGGGTGTGCGCCCGTTCAGGGGCGGCGGGTCGACCGCCTCGCGCAGCGGCGCCGGATCACCGATGACGTGTGTCGGGTCGACCGCCTGGCCAGCGGCGCCGGGTGAGCCGTCGGCAGGCCGGGGTCAGCCCGCGGCCGCGAGCAGGTCGGCTACCGGGGTGGGGGTGGCCAGTTTGGCGCGCAGCTTCATGACCTGGCCGGTGAGGCCTGCGCCGAGGACGGCGGTGAGGATGCCGTCGCGGGAGTAGTAGACGAGGAACTTGCGGCCGTCGTCGGTGACCACGGTGACGTCGTCGGCGGGCGACGGGGTGCCCAGTGCCTGGATCTTCACGTCGTACTGGTCGCTCCAGAAGTACGGCACCCTGGCCGCGGTGGGGGCCGTGCCGCCGAGCAGGGCGGTGACCAGCAGCTTGGCCTGTTCGCCCGCGCTGGTCCAGTGTTCGACGCGCTTGCGCTCGCCGGTGTCGTGCTGCCAGGCGGCGACATCGCCGACCACCCAGACGTCGGCCGCGGAGGTGCGGCCCACCTCGTCGGCGAGCACCCCGCCACCGGCAGCGGGCTCGGCCAGTTCGATGCCGGAACCGGCCAGCCAATCGGTGACCGGCACCGACCCGACGCCGAGCACGACCACGTCGGCATCGATCTCGGTGCCGTCGGTGAGCAGCGCGCCGCGGACGTGACCGGTGTCGTCGGCGCGCAGAGTGTCGACGCCGATACCGCAGCGCAGGTCGACGCCCTCGGCGCGGTGCATCCTGGCCACCAGCTCGCCGATCCGCTCACCGAGCACCGAGGCCAGCGGGGTCGGTTGCGGTTCGACCATGCTCACCGCGATCCCGGCCGCGCGGAAGCTGGCGGCCAGCTCACAGCCGATGAAGCCGGCGCCGATGATGAGTGCCCGCGCGGTGCCGTCGAGTTCGGCGCGCAGGGTTTCGGCATCCTCATGGGCGCGCAGCACGTGCAGGCCGGCCATTTCAGGCAGGCCAGGCAGCCTGCGCGGGCGCAGACCGGTCGCGATGATCAACTGGTCGTAGGCCAGCTCGCCGCCGTCTGCCGTGCTGATGGTGTGCGCGGCGGTATCGACGCCGGTCACCGCGGTCCCCAACCGCAGTTCGATGTTCTTCTCCGCGAAGAACTCCGGCGGGCGAAGCGTGGTGTCGTCGGTCTCGCCGCGGACGAACTGCTTCGACAGCGGAGGGCGGTCATAGGGCGGACGCGACTCGTCACCGAGCAGCAGCACCCCACCTTCGTAGCCGGCTCGTCGCAGTTCCTCCGCGGTGCGCAGGCCTGCCAGACCCGCTCCGACGATCACGATGGGCGCGCTCATACCTGTGTCCTCTCGGCATGTGCGGCGCCCACCGAGCTCGCGCGAGCCATCGCCGCCGGAAGCTCACCGCCATGCTGTCTCGATTCGGCACGCCGCGTCCTGCGTGGTGCGGCGAGGTGCCGTCGCCAGGCGCCGACCGCGTGTGCCTTGTCTGTGTGTCGGGGGCCACTACAGCCCCCAGATGTTTGTACCAGTGCGGTGGGCGACCAGCGACACCCACGTCGCAACCCAACCGTGCCCGAGCTGTTGCCGACCGGGCGGTCAATCAGGAGTAGACCGAGGTCAGCAGTATTTTTCGTCTCATCGAGGAGGCATTCCCCATGTTCACCGACAGCCGTGCACAGGATTTACTCGCCGTGGTGCTCGGCGCATTCACCGCGTTGTCGCCCCTGTGGCTCACCACCAACGACAACGCCCGCTGGACGCTCATCGTGCTCGGCGTGCTGATCGCCGCGACCGGGTTGATCCAGATGGCGCGCGCGAGCATGTCCAGCGCCGATTACGCGATGGGCCTGTTCGGCGTCCTGCTGTTCATCTCGCCGTGGGCGATGGACTTCACCGCCTTCCGCGGCGCGTCCTGGACCGCCTGGGTGGTCGGCGTTGTCACCGCGGTGGTCGCGGTCGCCGCGCTGCCCGCGATGAACGAGCGTCTGCACAAGATGGTCCCGCATCACTGATGCCGGGCCGACGGGTCGGGCGCCGCTGCGCGAAACGCGATGGCGACGCCCGGCAACTCATTCTGGATGCCGCCGAGAACCTCTTCGCCGCACAGGGTTTCGACGCGACGCCGACCGCGGCCATCGCGGCCGCCGCCGACGTCCCGAAGGGTCTGGTCTTCTACTACTTCCCCACCAAGAACGCGATCCTGTCCGCGTTGATGCGCGAGCGCGTTCCCGAGCAGCCGGTGGCCGATCTGGGCGGGGTGATCACGCCTGGCGATCCGGCGGCCAGCCTCGTCAAGCTCGATTCCGCGATCAATCTGCGCGACCACCATTCCTCGGTCCTGCGCGTGATCATGTGGCGCGAGGCCGACACCCACCCCGACGTCCGGCGCAGGCTGCGGGCACTACGTGACCAGCTGCTCGACATCACCAGCAGGGTGCTCCAGGAAAGCGTGCCAGCCCCGGTGCGCCCGAGCACCCTGCACGCGTGCGCGGCCGCCTGGGTGTCGGCCATGTTCGCCATCGCAAGCAGCGACCGGCTGCACGCGCTCGACGGCCTGCCCGTCCCGTCGACCGACGACCTGTTCCCGGTGGCCCAGGTGATCGCGGCCGGGATGACCCAGCTGGGGTGACCTGCCGGTGTGGCGAATCGCTGCCCGCCCCCGGCTCTGCTGCAATACCGGGATGACCCCGGACTTCGAGGTGAAGCGGATCTACGAACCGCCTACGGCCGATGACGGCACGCGTGTGCTGGTGGACCGCCTCTGGCCACGCGGCACCAGCAAAGCCGAGGCACACATCGATCTGTGGCCGAAACAGATCACCCCGTCGACCACCCTGCGGCAGTGGCTGCACGCCGACCGTTCGGCCAGGGAACCGGAGTTCGCCGAGCGGTTCCGCGCCGAGCTGGCCGCACCCGAGGCTCAGCGTGAGCTCGACCGGCTGCGCGCTCTCGCCGGGCGGGGCCGAGTCACCCTGCTGACCGCGGTCAAGGAAGCCGACCTGCCGAATTCACACATCCCGGTGCTGCTCGACGAGCTCCGCGAACGCCACCAGAACGCCGCGGGATAGCGGCCGCGGGCGGCGCGGGGCCGGGGACGCGGCGATCCGATCCCGATTCCGTATCGTCACGCGTGCCGAGGCGGCGCCACGCTGTCTGCGCTGGTAGATCTGCACGGCGTGCAGCTGCGACGAATCATTCGGGATTTCGCTGGCCTGCTGGCCAGATGCATGCTGATTACCGGCGCCGTGACCGGCGCGACGGTGCTTGCGAGCGCGGGCACCGTCCAGGCGATCCCGCTCTATCCCACCCCAGACCCCGATCCGTTCTACGCGGCGCCGCCCGATCTGGCTGCCAGGAAACCAGGTGAAGTGCTCGCCACCAGGGCGATGCCGCCGTTGCTCATCTTCCCCGGCACCACGGTGACGCTGGTGAAGTTCCGGTCGACCAGTTCCCTCGGGCAGCCGATCGCGGCGACGACCACCGTGCTCACCCCGCCCGCCCACCGCACCGACGGCCCGGTGCTGTCGTATCAGCACATCATCAACGGCCTCGGCACCAGGTGCGCGGTCTCGCGGGTGCTGTACTCCGGTGACCCGAACGTGCAGATCCGCGAGGCCATCGCGTTGAACGCGGTGCTGGCGCGCGGCTGGAGTGTGGCGCTGCCCGACCATCTCGGGCCCACCTTCGCCTACGGCGCGGCCCGGCTCGGCGGGCAGATCACCCTCGACGGTGTCCGTGCCCTGCGGCAGGCACCCGACCTGCGCATGGCGGACAGCCCGGTGGTGCTGGCAGGCTACTCCGGCGGCGGGATGGCGACCGCGTGGGCGGCCGCCCTCGCCCCGACCTACGCCCCCGAACTCGAGATCGCCGGCGCCGCGGCCGGTGGGGTGCCGATGAACATGGTGACGATGCTGGAAGCGCTCAACTACCGCAGCCATCCGGCCTTCGGGCTGGTGCTGGCGGCCGGGATCGGGCTCGAACGCGAATATCCCGACCGGTTCCCGATCAGTGAGTCGATGAACAGCCGCGGCCTGGCCGCCAGGGCGGCGGTGGCCGACGGCTGCACCAACGAGATCCTGGCGGCCGGTGCGGGCCACAGCGTCCGCGATTTCGCGGCGAGCATGTCGCTGGTCGCCGATCCGGCCGCGCGGGCCGTCGTGGAGGAGAACAGCCTCGAACTCTTCGACGGCATCCCCACCATGCCGATCTTCGAATGGCATTCGCCATCGGACCCGCTGATCCCGATCGCCGCCATCGACAATGTCAACCGCCGCTACTGCGCCGCCGGGGTGCGCCTGTTCTCGCACCACACCTTCTCGCCCGAACACCTCAGCGCGGCGGTGCTCGGCATTCCGGCGGCACTGGGCTGGATCGACGCCAGGTTCCGCGGCGACCCGGCACCGTCTACGTGCTGATCGCGAAGGCTGGGCCACGCTGAGCGGCCACTTCCGCACCGATTGGCACCATCGCGCACCGTTCGTTCGATTTGTGTGGGCGCAGCGCGGGCACGCTGCTAGCTGCCGCTACCGCCACGCCCACCCAGGCCGCCGCGCTGGATCACGGTGCCGCTCTTGGTCTTGATCTCGACATCGCGGGGGCGCAGGGTGGTGCCGCCGCTCGGCGCCTTGCCGATCATGGTGTCGCCGCCGTAGTAGTAGTGGTACTGGGTACCGCTGGACGACCAGCCACGGCCGCCCGATCCGCCACCCACCGAACTGCATTCGTGATCGGCGACCACGGTCTGCGTGCCGTTCGCGTCGGTACGCACGCAGGAGGCCACCACCGGATCGCGGCCGGGATCGTAGGTGAGCAGATACCCACCGCCGACCAGCGCGGCGATCCCGGCGACCGCGATCAGCCCGACCTTCCGCGCGGTGCTCGACGAATGGCGGGACTCGGCCAGGACGGCCCTGACCGCACGCTGCCGGTCGTCCTGTTCCCGCATCTCCGCCGCGGTCGCGGGCACCGGGTTCTTCTCCCACCGGATCGGCTCGAACCGCCGGAACGGTGTATCCGATCCCGACGCGTCCTCCGCCGACCGCGAATGTGATTGGGCCCCATCGTTCATCGTCCCCCCTTACCGCACCTTCACCATAGTGCCGGATCCGCACGGCCGATTCCGGCCCCCGCGCACTACCGCGGCGCGAGCTCCGCGGCGGGGCCGTGGCGATCCCGATCGCGCAGCACCCGCACCGCGATCACGCCGAGCAGTGCGTGCAGCAGCGCACCGGCCAGGGCCACCGCGCGGAGACCGTGGACGAACGCGGCGCGCGCGTCGTCGAGCACGGCGGGCGCGATACCGGGTAGCGCCAGGGTCTCGCCGAGGGTCGGCGCGAGCTCGGGACCATTGAGCCGGAACAGTACGGCGGCCAATGATCCGAACAGCGCGATGCCGAGGGCATTGCCCAGCTCGTTGCCGGTTTCGGCGAGTGCGGCCGCCGAGCCGGCCCGCTCGGCGGGCACCGCGGCGACCGCGATGTCGGCGACGACACTGAACGAGATGCCGTAGCCGACGCCGGCGACGGCGGTCGCGAGGACGTACCAGCCGACACCTCCATCGGACCCGGCGGGCAGCAGCAACAGCAGTCCCACGGCGATACCGCCATGCGCGGTGATCAGCGCCGCCGGCCGCCCGACCCGCGCGACGACGGCAGGCGTTCCGACCGCAGCCACCGTGAGCACGAGGGCGCCTGGCACCGCGAGCAGCGCCGCGTCGGCGACCGACATGCCGAGCACCGACTGGAGATAGGTCCCGGTGAGGTAGGCCGTCGCCGACCACGCGGCCAGCGGCAGGAACGCCGTGACGATGGCAACGGCGAACACCCGGTTGCCGAACAGCCCGAAGTCCACGAGCGGGTTCGCGATCCGCCCCTGCCTGCGCCCGAACCAGCCGAGCAGGACGACACCGGTCACCCCGAACAGCAGCACACCCGTCGAGAACCCTTCCGCCGCCATGTGCTTCACCGCGTACATGGTGGCGAGCAGGCCCGTCGCCGAGCTGAGCACGCTCAGCACATCGATGCGCCCGCTCCCCACCGCGCGCACCTCACCGAGCAACATCGGCGCGAATATCAGGAACAGCGCGACCACGGGAACGTTGATCAGCAGCACCGAACCCCACCAGAACCGGCTCAGCAGCTGACCGGCGACGACGGGCCCGATGGCGAAGCCGGCCGCGAAGGTGGCGGCGAAGATGCCGATGGCCTGCGCCCGGCGACGCGGATCGGGGAACAGGGTGCCGAGCACGGCCAGCGCCGACGGCAGCAGGGTGGCACCGGCCACGCCCATCAGCACCCGGAAGGCGATGAGCGATTCCGGGCTCGTCGCCAGCGCGGCGCCCACTGAGCCGAGACCGAACAGGGCGGCGCCGATCAGCAGCAACCGCTTCCGGCCGTACCGGTCGCCGATGGTGCCGAACGCGATGAGCAGCGATCCGACCGCGAAGCCGTAACCGTCCAGGATCCACAGGGATTGGTCGGCCGAGGGCGCCAGCGCGGCGGTGACTGCGGGCATGGCGAGAAACAGCACCGAACCGTCCATCGCGACCAGCAGCACCGGGCCGAGGACGACGAGCAGACCGAACCAGGCCCGCAATTCGCCGGATTTCAGGGGAAGTCGTGTCATGGCACCCACCCTGCGGCGGTCCGGCGCGGGCAACCAGACACCTGTCATGGGTACACCTCGCCGGGATACCCGCGCCACGCCGATGCCCCCTACCCTCGACGGTATGGAGTTGGAGACCCTCGGCACGTTCCTCAAGAACCGGCGCGACCGGATCACCCCCGATCAGATCGGTCTGAAGACGTTCGGGGTGACCCGCCGGGTGCCTGGGCTCCGCAGGGAGGAACTCGCGCAACTGGCCGGGGTGAGCGCCGGATATTACACGCGGCTGGAGCAGGATCAGGCGGGCACGGCGTCGGCGCAGGTCATCGAGGCCATCGCGCGGGTGCTGCAACTCGATCCGGCCGAGACCACCCACCTGCGCAATCTCGCGGGCCGCTCCGGTGCACCCCGGCTGGTGCGTGAGGCACCGGAGCAACCGCACGAGCGGGTACTCACCCTGCTCGCCTCCCTCGGTGACACCGTTCCGGCGGTGATCCTCGGTCGTCGCGGCGATGTGCTGGCGTGGAACCGCCCCGGCCACACCCTTGTCGCCGAACATCTCGACTTCGACGCTCCCCGCGACCTGGACCGGCGACCCTCGATCCCGCGCATGTTCTTCCTCGACCCGCTCACCCGCGACCTGTACCGCAACTGGACCGACCTGGCCCGCATCCATGTGGCCTACCTGCGGCTCACCGCGGGCCGCCACCCCACCGACGCCGACCTCGCCGAGCTGATCGGCGAATTGGCCATGCGCAGTAGCGAATTCGCGACCATGTGGGCCACAGGCGAGGTCGCCGACTGCACGGTCGGCCCGATGGACCTGCGCCATCCGACCATCGGCCGCGTCGATGTCGACTACCAGGTGTGGCTGCAGCCCGACAGCCCCGACCACCGCCTCGAGATCTACACCGCGCGCGACGCGGCTTCGGCCGACGCGTTGCGTCTGCTCACCACTGCCGGCCTGCCGCGCGGACTGGACCCGGCGGAAAGCCCGGTCAACCGATGAGCCGATCCCGCGTGGACCGACCCGGCTGATCGGCGTCCATCGCACGAAGGGTGGCTTCGAGCGCGAGGCGGGTCGGCGTCGGCTCGATGCCGAATCGCTCGGTCGCCGCCGACGAGTTCAGGACGAACGGGCGGTCGAATTGATAACGCAGTTCGCGGATTTCGCGAGCGTCGGCATTGACGAGTCCGGCCGTCCACAACAGTGCCGACGGCATGCGGCGGACCCGCGCCGGGGGCGCGCCCGCGAGGGTGGCGGTCAGCGCAGCCAGCGATCGAACCGACATCGGGGCCGGAGTCGGCACGTGCCACGGCCTGCCAAGGGCGGCTTCGTCGTCGGCCAGTGCGACGAGGGTCCGGGCCACGTCGTCGACGGCGGTCCAGCTGTGCGGGACGTCCGGGTCGCCGGGGAACATGGCCACCTTGCCCGCGACGACCGCGGGCAGGACCACCGCCGTGAATGTCGAGTTCGCGCCTGCGCCCAGGTAGTCGGAGCCGCGCACCTCCGCGGTGCGAATGCGGCCTTCCTGGTGCGCGGACAAAGCCTCGTTCCAGAGATCGGCTCGCACGCGCCCCTTCGCGGCGATGGGGCGCGATGGACGCGATTCGTCGACCGGGCCGTCGAATTGCCCGTAGCCGTAGAGGTTTCCGACGGTGAGCAGGACCGCGCCGGAGGCTTCGGCGGCACCGATCGCGGCGCGGATCAGCGGAGGGAAACCGGCGGCCCACCGCGCGTACGGGAGGCCCGCGCACTGGTGGATGGCGGTCGCTTGCGCGCAGTGCGGCGCCAGAGCCGCGGCGTCGGCGGCATCGACGGGGATGCGCGTGATGCGTGGCCGCTCCGGCCCTGATCCGCTGCGTGTGAGGAGGCGAACGTCGTCGCCTCGCGCAGCCAGGAGTTGAGCGGTGGCAGACCCGACGGGTCCAGCTCCGATGACGACGTGCAGGGACATGAGGATCCTCGATCCAGACAGGTGTTCCTATTCGAGAACAGCGTTCTCTACCGGTTTCGACACTATGCGCGGATCAGCACACTGTCAAGAACAGCGTTCTCGAAAGAGGCAGATGTTCTCGAATCAGCCAGGCGTTCTCTACACTGGTCTCATGTCCGCCCCCGCACTGCGAGCCCGCGTCCGCTCGGAAATGATCGAGGAGATCAAGGCCGCCGCCCGCCGACGCCTGGCGACCGACGGGGCCGACCTCTCGCTGCGCGGGGTCGCTCGCGATCTCGGCATCGTCGCCTCCGCCCTCTATCGCTACTTCCCCAGCCGAGACGATCTCCTCACCACCCTGATCCGCGAGGGCTATGAATCCCTCGGCGCGGCAGCAACTTCCGCTGCCGCGAAGCTTCCCGGCGACGACTACCGTGGCCGCTGGCTCGCGGCCTGCGGTGCCATACGCGACTGGGCGCTGGCCCACCCCGCCGAGTACGGCTTGCTGTACGGCAGCCCGGTCCCCGGCTACAAAGCCCCCGCCGACACTGTCGGCCCGGCCTCGATCGTGGTCCTCCTGCTCTCCGATATCGCCGCCGAGGCGGTCGCTGCCGGACACCTCGAGCCCCCACCGGCGGCCACTCCGCTCCCCACCGCCGTCAGCGCCGACCTGCGCGCCCTGATCGAGCGGCGCTCACAGACCGAACAGGTGACGGGCGACCTCCCGGCGGAGGTCCTCGACCGCGTATTCGCCGGCTGGACACAGCTTTTCGGTCTGGTCAACTTCGAGATCTTCGGCCGGCTGGACGGCGCGATCGAGTCGCGCGCGGAGTACTTCGCCCACCACATGGCCCTCATGGCAGATCTCGTGGGGCTGCCCCACCCGATGAGTTCGGGGGCCCGGGCATAAATCGACAGTGGCCGGGGTTCGTCCCGACGACAGGTCATTCGCGTCCGCCCCAACCAGGAGTCCTGACGATGCCGGAATCCCCGCTCGACCCGCACGCTCTGCTCGCCGCGGCCCGGCTCGGCGTGCTCGCCACCATCAAGTCCGACGGGCTGCCCCAGCTGTCCCCGGTCACGCCGTACTACGACCGGGAGGCGGGCGTCGTCTACGTTTCCATCACCGAGGGCAGGGCCAAGACCGCCAATCTGCGCCGCGATCCAAGGGCCGCCATCGAGGTCACCAGCGCCGACGGCTGGTCGTGGGCCACCGCCGAGGGCGCCGTCACCCTCATCGGACCGGGGACCGACCCCGACGGGCCGGAGGTCGACGCCCTGGTCGACTACTATCGCGCCGCCGCGGGCGAGCACCCGGACTGGCGGGAGTACCGCGAGGTCATGGTTTCGGATCGGCGGGTGCTGATGGCATTGACCGTCTCCCACGTGTACGGCGCCTCGGTGCGCTGACCACCCCGGATCGCTTCGGCACCAGCGCCGTTCGGCACAGTGCCGCATTCCTCGGTACCGTGGATTCGACGGGGGTTGTTCTTGTGAGGACAGGAGAATCCGATGAATCAGGGATCATTGCTGCGCAAGGCCGTCGGCGGATTCAACACGGGCATCGTCGCGCTCACCGAGGCGCCCGGCATCGGGAAGGTCCTCGGCAAGGCCTTCGCGCAGATCACCTACGTCGGCCGCCGCTCCGGCCGCACCTTCAGCACGCCGGTCAACTACCGCCGCTCCGGGACCGACTACGTGATCGGCGTGGCCATGCCCGACAAGAAAACCTGGTGGCGCAACTTCCTCGGCGATGGCGGACCGGTCACCCTGCGCATCGCAGGAGTCGACCACCGGGGGCATGCCGTGGCGGTCCGCGACGAGCGCGGCGGGGTGACGGTGCGCGTCCGGCTCGACGGCACCGCCTGAGACCTGTCAGGTCACGAGCTGCTGCCGCCGCGGCCGCCGAGCCCGCCGCGCTGGATCACCGCACCGCTCTTGGTCCTGATCTCGGCGTCGGAGGGCTTGATGGTGGTGCCGCCGGACGGCGTTCCCCCCATCGGCGCGGTGCCGCCGTAGTAATAGCGGTACTGCGGCCAGTTCAGGGTCGTCTTGCCGACATAGGATCCGCCGCCCGACCCTGAGCTCTGGCACAGACTGTCGGACACGACTGTCCGCTGCCCGCTCCGCTCCTCGCGCACGCACGACGCCACCACCGGCTCGGGGCTGTCGCCCTTGTCGAACAGATAGGCCCCGCCGATCAGCGCCGCGATCCCCACGCACACAAAGGTGCCGACCATCGCCGATGACCGATCCGCCTCGGCCTCGGCCTCACGCAGCTGCCGTCTGGCCCGCTCGTCGGACCGCCCTTCCGAGGGAAACCGGAACGGTTCCGGCGGCGGGGGCCGCTGCGGCCAACGCGGCGGCCGCGCCCCGCCGTCGGCCCCGCGGACGCCACCTGAATCTGCCTGTCCCCCAGCCTTGTCCAGAAATCCGCGATCGTCCGACACCGCTGCCACCCCCCTGCGCCGTTCTCTACATAGTGCCACGTCGGACACAACTGCCAGCACGATTTTCCGCCGCCCTTGGAAACTCCTTGCGACGCAACCTCCCCCGGAAACGCCGAACGGCGCCGCTCCCGAAGGAGCGACGCCGTAGGCGGTGTCAGTGACTACTGAATCACTTGACGATCTTGGTGACGCGACCGGCACCGACGGTGCGGCCACCCTCGCGGATCGCGAAGCGCAGGCCCTCGTCCATGGCGACCGGCTGGATCAGCTTGACGCTCATCTCGGTGTTGTCGCCCGGCATGACCATCTCGGTGCCCTCGGGGAGGGTGACGACACCGGTCACGTCGGTGGTGCGGAAGTAGAACTGCGGACGGTAGTTGTTGAAGAACGGGGTGTGGCGGCCGCCCTCGTCCTTCGACAGGATGTACGCCTGGCCCTCGAACTCGGTGTGCGGGGTGGTGGTGCCCGGCTTCACGACGACCTGGCCGCGCTCCACGTCCTCGCGCTTGATGCCACGAACCAGCAGGCCGACGTTGTCGCCCGCCTGGCCCTGGTCGAGCAGCTTGCGGAACATCTCGATACCGGTGACCGTGGTCTTGGTCTTCTCCGGACGGATGCCGACGATCTCGACTTCCTCGTTCACGTTGATGATGCCGCGCTCGACGCGACCGGTGACGACGGTGCCACGACCGGTGATCGTGAAGACGTCCTCGACCGGCATCAGGAAGGGGAGCTCGGTCTCACGGACCGGGTCCGGGATCGACTCGTCGACGGCGTTCATCAGCTCGAGAACCGACTCCGACCACTTCGCGTCGCCCTCGAGGGCCTTCAGGCCGGAGACCCGCACGACCGGCGCGTCCTCGTCGAACTCCTGCGAGGCCAGCAGCTCGCGGACCTCCATCTCGACGAGCTCGAGGATCTCCTCGTCGTCGACCATGTCCGACTTGTTCAGCGCGACCAGGATGTAGGGCACGCCGACCTGACGGGCGAGCAGCACGTGCTCACGGGTCTGCGGCATCGGGCCGTCGGTGGCGGCGACCACGAGGATGGCGCCATCCATCTGGGCCGCACCGGTGATCATGTTCTTGATGTAGTCGGCGTGGCCAGGGGCGTCGACGTGCGCGTAGTGGCGCTTCTCGGTCTGGTACTCGACGTGGGAGATGTTGATCGTGATACCACGAGCCTTCTCCTCCGGCGCCTTGTCGATCTGATCGAACGCGAACGTCTCGTTCAGGTCCGGGTACTTCTCGGCCAGCACCTTGGTGATAGCAGCCGTCAGCGTGGTCTTGCCATGGTCGACGTGACCGATGGTGCCGATGTTGACGTGGGGCTTCGTCCGCTCGAACTTCGCCTTCGCCACTGTGGTCCTCCTGGACTAGTTAGTGCGTGCTTTTGCAGCAGTGCGGTTATTAAGGGGGGTCGTGCTGACGCCCGGTTGCCGCGGCCTAGCGTACAAGGCCGCGGCAAGCGAATTACTCGCCGGTCGCCTTGGCGATGATCTCCTTGGACACGTTGGCCGGAACCTCCGCGTACTGGGCGAACACCATGGAGTAGTTCGCGCGACCCTGGGTCTTCGACCGCAGGTCACCGATGTAGCCGAACATCTCCGAGAGCGGAACCAGCGCCTTGACGACACGGGCACCACTGCGTTCCTCCATGGCCTGGATCTGGCCACGGCGGGAGTTGAGGTCGCCGATCACGTCGCCCATGTAATCCTCGGGCGTGATGACCTCGACCGCCATCAGCGGCTCGAGGATCACCGGACCGGCCTTGCGGGCCGCTTCCTTGAGGGCCTGCGAGCCCGCGATCTTGAACGCCATTTCCGACGAGTCGACGTCGTGGTACGCGCCGTCGAGCAGAGTGACCTTCAGGTTCACCAGCGGGTAGCCGGCGAGCACGCCGTACTGCATGGCGTCCTGGGCACCCGCGTCGACCGACGGGATGTACTCACGCGGAACGCGGCCACCGGTGACCTTGTTCTCGAACTCGTAGTGCGCGCCGTCCTCGCCGACGAACGGCTCGACCGCGATGATGACCTTCGCGAACTGGCCGGAGCCACCCGTCTGCTTCTTGTGCGTGAACTCGAGCTTCTCGACCGGCTTGGTGATCGTCTCGCGGTAGGCCACCTGCGGCTTACCGACGTTCGCCTCGACCTTGAACTCGCGCTTCATGCGGTCGACGAGGATGTCGAGGTGGAGCTCGCCCATGCCGCCGATGACGGTCTGGCCGGTCTCGGCGTCGAGCTTGACCGAGAACGTCGGATCCTCGCGCGCCAGCTTCTGGATCGCGGTGCCGAGCTTCTCCTGGTCGGACTTGGTCTTGGGCTCGATGGAGACCTCGATGACCGGGTCCGGGAAGGTCATCGACTCGAGGACGACCTGGTTCTGCGGATCGGACAGGGTGTCACCGGTGGTGGTGTCCTTCAGGCCGATCACGGCGTAGATGTGACCGGCGGAGGCGGTGCCGACCGGGTTCTCCTTGTTGGAGTGCATCTGGAACAGCTTGCCCAGACGCTCCTTCTTGCCCTTGGTCGAGTTGACGACCTGGGCGCCGGAGGCGACCTCGCCCGAGTACACGCGGACGTAGGTGAGCTCACCGAAGAAGGGGTGCACCGCGATCTTGAACGCCAGCGCCGAGAACGGCTCGTCGACGTTGGGCCTGCGGGTGACGGTCTCTTCCTCGTTGCCGGGCACGTGGCCTTCGGTGGCCTCGACGTCCAGCGGGGAGGGCAGGTAGTCGATGACCGCGTCGAGCATGGGCTGCACGCCCTTGTTCTTGAACGCGGAACCACACAGCACCGGGTACAGCTCGGAGGCGACGGTCATCTTGCGGATGGCGCCCTTGATCTCCTCGACGGAGAGCTCCTCGCCACCGAAGAACTTCTCGAGCAGCGCCTCGTCGGACTCGGCGACGGTCTCGATCAGTTCCTGGCGGTACTGCTCGGCCTTGTCCTTGAGGTCGGCCGGGATGTCGATGACCTCGTAGGACTCGCCGAGCTTGGTCTCGCCCTTCCACACCTTGGCATTGTTCTCGACCAGGTCGACGATGCCCTCGAAGTCGTTCTCCGCGCCGATCGGCAGCTGGATGACCAGCGGCTTGGCACCGAGGCGGTCCTTGATGGTCTGCACGGTGAAGTAGAAGTCGGCACCGAGCTTGTCCATCTTGTTCACGAAGCAGATACGCGGCACGTCGTACTTGTCGGCCTGACGCCACACCTGCTCGGACTGCGGTTCGACGCCCTCTTTACCGTCGAACACCGCGACGGCACCATCGAGCACGCGCAGCGACCGCTCCACCTCGACGGTGAAGTCGACGTGCCCTGGGGTGTCGATGATGTTGATCTGGTTGTCTTTCCAGAAGCAGGTGGTAGCGGCGGAGGTGATGGTGATACCACGCTCCTGCTCCTGCTCCATCCAGTCCATCGTGGCCGCGCCGTCGTGGACCTCACCGATCTTGTAGGTGATACCGGTGTAGAAGAGGATGCGTTCGGTAGTGGTGGTCTTGCCCGCATCGATGTGGGCCATGATGCCGATGTTGCGGACCTTGTTCAGGTCGGTGAGCACGTCCTGTGCCACGGAAATCTTCCCCGCTCGTTAGCTAGTTGGGATTCTCGGGAACGACCCTGGTTCGGGTCGTCACAATGTCAACGCCGGGGGCGGCACCGAGGTGCCGCGTCCCGACTGAAAGCCTTCCGGCGCCGACACTAGCGACGGGCCGGGCGGCAATCACCAGCGGTAGTGCGCGAAGGCCCGGTTCGACTCGGCCATCTTGTGGGTGTCCTCGCGACGCTTCACCGAAGCGCCGAGGCCGTTGCTGGCATCGAGGAGCTCGTTGGCGAGACGCTCGACCATGGTCTTCTCGCGACGGGCGCGCGAGTAGCTGACCAGCCAGCGCAGCGCCAGGGTGTTGGCGCGGCCGGGACGGACCTCGACCGGCACCTGGTAGGTGGCGCCACCGACACGGCGGGGCTTCACCTCGAGGGCGGGCTTGACGTTGTCCAGCGCACGCTTGAGGGTGACGACCGGGTCGGTGCCGGTCTTCTCGCGCGCCTGCTCCAGCGCACCGTAGACGATACGCTCGGCGGTGGACTTCTTGCCGTCCAGCAGGATCTTGTTGACCAGCTGAGTGACCAGCGGGGACCCGTAGACCGGGTCGTTGATCAGCGGACGCTTGGGTGCGGGGCCCTTGCGTGGCATATCAGCTCTTCTCCTTCTTGGCGCCGTAGCGGCTGCGAGCCTGCTTGCGGTTCTTCACACCCTGGGTGTCGAGCGAGCCACGGATGATCTTGTAGCGGACACCGGGGAGGTCCTTCACACGACCGCCACGCACGAGCACCATCGAGTGCTCCTGCAGGTTGTGGCCCTCGCCGGGGATGTAAGCCGTGACCTCGACCGCGCTGGTCAGGCGAACACGCGCGACCTTACGGAGCGCGGAGTTCGGCTTCTTCGGGGTCGTGGTGTACACGCGAGTGCACACGCCACGACGCTGCGGGCTCCCCTTCAGGGCCGCGGTCTTGGTCTTGGCGACCTTGTCGCGGCGACCCTTGCGGACCAGCTGGTTGATGGTTGGCATATACCGGCTTTCTGGCTCATCCCCGCCTGTGCGGGGACCCCTTTGGTGTTGGTCAACTTCTAACCTGCACGTCCAGCCACGTTTCCTTTGACCCGCGGTCGGGCGTGTCGCGCGCAGGTCAGTGGCCCTTCTCAGGGCACGCTGGAACGCACCGGCCGCTCTCGCTGGCCTACGTTCACGCACGAACTTGCCCGTAGCAATCCGGGCACAGCGATCCACGATACGCGCCCGCCCGAACCGGGGTCAAAGCGGGGGCCAGGTCACGGCGCTACCTGGCCCTGTTCAGGGTCAGTTCGACGAGCTTGGCCGCCACCGGACACGGGTCGGGGTGCGCGGATCCCGCACGGTAGTTGATCCACCAACCGACCACGCCTGCATCGGCGGCCTTCGCGGTGACCCCGCAGGAATCCGGGTCACCCGGCCGGCGGATCTCGACGGCCGACGCGCCTTGGATCGTGGTGATCGCCGAGTCGTACCCGAGCTTCTGATAGGTCTGCCGCTCGACATTGAGCGACCCGTTCTCATACCAGTTCAAGGTGAGCTTGGCATTGCCACCCGGCGCGCCCTCGACGTCCCACATGCACACCGCCCCGACGAACGAGTCGTTGAAATACGCGTTCCCGCCGACGGCGTCGGCCATCTGCGCCAGCGTCAGCACTTCGCATTCGCGCAGCAGCTTGTCGAAGTCCATGTTCACCGCACCGCTGCCGCCACCACCGGCACCGACCTCGACCGGCGTGCCGGGCACGGTCCGGCCGCAGCCGGCCAGCACGGTGCCCGCGGACACCATCGCGAGCACGACCGCCGCCGCGCGCATCGTCGCTCTCGTCACCGCAACCGCTCCAGCGTCAGTTCCGCGAGCTGCTCGGCCGCCGCACACGGCTCGCGGCCCGCGACGGTGTAGCCGAAGGTGGACCACTCGAAGAAGTCGTCGCCGAGGCTGATGGCGTAGTCGCACGTCGTGGTGCCGAGGCTGGAGCCGTGCGACTGGAACCCGGTGCGGCCCCGCAACGTGATGGACTCGGTCACCCGGTCCTTCGACTCCACCCAGGCCCGCTCCCGCTCGATCGGGCTGCCGCGATACGAGGCGAACGTCACCACGGCGGAATCCAGACCGGCCGACTGCCAGTTGCACCCGACCGCGTTGCGAAACACCGCCGACACCTGCGACAGCCCGGCGATCGATCGCACCTCGTCGTCGCTGACATGTCCGCACTCGCCGACGAAGGGGCCGAGCGCGGCGACCTTCGGCGGATTCCCTCGCGGACCCGACGCGTCGCCGGAGTCTCCCGATCCGCAGCCGGCGAGCGCCACGCAGGCCAGCCCGACCGCCACCGCAGGTTTGAACCGCATAGCCGAAACTCTACCTAGCGCGGTCGACGGCGGCAGACGCGAACAGGCGTGCGACACGACAACAGCTACCGATTCAGGCGAGCCGCCCGCCACCTCGCGGAGCCCGACAACCGCGCGATCTTGCCGCTGCCGCCAAAGGAACGCACGCCTCACCGACCGGGGACACCCGCCGAACAACGGCGTCCACAACAAAGTTTCCCGATTTCGGGGGCCTCCTGGGACCTCAGAGATCGTCACGACAGTGAGCCCCTTCACCCCTTCCACAGCGGCTTTGACACCTGCGTTCCTAAAGAACCCCGATCACCTTGACGAGTCGGGCGGTCAGCCGGGACAGCAGCGCAACCTCCAACTCTGGCGCCACATGCCCCCAGCAGCGTGACCGTTTCCGCAACGCACCACCCCAGGCAGTACCAGGTCGAGACCTCGGACCGGGCCCGAGCGCAGCAACCGGACCGCCGTAGCGGAGGTAGGCCAACATGAGCATGCTGTGTTGACCAGGATCCAGTGCCACCATCGTTATCCGCTCTCTGCGCAATGCCAGCTGATCACACCGGCGGGGAACATGCAGGGCCGAACGACGACTAGGGCACCGCCGCAGAGCAGAACCGTCAAGGAGGGCTCTGGTAGATGACCGTTCGTTCTGGACAAGCCCTCACCAGGCGATCCGCCGACTCGCACGCCACCCTACGATCAAACACCTTGCTGGGCAGCACGGTTCAGCTACCTATCGACATCGGCCCGGCGACCACCGGACCTTCTTCCACGTGTTTGGCACGCTTCCACGCCGAATGTGATGTGACTCACCATTCTTGTCGGGAACCGGAGTCCGTGGAGTCCCGTCCAATCCATATGAAGCCCAAAACAACTGCACCGCAACGGTTCCGACGGCGACGGCTGCTCGCTGCCTTGCGTGGTGAGTCCTGTACAGCCGCTATGTTCCTGTGTCACCGGGGGATTGGGAGAGATTGTCATGATGGTTGATCCAGATGAGTTGCGTGCGCTCTCTTCGTCCTTGACGAGTGTCGCGGCGTCGGCAGTAGACCTGAAACTGTCCGATGCGGTGCCGGAGACCACCGGGCTGACATTGTCGAGCGCGGTGGTCCGCTCAGTGGTCTCGGCGGTGGAATCGGTATGGAGAGGCTACGGGAGCCGGTGCCAGGAGGTTTCGACACTCGCGCGCGGCGGGGCGGATGACTATCAGATCACCGATCAAGAATTCTGCACGAGCATGAATAACGTGGAGGTCGCGCTGTGAGAAGTTCAAACGAACAGGCAGCAGGAACCGGCACCGCGGCGGAAACCCAGGTCGGCGCCTTTCCCACGTTGACCGAGGTCCGATCACAATGGCAGCCGTGGCAGCTAACGGAGGTAGGTCAATCAATTCTCAACCGGAACGGTCATTTCAGCGGGATTACAGACTCAGCGGTGACCTACATCCGCAACGCGGGCTCGCATTGGTCGGGGGATGCTTATCTGGCCGCCTACGATCGGGTTGCCGGTGACCGAGCCGCGGCGACGCGGGCAGCGACGTTGGTGAACGAGCTGGGCCAGCAACTGATCGATGGCGGCAATACCATGACCAGCCACCGCACGACGGTATTGAGTAAGGTCGACGATGCTCTCAGCGCGGGTGCAGATGTCTCCGACGACTGGGCAGTGACCGCAGCTACGGGTTCGTCGATCAGCGCTGATGATACCGCATACCACCAGTCACAAGTAACTTCAGCTTTGTCCGCACTGCTCACTGCCCAGACGGCTCTGGACGCCTCGGCGCGCACGACGGTCGCTGAGGTGAGCACAGCAGCTTCAGTGTTGAGCCCGAACGAAGGCACGTCGACTCAGCAAATCAGCGCCTTGGTGGGATCCCCAATCGCGGCTGCGAACACGGGCGACGAGAGTGGTGCCACCGGAAACCCAGCAACGACTACGCCCGCGAAGACAACCCCAGCGCAAACTATTGCGGCACAAACCGCTACGACCGCGCAGCCCGGCGCAGCGCCCCAGCCCAGCGGAACCCCGATCTCAGGTGACACGACAGGCGGGACGACCACACCCGCTACAACGGCACCATCGACCCCCTCCACCCCGACAGGCACCGGAAGCGACACCAACTCCGCTTTCGACCCGGACAATTGGTCACCGGAGAATGTGATATCCCTTTTGGACACCATCAGCAAATTCACCGGCAGCCTACCTGATATTCTCGATAAGCTCTCGACCCTCGCCAGCAATACGGACGAGATCATCACCGCTATCGGAACAGCGGGCGCGGCGATGATCGAAGCGTCGAACAGCGCCCAGGTCACGGGAACAACCGCGCCCGACACTAGCCAGTCAAGCGCCGGGAACCCCTCCGAGGCAACCACCGCCGAGAAACCGACCACCCCGACCGATCCAGGCGCTGGCGACACAAAGGGCAGCAATGGAAGCGGCAACCAAGCTGGTACGCCCACCAGCCCAGCGTCCGAGAAAGCGCCCAGTACTACCCCCACTGCTGCACAAGCAGCGGCCGGGCCCTCACAAACAACTGCCAGCAGCTTCGTCACACTGCCCTCAGCCAGCCGGAATGCGAACGACCACCAGCACCACAAGACAGTCGTGGCGCCCACATTAGGCAACCAAGACGGTATCGCCGAAGATGCACCACTTCTCAATATTTGATCCACTGACTCTGGTCGGTCAAATCGACTAAATATCCAAATGATTCAGCGAGGCCGAGGCAGGAAATGAAGTTCGCCGAGCCCTATTCTGCAGACTACGCGCCAGGTCCGCTGATCTAATTTCGCGATGCGGATCATCAAGAGCCACCAAACCGGAGGTCTCCCATCCGCCTGGATGGCCTGTGCCTGGAGATTGATCTTGTCTGTAGAATTAGAGCCCCACGTCTATTACAACTTTCGATCCAACCTGAGTTCATCGCCCGAGCCAACACCGGTCGACCTGGTCAAACTTGCCTATTCACCGAGGCTGCGCGGTCTCGACAATCGACACATCAAATATCTGATCGACACGGACCAAGCGCTGCCTCCGATTATTGTCAACCGTCGATCTATGGAGGTAATCGATGGCGCGCACCGCTTGATGGCTGCACGGCGGCGTGGCACTCCAACGATCATGGTCCAATTCTTTGAAGGCACTGACGCCGAGGCCTTTCTGTTCGCTGTACACGCGAATGCCGAGCAAGGTTTGCCCCTGACCAGAGAGGATCGCCAGGCAGCAACTCGTCGAATCGTGGCGACACATCCAGAATGGTCCGATCGCATGATCGCCGACATGGTCGGAATCTCGACGAAAACCGTAGCATCAATCCGATCCTGTTCAACTGACACCGGGACCCAGTTGAACAAAAGATTGGGCAAGGACGGAAAGATGCGACCACTCGACAGCACGGCTGCGAGGCTGCGCGCAACAGAGATACTCAAATTGAACCCCAACTCCTCTCTACGGGAGGTAGCCAGAGCTGTGGGACTCTCACCGGCAACTGTCAGGGATGTCAAGGCTCGACTGCGACACGACCAACTGGGTCCCGTCGACCAGACTGGTCAGAGCGCCGAAAAAGAAATCCTACCTGCCGCTACTGTGGATGTCCTGCTGAACAGACTCCGCAAAGATCCGTCGCTGACGTCGACGGATGATGGACGGGCACTTCTCCGCTTCTTTGCCGGAACAATCGATCAACGCAGCGCTAGACGGTTGATTCAGACTGTTCCGGCACATCAGATATCGGCAGCTGCCGAACTAGCGAACGCTTGTGCCAACATTTGGCACGAATTCTCCGTCAACCTTGCGAATCGCAAATCTTGACCCGCCGATGACATCGGTCAACAACTTCCTTTACGACCACGGACTGCACACCAACTTCAGCCGTGAGGATCTTGCGAATGAACCGGTCCAAGTCGACTTGGTGGCCAGATCTTGAAGACAGTCTTACCACGGACATTGTCAAACGGAACAGTTCCCTGAAGATCGTCGCTGACATGCGCCCTTGAATCTCGCGACTCGTTGCGGTTGTCGCCCATTACCCACATGTGCCCGTCCGGCACCGTCACAGGTCCGAACACTCGCCCAGCTGGGTAGACCGCGTTGGGTCGGTCGGTATACCACGGATGATCCTTCTTGATATAGGGCTCATCGAGCGGCTTACCGTCAACCATCACCCGACCTTGGGCATCGCAACACTGCACAGTCTGTCCACCGACTGCGATGACGCGTTTCACCAAGTCGTTCTCATCTGGAGGGACGAGACCGAAGTAGGCGAGGAAGTTCTGCATGCCCCTCACAACCGTGTTATCAGAGCGTATGGACTTGTACAGGTCATTCCACGACGGCGGCCCTACGAACACCACCACGTCACCAGGAGCGGGATCGCTACCGTAATAGGTGATCTTCTGCACGTAGATGCGATCCCCGATTTGAAGGGTGTCCTCCATAGATTGCGACGGGATAACATACGGCCTGCCAACGAAGGTCACCATCAGAGCTGCGATTACGGCAGCGATCACAATGAGAATCGGGAATTCTTGCCAGAAGGGTCGCTGCTTTCTCTCTCCCCGCTTGTGTCGGTGGGTCCCACCTTCGTCGTCCCGAGCGGACATCGATGCCGACTTCGTCTCGTCTGTCACAACAGACATCGTATCCGATGTACTTCACCTTTAGCCAGTTCCGAGATTGGCTCAACCAGGCCTCCTCACGCCACTGGAGGACTGGCCTCACTGCCGGCCAGCGTCACAATCTGCGGCCGCCAAGTGTCCTTGAACTGCGAAGTGGTTGAACGGCTATTGATAGGTTGATACGAGCTTTGAGAAGGTTCTTCCCGAGCAGGCAACGAGGGGATTCGCGCCAAAGTTTCACCACTTAGGTGATCGACGGCCTTTACGTACTGCTCTGTCCTATGAACCAAATCTTGGGAGAAAAATGTTTCGAAAAATCGGCGGCACTGTTCTGGCGGCTACCGCAATCATTCTGGGCGCAAGCGGGGTCGCCTCGGCTGAATATATCGGCCCGTTCGACACCTGGGAACAATGCGAAGCCTCACGTGCGGTAGCCGCAACGCAGATCAACGGCATCGTGACGGACTGCCTCGGAGGTGCGGCATTCGGCCTTGACGGATCCAAGTTCTACTTCAACAAGCTGTATCACTAATCCTGGAGATACGGCAGCCTCTCCACCAACTCGAAAACAGGAGAAGCCCGATATCTCGGCGCACGGCCCGTTGTACCGCTAAACCTTTCGAGTGGCCGGCTCGTCTCCTTGCGCCACACCGACCAATATACGTCGGTGCGCCCCATGCTGACGCGATCCCGAATATTGCGCGGCAACAACCTCGCGCCTGAGAACTCAAACCAGTCGGGCCTCATATAGCCGGGTGGTGGGAAGCCAGAATTCCTACCACCCGGCTGTACACACGTTCCAGATTCCCGCTGCAATAACCAACAGATAGGAACCCGCAAATGAACCGGTTCGGTAAGGCTGTCGCTACAGGTGCGATCGTACTCGCAGGGGTAACACTCGGCTCGATATCGACCGCATCAACCGCTCATGCTACCCCGTTTGGTTGTACTGCGGGGTATCTAGCATTGGGTGCGGCGGCTGCTAGCGCGCCAGCAGCGACGACCGGCGCCGGAGGGGTCGCTGTCGTCCTAAGGGATGTCCCGTAATCCGTTGAGTGGCAACGGGTATCGTGTCGCGGGTGGTGATCTCGGCGTCTGACCCGGTGATGGTGGAGTTGTTTTCCGGGCTGCGGCCACGCACGTTCGCTCGCCTGATCACCCAGTTGCGGCGCGAGGGCGCTGATGGGACTGCTGCAAGATCAGGTGACAGGTTCGGTCACGCAGCCTGACTGGCCGGTGGGGTCATGATGGTTTCGTATTCGATGGGTGTCAAACGGCCGAGGGCGGCTTGCCGTCGGCGGCGGTGGTAGGTCCGTTCGATCCAGGTGACGATCGCGATGCGCAATTCCTCACGGCTGCACCAGGATCGGCGATCGAGGACGTTCGTCTGCAGCAGCGCGAAGAAACTCTCCATAGCGGCGTTGTCACCGGCCGCGCCGACACGGCCCATCGATCCGGACATGCCGTGACGAGTCAAGGCGCCCACGAACTTCCGGCTTCGAAATTGACTGGGTTCAACCGGTCGTTGCAACACCGGGTTGTGGGAGTGAGCGTAGCTGCTCCTCGAACACCTCAGCCGGGGTCTTCCAGTCGAGGCTCTTGCGGGGTCGGTTGTTGAGC